>NZ_JBXWQU010000014.1:0-429695 GCF_059612545.1 Ruegeria sp. SAZD011 | reverse complement strand
CTCCCGCTCGTTGAGAGAATTGAATCAGTCGCTGGCAACCCGATCAAGGAAGAGTTTTTCAACGGAATCGGCTCGAAACGGTCATTCTCTGCGCCCTGCATCAAAGTCTGCTTTGCGATGGGTGGCAGACCTTTAGAAAGAAGATTCCGTTCTCACTTTCCAAAACAGAGTTGGGAGCCGTGATCGCCCACTTGGACTAAGGCCATACTGTCAACAACGGGTGGAAATGCCAGCGAGAGTGACATGCCATTTTCCATAGCACCCGAAATTCAAACTACCTCACGACCCGTATTGACGGTTTGGTAACTCGATAATTACTTGTTCGCGTCGGCGCCGCCTTCCAATGCAGGTATCATAGCGCTTTCAGCGATGCCCTTGGGCGGGATCGACCGCCTGGCGCCGACGCTAGAACTTGCCAAGATGTTGGATCGTTTGAAGCCGTCGGTTGGGCAGGTATCACCGGAAAATGGCCATAGCTCCAATTTGTCAGCGGCCGTTGACGGTCGACAGAGTGGCTTGCGCAGTCGAAGTGCAACAGCCGCAAACAACAACATTCTCCAACATTAGCATCTTCCGCTGTCGTCCATTTGAAACCAACGCGCGCGGAAGAAGTTATTTCTCGGTTGATGCAAGGGGTTCATCTGTATTGTCAGTTTTGTCCCTTATGAATCCGTCCGCGCTTGTCACGTTGACGACTTTCCCGGTGCCCCCAATTACATAATCAGCCCATCGCTGAACCAATGCGCTACGCTGCTCAAGGAAATCGGTCCTGCGATAAGCTCGTACAACGCCGCTGTCGGCGACATGAGCAAGCATAGCCTCAGCCACCTCATGCGGAGCGTCGGTTACTTCGGCCAACCATGTACGCAGGGACGTGCGAAACCCGTGCGGGCGGGCGTCCAACTCACGCCGTTCCATGTGACGTGAAAGCGTCATGTCGCTAATCACGCCGCCGCGCGTGTTCGGAAACAGGAACCCGTTGCGCGCATGCGGACGCGCTAGGTCAATAACGCGCTGGGCTTCATCCGACAGCGGCACCCGGTAATCATCGGTCGCGCCCTTGCGCCCCTTCATCGCCTCGGCAGGCACGGTCCAAACGTTGCTGTCGATCTGGTCAAGCCGGATGTTGCGCAACGGTCCCGAGCGCACGCCGGTGAGAATGAGCAGGCGCAAAGCAAGGTGTGTTAGGGTCGGTTCTTCGAGGCTGGCGTAGAAATCTGGCACCTCGCGCCAGTCCATAGCCGGAATGTTCTTCGGCTTGTGCCGGGTCTTACCCAAAAGCGCCTTTGCCTTGTCGGTGGCCTGCAAGTCCACATCCAGGCCCAACGCCGCGGCGTGGCGCAATACGATAGACAGCCGGTTTAACGCCTTGCGCGCGGTGTCTGCCTTTGTGTGCCAGATGGGGGCCAGCGTATCGCGGATGTCGCGCTGGTCGAGTTCCGTTACCGGCACCTTCCCCAGCTTCGGCAGGACGTGAAGGCTCAAAGGCGACAGCCACCGCCCTGCCGCGCCATCGCCCTTGAGTTCGGCCTTGCGGGCTTCGAACGCATCTGTGGTCAGAATCGCCAGCGTTATGTCCTCGCGTCGCGCAGCCCGTTCTTCGGCCTGACGCCCTTTCACCGGGTCGCGCCCCGCAGCCGCCATCTTGCGCCAGCGGTCGGCCTGTTTGCGTACCTCGGCCAGAGACAACGCCGGAAAGCCGCCCAGCCCCATTTCGCGCCGCCTGCCGTGAACGGTCACGCGCAGCACCCACTGCGCCCCGCCGTCCTCGCGCTTGACCAGCCACAGCCCTGCGCCGTCGCAATGCTTGCCCACAGGCGCAGTCTTGACGAATGACGCTGAAAGCCTGTTCGTTGCCCGCATTTTTTATCCCCCTAAATATCCACCCCAAGATATGGGAACACCTTGGACGACTCAAGACAGCTCGCGCCAAGAAACCTCATGTTGTTATAGGGGATAGTACTTCGGATGGAAGGCAAAAGAACATAAAAAACAATATGTTGGTTCCGTGTGGAGGCGCCATCCCAGCATAAGATATCTAGGCTTTTCTTCGAACTTGCGGGTCGCACCCCGTTGTTGCCGGCATGCAGCTGGCGCGCGGTCTTCAGGCGATGGCCCGCGACCGCCCGGCGTTGCGACCCGAGAAGATGCAGCCGCCCAGGAAGGTGCCTTCAAGCGCGTTATAGCCGTGATAGCCGCCGCCGCCGAATCCCGCCACCTCTCCGGCGGCAAAGAGGCCCGGCACCACCTGGCCATCGGTGCCCAGCATCTGGCCGTCCAGATTGGTGTGCAGCCCACCCAGCGTCTTGCGGGTCAGCACATGCAGGCGCACCGCAATCAGCGGGCCGTTGGCGGGGTCGAGGAACTTGTGCGGCTTGGCGGTGCGGATCAGCCGGTCGCCGCGATAGTTGCGCGCGGCATGGATCGCCATGATCTGCGCATCCTTGGTGAATGGGTTGTCCATCTGCGCATCGCGCGCCTCGATCTGGGCGCGCAGATGGGTCTCGTCGATCGGAACCTCGCCCAGCTGGTTCATGCCGCGCACCAGCTCGCTCAGGCTGTGGGCGACCACAAAATCCTCGCCATGCTGTTTGAACGCCTCTACCGGCGCGGTGGCGGATTTGCCCGACAGGATGCGCTGGCGGATCACCTCGGCCCATTTACCCGAGGTGAAATCGGGGTTCTGCTCGGACCCCGACAGCGCGAATTCCTTCTTGATCACCTTCTGGGTCAGCACGAACCAGCTGTAGTCGTAGCCGGTCTTCAGGATCTCGCGCAGCGTGGTCAGGGTGTCGAACCCCGGCAGGCAGGGTGGCGCCAGCCGGTTGCCGCGCGCATCGAACCACATCGACGAGGGACCTGGCAGGATGCGGATGCCATGGTCGGGCCAGATCGGATCCCAGTTGCGCACGCCTTCGGTGTAATGCCACATCCGGTCGCCGTTGATCACATGGCCGCCCGCGCGTTCCGAAATCGCGATCATCCGGCCATCGACATGGAACGGCACGCCCGCCACCAAGTCGCGCGGCGGCTCGCCCAGCCGGTCGCGCGGCCAGGCCTTGCGCACCAGGTCGAAATTGCCGCCGATCCCGCCCGAGGTGACCAGGATCGAGGGCGCGTAGACCTCGAACTCTCCAATCTCGTCGCGATTGGTCTTTTGCCCGCGTGGGGCGCGGTCGTCTGCCAGAACCTCGCCCGATACGCCGGTCGCGGCACCGTTTTGCATGATGATATGGCTGACCTGGTGGCGAAACCGCATCTCGATCCGGCCCGCCGCCACATGGTCCTGCACGCGGCGCAGAAAGTGCTCCAGCACGCCCGGCCCGGTGCCCCAGGTGATGTGAAAGCGCGGCACCGAGTTGCCGTGCCCGTCGGCATAGGAGCCGCCGCGCTCGGCCCAACCGACCACCGGAAACCAGCGCAAGCCCATCGTATGCAGCCAGGGTCGCATCTCGCCGGCGGCGAATTCCACATAGGCCTCGGCCCATTTGCGCGGCCAGGCGTCTTCCGGGCGGTCGAACTGGGCGCTGCCCAGCCAGTCGCGCAGGGCCAGATCGGCGCTGTCGCGGATGCCCATGCGGCGCTGTTCGGGGGTATCGACCATGAACAGCCCGCCCAGCGACCAGAAGGCCTGACCGCCCAGAAAGCTCTCGGGTTCCTGATCGAGCAGGATCACCCGCTTGCCCCGGTCGCCCAGTTCGGCGGCTGCAACCAGCCCGGCCAGCCCGCTGCCCACGATGATCGCATCGGCGGTATTCGCGCCCATATCCATCCTCCCCTGTCCTGGCCTCAGCCTAGGACGGCAGCAGGCCAGCAGGCAACGGCGCCGTTGGGTCAGCCGTAGCGCTGGGCGAAACGGCGCAGGATCTCGCCCGGTGCCGTGACCTCGGCGGCATGGCACATGTCGATCAGTCGCGCGGCATCCTCGGGCGGGAAATAGCCGTGATCCTTGTAAATCCGGATGCGCTGTTCGAAATCATGCGCATCCGCTTCCGGGTGGAACTGGGTGGCATAGACATTCTCGCCCCAGCGGATCATCTGAAAGGGGCAGGGACCCGAGGCGACCAGATGTGTGCAGCCCGGCGGCAGCGCCTGCACCGCCTCCTTGTGGCCGACAAAGGCCTCGAAAACCGGGGGCAGGCCAGCGGTCAGCGGATCGCTCGCACCGCTTTCGGTCAGGGTACAGGTCGAGGGGCCGACCGGTTCGCCATAGCGCGCCTTGCTGACCGCGCCGCCCAGATGCGCCGCCAGCACGCCCAGCCCATAGCAACACCCCATGAAAGGATGATCGGCACCGGTGATCTGCGGCATCAGCCCCAGGATCGCCGCCTCGATCCGCGCTTCGGTCGCGGGCTTGGTGGCGGGGTCGTCGCTGACACAGCCGGGTCCGCCGCCGACGATGACGCCCGCGTAAT
Source organism: Ruegeria sp. SAZD011 (assembly GCF_059612545.1). NCBI lineage: Bacteria > Pseudomonadati > Pseudomonadota > Alphaproteobacteria > Rhodobacterales > Roseobacteraceae > Ruegeria > Ruegeria sp. SAZD011. Next base: position 425,280 of record NZ_JBXWQU010000014.1, on the reverse strand, counting down.
CGGTCACATCCAGCCCCTCGGGCAGGTCCTCGCAATCCAGCCGGATGCGGTGCACCCGCTCTGGCCCGATCCCGCATTTATCGAGGATCGAGGCGAACTCGGCATCGGCCGCGTCGGTTTCAGGGCGCAGTTGCAGGATCAGAAAGCGTTTCATGGCGCTTCGTCTAACGTGCAGTGCCCTGCCGGGCAAGCGCGCATGGCCAGCAGGGGGGAGCGAGGCTCTGCCTCGCGCTCGGGAGTATTTAGGGCGAAATGAAGAGAGCAGGCCCTGCTGCTTCTTTCTGGTCGGAAATACTCCGGGGGAGTCGCCCGGAACGGGCGGCGGGGGCAGCGCCCCCTGCCTTGGGTGGGATCAAAGCGCCGCCATTACCTCGTCGGAGGCTTCGAAATTGGTGGTCACTCGCTGAACGTCGTCGTCATCTTCCAGTGCGTCGACCAGCTTCATCAGCTTTTGCATCGCTTCGAGGTCAAGCTCGGTCGTGGTCGAGGGTTTCCAGACCAGCTTGGTCGAGTCCGATTCGCCCAACTCGGCCTCGAGCGCGTTGGACACCTCGTTCAGATCGGTATCGGCGCAATAGATGATATGGCCCTCTTCCGAGCTTTCCACGTCCTCGGCGCCGGCTTCGATCGCAGCCATCATCACCGTGTCGGCATCGCCGACCTCGGCGGGATAGATGACCTCGCCCTTGCGCTCGAACATGAAGCCCACCGACCCGGTCTCGCCCAGGTTGCCGCCGTGCTTGGTGAAGGTCGAGCGCACGTTCGACGCGGTGCGGTTGCGGTTGTCGGTCATTGCCTCGACAATCACCGCCACTCCATTGGGGCCATAGCCCTCATAGCGGATTTCCTCATAGGCATCACCATCGCCGCCGATCGCCTTCTTGATGGCGCGCTCGATATTGTCCTTGGGCATCGACTGCGACTTGGCTTCCTTGATCGCCAGGCGCAGGCGCGGGTTCTTGTCCGGGTCCGGGTCGCCCATCTTGGCCGCAACCGTGATCTCCTTGGAGAACTTCGAGAACAGCTTTGAGCGCGCTGCGTCCTGCCGTCCCTTGCGGTGCTGAATGTTTGCCCATTTGGAATGGCCGGCCATGATGTCCTCGTCGCTGGTTGCTGGTTGGCGCCCATATAGACAAGGAGGAGGGGCGGGATCAAGGGAGCCGGTTGCAGGCCGCGCGGCGCCCTCTATGCTGGCGCCATGACGATTGACCAGATCCTGCTTTTCGCCCTTTTCGCCGCCGTCTTTGCCCTGCTGCTCTGGGGGCGGTTCCGCTATGATCTGGTGGCGTTTTCGGCACTGATGCTGGGGGTGGTGCTGGGGCTTGTCCCGGTCAAGGATGCGTTTTCAGGCTTTGGCCATCCCGCCACCATCGTGGTTGCGCTGGTGCTGGTGGTCTCCGCGGGGCTGGTGCGATCCGGCGCGGTGTTCCTGATCACCCGCACGCTGGTCGATGCGTCGCGGGGCCTTGGCGCCCATATCGCGCTGATGGGCGGGATTGGCGCGGTGCTCTCGGCCTTCATGAACAACGTGGCGGCGCTGGCGCTCTTGATGCCGGTCGATATCCAGACCGCGCGCAAGGCGGGGCGGGCGGCGGCGCTGACGCTGATGCCGCTGTCCTTTGCCACTATCCTGGGCGGTATGGTCACGCTGATCGGCACGCCCCCCAACATCATCATCGCCTCGATCCGGGCCGAGGCGCTGGGCGAGCCGTATCGCATGTTCGATTTCGCCCCGGTCGGCGGCGCGGCGGCACTGGCGGGGCTGATCTTTGTGGCGCTGATCGGCTGGCGCCTGATCCCGACGCGCGGCGGAGGTGCCGCCGAGGCGGCGGAGGCGTTGGCCGAGTATATCGCCGAACTGACGGTGCCAGATGAGTCGCCCCATATCGGCAAACGCCTGGCAGAACTGGATGCCGAGGCGGAAAAGGCCGACGTGGCGCTCCTGGGCCTGATCCGCGACGGCAAGCGCCGCTATGGCCGAGCCGCCAACACGATCCTGGCCGCCGGCGACACGCTGGTGATCGAGGCCACGCCCGAAGCGCTGGACGAGTTTCGCGCCGCGCTCAGCCTCGATTTCTCGGACAAGGAGCGGCAGCAGGCGCTGACGGCGGCGGGCGAGGGGCTGGACGTGATCGAGGTTGTCGTAACCGACGGCGCCCGCATCGCCGGGCGCACCGCGCAGGGGCTGGGCCTCAGCTGGCGTCAGAACACCGTGCTGATGGGCATCTCGCGTCAGGGCACAAGGATCACCCAGCACATTCGCCGGACCGAGGTGCAGCCGGGCGATATCCTTTTGCTGCTCTGCCCGCGCGACCGGGGGCCGGATGTGACAGACTGGCTGGGCTGCCTGCCGTTGGCCACGCGGGGCCTGAGCGTGACCGCCAATGACAAGACATGGCTGGCCATCGGCCTCTTTGGCGCGGCGGTGCTGGCGGCCTCGGTCGGGCTTCTCTACCTGCCGGTGGCGTTGGGGCTGGTGGTGGTGGCCTATGTGCTGACCGGTATCCTGCCGATTGCCGAGCTATACGATCATATCGAATGGCCGGTGGTGGTGCTTCTGGGGTCGATGATCCCGCTGGGCGCCGCGCTTGAGGCCTCGGGCGGTACGCAACTGATCGCGGGCGGGTTGGTTACACTGACCCAGGGCTGGCCCGCCTGGGCCATCCTGACGGTGCTGATGGTGGTGACGATGACGCTGTCGGATGTGCTCAACAACACCGCGACGACCATCGTCGCCGCACCGGTGGGCATCCAGATGGCCAATGCGCTGGGCGTCTCGCCCGACCCGTTCCTGATGGCGGTGGCGGTGGCGGCCTCGGCGGCATTCCTGACCCCCATCGGGCACAAGAACAACACGCTGATCCTTGGCCCTGGCGGCTATCATTTCGGCGACTACTGGCGGATGGGTCTGCCGCTCGAGATACTGATCGTGGCGGTCACCATCCCGGCCATCCTGCTGTTCTGGCCGATGTAAGCGGATCGGGCGCCGATGACGGAAAATTGCAAATTTTCCGACCCGTTTTCCGTGCCGGAAAACGGCCGCGCTATTCGGCGAAGCTGGCGATCTCACTCAGCGGCTTCTTGATCTAGGCTACCTCGGGCACGGTTGCATCTGCTGCCGGATGCCCCACCGCGATGATCATCGTGGGTTTCTCGGATGCGGGCCGCCCCAGCGCGTCGTTGAGGAACCGCATCGGGTTGGGCGTATGGGTCAACGCACACAGTCCCGCGTGATGCAGCGCCGCCAGCAGGAAGCCGGTGGCGATATTCACGCTCTCGGGCACGTAATAGTTCTTGTACCGCGTGCCGTCGTCGAACTGCCCCCAGCGTTGTGCAAAGACCACGATCAGCCAGGGGGCGTCCGTCAGATGCTCTTTCACCGCATTGGTGCCGATCGGCTCCAGAGCCTTGATCCACTCGTCGCCCGCACCGCCTGCGTAGAACCGCCGCTCTTCCTCTTCGGCCTCCTCCCGGATCCGCGCCTTCAACGCCGGGTTTGCCACCGCCACGAAATGCCAGGGCTGGTGATTGGCGCCCGAAGGCGCGGTGCCCGCCGTTCGAAGGCACGTCTCGATCACAGGGCGGGGTACGGGGCGGTTCGAGTAACTGCGTACCGTGTGGCGCCGACGCATGGTGTCGTGAAACGCCTCTGCCGCCGCCAGCATCTGGGCATCGGTCAATTCGGTCCGGTCGGGAAGTGGAACGGCACGATAGTTGAGTTGGGTGCGGGCAAACATGGTTTCTCCTTGTCCAGCACTTCCTTATCCGGAGCGCTCAACCGGGCATCAAGCCCAGGCTTGCGGCCTGTCGGACCGCGCGGGTCAGTGGGGCAAGCGCAGGCGTCAATACCCGGCTCACCTGCCAGGACAGCGGTACATCCAGCGGCCGGTGAGGGATGAGCGGTACCAGGTCGCCGTGGTCGATATGCTTTCGGACCAGCGCGCGCGGGTTCATTCCCCATCCCATAGCCGCCAGCGCGGCATCGACGAATCCCTGCGAGGAGGGAAGGAAATGCGTAGGGGGCGCCAGTTGCATCCCGGTCTGCATCTCGATCCAGCGCTGTTGCAATTGGTCCTTGGCATTGAATGTCAGGCAAGGCGCGAGAGACAGCGCCTCGGGAGTGACCCCGCCCGCGAACCACTGTTTCATGAATCGGGGGCTGGCAGTCGCGATATAGCGCAGCGCCCCCAACGGATGAGCGTCGCAGCCCGGAATCGGTCTGCCATGGGCTGTGATCGCAGCGCTGACTTCGCCGCGCCGCAGCCATTCGGCGGAATGGTCCTGATCGTCGATAACCAGATCGAACAACACGCCCTTGACGCCAAACATCGCCTCCAGAAACCAGGTGGCAAGGCTGTCCGCATTGACCGCGATCCTGACCCTTACCGGCCCGGAGCCTTGGTCAAGCGCAAGGTCGCGGCTGACTTGCGCCTCCAGCAAACCGACATCCTCGGCATGTCGCGCCAGTCGCAGACCGGCGGCTGAGCCCGTTGCGGGTGGACCGCGCTGGATCAGTGCCAGCCCCACTTTCTCCTCCAACGCGCGAATGCGCTGGGACACCGCCGATGGTGTGACCGAGAGCGCCCCGGCGGCGGCCTCGAAACTGCCCAGCCGCAGGATGGCGGCCAGCGCGGCAAGCTGTTGCGGGTCGAACTGCATTAGAAATCCTAATCCAGGCTAACAATCTTTAACTGGATTAAACTTACGCCGCTCTCTAGTCAAACCCGGCAACCTTACGGGAATCCGCCCCATGTCCTCTGCCATTGTCGCCGGCTTTGCCCTTGGTTTCGGCCTGATCCTTGCCATCGGGGCGCAGAACGCCTTTGTCCTGCGGCAGGGGCTGCGGCGTCAGCATGTCTTTGCTGTCTGCCTGACCTGTGCGCTGTCGGACGCGGTGCTGATCACCGCAGGCGTGGCCGGGTTCGGAGGGCTGGCCACGGCCATGCCCTGGTTCGAGCCGCTGATGCGCTATGGCGGGGCGGCCTTCCTGATCTGGTACGGCGCGCGCAGCCTGCACGCGGCGCTGACCAAGACCGAGGCGCTGATGACCGGCGACGACGCCCGCAGCGGCGGCGGAGCCGCCCTGCGTCCGGTGCTGCTGACGGTGCTGGCCTTTACCTGGCTCAACCCGCATGTCTATCTGGATACTGTTGTGCTGATCGGCTCGATCTCGTCGCAATATGGCGACAGGCTCGGCTTTGGGCTCGGCGCTGTTCTGGCCAGCTTCACCTTCTTCTTCTCGCTTGGCTACGGGGCACGCCTGCTCGCGCCGGTCTTTGCCCGCCCCCGCGCCTGGCAGGTGCTCGACACGGTGATCGCCCTGACCATGTGGACCATCGCGGCCAAGCTGCTGCTGATGTGACCGGGCAATCGCGGGTCGTTCGCATGTGAAGGGTTGCCCCGGCGCCGGAATGGGTGTTCAACCCTGATATGCCTCTGCCCGAGACCCCAGACTCCCGCCCGCTGGCCGGCATCCTCTGGATGCTTGCGGCGGGCCTGTCCTTTGTGGTGATGACCGCGCTGGTCAAGTCCATGGGGCAGGGCATGCACCCGATCCAGTCGGCCTTTCTGCGCTATCTGCTGGGCATCGTCTTTGTGCTGCCTGCGCTGCGCAGCCTGCTGGCGGCGCGGCTGACCCGGCGCCACTGGACCATGTTCGGCCTGCGCGGGGCCATCCATGCGGTGGGGGTGATGCTGTGGTTCTTTGCCATGACCCGCATCCCGCTGGCCGAGGTCACCGCGATGAACTATCTCACCCCGGTCTATGTCAGCCTCGGCGCCGCCCTGTTCCTGGGCGAGACGCTGGCGGCGCGACGGATCACCGCCATCTTCGTGGCGCTGATCGGCGCCGCGATCATCCTGCGCCCCGGCTTTCGCGAGATCTCGCCCGGTCATCTGGCGATGCTCGGGACCACGCTGACGCTGGGCGGCTCTTATCTGCTGGCCAAGGCGGCGGTCGAGGATCTCAGCCCTGCCGTGGTGGTGGCGCATCTGTCGATCTGGGTCACGGTGGCGATGATCCCCTTTGCGGTGGCGGTTTGGCAGACCCCCAGCTGGCAACAGCTGGGGGTGCTGTTCGCCATCGCCAGTTTCGCCACTGCCGGGCATTACTTCATGACGCTGGCGCTCAAGGCGGCACCGGTGGCGGTGACCCAGCCGGTCACCTTCCTGCAACTGATCTGGGCCACCTTGCTGGGCGCGCTGGTCTTTGGCGAGGGGGTCGATATCTGGGTGGTTGCGGGCGGTACACTGATCCTCGCCTCGGTCAGTTTCATCACCTGGCGCGAGGCGGTGCTGAAGCGGCGCCCGATCACCCCGCCCAGCATTGCACCGAAGCTGTGACCTGTTTGAACGGGCGCGCATCAAAGGGAAATCGCTTGAGAGGCGCTGCGGCCATAACCTGTCTTCTGTTCGCGCCCGGTGAGGTACAGGCCGGGTTCGAGATCTGCAACGATACGCCGGTTACGCAATCTGTTGCGCTCGCCTTTCGTGGTCCCGGGGACTGGATCAGCCAGGGTTGGTATGTGTTCGCACCGGATCAATGCCAGACCGTGCTGGAGGGTGATCTGACCAATCGCTATTATTACGTGACTGCGCTGGCCGAGGGGTGGGCGTTTGACCACCAGGACATCGCCTTTTGCGTCAAGCAGGGTGTCTTTGACATTGTCGGCGCCGAAAACTGTCGGGAACGCGACCTTGTCACCAACTTGTTTCGCGAGGTTGATACCGGCCCCACGGCGACCGGTTTCCGGTTAGACCTGTCACCTCTGGTTCGACCTGCCGATGATTGATTGACGCGTCAATAAATATTCCCTAGCGTTTTCAAAACCAATGGCGCTGGGGAGAGGGCATGCCGAAAATCGGAATGGAACCGATCAGGCGCGATGCGATCGTCAAGGCGACGATAGCAGAACTGGGCGTGCAGAAAAGCCTCGATGTCACCGTCAGCCAGATCGCCCGCCGGGCGGGCATGTCGAGCGCGCTGGCGCATCACTATTTCGGTGGCAAGGACCAGATCTTTCTGGCCGCCATGCGTCATATCCTGACCGAGTTCGGCGACGAGGCCCGGGCCGAGATGAAGGCCAGCACGCCAGCCGACCGGCCGCAAGCCATTGTACGGGCCTGTTTCGCGCATTCCTGTTTCACCCCGGATGTGATCGCGGCATGGATGACCTTTTACGTGTTGTCGCAGACCAATGACGACGCGCTGCGCCTGTGGCGCATCTATCAGGCGCGGCTGTATTCCAACCTGGTTCATGCCCTGCGCCCGGTGGTGCGCAATCCGGGCGAGGTGGCCAGTGATATCCGGGCGCTGATCGACGGGCTCTACATCCAGGCGGCGCTGGGCGCACCCGGAGAGCCCGACCTGGCCTGTGCCCATGCTTTGCGTGTTCTTGATACCCTGATCGAGGCTGGTAGATGACCCAACCCAATATCCTGATCCTGATGGTGGATCAGCTCAACGGTACCCTGTTTCCCGATGGTCCCGCCGACTGGCTGCATGCGCCCAACCTGAAACGGCTGGCGGCGCGCTCGGCCCGGTTCGCCAATGCCTATACCGCCAGCCCGCTCTGCGCGCCGGGGCGGGCCAGTTTCATGTCCGGCCAGTTGCCCTCGCGCACCGGGGTCTATGACAACGCCGCCGAGTTCCGCAGCGATATCCCGACCTATGCCCATCACCTGCGCCGCGCGGGCTATTACACCTGCCTGTCGGGCAAGATGCATTTCGTCGGCCCCGACCAGTTGCACGGGTTCGAGGAGCGGCTGACCACCGATATCTATCCGGCCGATTTCGGCTGGACGCCCGATTATCGCAAGCCGGGCGAGCGCATCGACTGGTGGTATCACAATATGGGCTCGGTCACCGGCGCGGGCGTGGCCGAGATCACCAACCAGATGGAATATGACGACGAGGTCGCCTATCACGCCAAGGCCAAGCTTTACGATCTGGCGCGCGGCAAGGACGGCCGCCCCTGGTGCGTCACCGTCAGCTTCACCCATCCGCATGACCCCTATGTGGCGCGGCGCAAATACTGGGACCTCTACGAGGATTGCGAGCACTTGCTGCCAGAGGTGGGCGATCTGGGCTACGACAACCATGACCCGCACGCCAAACGCATTTTCGATGCCAATGACTGGCGCAATTTCGATATCACCGAAGACGACATCCGCAAGTCGCGCCGCGCCTATTTCGCCAATATCTCCTATCTGGACGACAAGGTGGGTGAGATCCTCGAGGTTCTGGAAACCACCCGGCAAGAGGCGATCATCCTCTTTGTTTCCGATCACGGCGACATGCTGGGTGAGCGCGGGCTGTGGTTCAAGATGAACTTCTACGAAGGCTCCGCCCGGGTACCGCTGATGGTAGCCGCGCCGGGGATGGCCCCGGGCCGCATCGACACGCCGGTCTCGACCATCGACGTGACGCCGACGCTGGGCGAACTGGCGGGTGTCGACATGGCCGAAATCGCGCCCTGGACCGATGGCACCAGCCTGGTGCCGCTGGCAAACGGCACCGAGCGCACCGCGCCGGTGCTGATGGAATACGCCGCCGAGGCATCCTATGCGCCGCTCGTTTCGATGCGCTATGGAAAGTGGAAGTACAACCGCTGCGCGCTCGACCCCGACCAGCTTTTCGATCTGGATGCCGACCCGCATGAGATGACCAACCTCGCCGACCACCCCGATCATCAGGGCACGGTACAGAGCCTGCGCGCCAAGTCGCAGGCCCGTTGGGATCTTGACCGTTTCGATGCCGAAGTGCGCGCCAGCCAGGCCCGCCGCTGGGTGGTTTACGAGGCGCTGCGTCAGGGCGGCTATTACCCCTGGGATTACCAGCCGCTGCAAAAGGCCTCGGAACGCTACATGCGCAACCACATGAACCTTGATAATCTGGAGGAAAGCCAGAGGTTCCCGAGGGGGGAGTAGGCGCGGAAGGAGGCCCGAATGACCAAGTTTTATGTTCCATCAACCGGGGTCGAGGACTGGAAACACCTTCTCGCCAACCCTGAGACCCAATGGCAACGCGGCTATTCCGCAATGGCCGCCGCCCTTTCATGGGAGGCGGCGCGGGGTTTGCCGCCCGAGATCGCCAGTCTGCTTGGCGCTTCACCTGAACTCTTGCTCGCAATCCCCGAACACAAGGTTGCATTGCCCGGTGGCCGCCGGGACAGCCAATGTGACGTCTTTGCCTTGGTCAAGACGGGCGAAGAAACCATCGCTCTCGCCGTAGAAGCAAAGGTCAACGAGACCTTTGGTCCGACGGTCGGAGAGTGGATGGTCAATGCAAGCGATGGCAAGATCGAACGAATGCGCTTCATCTGCGAGATACTTGGGCTGAGCGCACCGCCGCCAGACGAATTGCGATATCAGCTCTTTCACCGGACCACAGCGGCCGTTCTGGAGGCTCGGCGCTTCAAGACTGACCGGGCCGCCATGATCGTTCAATCCTTTTCCCAGGATCACCGCTGGTTCCCGGATTTCTCAGCCTTTGCCAATCTGTTCGGATCTCGGCCGGAACCAGGCCAGGCGTTTGTCCACGAACTTCCTTCGGGGATGCCAGTGTTGTTGGGTTGGGCGGTTGGATCACCTGATTACCTATGAAGAAAGGTTGGTTTCGGCGTTGGCAGTGGACCACCAATGGACACGCGGGGTATTCGAAACTGCGACTATGGCCTTTCGCAGGTCAGCCTCGGATTAAAGGTTGGGTTCTCTGGAAGCCAGAGTCACATTGTTGCCGCGAACCCGACCTTTGAGGCGGCCTGATTTCGTCTTGTTATAGGGGTGCCTTGGCAACAACCAGTCTGTTTGCTTGGGCAATTCGGGGGCTGATCGGCTACACTCTCATTCCAAAAGAGGGGGATCATGACCACATCAGAACACATCGCCGCGCTGACTGCCCTTGTCGAAACCTACGTGGTGGCGATGACCCGGGGCGACCGGCCCACGCTGGAGCGGATCGTCTTCGACCGGGCCAGCGAGGTGGGCCATTACGAAGGGGAACTGCTCTGGAATTCTCGCGACGCGTTCATCGCCATGTGCGAGGACGCGGCCGATGCGGAAACCGATCCGTTCTGGGCGATCAATTCTGTTTCGGTGCAGGGGGACATCGCGCAGGTCCATGTCGAAAACGATTGGGCCGGCATGCGCTTTGACGATTTCCTTACGCTGCTGTTGCACGAGGGCAGTTGGCGCATCGTGTCAAAGGTCTATCGTATCCGCTGAATGCCCGCCGCTCCGGCGGTCTTACCCGTTCAGCAAAGCTTCGACCTCGACCACGCTCGCCGCACCCTTCAGCACGGTGAAATCGCCGCGTTCCAGCATGGCGCGGGTGCCGTCCAGCAGGATCTGTTGCGTCACCCGGGCCAACCCCCCACCGATCGAGATCCGGGAAACCCCCAGCGCGCCCATCTGCTCGGCGGTCAGATCCCGCATCTGCCCCGCCGCCAGCAAGTTGACCGGCGTTCCGGTATCGGCCAGCGCCCGGGTGGTATCTGCATCGACAAGCGGGGCATAGATCACGTCCGCGCCCGCCTGGGCAAAAGCGATGCAGCGGCGCAGGGCCTCGGCCTGATCATAGCTCTGCATCAGCCAGCCATCGGCGCGCGCCGTCAGCACGATATTCCCCTCGCGGGCCGCAGCCACCGCCGCCTCGATCCGGGCCAGGGCCAGATCGAAGGGATAAGACCCTTTGGACGGCATCATGGTATCCTCGATCGAAACCCCGGCCAGTCCCGCCTCTGCCGCCAGACGCACCGTCTCGGCCACGGTGTCGGGGCTGTCGCCGAAACCGTTCTCGAAATCGCCGTTCACCGGCACATCGACGGCGGCGCAGATATCGGCCGCGTGCCGCAGCGCGATCTCGCGCGTGATCTGCCCGCCATCCGCCAGACCCAGGGTAAAGCCATGTCCGGACGAGGTCGTCGCCAGCGCCCGCGCGCCCAAACCGGCCATGACCTTGGCCGACCCGATATCCCACGGGTTCGGCATCACCAGAGGATCACCCGGAACGTGCAGGTCCCGAAAACACTTGGTCAATTCATCGCGGCGCATGATGGCACTCCTCATTGATCTGGCGGCACGATGAGCATATCGGCCTCGGGCGCGAAAGGAACGGCAATCCTGAGATGACGCGCGCGCCTGTCACCGCCGGTCCAGTAACAACTCCGTCAGGGCCCGCGCATCGGCCCGAGCCGATGCCGCATCAGGGACCGTGTCGCCCTGCGCCGCTTCGATCCAGATGCCGTCCATATAGGCCTGTATCGTCGTCTGCACCCTGTTCAGACCCTGTTCCGGCACCAGTTGCCGCAGTTCCCGGCGGATGTTGCTTGCCACCCGCGCCCGGTTGATCCGGTGCAGCCGCGACAGGCTGTTGGTATAGGGCGCATTGGCCCAGAACTGCACCCAGACCGAACATTGCGCGGGCGTGAACAGCGTATCGTCGAAATTGGCCTCGACAATCGCAAGCAGCCGCTGGCGCGGTGTCCGTGCCTCGGCCAGTCGGGTCAGCAATGCCGTGTGCAGGATCGACAGCAGGCGGCGCATGGTCTCTTCCATCAGCCGATCCTTGGACCCGAAGTAATAGTTGATCGACGCCGCCGAGGCCCCGGCCTCGCCCGCGATCTCGGCCATGGTGACCGAGCCGAATCCCCTGTGATGCAACGACCGGATCGCGGCGGCGACCAGCTCGTCATTGCGGATGTCCCGAATGCGTTTGCGTCTCATGCGGCCATATTGGCCAATCGGTCAAAGGGTTCAAGTTTAAAGGATTATCGAAAAACTTGTATGGTGATACAAGTTTTAGTTCTTTTGATCAGGTTGTTGTGCTAGTTTCCCGCATCATTCGACCCGGCTCCGAGGAGAGGGCGGGCGTGACCCCAGGGAGGGACCATGATCCTGAATTCGATCTTAAGCTTCGGGCTGCTGCTGACCTTTGGTCTGGTGGCCTTTTGCGTCATCAAATGGCGCGATGTGGACTGTATCGGCCCGACGCCGGTGCATCTGTTCACCTACATCGCGATCCTGTTCACCTCCGGCCTGGATGTCGGGCTGATCATGTTCCCGCTGGCCGAGTTCGGCGGCTATGCCGAGGATCCGGCCTATGCCTTTGCCAACCCACTGGCGATCGAGTTCGGGTTCTGGGGCTTTCTGATCTGGGCGTTCTATTTCCTGACCGCCTTCTATTTCTGCGTGATCGAGCCGCGCGTCGGATTTTTCGAGATCCCGCTGGTGAAGCTGATCAACAACATCGTCATCATCGGCACCTGTGCCTTTACCGCCAGCCTGTTCCTGATCTATCTGCCCGGCTACATTCCCGAGATCGGCGATGGCGAGACGGTGGTGCCGGCCTTCTACGTCATCGTGTTCCTGACCATCCTGGCGGCGGCCTATTCCTCGACCGATCTGAAATATGTGCGCGTGCTGTCGGTCGGCTCGACCTTTCTGTTCCTGGCGCTGATCCTGGGCATGTGGGCCAGCGCGGGCATGGGCCTGGGCGGTGTCGGCCAGAACCTCGGGCTTTTGGGTGCCTATTTCGGCAACCTGCAGGAATTCGTGTTGCCACTGACCGATTACCACGCCTTCTACCTGTTCTGGTGGTTCGCCTGGTCGATCATGATCGGTCAGTTCACCTCGCGCTTTGTGGGCGGGCTGAAGACCTGGCAATTACTGATCGCGCTTTTGGTGTTCCCCTCGATCCCCTTGGCGATCTGGTTCTCGGTTCTCTATTTCTATCACGAGAACGGGATCAGCACCGCCGGGCTGACCAATGTGGCGATGATCGTGGTGGGCATCACCTTTGTCATCAACTCGCTCGACTCGCTGATCCGGCTTTACACCGACAACCTGTCGATCACGGTCGAGCGGCTGGGCCGCCCGGTCTATATCGCGGGCAATGTCGGTGTCCTGTTCGCGCTGACCCTGCTGTTCCAGAGCCAGTGGCTCCAGATCCAGTGGGTCGGTTCGATCGTGATCGGCCTGTACCTGGCCTGCGTCCTGTTCATTGCGCTGCGTCACCGCAGCACGGTGATGGCGATCAGGACATCCCCCGAAGATCGCGCGCTCGATTTCCACAAGGTCGAGAGCGTGCACTGACACAAACGGACCCGGCCCCTGTTGGCCGGGTTCCCCCTTTGGCGTGCGCAAGGCGACGCCGACAGCAAGGAAAGACAGACGGATGGAAGCGGATTTTGTCATCGTGGGGGCCGGCAGCGCGGGCTGCGCCATGGCCTACAGGCTCAGCGGGGCGGGGGCCTCGGTGCTGGTGATCGAGCATGGCGGCACCGATGCGGGGCCGTTCATCCAGATGCCGGCGGCGCTCAGCTATCCGATGAACATGTCGCGCTATGACTGGGGTTACCTGTCCGAGCCCGAACCGCATCTGAACAATCGCCGCCTGGTCTGTCCGCGCGGCAAGGTGATCGGCGGGTCCTCCTCGATCAACGGCATGGTCTATGTGCGCGGCCATGCGATGGATTTCGACACCTGGGCCGAGATGGGCGCCGATGGCTGGGCCTATGCCGATGTGCTGCCCTATTACAAGCGGATGGAGACCTGGCACGATGGCGGCCATGGCGGCGATGCCGCCTGGCGCGGTACCGACGGGCCGCTGCATGTTACCCGCGGCCCGCGTACCAACCCGCTGTTCAAGGCCTTTGTCGAGGCCGGTCGGCAGGCCGGTTACGAGGTCACCGGCGACTATAACGGTGAAAAGCAGGAGGGCTTTGGCCCGATGGAGCAGACCGTCTGGAAGGGGCGGCGCTGGTCGGCGGCCAATGCCTATCTGAAACCGGCGCTCAAGCGCGAGAATTGCGACGTGGTGCGCGGCCTGGCCGCCCGCGTGGTGATGGACGCGGGCCGCGCCACCGGGGTCGAGATCATACGGGGCGACAAGGCCGAGGTGATCCGCGCCCGCCGCGAGGTGATCATCGCGGCCTCGTCGATCAACTCGCCGAAACTGCTGATGCTGTCGGGCATCGGCCCTGCGGCGCATCTGGCCGAACATGGTATCGCGGTCGTGGCCGACCGCCCCGGCGTGGGGGCCAACTTGCAGGACCATCTGGAGCTTTACATCCAGCAGGCCGCGATCCAGCCGGTGACGCTCTACAAATACTGGAACCTGTTGGGCAAGGCGGCGATCGGCGCGCAATGGCTCTTTACCAAGACCGGGCTGGGTGCTTCGAACCAGTTCGAAAGCGCGGCCTTCATCCGCTCGCAGCCCGGCGTGCCCTATCCGGATATCCAGTATCACTTCCTGCCCATCGCCGTGCGCTATGACGGTCAGGCCGCGGCCGAGGGCCATGGCTTCCAGGCCCATGTGGGGCCGATGCGCTCGCCCTCGCGCGGGGCGGTCACCCTGCGCTCGGACCGACCCGAGGACGCGCCGGTGATCCGCTTCAACTACATGAGCCATGAAAAGGACTGGGCCGATTTCCGCACCTGTATCCGGCTGACGCGCGAGATCTTTGGCCAGGACGCGTTCAAACCCTATGCCGGCAAAGAGATCCAGCCCGGTGCGGCGGTGCAGAGCGACGACGAACTCAATGCCTTTATCGCCGAACATGCCGAAAGCGCCTATCACCCCTGTGGCACCTGCCGCATGGGCCGGGCAGATGACCCGAACGCGGTGGTCGACGGGCAGGGTCGGGTGATCGGGGTCGAGGGGCTGCGCGTGGCCGACAGCTCGATCTTTCCGCAGATCACCAATGGCAATCTCAACGCGCCTTCGATCATGGTGGGCGAGAAGATGTCGGACCATATCCTGGGCCGCGACCCGCTGCCGCGCGCCAATGACATCCCCTGGATCAATCCACGTTGGGAGGCCTCGCAACGGTGAGGCAGGGGCAGAGATTTTTCGTCGAAAAATCTCGCCGGCCGCACCCGATTTGATCCCTGTCAATGTCGGCCATTGGGTGGGCGTCTAGCCTCTGGGCTGACATTGAAGAAGGAGCGAACGGATGTCCCATACCCCGCATGAACTGGCCGAGGAATTTCCCGAAAAGGTCGATCTGATGAGCCAGCTCAAGCAGACGGATGCGCATTTTTCCAAGCTGGCGGACGAGTATCACGAGATCAATCGGGCAGTGCACCGGGCCGAGACCAACGTCGAGCCGATGGAGGAACTGGCCGAGGTCGAGCTGCGCAAGAAGCGCGCGGCGCTGAAGGATGAGATCTGGGGCATCCTGTCCAAGGCCTGACCCGAAGGGGCGGGGGCTCTGCCCCCGTCGCCTGACGGCGACTCCCCTGGAGTATTTTCAGCGAAATGAAGATCAGTTGACCTCGTAGGGCAGGGTGCCGCGATGGTCGCTGTCGATGGTCAGGCGCCGCTCAAGCGGCGGGACCGAGCGTTGGTGGCAGGTCTTGCGCTCGCAGATGCGGCAGGAAATCCCGATCGGCTCATAGGCGCTGGCGTTGCTGACATCGAGATTATCGGCATAGACCAGTTGATCGGCATGGCGCACCTCGCAGCCGAGCGCGATCGCATAGCGCCGCACCGGTGCGCCGAAGGACCCCCCTGTTTTCGAGACGTCGCGCGCCAGCGAGATGTAGCGGACGCCATCGGGCGTTTCCGCCAGTTGTCGCAGGAAATGGCCGGGGGTTTCGAACGCGCGATGCACGTTCCAGAGCGGGCAGGCGCCGCCGAAGCGTGCGAATTGCAGCCGCGTGGCCGAGTGGCGCTTGGTGATGGTGCCGGCCTGATCGACCCGGACAAAGAAGAAGGGGATGCCCTTGGCGCCCGGCCGTTGCAGGGTCGAGAGGCGATGCGCCACCTGCTCGATCGAGGCGCCGAAGCGGGTACTGAGCCGTTCCAGGTCGTGGCGGGTCTGCTGGGCGGTTTCCAAAAAGGTGCCATAAGGCATGAGCGCCGCACCGGCGAAATAATTGGCCAACCCGATCTTGGCGATGGCGCGCGCCTCTTCGCTGTGGAAACGGGCGAAATCGAGCGTTGCCTCCAACAGTGAATTCTGACTGAGCAGCGCCACCTGCAACAGCAGTTGAAATACCTGGGTCTGCGGCGCGCTGCGCGTCGAAAGGCGCAGCAGGCGGGTTGCGGGGTCATATTGGCGCAGTGCCTCGATATCGGCCAGTTCGACCGTGATGCCACGGTCGGCCAGTGCGGCCAGCGCCGCGCCGCGCACACCGTCTGCCTGGGCCCGGGCCGCGAACCGCTCTGCCGCGTGATCGACCGCGTCGATATAGTTGTCGCAATAGTGGAAGAAGTCGCGTACCTCCTCCCAGGGGCTGGCCTGGATGCGGGCATCCTCGCGCCCCAGCGCCTCGTCCAGCGAGGCCAGTCGCTCATGTGTCTGCCGGTAGGTGCGGTGCAGCTCGATAAAGGCGCGCGCCAGCGCCGGGGCATTGGACGCGGTCAGGCGCAGATCGGCCAGCGGCGGCATCGCGTCGGCGAAAATCGGATCGGCCAGCGCCTCGCGCATATCGCTGACCAGTCGCTCGCTGTCGCCGGTGCTGAGTTCAGTCACGTCCAGCCCGAACTCTTGCGCCAGTGCCAGCACCACCGAGGTCGAGACCGGGCGGTTGTTGTTCTCCATCTGGTTCAGATAGGGCAGCGATACCCCCAGCTTGGCGGCAAAATCCTTTTGTGTCAGCGACAGGCGGTTGCGGATCTCGCGCAGCTTGGCGCCGGCATAGAGTTTCTGGGTGGCCATCGGATGCCGACTCTTTGCAAATTAACCTTGTCGAGAGGTTATGTTTGCAAAGCGCGCGCGGCAAGCTCAGACCGGCTGGCCGTTGCGAAAGACTTGCCGCCATTCCAGAATGTCGACGCTCTGGCGCAAGCCCGTGGGCCAGAACGGGTCTCTCTCGACCAGAGTTTGGACATCGGCGCGGGTCGCGGCCTCGATCAACCACATGCCGCCGCGTCCCTGGGGCCCGTCGAACAGCGGTCCGGCACCAAGAATGGCGGCCCCGTGAGATGCAAGAAACGCAAGGTGTTCGGCCATGTGTCTTTGGCGCAGATGTTCCTTGCCGGGATTATCCTGAAACGTGACACGGTAGAGCATGATCTGTCCTTTCGGTGCTAAGGTGAACAGGATGACATGCTGCAAATCCGCTGTGCAGAGTAGAAAATTGCAGTCAGGAGATGCAAGATTGCAGTCATGAACTGGGATGACATGCGGTTTCTGCTGGTGGTTGCGCAAGCGGGCAGCCTCAAAGGGGCGGCCCGCTCACTTGGCGTGGACAAGACCACCGTGTCGCGGCGCCTGCGTGCGCTCGAGACGGCGCTGGGGCGCCAGGTGGTCGAGGTGGGCGGGCAGGGCTTTGGTCTTACCGAATTCGGGCGCCGACTGTGCCGCCATGCCGAGGTCATGCGGGACGAAATGCAGGGGGTCGGCGCCCTGGCCGGGGCCAGTGGCGATGCTACGTCTGGAACGGTGCGCCTGACAGCGGTGCCGATGGTGATCAACCAGATCCTTGTGCCTGCGCTTTGCGATCTGCGCGCGGCGGCTCCGGGACTGCGGCTGGAACTGATTGCCGAGGCCCGCGATCTGAGCCTGTTGCGCGGCGAGGCCGATATCGCCCTGCGCCTGGCGCGCCCGACAGAGGGCGGGCAGGGCGTGTTGGCGCGCAAGCTGGGAGATCTGGACTATGCTGCCTTTACTGCGCGCGATGCCGCAGGAGATCTGCCCTGGATCGGCTATGAAACACGTATGCAATACCTGCCTCAGGCAGCGGCCATCACGCGCGCGGCAGAGATCGAAGGCGCGGCTCAGGTCTCGGTCAACGATGCCGAAACCCTGTTCCGGCTTGTCTGCTCCGGCCACGGGAAAACGCTCTTGCCCCGGATCATCGGCGGCGCCGAGCGGCGCCTGGTCGAATTGCCGTTTCGGCATGGAGCGCTGCCCAAGCGCGAACTCTGGTTGATGCTGCGTCGCGAACTGCGTGACCTGAAGCGCGTTCGCCTGGTCGCGGATTGGGTCGAAGGCGTTCTTTCCGCGCGAATGTCACAGGCCCAGCCGGCGTGCTCTCCAGATCACGGCGAGGATGGCGACAACCCCTAGCAGGGCGGTGCCCAGCATCAGCCAGAGCAGCGGCAGCGCGCCGGATTCAGGCGTCAGCAAGGCGCCGGCCCAGGCGCTCAGCGCGGCGCCGCCGCCCAACATGATGGCGCCGTTCAGACCCGAGGCGCTGCCTGCGAGATGCGGTCGCACCGACAGAGCGCCGGCGGTGGCGTTGGGGATCGACATGCCGTTGCCCAGCCCGACCAGCGTCATCAGTCCAAAAAAGCTGTATTCAGACCCATATCCGGAAAGCATGGTTGCCAGCGACAGGGTTATGCCAAGCGCGTTCATCAGGCAGCCCCACAATACCATCCGGTCGACGCCGAACCTTACCGAATAAGCGCCACTGACAAAGTTGCCGGCAAAGTACCCCAGCGCAGGGGCGCCAAAGAACAGGCCCATGCGCGCGGGCTCCATCCCGAAAACCTCGGTGCTGACAAAGGGGGCGCCGCCCAGATAGGCAAAGAAGGCCCCCGAGGACAGGCCGCTGGCCAGCGAATAGCCCCAGAACCGGGGAGAGGTCAGCAGGGCGGGATACTCGCGGAACTGCTGGATCAGGGTCTTGCCGCTTTTCAGCGCGGTTTCCCCGAAATCGACATAGGTGAGAATGAGCGCCGCCACCCCCAGCACGAACAGGATCCAGAAATTGGCCTGCCAGCCGAAATACTGGTCCAGCACGCCGCCCAGCGCGGGGCCGATCATTGGCACCACCGCCATGCCCATGGTGACCCAGCCCAGCATCGAGGCGGCCTTGTCCTGTTCGTACATATCGCGCACCGCTGCGCGGCTGAGCACGATGGCCACCGCGATCACCGCTTGGCACATGCGGAAGAAGAGAAAAATCTCGACCGTGGGCGCATAGATGCAGCCCAGCGTGACGATCAGGAACAGGACCAGCCCCCACAGGATGACCGGGCGCCGCCCGGCCTTGTCCGCCAGCGGTCCGATCACCACCTGCATTGCCGCGTTCACCGCCAGATACAGCGCGACCGAAAGCTGCATCAACCGGTAATCGGTCTGGAAATACTCGGTCATGTTGGGAAGGCTGGGCAGAAAGATGTTCATGCCCAGGGCGGAAAGGCCCGACAACAGGATCAGAGTGGCAAGCGCAGGTGGGCTGCGCTGCAAGGAGGCGGGCGGGGTCTGCATGGTTTCGATCTAGGCGCGCTCGGCGGGCAAGTCCATCTTTGGCCGTGGGTTAAGGTGTTAATTAGCAACTTTGCGTTTTGCTTTGGTGGCGTTGCCAATGATTTGCAAATTTGCCGAATTCCCCTTTGGCGCTTGCGGCATTGTCTTTATGGTCCGTTCAAATTTCAAAGGG
Organism: Ruegeria sp. SAZD011; assembly: GCF_059612545.1. Taxonomy (NCBI): domain Bacteria; kingdom Pseudomonadati; phylum Pseudomonadota; class Alphaproteobacteria; order Rhodobacterales; family Roseobacteraceae; genus Ruegeria; species Ruegeria sp. SAZD011. The sequence goes on along the minus strand of NZ_JBXWQU010000014.1, from coordinate 405,942 downwards.
GACAATCGCCATGAAAGACATCCTTTCCGAGCTGGAAACCCGCCGCGAGGCCGCGCGGCTGGGGGGCGGGCAAAAGCGGATCGACGCCCAGCATGCCCGGGGCAAGCTGACAGCGCGCGAGCGGATCGAGCTGTTGCTGGATGAGGACAGTTTCGAAGAATTCGACATGTTCGTCAGCCATCGCTGCACCGATTTCGGGATGGAAAAACAAAAGCCTGCGGGTGATGGCGTGGTCACCGGCTGGGGCACGATCAATGGCCGCATGGTATATGTGTTCAGCCAGGATTTCACCGTCTTTGGCGGCTCGCTGTCGGAAACCCATGCCCAGAAGATCTGCAAGATCATGGATATGGCGGTGCAGAACGGCGCCCCGGTGATCGGTATCAACGATTCGGGCGGCGCGCGCATCCAGGAGGGCGTCGCCAGCCTTGCGGGCTATGCCGAGGTGTTCCAGCGCAACATCATGGCGAGCGGAGTGGTGCCCCAGATCAGCGTGATCATGGGCCCCTGCGCCGGCGGCGCGGTCTATTCGCCCGCGATGACCGACTTCATCTTCATGGTCAAGGACACGTCCTATATGTTCGTGACCGGTCCCGACGTGGTGAAAACCGTCACCAACGAGGTGGTGACAGCCGAGGAACTCGGCGGGGCCTCGACCCATACCCGCAAGTCCTCGGTCGCCGACGGCGCCTTTGAAAACGATGTCGAGGCGCTGGCCGAGGTCCGCCGCCTGGTCGATTTCCTGCCGCTCAACAACCGTGAAAAGCCGCCCGTGCGGCCGTTCTTTGACGAGCCGGGCCGGATCGAGGCCAGCCTCGACACGCTGGTGCCGGAAAACGCCAACACCCCCTATGACATGAAAGAGCTGATCAACAAGATCGCGGACGAGGGCGATTTCTATGAAATCCAGGAGGATTTCGCCAAGAACATCATCACCGGCTTCATCCGGCTCGAAGGGCAGACCGTGGGCGTCGTGGCCAACCAGCCGATGATCCTGGCGGGCTGTCTGGACATCGACAGCAGCCGCAAGGCGGCGCGCTTCGTGCGCTTCTGCGACTGTTTCGAAATCCCGATCCTGACGCTGGTCGACGTGCCGGGCTTCCTGCCGGGCACCAGCCAGGAATATGGCGGCGTCATCAAGCACGGCGCCAAGCTGCTGTTCGCCTATGGCGAGGCCACGGTGCCAAAGGTCACCGTGATCACCCGCAAGGCCTATGGCGGCGCCTATGACGTGATGGCCTCCAAGCACTTGCGCGGCGATTTCAACTATGCCTGGCCCACCGCCGAGATCGCGGTGATGGGCGCCAAGGGCGCGACCGAGATCATCCACCGCGCCGATCTGGGCGATGCGGACAAGATCGCGGCCCATACCAAGGATTACGAGGACCGGTTCGCCAATCCCTTTGTCGCCGCCGAACGCGGCTTCATCGACGAGGTGATCCAGCCGCGCAGCACCCGCAAACGCGTCAGCCGCGCCTTTGCCTCGCTGCGGGGCAAGTCGCTCAAGAACCCGTGGAAGAAGCACGACAACATTCCGCTCTAGGAGGTCAATGATGGGCCAGACCCACGCCGGTGGATGCCTGTGCGGCGCGCTTCGCTACGAAGTGAGCGAACCGCCCCTGCGTCTGACATGGTGCACCTGTCGCTTCTGTCAGAAGATGACCGGGACACCGATGAATGCGCTTGCCGGGTTTTCCGGTGGCGCGTTCCGGCTGGTGTCGGGCTCCCTGCGGACCTACACCCATGTCTCCGAGGGCAGCGGCAAGGAGATCCACCTGAAATCCTGCCCGACCTGTGCCACCACCGTGTTTGTGGAGTTGGAACGGTTCCCCGGTTTCACGGGAGTCATGGCGGGTACCCTGGACGACCCGGACTGGTTCGACAGGACGCCGGAAAACGCCAAGTACATCTTCACCGACTGCGCGCAGAAGGGGACGGTGGTACAGGCCGGGTTCCCGGTCTACCGGCAACACGCAACCGATCTTGAAGGCGCACCGCAGGATCCGGCGGTCTACGACCATCATCACCTGGTAAGCTCATGACACAGCTTTGGAAAAATCAGGCCTTTACCATCAGCCATGCCGACAGTTCCCCTTTTGTCGGGCAGGGGCTGCGGGCCTTTTTCGAATATCGTGATCTGGGCATCAAGGATGCGACCAAGGGCCGGTTCGGCGCCCATGTGATCCGCGCGGTGCCGGGCATGGAAAGCCCGGGCGCCTGGCACAGCCACGAGCTTGATTTCCAGATGGTCTATGTCACCAAGGGCTGGGTCGTCTTCGAATACGAAGGGCAGGGCGAGCACATGTTGCGCGCCGGGTCCTGCGTGTTGCAGCCACCCGGCATCAAGCACCGCGAATGCCGTCATTCAGACGATATGGAACTGATCGAGATCATCTCGCCCGCCGCCTTCGAGACACGGGACGAGACCGCCCCATGACCCTGCGCGCCCGACATGGAACAGCGCCCGCCACGTGCGATGCGCAAGCAACCCCGGCGAGAGGAGCCCGCTTGCGGGGCCGGGGTTGCCTCTATGTCCTGGCGCTAATGGCGGCGTTTGCCGCGCCTGTTCGGGCGCAGGCGCTGTTGCCGGTGCCCTCGGGCCAGCCGGTGGAACTGGCCGATGTGCTGCTCGACAACAATCCGGGCGAGTTGTGGATCCGCTTCCGCTTCATCGCACCCAAGATCGGCGACCAGGCAGGGCAGATTCCCTATGACGTGGTGGCCATCGACATGGAGCATCTGTGCACCATCCTGGCGGTCCCATATGTGGAAAGCCGCCAGATCACACCGGCGCGCGTGATCATCTCGATGTCGGACCGCCCGGTCGCCTTCGGCACCTCGCAACCCGGAGCTACACAATTTTTTGAGGCCTACCGCCTCCGCGACTCTCGCTGTATCTGGGAGGAGTTTTGACGATGCCACAACATGTTGCGGGTCAAACTTCACATCAGCGGAGTTTTGCGACTTTGGAGTCACAGGCCATGAACTTGCCCCATCCCGGATGTATTTCCGGCCCGATTTCCACTATGCTCCGGCACGGTCGCCAACGTGCGTCCAATCCCGAAAGGGTGAGGCAGGCAGAAGCTGTTGCTTCTGTTCGTTTCGATTGTGTCAGTAGGAGAAACAGATGTCGAAATGCATCAAATTCGTGGCAATGGTCGCCTTCGTCGGCGCCGTTGCTGCTTGTGACAACTCGCCGAAAGAAGAATTCGTCATCATCGAGCCCATCTCGACTGAGCCGACCTTCACCGGCAAGTACAAGTAAGAACACCGCGGGATCGGCCCTGCGGCCGATCCCGCGTTTCGCCGCGCTCTCTGGCCGGGAGGGCGTGTCATGCTGAAACATCGCGGTTTCCCCAGCCGCATGCCCGGCTCTGATTTCCAGTTCACCATTCGCCGCGCCAACCCCAAGGGCGTCACGCCACTGGTCCGGCGCGAGCGCTATCGCGACCGCAAGGCGGTCGATCGCCGTGCCGATGCGCTGTTCATGCAGGCCCTGTGGGAGCAGTTCGGCGACGAACCGTTCGAGCGCGGCAATCTGGATGCCGGGCGCCTGAGCTGGCTGTTCGGCCGCGAGGTGGTGGCAGCAGAGGATCCCTTCGATCCGGCCAGCTACGAGGCGCTTCTGGTCATTGATGTGGCGGTGGCGCGAGCCTCGTTCCCGGATGCGTTCGACGGGGACGATTGGGAATGATCCAACTGGCGGCGCATATGGCCCGTTCGGGGAATACCGGACACGCCCTGACCGAGGGAGGACAGGGCGTGCCGCGGCTCTCAGAAGTTCAGCTGTACCGCAAGCTGAACCCGGTCGCCTTCGAAGCTGGCGCCGGTCGAGGTGGTGCGTTCGCCAAAGATGTATTCACCGCTCAGCGTCAGGTTGTCGGTGGCTTTGTAGAACGCGTTGACATGGATGGTCTCAAGCTCGGTGAAATCGAGCGTACCGGTCGAGGTGGGCAGGTCGTATTCCTCGCTGCCATAGGCGATGCCGAAGTTCCACTTCTCGCCGACATCCTGCCGGAATTCGACGGTAAAGCCATCGACATCGTTGGCCACGCCGCCAACCGCCGAGGCACCGCCGCCGATCAGCAGCGGGCCCAGCGCCTCGCCGGTGACAAAGGTTGCCTGGAACAGGCCGCCATGCCAAGGGCGCAGGGCACCGGACACGGTGACGCCGGTCTGGTCGACCTCGGTGCCGCCGGAAATGACGGTCCCGACCAGACCCGCGATCCGGGCCGAGAACAGATCGTCATTGTATTCCAGCGCGGCGGTGACGACCGGATCGTCCGAGCGGGCGCTGTTTTCCTCGATCGAGGCGCTGAACAGCGCCTTGCCGAAGGCATGGCTGTAGCGCACCTGCGGCACCCGGGCAAAGGTCACGCCGACCGGGCCGTTGAACTCGACACTAGTCGGGTAATGGCCGATGGGCATGAAGTTGGTCCAGGTCTGGCCGATCAGCCAGTGGTCGCCGATGCGGATATTGGCATGGCGCAGGCGCAGCTCCGACCGGCCGCCCGAGGCGAACAGGTCGAACTCCAGCTGCCCACCCAGGGTGCCGATATCGGTCTCGGTGCTGGTGCGGATGCCCAGGCGCGACTGGCGCACGGTGGCGCCAAAGGTGCCGTCGGTAGCATTCGCGGGTTCGCCGATATTGTTCACAAAGGCGGTGTCGCCCTGCACAAAGTCGAAATCGTAAAAGAAATCGGCCTTGGCATAGCCGTAAATGTCGATCGCGGTGCGACCGACATGCAGGTCGCCGCGTGCACCGGCGGCACGGCCGGCCTCCAGCGCTTCGACACGGGCACGCAGCGCGTCCAGTTCGGCCTGGCTGCCGGCATCGCCGGCCATCGCCGCTCCGGCGCCCCCCAGGGCCGTCATCAGCGCCAGCGCCGATATTGCGTCAAGTCTCCTCACCATTTCTACCCATCTCCTCGTATGTGTGGCGAGGCTTTGGGTTCCACGCGGCCCCGGTGCGATCAAATGACAAGCGGGCGATTGGCCGTGAGCGGAAATTGCCGCGATGGTGATCGTTCGGGAGTTGAGTTTTTGCCTGTCGCACACGGTATCTCGCCGGTACAGGGTCTGTCGCGCACGAACGCGTGCAGTTCGCGTGAAAGCAGTCGCCGCGCCTGTGGGTTGGCTCGGGATCGCCTGGCCTTGCGTAACGGTTATGTGACAAAGGACATGCCCGCAGTTGAGAAGCACCCTGTCGGCACTTTCCCGCCAAGGTTGCTCCGCGCCCGGCAGAATCCGGCTCAAATCCGGCGTCCCGCGAACCGGGGCTTGGCGGCGTGCCACGGATACGGCAGCCTCGTTCAGGCGTGCGGCACAAATCTGCCTGCGTCGTGCGCGCACCTACTATTCCGTACCCCTTCCCTAAGCGGGCGGTTTGATGTCGCTGACCTCGAACCGCCCGTCTTTTTGCCCGCGCCCGGCGTGGCTGGATCGGCGGATTTCCCCCAAGTTGCGCGGCCTGCCGCTGAGGCTGTCGCAGGGCGTCTGCGCCGCTTGATTTCCACCCGCGCGCCACGCCATCTATCTGCCCATAAGACGGACCAATCCGAAGGAAGGGCAGGATGCAGAAATCGAAACTCTTTGCCGGTCTGGCGCTCGTCGCCAGCCTGGCCGCCTGTGGCGACAACCCGACCGAACAGGCCCTTTATGGCGGCAGCGCCGGGCTTCTGGGCTCGCTCGTCCTGGACGGAAACCCGGTTGTCGGCGCCGCGGCCGGCGCCGCTGGCAACATCCTTTATTGCAAGGTGCAAGGCACCTGCAACTGACGCACTGACTTCTCCCCGGGCACTGAACCGCCCGGCTGACATCGCGCGATACGCCGTTCCTGGCCATCCGGCCGGGGGCGGCGTTTTGCGTTCCGACCTTTCCAAGACAGAGGACATCGCATGTTCAACAAGATCCTGATCGCCAACCGGGGCGAGATTGCCTGCCGGGTCATCAAGACCGCGCGCAAGATGGGCATTTCCACCGTTGCCATCTATTCGGATGCCGACAAGCAGGCGCTGCATGTGCAGATGGCCGACGAGGCGGTGCATATCGGCCCGCCGCCCGCCAACCAGTCCTATATCGTCATCGACAAGGTGATGGCCGCGATCAAGGAAACCGGCGCCCAGGCGGTGCATCCGGGCTATGGCTTCCTTAGCGAGAACTCGAAATTCGCCGAGGCGCTGGAGGCCGCCGGTGTCATCTTTGTCGGCCCCCCCAAGGGCGCCATCGAGGCGATGGGCGACAAGATCACGTCGAAGAAGATCGCGCAGGAGGCAAATGTCTCGACCGTGCCCGGCTACATGGGTCTGATCGAGGATGCCGATGAAGCGGTGAAAATCTCGAACGAGATCGGCTATCCGGTGATGATCAAGGCCAGCGCCGGGGGCGGCGGCAAGGGCATGCGCATCGCCTGGAACGATCAGGAGGCGCGCGAAGGCTTCCAAAGCTCCAAGAACGAGGCGGCGAACAGCTTTGGCGATGACCGTATCTTCATCGAGAAGTTCGTCACCCAGCCGCGCCATATCGAGATCCAGGTTCTGTGTGACAGCCATGGCAACGGCATCTATCTGGGCGAGCGTGAATGCTCGATCCAGCGCCGCAACCAGAAGGTCGTCGAAGAGGCGCCCAGCCCCTTCCTCGACGAGGCCACCCGCCGCGCCATGGGCGAACAGGCCGTGGCGCTCGCCAAGGCGGTGGGCTATGCCAGCGCGGGCACCGTGGAATTCATCGTCGATGGAGAGAAGAACTTCTACTTCCTCGAAATGAACACCCGCCTTCAGGTGGAACACCCGGTGACCGAGCTGATCACCGGTGTCGATCTGGTGGAACAGATGATCCGCGTGGCGGCGGGCGAACCGCTCAGCATCACCCAGGACGATGTGAAACTGACCGGCTGGGCCATCGAGAACAGGCTTTATGCCGAAGATCCCTATCGCGGCTTCCTGCCCTCGATCGGCCGTCTGACCCGCTATCGTCCCCCGGCGGAAACCGCCGCCGGCCCGTTGCTGGTCAACGGCAAATGGCAGGGCGACGCGCCCTCGGGCGAGGCGGCCGTGCGCAACGATACCGGCGTCTACGAGGGCGGCGAGATCAGCATGTACTACGATCCGATGATCGCCAAGCTCTGCACCTGGGCACCGACCCGTGCCGCTGCGATCGAGGCGATGCGCATCGCGCTGGACAGTTTCGAGGTCGAAGGCATCGGTCACAACCTGCCCTTCCTCAGCGCGGTGATGGACCACCCCAAATTCATCTCGGGCGACATGACCACGGCCTTTATCGCCGAGGAATATCCCGAAGGCTTCGAAGGCGTGACCCTGCCTGAAACCGACCTGCGCCGCGTGGCCGCCGCCGCCGCCGCAATGCACCGTGTAGCCGAGATCCGGCGCACCCGTGTCTCGGGCCGGATGGACAACCACGAGCGCCGGGTGGGCACCGAATGGGTGGTCACGCTGCAAGGTGCCGATTTCCCGGCCACCATCGCCGCCGATCACGATGGCTCGACCGTCACCTTTGACGATGGCAGCGCGATGCGGGTGACCAGTGACTGGACGCCGGGCGACCAGCTGGCCAACCTGATGGTCGATGGTGCGCCGCTGGTGCTGAAGGTGGGCAAGATCTCGGGCGGGTTCCGCATCCGCACCCGGGGCGCCGATCTGAAAGTGCATGTGCGTACCCCGCGTCAGGCGGAACTGGCGCGGCTGATGCCCGAGAAACTGCCGCCCGACACCTCGAAAATGCTGCTTTGCCCGATGCCCGGCCTGATCGTGAAGGTCGATGTCGAAGTGGGGCAGGAAGTGCAGGAGGGTCAGGCGCTGTGCACCGTCGAGGCGATGAAGATGGAAAACATCCTGCGCGCCGAGAAAAAGGGCGTGGTTGCCAAGATCAACGCCGGCGCGGGCGACAGCCTGGCCGTCGATGACGTGATCATGGAGTTCGAATAACCCCATGTTCGGGGCACGCACATATCCTCGCGCATCGCACCCGCTCGCGGCGCTGGCCCTGATCGGGCTGGCGGCCTGTGCGCTGGACCGCGAGGCCGAGGTGCGTGCCCAACTCGGCGGCTGGATGCCGCTGGGCGATACGCTCTATTTCGAGTCCAAGCTGGAATGCACGGCGGGGCTGTTCGCCACTCAGGCCGATTTCCTCCAGAACAAGGTGCGTACGGTCTCGACCCTGAATGACGGTCTGGCCGCCTTGTCGAAAGAGGCCATCGTGGCCTTTGATCTTGAAGGCGAAACGCCCGATCAGGTCTCGCAGGCGGTGATGTCGGCGGATCTGCCCAAGGGGCTGGGCATCCTGGCCTCGGGGCTCAGCGCGCGGGCCTGCATGGACGAGGGCACCAGATCGGCTTATCTGAGCGCGCTGCACTCGCCTGCCGCGCTGCTGATCTTTGCCCCGGATAACAACGCCCTGGTGATCCTCGACCGGGAACGCCGACAGGTGTTCTTTGCCCGGGGAGATGTGTGATGGCGGCGCGCGCGCCTCAGTTCAGCCCGCGCCGGTCGCGGATTTCCTGTTCGCGGGTCGGCATCTTGTCGATGGTCCGGGTCAGTTCGCGCACGCTCCACGGTGTCGGCTTGCGCAGCTTGACGCCGCCATCCTTGTCGATCACCACCAGCGCGAAACCGCGCGGGCGCAGTTTCTGCCGGGCGGGTGAGCGGGACGACGGGTCGGTGTCTGTCAGAACCACCACGTCGCGTTCCGTGAGCATGTCTGCGCCTGCGCGCAGCATCTCGATCTGCTGCTGGAACCGGGGGTCAGCATCGGTATCGGCAAAGATCACGATGGGCCGTTTTATCCATAAAAATTCACTCAAATCGCTCTCACCGGCGGGCCGGATCAGAGCCTCCGCTTCAGGTTGCATGGCATCGGCTGCCCAGCCTGCAAGCGGGAGAAAGGCAAGGAAAACAAAGGCGAATAACGGTCTCATGTGGTCTCCTGTCCCGTTCAATATAGCCGCGGCGGCGCCGATTGCGACAGCTTGCGCGAGAGGGGGATGCAAAAAGTTTAACGTTAATGGCTTCGTCAGGGGTTGGGCATGACTGTGAGGGTACATTCCCGCTCCCATCGGGTCCTGAGGGCCCGCAAGAAAGGCTGCGCCATGGACGTTATCCTGCATATCGGCGCGCATCGCTGCGCGACCACCACATTTCAACACTATCTGCGCCAGAATGCCGACCGGCTGGCCGCCGATGGCACCGGGTTCTGGGGGCCACGGCGGACCCGCAACGGGCTGTTTCGGGGCCTGCTGCCCACGCCCGGCCCCGCCACCGGGCGCGACCTGCGCCGCCGCGCGGTGGGGCGGGTGCGGCTGAACCTGGCGCGCACCGCGCTGGGTGGCACCCGGCGTTTGGTGGTGAGTGACGAGAACATGCTGGGTTCGATGCGGCTGAACCTGCGTCAGGCGGAACTGTACCCGGACGCGGGCGAGCGTATCGCCCGCTACGCCGAGGCCTTTGACGGCAAGATCAGCGACGTGGTGCTGAACATCCGCTCGCCCGAGATCTGGTGGTCATCGGCGCTGGGCTATGGGCTGACGCGCGGTTTTGGCCTGCCATCGCCGGTGGCGCTGGACTGGATCGCTCAGGGCCCGCGCAGTTGGCGCGACGTGATCGCCGATATCGGCTGCGCGGTGCCGGGCGCCCGGCTGTGGGTGCTGCCGTTCGAGATTTTCGCGGGTCGCCCCGAGGCGCAGTTGCAGGCGGTCACCGGCCGCCCGGCGCCGAGCGAACACAGCCGCGACTGGTTGAACGCAACGCCGCGCCTGCCAGAGCTGCGCGAGATGCTGCCAGAGCGCCTGGCGCGCGCGCTGCCCGGTGGCGAGGGCCGCTGGACCCCCTTTGCACCGGACCAGGCCACCGCCCTGCGCGAGACCTATGCCGATGACTTGATGTGGCTGGCGGCGGGCGCCGATGGGCTCGCCTGGCTGATGGATGATCCGAACAAGAAACCGGCGGGGCAAACCCTGCCAAGACCCGAATTGACAAGAGGAAGACGCAATGAGCAAGACCGACGATTGGCGGGCGCTGGCTGAGAAAGAGCTGCGCGGGCGCCCCGTTGAAGACCTGACCTGGCAGACGCTCGAAGGGATCGACGTCAAGCCGCTCTATACCGAGGCGGACACCGCCGAACTGCCGCATATGGGTGGGATGCCGGGCTTTGGCCCCTTTACCCGTGGCGTCAAGGCGACCATGTATGCGGGCCGCCCCTGGACCATCCGGCAATATGCCGGCTTTTCGACCGCCGAGGAATCGAACGCCTTCTACCGTCGCAACCTGGCCGCCGGTCAGCAGGGCGTCTCGGTCGCCTTCGACCTGGCCACCCATCGCGGCTATGACAGCGACCACCCCCGCGTGGTGGGCGACGTGGGCAAGGCCGGTGTCGCCATCGACAGCGTCGAGGACATGAAGATCCTGTTCGACGGTATCCCGCTCGACAAGGTGTCGGTCTCGATGACGATGAATGGCGCGGTGATCCCGATCCTGGCCAGTTTCATCGTCGCGGGCGAAGAGCAGGGCCATGACAGATCGGTGCTGTCGGGGACTATCCAGAACGACATCCTGAAAGAGTTCATGGTCCGCAACACCTATATCTACCCGCCCGAACCCTCGATGCGGATCATCTCGGACATCATCGGCTATACCTCGGACAACATGCCGAAGTTCAACTCGATCTCGATCTCGGGCTATCACATGCAAGAGGCCGGGGCGAACCTGGTGCAGGAACTGGCCTATACCCTGGCCGACGGCCGCGAATACGTGCGCGCCGCGATCGAGGCGGGGATGGACGTGGACAAGTTCGCAGGCCGCCTGTCGTTCTTCTTTGCCATCGGCATGAACTTCTTCATGGAGATTGCCAAGCTGCGCGCCGCGCGCACGCTGTGGCACCGGATCATGACCGAGTTCGGCGCCAAATCCGAACGTTCCAAGATGCTGCGCACCCATTGCCAGACCTCGGGCGTCAGCCTGCAAGAGCAGGACCCCTATAACAACGTGATCCGCACGGCGTATGAGGCGATGAGCGCGGTTCTGGGCGGCACCCAGTCGCTGCATACCAACGCGCTGGACGAGGCGATTGCGCTGCCCACCGATTTCTCGGCCCGCATCGCGCGCAACACCCAGCTGGTGCTGCAGGAAGAGACCGGCGTGACCAAGGTGGTCGATCCGCTGGCGGGTTCCTACTATGTCGAGAGCCTGACCAACGACCTGATCGAAAAGGCCTGGGCACTGATCCAGGAGGTCGAGGAGATGGGCGGCATGACCAAGGCCGTGGCCAGTGGCATGCCCAAGCTCCGCATCGAGGAAAGCGCAGCCCGCCGCCAGGCGATGATCGACCGCGGCAAAGAGGTGATCGTCGGCGTCAACAAGTACCGCAAGGACAAGGAAGACCCGATCGACATTCTCGACGTCGACAACATGGCGGTGCGCGACGCCCAGATCGCCCGGCTGGAGCGTATCCGCAGCACTCGCGACGAGGCGGCCTGTGTCGCCGCGCTCGACGAGCTTACCCGCCGCGCCAAAGAGGGCGGCAACCTGCTCGAAGCGGCCGTCGAGGCGGCCCGCGCCCGGGCATCCGTAGGAGAGATCAGCATGGCGATGGAAAAGGAATTCGGCCGCCACCGCGCCGAAGTGAAGACCCTGGCCGGTGTCTATGGCGCGGCCTATGAGGGCGACGAGGGCTTTGCCGCGATCCAGAAGTCGATCGAGGCCTTTGCCGAGGAAGAGGGCCGCCGCCCGCGTCTGCTGGTGGTCAAGATGGGCCAGGACGGCCACGACCGGGGCGCCAAGGTGATCGCCACCGCATTTGCCGATATCGGTTTCGATGTGGATGTGGGGCCGCTGTTCCAGACCCCGGCCGAGGCGGCGCAGGATGCGATCGACAACGACGTCCACGTGGTCGGCATTTCCAGCCAGGCGGCGGGCCACAAGACGCTGGCGCCGCAACTGGTCGAAGAGCTGAAGAAGGCCGGTGCCGAGGACATCATCGTGATCTGCGGCGGGGTCATTCCGCAGCAGGACTACCAGTTCCTCTATGATCACGGGGTCAAGGCGATCTTTGGTCCGGGCACCAACATTCCCGAAGCGGCGCAGGATATCCTGAAACTGGTGCGCGACGCGCGCGCGGGCTGAGGGCAGGGGTTGGGGGGCGCTGCCCCCCGGCCTGCGGCCTCCCCCCGGAGTATTTCGAACCAGAAAGAAGCGGCAGGCGTTGGCTTGCCGCTTTTTTGCTGTCAGTCTCTGCTTTGGCAGGAGGGCGGTGATGGAACTGGATCATATCGCGGTGGCGGGCGAGACGCTGGAGGCGGCTCGGGCGCATGTGGAGGCGGCGCTGGGGGTGGCGATGCAGCCGGGGGGGCAGCATGCGCGGTTTGGCACCCATAACACGCTGTTGGGCCTGGCCGACGGGCTTTACCTGGAGGCGATTGCCATCGACCCGGCTGCACCTGCGCCGGACCGGCCGCGCTGGTTCGATCTGGACCGGTTCGCGGGCCCCGCCCGCCTGAACAACTGGATCTGCCGGGTGCCCGATCTGGCGGCGGCATTGGCCGCAGCACCAACCGGGGCGGGCGATATCGTCGATCTGGAGCGCGGCGCGCTCAGCTGGCGGATGGCGGTTCCGGCAAGTGGCGTGCTGCCCTATGATGACCGGTTTCCGGCGCTCATCCAGTGGCAGGGCGATCTGCATCCGGCGGCGATGCTGGCGCCTTCGGGCTGCGCGTTGCGCCGGCTGGTGGTGACCCATCCCGAGGCACAGGCACTGGCAGAGCTGTGCGGGTCGCTGGAGCGGGTGGTGTTCGAGACCGGGCCTTCGGCCCTGCGCGCCGAGATCGACACGCCGCACGGTCTGCGGGTGCTGGCATGAAGGTCCGGCCCGCGCGGGCGCAGGATGCGGCTGCTATCGCCGGGATCGCCAATCATTACATCCGCGACACGCTGGTGACCTTTACCACCGAATTGCGCAGGCCAGAGGCCGTAGCCGAAGATATCGCGGCACGCGCGCCCGCCTATCTGGTGGCCGAAGCGGCGGGTGCGGTTCTGGGCTTTGCCACCTATGGCCCGTTTCGGTCGGGGCCCGGCTATGCCCGCACCCGTGAGCATTCCATCCTGCTTGTCCCCGGCGCGCGGGGGCAGGGGGCGGGGCGCGCCTTGATGGCGGAACTGGAGCGGGTCGCCCGCGCCGAGGGGGTGCATGTGCTGGTGGCCGGTATCTCGGGCGTCAATCCGGGAGCGGTGGCGTTTCATGGCAAGCTGGGCTTTGCCGAGGTGGGGCGCCTGCCGCAGGTCGGGTACAAGGAGGAGCGCTGGCTCGACCTGATCCTGATGCAGAAAATTCTCGATGCCGACCCAAATTGACGCACCTGACACCGCCGGGCGAAGGCGCTAGTGTGGCGCCATGTCACTCTGGACCCGCATAACCGACGCGCTGAGCGCGCTGGCGCAGGGCGAAAGCCTGAGCGCCGTGTTCGAACGCTTGCGTACTCCGCCCGAGAAATCGGTGGCCTTTGCCATCGCTGTTATCGCGCTAGGCGCCAAGATGGCCAAGGCCGATGGCCGGGTCACGCGCGACGAGGTGACCGCCTTTCGCGAAGTGTTCCAGATCGCTCGCGCCGACGAGGCGGGCGCGGCGCGCGTCTTTGACATGGCCCGCACCGATGTCGCCGGTTATCAGGATTATGCCCGCAAGATCAAAGGCATGTTCGCCGAGGACAGCACCGTGCTGTGTGACCTGATGGAGGGGCTGTTTCACATCGCCATGGCCGACGGCTTCTATCACCCCGGCGAAAACGAGTTTCTCGAGGATGTCGCCCGCATATTCGGCCAGACCGACCGCCAGTTCCATGCCCTGCGTGCCCGTTTCGTACCTGATGCGCCCAAGGATCCCTATACGGTGCTGGGGGTGTCGCCGGACATGCCGATGGCCGAGATCCGCAAGGTCTGGCGCAAGCTGGTGCGCGAGACACATCCGGATGCGATGATGGCGCGTGGCGTGCCCGAAGAGGCAATCCGCCTGGCCGAAAAGAAGATGATCGACATCAACCGGGCCTGGGACGAACTCAACGGGGCGCGGGTTTAGGGCGATGCGGCTGGCGACCTGGAACATCGAGTGGTTCGCCAATCTCTTTGACCGCAATGACCGCCTTTTGGTGGATGACCGCTGGTCGGGGCGCCACGATGTCACCCGCGCCCAGCAGGTCGAGGCCATTGCCAAGGTGCTGACCGCGCTTGACGCCGATGCGGTACTGATTGTCGAGGCGCCCAATACCGGGCGGACGCAGAACACGGTGCGGGCTTTGACCGCCTTTGCCGAGGCCTTTGATCTGCGCACTCGCGCCGCAGTGATGGGCTTTGCCAACGAGACCCACCAGGAACTGGCGCTGCTGTACGATCCGGCCCGGCTCGAGGCGCGGCACGATCCCCTGGGCGAGGAGACCGGAAAGCGCGGCAGTGCTACGCCGCCTCGGTTCGACGGCACCTACCGGATCGACCTCGATATCGACGCGACCGAGGATCTGGTGCGCTTTTCCAAACCGCCGCTGGAGCTGGAGATCAAGACCGCCACGGGCACTCGGTTCCGCATGATCGGGGCGCATCTGAAATCCAAGGCGCCGCATGGGGCCGAATCCCGCGACGAGGCGATCCGCATCTCGATCCTGAACCGGCGCAAACAGTTGGCACAGGCGATCTGGCTGCGCGAAAGGGTCGAGGATCATCTGGCACGTGGGGAAGAGGTGGTATTGCTGGGTGATCTGAACGACGGCCCCGGCCTGGACGAATTCGAACATCTCTTTGGCCGTTCCTCGGTCGAGATCCTGCTGGCGGCGGGGCTGTATGACCCGCATGCCGACAAGGCGCGGCAGGTGCGGCCCGGGCCGCTGCCGGCGACGGCGCGGTTCCAGCTGCCGGGCGAGGGGCGGTACCTGTCGGCGCTGCTCGATTACGTGATGATCAGCCGGGGCCTGCTGGCGCGGCGCCCGGCCTGGCGCATCTGGCATCCGTTCGACGATGCCGAATGCTGGCAGATGGTCGAGTTGCGCGAGGCGCTGCTGACCGCCTCCGATCATTTCCCGGTGTCGCTGGATATCGACATCTGAGCTTTGAAATCGCGCGCGCGAATGCTTATCTTGGGAATATGAAACCGATCCTTGTCATCGCCCTTGGCCTGATGCTGACCACCCCGCTATCCGCCACCGCGCAGGACGAGGAGGAAGGCCGCTCGCTGATGGAACGCGGCGCCGAACTGTTCCTCAAAGGGTTGAGCCAGGAGATGGAACCAGCGCTCAGGGACCTGCGCGACATGGCGGGCAAGGTGGGGCCATCGGTGCTGAGTTTCCTCGAACAGATGGGCCCGGCGCTGGCCGATCTGGCCGAGCGGGTCGAGGACTGGTCGGTCTATGAGATGCCCGAGATGTTGCCCAACGGCGACATCCTCATCCGCCGCAAGACACCGCTGCCCGAGGCGCAGCCGGTTGTACCCGTGGAGCCGACCCCACCGGGGATGACGGATATCTAGCGCGAACTATCGTGGAATTGACGCTTGCCGAGGGTGCATCGACAGCCGCGTTCTGCGGCATAGCTGCCGATCGACACGAACCGGATCAAGAATGCGCTATCAAGTCGTCTCACCCGTCGCTACTTTCTAGGGATAGGATCACCAATCAGGGAAGACAAACATGTTGACGACGTTGCATCGCACGACGGCCTGGATTGCGGTTATCGCAATGTGGGCATCAATGTCCGAAGCCCAGGAAGTCGCGGACACGATCTATACCGGGGGTCCTATTCTCACGGTCGACGACGCGCAGCCACGCGCCGAGGCAGTCGCGGTGAAGGACGGGCGGGTTCTTGCTGTGGGCGATCTGTCCGATCTGTTGGCGCGGCAAGGCGACGCGACGAAGGTCTTCGATCTGGATGGCAGAACCATGCTGCCGGGATTTGTCGACAGCCATGGGCACGTGGTCATGGGGGGGTTACAGGCGCTTTCCGCCAATCTTCTCGCCCCGCCGGATGGAGACGTCACCGACATTCCCAGTTTGCAGCAAACGCTTCGGGAGTGGGCCGAGAAGAACGCCGATACCGTCGAGAAGGTGAAATTGATCATCGGCTTTGGTTACGACAATGCCCAACTCGCGGAACTGCGGCATCCGACACGAGAAGACCTCGATGCGGTTTCGACTGAATACCCGATCATGATCGTGCATCAGTCTGGGCATCTGGGTGTCGGCAATTCGAAGGCGCTGGAAATCGCAGGGATCGATGCCTCGACAGAGAACCCGCCCGGTGGCGTCATCCGGCGTGGTCCCGACGGCGAGCCGAACGGTGTGCTGGAAGAATATGCCTTCTTCACGGCGGTGGTGCCGATGCTGTCCGAACTGGGCCCCGAGGGTGTGACTGTCTTTGCCAAGGCCGGGGCCAAGCTATGGGCGAGCTTTGGCTATACCACGGCACAGGACGGCCGATCCTCGGGCGGCGTCGTCGAAGCCCTGAAAGCGGTCGACGCCGAAGGCGAATTGCCGATCGATGTGATCGCTTTTCCCGATGTGCTGGAAGCCAAGGATTACATCAAGGCAAACGCTTCGGATGATTACACCGGCAACGTCCGCGTCGGAGGTTGCAAGCTGACAATCGACGGTTCGCCGCAAGGATTCACCGCGCTTCGAGACCGACCATATTTCGATCCGGTGGGCGATTATCCACCGGGCTACGCCGGGTATTCTGCCGTGACGATGGAGCAGGTCCAAGACGCGGTGAACTGGTGTTACGAGAACGGTTTGCAGATCATCACACATGCAAACGGCGAGGGGGCGTCCGACATGCTGATCGCCGCACTTGGGGCGGCGCAGGAGAAGTATGGCGATCCGGGTAACCGTCCGGTACTGATCCATGGTCAATTCCTGCGCGAAGACCAGGTGGACAGCTATCAGCGGCTGGGTGTCTTCATGTCGTTGTTTCCGATGCACACCTTTTATTGGGGCGACTGGCATCGAGACCATACGGTTGGGCCGGTCAACGCCGAAAACATCTCGCCAACCGGATGGCTGGTTCAGCGTGGCATGATGTTTGGTTCTCATCACGATGCGCCAGTTGCCTTCCCCGACAGCATGCGCATTCTTGACGCCACGGTCACCCGGCGGACGCGTTCCGGCGACATCCTTGGGCCACATCAAAGGGTCGATGTCATGACCGCGCTCAAGGCGATGACGATCTGGCCCGCATGGCAACAGTTCGAGGAAGACGACAAGGGCTCGATCGAGGTGGGCAAGCTCGCCGATTTCGTCATTCTGTCTGGCGACCCGACCGCGGTTGATCCGGAAACGCTGGATCAGCTTCGTGTGGTGAAGACCATCAAGGAGAACAAGGTGATCTACGAGGCCGAGGCGGGCGTGCAGAAAGGCGAACTGTCACACCCGGATTTTGCCTTTAGCCCTGTCGCGGCGGATCATATTCTTCACGCCATGTACGAGGGTCTCACCGCCCGGAATTGAGAGGCATCGGGTCGTCTTTTTGATCCGCCTCGCTGTTGGCCTAACTTAAGCTGGTGTTGAGCGAGTTGCTGAACGAGCCCGAAGCAACTCCCGCTCATTGTCCGCCGCAATGCGTTCTGGCCAGCGGCTTGTTACGAACCTGTGCGCGGACCTCTGTGGGACTACCCGACAGGATGGGTCATATCAGGTTCCAGAAAGTCCGGGGCAAACCTGCGGCCCCGGGCTGCGCTGGTCTCACTCCTCAATAAACACCTCGGACGTGGCCCCCAGCGCCGAGACCAGCGATTGGAACCGGGCCTCGGCCACTTCGCTGAACAACGGGGCGGCCTCTTGCGGCAGGTGCAGTTCCAGTTTGCGCTTCTTGGGGTACCAATGCAGCCGCCCCATCCGCGCGTCTCGCTTCAGCCAGAGCATGGCGCCAAAGCGCATTGCCTTGCCCAGGATCTCGGCCTGGGTCTGGCTCTTGTCGTCCAGCAACGCGTAAATCGGCTCGAACCGGTTGCCCTCACGCTTGTTGCGATAGCGGTGTTGCAGGGCCAGCCCGATAAAGACCCGTTCGGAATGCTTGAGCCCGCCCAGGTTGGCGCGGGTCACATTGTCGAAACAGACCTCGGCGCGGTAATCGGGATGCGCCCGCCAGCTGACATCGTGCAGCAGGCAGGCGGCCTTGATCAGCCGCACCCGTGGGCGGGGGGCGGATTTGAACAGCGGCATCACGAATTCAAAGAGCTGCTTGCCGAATCCGGGCAGGCGGGCATCCTTGGATTCGGCGAAATAGCAGGCCTCGATCAGCGGGTCGCGGTCGCGCAGCCGCTGCGGCATCTGTTCATACAGCAGCCCCTCGCGGATCCCGTAAGAGGAGATGGCGATATCCTTGGGCTTGAACTCGCGGATCAGCCGGGCCAGCACGTCGATCGCATAGGGAACCAGCGCCATGCGCGAGGCCGAAACGCCGGCCTTGCTGCGCAGCTTGTCCAGGTCGGCCCGTTCGATATAGCGCGCGGTTTCGTGCACGTCGCGGACGGTCATGCGGTATTCGTGCAGCACCTTGAGCGGGTAATTCCGGCGCAGCATGTCGACACGCGCGATGGCGCGCCAGCTACCACCGACCAGGAACAAGCGGTCGCGCTGGGGGCCAAGCTGGGCGCGCAGGTCGTTCATCACCTGTTTGATATGTGCCTTGCGGCCGCGGCGGCCGCCCGGCACGTCGCGCAGTTTCAGTGGCCCCAGCGGCGAGGTCAGGCGGCGGCCCACCTGGCCGCTGCCGATCTCGGCCAGTTCCATCGAGGCGCCGCCGATATCGCAGATCAGCCCATAGGCACCCGGCCAGCCCAGCAGCACGCCCTGCGCCGACAGCCGCGCCTCTTCCTCACCGTCGATCACCTGGATCACAAGGCCGGTCTCGCGCTTAACCTCGGCGCAGAAATCGGCGCCATCCGCGGCCTCGCGGACGGCAGCGGTGGCCACCACCCGCAGGGGCGGCAGGTCCAGGTCGTCGGCCAGGTGCTGGAACCGGCGCAGCGCGGCCAGCGCCCGCACCCGGCCTTCGGGGTTCAGCCGCCCGGTCTCGGCCAGACCGGCGCCCAGGGCGCACATGATCTTTTCGTTGTAGAAATAGGCGGGCGAGCGCGCTGCCCCATCGAACACCACCATGCGGACCGAGTTCGAGCCGACATCCACCACGCCGATCCGCGACAGCGCCCGGGCGCCGGGATCGTCGAAAAGCGGTCTGCCGAAGGGCCCCCAGTCCGGGACGGATGTTTCCGTTTGCAGGTTCATGCGGCCCCCTGTCTTCGCGTGGGCAGAATGCGGGATTGAGTCATTCGGGTCAATTGCGGTGTCCGGCCGCACCGGGCTGATCGTTCAGCAGCCGAACGGCCAGTGCACGGGTGATGTCGCGCTTTTCGGCCAGCGCGATCCGGTCCAGCGCCTCGACCATGCGGGCGGCGGCCTCGAAGCTGCGGTCCATGTGTTTCACCAGATACGAGATCACCTCGGGGCCGGGGCTGAGTTGCCGGTCGACGAACAGTTTGGCCAGTACAGCGCCCAGCAAGGCGTCGTCCGGCGGGTCTAGCGCCACATGCTGTGCGCCCTCGATCCGGCTTTGCAGGTCAGGCAGGGCCAGGCCCCAGAATCCGGGCGCCTGCTGTCCGGTCAGCAGCAACGGATTGCCATTGGCCAGGGTCAGGTTGTGCAGATGAAAGAGCAGCGCCTGACGCGGATCGTCGCCTGCCAGCAGCGGCACATCCTCGACCGCGACGGGGCCGGATGCCAACTGGGGAATATCGGCCTCGGCCAGGTCGGTTGCGGCGGTGATACGCCCGCCGGTCTCGGCGGCCCAGACATGGGCAAGGTGGGTCTTGCCCGCGCCCGCCGGGCCGGTCAGCACCAGCTTGCCGCCGGGCCAGACCTGTGCGGAAATCATCGCCACCGCCAGCGCATTGGCGGGCGAGACGAAAAAATCCTCGCGCCCCAGCGCGGTCATCGCGGGGAGGTCAAAGCTGAGTTGTCGGGCCATTCAGTCGTCGTCCTGTCCGGTGAGGCCCCGGTAGAGGCGGCTGCCCAGATACTGTCCGGTGGCGAAACGCGCAAGCACCCCCAACGCCGCCGCGACCGGCACCGCGATCAGCATGCCGACAAAGCCGAACAGCGCGCCAAAGACCGACAGGGCCAGCAACAGCCAGACCGGATGCAGCCCGACCGAACTCCCCACCAGCTTCGGGGTCAACAGGTTGCCTTCGACCACCTGGCCCAGGGCAAAGATTGCCGCCACCAGTCCGATCGACAGCCAGTCGCCCCAGAACTGGAACAGCGCCAGCCCGATGGCCAGCGCACCGCCGATCAGTGCCCCCAGATAGGGGATAAAGGTCACCAGCCCGGCGATCAGCCCGACCACCAGACCGAATTGCAGGCCGACGATCATCAACGCCACCGCGTAATAGGTGCCCAGGATCAGGCAGACCGTGCCCATGCCGCGCACGAAAGAGGCCAGCACAGCGTCGATCTCTCCGGCCAGACGCCGGATCACCGGTGCATGATCCAGCGGCAGCAACTGGTCGATGCGCGCGATCATCCGGTCCCAGTCAAGCAGAAGATAGACCGCAACCACCGGCACGATCACCAACAGCAGCACCACGTTGATGGCCGAGCCGACCGAACCGGCCAGGGTCTTGAGCAGGTCGCCCGAGCGCGACTTCAGCGTTTCCATCACCGAGGCGATCATCTGATGCGCGTTCGATTCGCGATCCAGCACCGAGGGGAAATGGGTGCTGACAAAGGCCCTCAGGTCCTGGAACAACTGCGGCAGCACGTTGATCAGGTCGATCATCTGCGCGATCAATGCCGGCACCACCATCAGCACCATCAGCATGAACAGCAGCACCGAGGCGACCGTGATCACCGCGGTGGCCGCCGAACGCGACAGGCCCAAACGCTCCAGCCGGTCTGCGACGGGATCGACGAAATAGGCAATCGCGCCGCCGATCACAAAGGGCAGCAGCACGTCACCCAGCAGGTAGAGCACGGCGACGAAGATCACCGTGGCAACACCCCAGTAGCGCAGTTGATCCTTTACGGGCAGAGCCATGCGGCCTCCGGCGCGAAGATTTCTCTCATGCTTCGGTTTTGGCTTATGGTGTCTGGGCTTGCAAGCGTTGCCTTGGCCAGAGGGCCGCAAGGATGAGGATTTCCGCACTTGCATTGCGCCGCCCGGCGACCTGTCAACGGTTGGCGGGCAAAGACCAAAAGGAGCATCCGTGGCAGAACAGAACAAGTCAGAGAGCTGCGGCTTGCCCGCGTCCGGGGTGCTCGACCTTCTCAATCGGATGGCCGAGGCGACAGAGACCGAAACGGTCTGGACCCTGTTGGTCGACGCGATGGCGCCCTTTGGGTTCGAGCGTGTCAACTACGCCCTGACACGCGGGCTGGCGGGGACGAGCATTGGTGACCCGCATGACGTCTATATCCGCAGCACCCATTCCCCCGAGCGGGTGCGGGCGCATCACGAAACCGGACACTACCTGCGGACAGCGGAATATCGCTGGGTGCTGGAGAATGTTGGCGCGGTGTCCTGGGGCTGGGTTGCGCAAGAACGCGCCGCCGGGCGCCTGTCAGAGAGCGAATGCGCGGCCATGGATTCCATGCAGGCCCGACGCCGGCGGGCGGGCATCTCGATCAGCTTCGCCGAGGGGGGGAGACGCTACAAGGGCGCGATGGGGCTGGCGGCGCATGCGCATGAGAGCCAGGCCGCGCTGGATTTGCGTTGGCCACGGATCTCGGCGCGCGTGATGGCGATCTGCAACATGGCGCATCTGAAATTCTCGCACCTGCCGCTGCCGGTGCGCAGTGCCTGTCTGAACCAACGGCAGCGCGAATTGCTGGAATGGGTCGCGGATGGCAAGACCATGCAGGACATCCAGGTCCTGACCGGCCTGTCGGTCAGCGCCATCGAGAAACACCTGCGCAAGGCGCGTGACGCGCTGGGGGTGGAAACCACCGCCCAGGCGGTGGCCAAGGCGGCCTTTCTCAACCTGATCTTCGTGACTTCGGACGCGCCCGAGATCAGGGGTTGAGGATTCCCGCACTCGCCAGCGGTGGATGCTCGGGGCAGGGTATCACGGCTCCGTGAGTGAATCTTCGACTGCGGGTGCCCACGCGGAAATTGTGCCGCGCGGGCAATCTAGAACACCCGCTCGGGGAACCGGCCGATTAGCCGGTGGAGCGACCTGCACCGACCCTTCCCCAAGGGTCGGTGCGCTATCTTTCGCGCTCTGACCGGTTCATCCTCGCAGCGAAACCGCGCCTGGGCGATTGCCTGTTGCACGTCGATGTCATAGACCGCTTGCAAACGCCAAACTCATGAAAGACCCAGCACGATGCGCCTGTCGCGATATTTTCTGCCCGTATTGAAGGAAAACCCCGCCGAGGCCCAGATTGTCAGCCACCGCCTGATGCTGCGCGCCGGCATGATCCGGCAGGCCCAGGCCGGTATCTATTCCTGGCTGCCGCTTGGTTTCAAGGTGCTGCGCAAGCTGGAAAACATCGTGCACGAGGAACAGATCCGCGCCGGTCATATCCCGATGCTGATGCCGACCCTGCAATCGGCCGACCTGTGGCGCAAGTCCGGGCGCTATGATGCCTATGGCCCGGAAATGCTGCGGATCACCGACCGGCACGACCGCGAGATGCTGTTTGGTCCGACGAACGAAGAGATGATCACCGACATCGTCGCCAACTATGTGACCTCGTACAAGGCGCTGCCGCTGACGCTCTACCATGTGCAGTGGAAGTTCCGCGACGAGGTGCGCCCGCGTTTCGGCGTCATGCGGGGCCGTGAATTCCTGATGAAGGACGGTTACAATTTCGACCTGACGAAAGAGGATGCGCTGCACGCCTATAACCGCCATCTGGTCAGCTATCTGCGCACCTATGAGCGTATGGGGTTGCAGGCGATTCCGATGCGGGCCGACAGTGGCCCGATTGGCGGCGACTATACCCATGAATTCCTGGTGCTGGCCGATACCGGCGAGTCGGAAGTCTTCTATGACAGCGCGATCACCGATCTGAGCTTTGGCGACCGCAAGATCGACTATGACGATCACGCCCAGTGCCAGGCGGTGCTGGAGGAGTTCACCAGCCGCTACGCCCGCACCGACGAAACCCATGACGAGGCGGTTTTCAACGAGATCCCCGAAGAGCGCCGCCGCGTGGCGCGGGGGATCGAGGTGGGCCAGATCTTCTATTTCGGGACCGAGTATTCCGAGAAACTGGGCGCGATGGTGCAGGGCGAGGACGGTCAGCGCGTACCGCTGCACATGGGCAGCCATGGCATCGGAGTGTCGCGCCTGATCGGTGCCATCATCGAGGCCAGCCACGACGACAAGGGCATCATCTGGCCCGAGGGTGTCACGCCTTTCCATTGCGGTATCGTGAACCTGAAGCAGGGTGACGACGAGGCGGATGCAGCCTGCGACAAGCTTTATGATGCGCTGACAGCGCTCGGTCTGGACCCGCTCTATGACGACCGCAACGAACGGGCAGGGGGCAAGTTCGCCACCATGGACCTGATCGGTCTGCCGTGGCGGATCACGGTGGGCCCGCGCGGGCTCAAGAACGGGCTGGTTGAGCTGACCAGCCGCAAGACCGGTGAAAGCGTCGAGTTGAGCCCCGAGGCGGCGGTGAAGAAGGTGGCCGAGATCTATGCCCCGCATCACCCGCATCTGTCCCGCGAGGAACCGATGGCCGGGCGGTCCTTTCACACCTGGCTGTAACGGGTCAGTGAACCGCTGACCGGGTTGGCGGGTGGCTCAGCAGATCGCCATCCGCCAAAGTGCCGGGACGGGCCAGAACGCAGGGCCGTCCCAGCCGGGTCACCAGGTCCTCCATCGCCAGGCCCAGAAAGCGCAATCCGCACAGGCGCGTGTCGCTGGTGCGATCGACGATGCAGAAGGCGCCGCCTCGAAAGGCCAGGCCATAGCCGCGCCGCTGCATGGCCTCGATCAGTTCGGCCCAGGTTCCGGCGCCGTGAAACAGGGGCAGCATCACCGCCCGCAGCAGGGCCGCCGTTTCACAGTCGAAACTTGCCGGTTGCGGCGCGGTCTTGGTGGACGGTGACATCGGTCGTGTCATGGTCATGATCACCTCAGCTCATATGCCCCAGTGTTGCGATGCTGGCAGACGTTGGTTGACGAGACAAAACCTGACGGAGCCTTGTGTTAATTTTGGTTAAAACTTTGGGTATTTCGGTGGCGAAACAGCGTGGAACCGCCGTACTGTTTCCACCCCCGAAACGATGCGGCGACTGGGCGGCGCTCCGCTGCGTGGCACAAGCGCCTGTCGCCAGAGGTTGACCCCGCCGCGTGGGCAACGCACTCTCCGCGCCAAACCCGAGCAGGAGCCATCAATGGCCAGACAACCGGCCCCCTTTGCCCCCTTTGAATGGAAGATCGCCTGGCGGTACCTGCGTGCCCGCCGGGCCGAGGGCGGGGTCAGCGTGATGACCTGGATCAGCCTGATCGGCATCACGCTGGCAGTGTTCGCGCTGATCGCGACGCTGGCGGTGCGCTCGGGCTTCCGGTCCGATTTCGTGGGCACCATCCTGGGTGCCAACGCCCATGTCACCGTCTATAACCCCGGCGAAATCGACGCCAATGGCCGCATTGACCGGACCATCCCCAACTATGCCGAGATGGCCGCCCGGGTGGCCGGGGTCGCGGGCGTCACCCGTGCCGCGCCGCTGGTCAAGGGGCAGGTGATGGCGGCCGCCCAGAACCGCAATGCCGGTGTCGAGGTGTTCGGTATCGCCGCGGCCGATCTGGCCGCACTGCCCGGCATCGTGAATACCGACCGTTCTTATGGCGACCTGTCCCGCTTCGATCAGGGGATCGCGCTGGGCTCGGGCGTGGCGCGCGAGCTGGGGGTTACCGTGGGCGACCGGATCAAGCTGATCTCGCCCAACGGTGCCCGCACACCGATGGGCACCTCGCCCCGGGTGAACGCCTATGAGGTGGTCTATGTGTTCTCGGCCGGGCGCTATGACATCGACCGCACCCGGGCCTACATGCCCTTTGCCGAGGCGCAGGCCTATTTCAACCGCGAGGGTGTCGCCGACGAGATCGAGGTGATGGTGACCGAGCCCGAGCGGCTGGACCGGGTGCTGATCCCGATCCTGACCGCCGCCGGTGACGGCGCCCAGGTCTGGACCTGGCAAGACGCCTCGGGCGGGTTCTTGCGCGCGCTCGAGGTCGAGGACAACGTGATGTTCATCATCCTGTCGATCCTGGTGCTGATCGCCACCATGAACATCGTCTCGGGCCTGATCATGCTGGTCAAGAACAAGGGCCGCGATATCGGCATCCTGCGCACCATCGGCCTGAGCGAAGGGTCCATCCTGCGCGTGTTCTTCATCTGCGGCGCGTTTACCGGCATCCTGGGCACGCTGATGGGCGTTGTGCTGGGCTGTCTCTTTGCCATCTATATCGACCCGATCTTCTCTTTCGTGAATTTCGTGATGGGGGGCGGCGTCTGGGACCCGGCCATTCGCGGCATCTATGCGCTGCCGGCGGAACTGCGGCTGGCTGATGTGCTCAAGGCGGCGGGCCTGTCGCTGGGCCTCTCCTGTGTCGTGACCTATTTTCCGGCCCGCCGCGCGGCGCGGCTGAACCCGGTGGAGGCGCTGCGCTATGAGTGAGCCGACATTGCGCCTGAGCGGCATCGAAAAGACCTATCTGAAGGGGACACCCGGCGAGGTGCGCGTGCTGCGCGGCGTCGATCTGAGCGTCGCGCCGGGCGAGATGGTGGCGCTGGTCGCGCCCTCGGGGGCGGGCAAGTCGACGCTTCTGCATATCGCGGGCCTCTTGGACGTGCCCGATGCGGGTCAGGTTCAGATCGCCGGACAGGACATGACCGGGCGCGGCGACCGCGCCCGCACCGGGATGCGGCGGCGGGACGTGGGCTTTGTCTATCAGTTCCACCATCTGTTGCCCGAATTCTCCGCGTTGGAAAACGTGGTGTTGCCGCAGTTGGCCAATGGTGTCGGGGAAGGTGAAGCCAAGACGCGCGCGCACGCGCTTCTCTCCCGTGTCGGGGTGGGCGCGCGCGCGGACCATCGCCCGGCGGCGCTGTCGGGGGGCGAACAGCAGCGCGTGGCGTTCTGCCGGGCGCTGGCCAACGCGCCGCGCCTGTTGCTGGCAGATGAGCCGACCGGCAATCTCGACCCCGCGACCTCGGAGCAGGTGTTTGACGCGCTGGTCGAACTGGTGCGCGGCACGGGCCTGTCGGCGCTGATCGCTACTCATAACCTGGAACTCGCCGCGCGCATGGACCGGGTGGTGCGCCTGACCGAAGGGCGATTGTCGGCGGAGCGCTGACGCTGCGCCGCGCGTTGATTTGGATCATGGCGCCGGGTGTCGCGCCGGGTCAGGTTGGTCCGGGAAATCACAGTGGTCCTTAGAACATGCGCCTTCTGGTACCGGCCTTGCTCCTGCTCGCCGCATGCGCCCCCGAAGGGCCGGGTGGTGCGCGGCTCTATGCCCGGCATTGCGCGGCTTGCCATGGGCCGACCGGCGCCGGGGACGGACCCGAGGCGCCGCGCTTGCCGGTACCGCCCGCAGATCTGCGTGGCCTTGCAGAGGCCCATGGCGGGCAGTTTCCGGCGGCGTCCGTGATGGCCACGATCCATGGTTATCCCGGCAAGGGGCATCTGGGCGCGATGCCTGAATTCGGGCCATTGTTCGACGGCGAGACGGTCGCCGTCACCACTACCGCTGGAAATGTTGTCGCAGCACCGCGCGCAATAGTGGCGCTGACCGCTCATGTCGAAACGCTGCAAACGCCCTGAGGCGCGCAAACTGGAGGAGACCTCGATGAAACCGTTCCTGTCCGCCCTGCTGATCTCGACCCTGGTCGCACCCGCCTTGGCGCAGGATGTGACCGAGGGAGAGCAACTCTACCGCCACCATTGCGCGACCTGCCACGGGATCGAGGCCACCGGGCACGGACCGATGGCCGGCGTACTGGTGATCAGCCCGGCGGATCTGACGCGTCTGTCCGAGGATGGAGAGTTGCCGATCGTACGGATCGTGCGACGCATCGACGGGCGAGACCCGCTGGTCAGCCATGGCAGCCCTATGCCGGTCTACGGCCCCTATTTCGAAGGGCGCGACGTGGCAATTAAGTCGGAAACCGGTCAGCCGATCTTGACCAGCCAGCCGATTGTCGATCTGCTGGCCTATATCGCGACGCTGCAAGAGAAATGAATGGGAGACCGGCCATGCGCGCCATACCCGCAACCGCTCTGATATTGGCTGTGATTGCGGCCTGTGCCCGGATCGACGCCATGCCCGGCCCCGCGGAAGGCGAAAAGGTCTTTGCCGCAAATTGCGTGGCCTGTCACGATTACCGCGGGCAGGGGGCGGAACTGTCTGGCGGTGGCGAGGCGCCGGACCTGACCCGGATCGCGGAACGGCGGGATGGAGACTTTCCCCGGGCCGAGATCCTGACCAAGATCGATGGCTATGGACGTGGCAAGGTGTCGGCAGAGATCATGCCGGCCTTTGGCGCCCTCCTCGAAGGAGAGTTGGTTCCGGTCGAGATCGACGGGGTCATGACGCCGACGCCGCGGCCACTGGCGGCGTTGCTGGCCTATCTGGAAAGTATCCAGGTGTCCGAGGCGGGGTAATCCGCGCGACCGGGGCGGAGGCGAAGAAAATTCGACGAATTTTCTTCTCTGGCGCTACGTTGCAAGGTCAGTCGCAGATCCCCTTCAGCTCCGCATCGCGCCAGGGCAGCAGCACGTCGCTTTCTCGACCCGACTGCGGCAGGGCGCTCACCGGCATCACCGCCGCCAGCATGTCATGCAGCCGACGCGTGCGCGGCGCCTCGGGGGCCAGCGCCCGGCAACAGACATATTCCTCGACGATGGCGCCCTGCTGCTCGTAGCCGTAGCTCTGGAAATCGGGCGCCGCGCGCAGGTCGAACAGATAGGGATCGTCGCTGGCCCCGTGTTCGGCCGCCGCCCGGAGCGGATGATACCCGGTGGCGTGCCGGTTCTGCCATTGCCAGACATGGGTCAGCTCATGTGCCAGCAGCATCGCGGCAATCAGGTTCACCCGGTCGGGATAGTCCGGCATGTAGTCATCCAGATACCAGTCGCGTGCAAAATAGACCTTGTGGAACAGGGTTACGGCAGCGGGTTTGACCGTGACGATCTCTTCTTTCTGCGGCGGCAGGATCCGTTCGCGGCAGGTCACGCGCGGACGCGGCTTGCGGTGAAAGGTCACCGCGCCCACCGGCGCGCCCTCGACCAGGCGCACCCGCGAGATATCGAGCGCGTCGCCGTGCAAGCGGGTGGCAAAGGCGCGCTCGGCCTCGGTCAATGGGCGGCCGCAGGCGGCCACCAGCAGCAGCATACAGAACAGGCGGAGGATCATGCGTGCGGGCCTCGTGCGGTTCGGGACAGGTGTCTGTACCATCGCACGGTCCCGCCCCGCGCGTTGGTGAAAGGCCTCTGGCAGAGCGGCAGCAGCCTCGCTCCGGACGCTAGCCAAGCGCCCGCGGGTCGGGCAAGGGAAATGTCGCGCGGTGGACTCAAAGGCTCATCGCCAGCACGCGGCTGATTTCGGTCAGCGAACGGCCGGATTGGTCCATCCAGGTGTTGAAGGCCGCCTGGACCTGCGTCATCGCCTTTTTCGAGGTGGGTGCCTTGTCCACCACCCCTTCGGCGATCAGCCGGGCGGTGACATCGCGCGACAGGATGAAACTGTCGCGTCCGGCAAAGCGCATGGCATATTGCGCGGTGGTGCCGCCCAACCGGCTGCCGCGACGTTTAAGCAGGTCGAGAAGGCCCACATAGTCGGTTGACGGCCAGCCACCCAGCACCTGACCGGCGCCGCCTTCGTCCCGCAATTCCAGAAGAAAGGCCGCGTTGTCGCGTACCGTGGCGATCTTGGTGCCGTTGCGCACGATGCGGACGTCCTGCAACAGGGCGTCGAATGTCTCGTCATCCATCAGGGCGCAACGGCCGATGTCGAACCCGTCAAAGGCGGCCTCGAACCCGTCCCATTTCGCCTCTATCACCTTCCAGTTGAAACCGGCCTGAAACACGCATTTGGTGATCACCGACAGCCACCGATCCTCGGGCAGTGCGGCAAGCTCGGCTGCGGATGCGGGACGGGTCAGCTTGGCCTCGAGCGCCGCCGTGCCACCATGGCGGGCGGCGGCAAGCGCATGGATCTCGTCGAAATGGTGCATGTCTCACCTCCCTGATCGGGGGGATGTTGCCACTCTGCCCAGGGCTGGGCAAGGCGTGTGCGTCAGGGCGCGTAAAAGGTGGCGGTTGCGGTGGCCACCTGCTTGCCACTCTCTTCCTCGTGCATATCGGCGCGGGTAAAGACCAACGCCTTGCCTGCCCGAACCACCTCGGCCCGGCACAGGATCGCGCGCCCGACACCGGGGCGCAGGAACTGGGTGTGCAGGTCGGTGGTGGCAAACAGGCGCAGCTCGTCCTGCTGTGCGATGGCGGCAAGTGCCATGCTGGTATCGGCCAGCGCTGCCAGCGCCTGACCCGAGACAATGCCGCCCGCCCGCGCCAGATGCGGCCCCAGCGGCATTCGCACCAGCACGTGTTCGCGCCCTGCCTCCAGAACCTCGGGGTCGAGCGCCTGCACCCAATCGGCGAAATGTTCGCTCAGCAGCGCCTGGGCGGTTTCCGGGGTCAACATCGGCGGCGTCTCCTATGGGTTGTCTGGGGGCGAGCATAGGCGCGGAGATCATCCGTCGCCAAGCCCATACGGGACCGAAGCCCGCGTCGCAAAAAAATGCTCGACAAGAAGGGACGGTGTGACGATTATTGACTGACCAATCAATAAACCGCCATGCGAGGGACTGGTGACAGTTCCCCGGAATCGGCGGATAGTGCACCCAATCGGATCAACAGGGAGAACTGAGATGAAACGGGTAGGACTTGGACTTGCGCTGGCCGCGCTGGCAGGGGGCGTGAATGCCGCCGAAATGGGCGCCTCGGACGAGCCGATCAAGCTGGCGATCAACGAATGGACCGGACAGCACGTGACCACGCATGTCGCGGGCGAGATGCTCAAGGCCGCGGGCTACAAGGTGGAATATGTCACCGCCGGCATGATGAACCAGTTCCAGGCGCTGGCCGATGGCGATATCCACGCCACGCTGGAAATCTGGTCATCGAACGTATCGGACGAATACGCCAAGAAGGTTGCCGAGGGCACGGTGACCGAGATTGGCGATCTGGGCCTGAACGCGCGCGAGGGCATCGCCTATCCGGCGCATGTGGCCGATCTGTGCCCGGGCCTGCCGGCCTGGGAGGCGCTGAAGGATTGCGCGCAGGTCTTCGCCTCCGCCGAGACGCTGCCGATGGGCCGGCTGGTCGACTATCCTGCCGACTGGGGCACACCGGGCGCTGACCGCATGACCGGTCTGGACCTGCCGATCAAGGCGGTGCCCGCAGGCTCCGAAGGGGCGCTGATCGCGGAACTGCGCGCCTCGACCGAGCGCAAGTCGCCGCTGCTCATCACCTTCTGGCAGCCGCACTGGGCGATGTCGGCCTATGATGTGAAATTCATCGACCTGCCGCCGGGCGAAGAGGCCTGTTTCAGCGATGCGTCTTGGGGGCCGAACCCCAATGCGGTCAACGATTGCGATTTCTCACCCAGCCGCATCTTCAAGGCGTCCTGGTCGGGCTTTGCCGAGAAATGGCCCGCCGCCCATGAAATTCTCACCAACTATCAGCTGAGCGTCGAGGCGCAGCAGCCGATGATGGGCGCGATCGACGTCGATGGCGGCAAGGTCGAAGAGGTGGTTGCCGCCTGGATGACCGAGAACGAGGGCAGCTGGCGCCCGGTCGTCGACGCTGCCACCAAGTGAGCCACAGACGTGACTGAGGCGACAACGCCGGCCATCACCTGCCAGAATCTCTGGCAGGTGTTTGGGCCCGGTGCGAACGACGCCCTGGCCGAGGCATTGGCCCGGTCGGGCGGCGATGCCGAGGCCGCTGCGGCAGAGCTGCGCGGCAAGGGTCTGATCCCGGCTGTGCAGGACGCCAGTTTCGAGGTCCGAGAGGGCGAGCTGTTCGTGATCATGGGCCTGTCCGGGTCGGGCAAGTCCACGCTTATCCGCTGCATTTCGCAACTGCTGCCGGGCACCGGTGGCGAGATCCGGATCGAGGGCGACAATGTCGTCGGCGCCAGCAAGCAGAAACTGACCGATTTGCGCCGCCGCAAGCTGGGCATGGTGTTCCAGCATTTCGGCCTGTTCCCCCACATGACGGTGGCCGAGAACGTGGCCTATCCGCTCAAGGTGCAGGGGGTAGGGCGCAAGGAACGCCGCGCCCGGGCGCAAGAGGTGATCTCGCTGGTCGGGCTCGACGGGCGCGAGGACAGCTTCCCGCGCCAGCTGTCCGGTGGCCAGCGCCAGCGCGTCGGCATCGCCCGCAGCCTGGCGGTGAACCCCGATATCTGGTTCCTGGACGAGCCGTTCTCGGCGCTGGACCCGCTGATCCGGCGCCAGTTGCAGGATGAATTCCTGCGCATTCAGGCGACGCTGAAGAAATCCATCGTCTTCATCACCCATGACATCGCCGAGGCGCTGAAACTGGCCGACCGCATCGCCATCATGCGGGATGGCAAGATCGTGCAGATCGGTACGCCGACCGAGATCGTGCTGAACCCGGTCGACGACTATGTGCGCGAGTTTTCCAAGGATGTGGCCAAGGGCCGCCATGCCAAGGTGGCCTCGGTCATGCGGACCGGCACCGAGGGGCAGGGGCCGGACGATCCGGGCCTGACCACGGGCATGACGCTGGATACCGCGCTGGCGCGCTGCATGCAGCTGTACCAACCGGTGCCGGTGCGCGATGCCAGCGGTGCCATCGTGGGCACGGTGCAACCCTCGGATCTGGCGGCTGCATTGCAGGTGGACGACACATGAGCGCCGTCGATATCCGGGTCCCGCGCGCGGCACGGCTGACGGTGGGAACAAAGGCCGCGCTGATCACGGCGCTGGTCGGCGCGCTCTGCCTGGCGCTGGAGCCGGTGGTGCCCTGGCTGGGCGCCTGGCCCAAGGCCTGGGTGCTGCCTGCGACCGATTGGGTCGGGACGGTGATGACCGCGTTCCTGGCCTGGTTCAAACCCGTGGCCCGCCTGTTCTCGGCGGTGATGGTCTATCCGATGGATGCCGCCAACTGGGTGTTGAACGCGACCCCCTGGCCGCTGGTGATCGGTATCGTCACCGCGTTGGGCTGGTATCTGGGCGGTGCGGCGATGGCGGCGCTGGGGCTTGGCGGTCTGGGCTTCGTGCTGGCCTCGGGCTATTGGCACGAGGGAATGAACACGCTGGCGCTGGTGGCGGTTTCGGTGCCGCTGGCGCTGCTGGTGGGCGGGGCGATCGGCATTCTCGCCAACGAGGTGCCGCGTATCCGGGTCGCGGTGCAGGCGGTGCTGGATATCATGCAGACGGTGCCGACATTTGCCTATCTGACGCCCTTGCTGGCGCTGTTCGGTTTTGGCCCGGTGGTGGGGCTGATCGCCTCGGCGATCTATGCCGCGCCGCCGATGGCGCGCAACGTGATGCTGGGGCTGGAGCGGGTCGAGGCCGAAGTCAAGGAAGCCGCGATCATGTCCGGCGGCACCCGTATGCAGCAATTGTTCCAGGTCGAGATCCCCTCGGCCTCGCGCCAGATCATGGTGGGGTTCAACCAGTGCCTGATGGCGGCGCTGAGCATGGTGATCATCGCCGCCGTCATCGGCGGGTTCAACGATATTGGTTGGGAAGTGCTGTTGACCATGCGCAAGGCGCAGTTCGGTGCGGCCTTGCTGGCGGGGATGGTGATCGTGGCCTTTGCGGTCATCATCGACCGGATGAGCGCGGTGCTGGCGACCGAGCGCAAACGCCATGACATTCGCGTGGTCTGGGGGCTGCTGGGGTTGGCCTTGGCCTTTACGCTGGTGTTCTGGACCCGGCTGCCGGCGGCCTCGGAACTGACCCTGCTCGACCCGGTGGCGGTCTCGCTGGATCAGGGGTTGACCCGGTTTACCCAGGCCAATGGCGCGGCGCTGGACGCGCTGAAGAACAACACGCTCTACTATGTGCTGCTGCCGCTCAGGATCGGGCTGGATCAGGCGGTTCTGCCCTTTACCTGGGGCTTCTCCTGGACCCCGCAGATGAGCGGCGCGCTGTTTGCGCTGGGCGCGGTTCTGGCGTTGGGCATGGCCTGGGCCGGGCGGCCGACCGCCGGGCTGACGGTCCTGATCGGCCTCGGCATGATCGAGACCGGCATCACCAATCTGCCCTGGCCGTTTGTGCTGACCGGTGCAGCGGCGCTGGGATACGTGGCGGGCGGTCGGCGGCTGGCGCTGATGGTGGTGATCCTGCTGGGGACCATCCTTGTGTCGGGCCTGTGGGACCGGGCGCTGTTGTCGCTCTATCTCTGCGGTGCCTCGGTCTTTGCCTGCGCGGTGCTGGGTGGCGCGATCGGCGTCGCCAGCGCGGTCTGGTCGCCGGTCTGGCGCGTGGTGCGCCCGATCTGCGACATGTTGCAGACCATCCCTCTGTTCGTCTTCCTGATCCCTGTACTGATGGTGTTCCAGATCGGCGAATTCTCGGCCTTTCTGGCGATCTGCGCCTATGCGATCGTGCCGATGATCCGCTACACCCGTCACGGGCTGGTGGACACACCGGACGAGATGATGGAGGCCGCGATTTCCAGCGGCGCCACCGACTGGCAGATCCTGCGCGATGTGCGCGCGCCTTATGCGGCGCCGACCATCCTGTTGGGGTTGAACCAGACCATCCTCTATGCTTTTTCGATGCTGGTCATCGCGGCGCTGATCGGGACCACCGGTCTGGGCCAGTCGATCTATCTGGCGCTGGGACAGGCGGATGTGGGTCTGGGCATCTCGGCAGGGGCGGCGATGGCCATTCTGGCGTTGATCGCCGACCGGCTGGTGCAGGGCTTTGCCGAGGAGCGGCGCAAGGCGCTGGGCCTGTGAACCCGCGCGGGCCCGGCTTGACTTCGGTAAAGGCCGGGCCTTTTCTGCCGCCCTAGACCGGGGCGGCGGAACGGGTGAGGGACAGCGATGGGCGGATGGGCGGAATTTGCGGTGGCGCTGGCGGTGTTCCTGCTCAGCCATGTGATCCCGGTGCGCCCGCCGGTGCGGCCCTGGCTGGTGGCGCGGCTGGGCGCGCGCGGCTTTGGTATCGCCTATTCCCTGTTCTCCATCGCGGTGCTGGGCTGGCTGATCCTGGCCGCCGCCCGCGCGCCCTATGTCGAGGTGATCCCGCCCTTGCCCGCGCTGCGCTGGGCGCCGGTGCTGGTCATGCTGCCGGTCTGCCTGCTGGCGGTGGCGGGGCTGCGGTCGGTCAATCCGCTGTCCTTTGGCGGGTTGGGGCGGCGGGCGTTCGATCCGGCCCGGCCCGGCATCCTGGCCCTGTCGCGCCATCCGCTGCTGCTGGCGCTGGCGCTGTGGTCGGGGGCGCATCTGCTGGCCAATGGATCGCTCGCCCATGTGATCCTGTTCGGCCTCTTTGCCGGTTTCGCCGTGATGGGCATGGCCCTGATCGACCGGCGCAAGCGGCGCGAATTGGGCGCCGGCTGGACGCGGCTGGCGGCAAACACTGCCCGGCTGTCGCCAAGAGGGCTGACAGCGCTGCTGGCACTGCGCGTGTTGTGGCCCGCCGCGCTGCTTTATCTGGCCCTCCTGCTGGCCCATGCACCTGTGATCGGGGTCTCGCCGTTGCCCTGACTGGTCGAACCCGGATCGGCGTGCTAGATCATCACCGACACTGTTAGAAGGACGCTCACGATGCATCTGGCCTATGTCACCACCACAGCGCGCGGCGCCACCGACCGGCTGCTGAGCGAGGTGGCCGCGCGGCTGGATGCCAAGGGCGTGCGCCTGGCCGGGGTGGTGCAGACCAACACGGAGTGCGCCGATAACGCCCGTTGCGACATGGATCTGCGGGTGATGCCGGGAACCGAGGTCATCCGCATCTCGCAGACGCTGGGCGCCGGGTCGCGCGGCTGCCGGCTGGATCCCGGAGAGTTGGAGCGCGCGGTGGGTCTGGTCTCGGCGGCTCTGGCCGAGGACCCCGAGCTGCTGATCGTCAACAAGTTCGGCAAACACGAGGCCGACGGGCGCGGCTTTCGCCCCTTGATCGCCGAGGCGCTGGCGCGGGATATTCCGGTGCTGCTGGGGGTGAACGGCCTGAACGAAGAGCGGTTTTTGGCCTTTACCGAGGGTGCCGCCGTAAAGCTGAACCCGGAAGCGGATGCGCTGGTCGATTGGGTCGAGAACGTTCGCGCATCACGCATTCAGGCGGCCTGAGCCGTCTCTCGCTTCCGGCTTTCCTTTGCCGACCCGACTCATG
The DNA here is from genome assembly GCF_059612545.1 of Ruegeria sp. SAZD011. Classification (NCBI taxonomy): domain Bacteria; kingdom Pseudomonadati; phylum Pseudomonadota; class Alphaproteobacteria; order Rhodobacterales; family Roseobacteraceae; genus Ruegeria; species Ruegeria sp. SAZD011. The sequence goes on along the minus strand of NZ_JBXWQU010000014.1, from coordinate 370,562 downwards.
AGCAGACCGAGGCGGGTCTGCCCTGAGCGTTTGGACGGAGGATCAGAGGAACCGGGTCAGCAAGGCCCGGAACGTGGCCGTCAACTCTTCGCGACTTCCCTGGTCCTTGCCGATCTGGTTCTGCATCAGAAACCGAAAGGCGCCGTCGAGCAGTGCATAGGAGATTTCGACATTCTCGGGGGCGTCATGGCCCGCCTTCTCGAACGCGGCCCGCACGATGCCGATCAGCATCCCTTCGATTTCGGCCACGACCGGGCGAAAGGTGGCGTCGAACATGGCCTGGGTGCGGATATCATACCACAGCCGGTGGGTCATGTTGTCGTCCACGATCGAGGTTACCAGAGCCTCGGAAAAGGCGTCGATCACCCGCTCGCGTCCCTGCGCCTTTTTCAACGCGTCGGTTATATTGCGCACGAACTCCTGCTTGTAGAGTTGCACGCAGTAGATGATCAGGTCGGTGCGGTCCTCGAAATAGTAATGCAGCATGCCAAGCGACAGGTCGCTTTTCTCGGCGATGTCACGCAGCGAGGTATTGGCATAGCCAAGCTCTTTGAGCGCCTCGATCGCGCTGGTGGCGATCTGGCGTTTTTTCTCGTCCCGCTTGGCGTTCTTGCGCGCGGCGCGGGCTTTCAGTTTGGCTGGCATCTCGTTCATGGCACTCACATGGCTTTGATTCGGGCGGAATGCAACTTTTTCCGCCCTCTGTCTCCTTTCAGCCCAACAGCGCGTGGTAGAAGATACCGGGCAGTTTCAGCCAGTTGGGTTTGTACTGGAACTTGGTCAGCGCGGCGCCGATCTTGTGCTGGCGTTTGTTGGTGATGAAGAAGGGCGGGCGCGGCAGCAGCGAGAACTGCCCCGACAGCAGCCCGCGCGGGAACGGGCGCCAGGGTGCACGTACCACCGTGCGCTCGGTCTTCTCCAGCATGAAGGCGTTGTGCACCGTTCCGATGCCCGATCCGACATTCTCCAGCGTATGACCCGGAAATGCACCCCAGGGACAGGCGGTGATCAGGAAACTCAGCCCGCACCAGCCGTTGATCCCGATGGTGCCATAGCGCAGCTTGGCGATGATTTCCTCGAACCGTTTCCGGCCGATCTGGCGGATGGTTTTCGGGTGGATCAGGATCTGGCAGCCCAGCGTGCCCCAAAGCTCGTCATTGGCATAGTCGATGGCCGCTTCGAGATAGCTTGCCGGATCGGGGGCCTCCAGTTCCTTGACGCTCAAAGCGGGGGCGAAGACCTCGCACGAGGCGTTGAAATGATCCGCGCCCAGTTCGCCCACGATAAGCGCCGGGGCAAGCGGGCCACGGTCGACCTTGTCGGCCTTGCCGGCATGTTCGGCGAAAGTGTCCAGCCGTTTCTGGGCGCCGGGATACCAGGCCGGGCGGGTGGATCCCGCCGCAACGCGCTTGACCTCTTGGATCAGCTGCGCGCCCTTGTCCCAGCCGCGCGGCATCACCAGTGCCTGACAGGCGATGCAGTTGTGGCCGGAATTGTGCAGCTTCATTGTCGCGATGTTTTCCGCCTGGAACCGGATATCGGCGGCGGACCAGGGGCCGGGCACCACGATGGTGGGGCTGACCGAACCCAGTTCGGAGGTGAACCGCTTGGTGTTTCTGGGCGTGCCCGCCTTGCGGTTCTTTGCACCTTCCTCGCCCACGCCCCAGACGATGGCGTCATGGGTGCTTTCGGCGCCGGTGATATGCAGTTCTTCGATGATGGGATGATCGCACAGATAGGCGCCCCCCTTGGCATCCCCCTTGACGATGCGCAGATATCCCTCGTCGACAAAGGGTTTCATGGCGATCTTGTAATAGTCGGTCAGGTAATCGTTGACCGGGTTCATCTTCAGGATCACCACCTGGTTTTCCAGGATCAGCTTTTGCAGCACGTCCAGCGGCGTGATCGCGTTCACATTGCCCGCGCCCAGCACCAGCGCGACCTTGCCGCGCCTCTGTTTCTCCGGCCTGTCATAGGCGATGGCGGCGTGCTTCTTGAGGTTGCCGGCTGTCACACCCTGTTGCATCCAGACCTCGGCCGAAACGCCGGACAGGAGCAACCTGTCCCAGATCGAATGCGGCAGCACCTTGACCGCGAGTTGCCCGGTGACCAGTTCGCGGGTGGGCAGGTGATCGACAAAGGCCTTGCCCTGCATCTGCGACAGCGTTGCCATCAAGGCGTTGCAGCCTGCCATGCAGGCATAGGGCCCCGCGATCCATTCCTCGCCCGCAACCGCCGTGCCGGGTTTCAGACCCTTGCGGCGGGCGGCCTCGTCGGCCCAGCCCTTGGCGACCTTCATGATCCCGTCCTTCATGCCCGACAACAGCCGGATCCGGTCGGGGACGGGTAATTGCGCCCATCTGTCCTTGTTCGCGTCCAGCTCTGCCAGAGCACGGTCATAGTGATCGAACAGGGCGTCCTGATCGTCGAGTGTCAGTTGTGCGGCGTCAAGCATCCTGGATACCTCTCTCGATCAGGGTATTGGCGAACTGGTCGCGCAGCTGGTTCTTGAGCATCTTACCGGTGGCATTGAGCGGGATCGCATCGGTGAACACCACCGCGTCGGGCACCTGCCAGCTGGCGACCTTGCCCTTGTAAAGCGCGAGGATTTCTTCTTCGCTCGGGTCGGCGCCTTCGGCCTTGACCGCGATGATGATCGGGCGCTCGTCCCATTTCGGATGGACCGCGCCGATGGCGGCGGCCATGGCGACGCCGGGATGCGCCACCGCGATCCCTTCGAGGTCGACCGAGGAAATCCACTCGCCACCCGATTTGATGATGTCCTTGGTCCGGTCGCGGATCACCATGAACCCGTCGGCGTCGATGGTCGAGACATCGCCGGTATCGAACCAGCCGTCACCGGTGGTTGCCGGTGCCTCCTTGCCGAAATAGGTGTCGACCACCCAATGGCCGCGCACCTGAAGGGCGCCTTCGGCCTTGCCGTCATGGGGCAGGGGAGCGCCCTTGTCATCGACGATGCGCAGGTCGATGCCAAAGGGCGGGCGGCCCTGACCCAGACGCAACAGCGCCATCGCATCGGCATCCAGATCGGCATGTTTGCCCTTGGGCCGGTTGGCGGTGCCCAGCGGCGAGGTCTCGGTCATCCCCCAGGCATGGATCGTGTCACAGTCATAATCGTTGCGGAAGGTGGCAATCATCGACGGCGCGGCGGCCGATCCGCCGATCACGTTGCGGCGCAGGGTCTCCATCCTGGAGCCTGATTTCTTTGCCGCCGCCAGCAGCATCATCCAGATCGTCGGCACGCCCAGGGCCAGCGTTACCTTCTGGTCGTCGATCAGCCCCAGCAGGCTGTCACCGTCCAGCATCGGCCCCGGCATCACCAGCTTGGCCCCGGTCATCGCGGCGGCATAGGGAATGCCCCAGGCATTGGCGTGGAACATCGGCACCACCGGCAGGATGGTCTCCTCGCTCGACAGGCTCAACCCGTCGGGCAGCGAGATCGCGAAGGTGTGGATCATGGTCGAGCGGTTGTTGTAGAGCACGCCCTTGGGATTACCCGTGGTACCCGAGGTATAGCAGAGCGAGCAGGGGCTCTCCTCGCTGATCTGGGGCCATTCGTAATCGTCGGCGCCCTGTTCGATCAGTTCGTCATAGAAAATCACGTCCGGGATCGCCGCCAGAACATCTGCGTCGCGCGGTCCCATGAAGATGAAATGCTCGATCGTCTTCAGGTGGTCACGCGTTCCGGTGATCAGCGGCATGAAGGTCTTGTCAAAGAACATCGCCTTGTCGCCGGCATCGTTGCAGATAAAGATGAACTGCTGTGGTGCAAGGCGCGGGTTCAGCGTGTGGCAGACCATGCCGCTGCCGGATACGGCGAACCAGATTTTCAGGTGCCGATGGTTGTTCCAGGCCAGTGTCGCCACCCGGTCGCCCTGCGACAGGCCCAATGTGCCAAGGGCCGAGGCGAGCTTGCGCGACCGGACCGCCACATCGCCCCAGTTTGTGGTATGCAATTCGCCGGTGGTCTCGCGGCTGACGATTTCGGTATCGGCATGGTATTTCCCGGCATGCACGATCAGATCGCTGATCAGCAGCTCTTTTCGCATCATCGAACCCAGCATGGGCCATCTCCCTGTGTTGTTGGTCGGGCCCCGCTGCACGCGAGGCCAAAATCTCTGTTCACTCGGCGGCCCGAGCTGCGGCGCTGTATTCGGCCTTGATCATGTCGGCGCATTTCTCGCCGATCATGATCGAGGGCGCGTTGGTGTTGCCCGAGACCAGGAGCGGCATGATCGAGGCATCGGCCACGCGCAACCCGTCGAGCCCGCGCACCTTGAGCTGCGGATCGACCACAGCCATGTCGTCGATGCCCATCTTGCAGGTGCCGACCGGATGATAGACCGTATCGGCGCGGTTGCGGATATGCTGTTCCCATTCGGCGTCGGTGGTGTTGTCATGCACCCCGAACAGTTCCTTGTGCTTGTATTTCGCCATCGCGGGCGCCTCCAGAACGGCGCGGGTCATCTTGGCGCCCTTGATCAGGGTTTGCAGGTCGCGATCGTCGCTGAGGAATTTCGGGTCGATACCGGGGTCGGCCATCGGGTCGCCCGATTGCAGGAACACCTCACCGCGCGAATGGGGACGCAGCACGCAGACATGGCAGGAATAACCATGACCCAGGTGCAGTTTGCGCGCGTGATCGTCGACGATCGAGATCACGAAATGGGTCTGTACGTCGGGCCGGTCGAGGCTTGGGTCGGTCTTGAAGAAGCTTCCCGCTTCGGTGATGGTCGAGGCCACCATCGAATTGCCGTGCTTGCGCCATTTCAGAATCTCGCCGAACAGCTTTCCGGTCGCGCGCAGGCCGATGCCGATATTGTCGGTATCCTTGGTGGTGTAGCCGAGAATGAAATCGAGGTGATCTTGCAGGTTCTGGCCGACACCCGGCAACTCGTGCACCATGCCGATCCCGTGCGGGGTGATGTCCTGTGCCCGGCCCACGCCCGACAATTGCAGGATCTGCGGTGACTGGAAGGCACCAGCACTCAGGATCACTTCCTTGCCCGCCATGGCGCGATGCGTCGCCTTGCCGACCCGGTATTCGACCCCGATGGCGCGCTTGCCTTCGAACAGGATGCGCGTGGTGCGCGCCTTGGTGATCACGGTCAGGTTCGGGCGCTTGTCCATCACCGGGAACAGATAGGCCGCCGCGGCCGAGCAGCGCTCGCCATTCTTGTCGGGGCTGTGGTGGATGGTCGCCTGCCAATAGCCCGCGCCGCTGTTGTCGCCCCGGTTGAAATCCTCGGTCCGGCGGATCTGCATCTGGGTGCTGGCCTCGATGAATGCCTCGGAGATCGGGCGTGGAGCCTTCTGGTCCGAGACCTGGAGCGGCCCGCTGTCACCATGCGCCGCATCGGCGCCGCGCATGTTGTTTTCGGCCTTCTTGAAATAGGGCAGGACGCTGTCCCAATCCCAGCCATCGTTGCCCAGTTCGGCCCAGCTGTCGTAATCCTCTTTCTGGCCACGCACATAGAGCATCGCGTTGATCGCGCTCGACCCGCCCAGCGCCTTGCCGCGCGGCTGATAGCCCTGGCGCCCGTTCAGCCCCGGCTGCGGTACCGTCTTGAAGGCCCAGTTGTTGATCTTGCCATAGCCGGGCAGCATCGCCACCACGCCCATTGGGGCGCGGATCAGGATGTCCCGGCCACCGCCACCCGCCTCGAGCAGGCAGACTTTGGCGCTCGGGTCCTCGCTCAGGCGCGATGCGATCGTCGCCCCGGCGGACCCGCCGCCCACGATCACGAAATCATAGCTCATTTCCAACTCCCTGGTTCTCCCCATCGGACCGTGCCCGTGCCCCGCCATTCTTAACCTTCGCAGGGCGAATCCCAGTCCGATCCATCTCCTCGAAAAAGATTAAGCGAATTTATTGGACAAAAGTCCAGAAATTTTGTTTGCTTCCTGTCAGGTGGCGATTCCCGGAGGAGGGGGGAGCCGAAATATGAACGAAAACGTTCAATCAGGGAGAGAGTAATGAAAAAGTCCATGCTCAAGGGCCTTGCCCTTGCGTGCGGTCTGGCGGCCATCAGTGCGCCAGCCGTTGCGGAAACGGTTCTCAAGCTCGGCTCGGTGGCGCCATCCGGCTCGCCCTGGGGCAAATGGGCGACCGGGGTCGCCGCCAAGATCGAAGAGGTTTCGGGCGGCGCGTTGAAGATCGAGCTGCTGCTGGATGCGCAGGCTGGTGACGAACAGACGGTGCTGCGCCAAACCGCCAAGGGGCGGTTGGATATCGCCTTTGTGTCCAACGTGCCGCTGACCCTGCTGAGCCAGGAAATGGCGATCCCTTCGGCGGCCTATCTGTTCGACAGCCCCGAGCAGGGGACCTGTGTCACCTATGAGCATCTTTCGGATACGCTGGGCGGCATCATGGAGGGCGCCGGCGTGGTGCCGCTGACCTGGATGGAAGTCGGCCACTATGTCCTGTTCTCCAAGCAGCCTGTTTCCAGCCCGGCGGACCTGGCCGGCAAAAAGATGCGCATCGCCCCCTCGATCGCTGATGCGGCGCTGGCCAAGGCCTGGGGCGTTCAGGGGGTTCCGATGGGTACGTCGGACGCGATCCCGGCCTTGCAAACCGGCACCGTTGACGCGGCCTGGTTCCCGACGCTGTTCGGGATCGGGATCGGCACCCACAAGGTCGCCCCGCATGTCACCGTCACCAATCACGCACGCCTGATCGGCACCGTCGCTGTATCGGGGCGGACCTGGGCCAAGCTCTCTGACCAGGAAAAGCAATGGCTGGGTGTGTTCACCGCCGCCGGGCCGCAATTGACACAAGGTATTCTCGGGGCCGAGCCTGCGCTGCTTGGGCAGCTCGAAGGCGCGGGCGTGCCGGTCAAGCATCTGAGCGCCGAGGAAGGCGCCGTGTGGAAGGCCGCCGCCGACGGTGTGCTGGCGGCGATCGTCGAGGAAGCTGGCGGCGATGCCCAGGCCGTCGCCGATCGGATCGCGCAAGCCAAGGCCGCCTGCGGGTCGTGACCCCGGCCGCAACCTGGGGCTGACACGATGCAGCGCTATCTTACAATGCTCTTGCGGGTCGAAGGCATGGTCGCGGTCACCGCTTATGCGGTGACCTGCGGGTTACTTCTGGCGGATGTCTTTGCCCGCGAGTTCCTGTCTCAGGCAATCTGGGGGGCTCAGAAAATGGCCGTGTTCGGTGCCATCGTCGCCGGTATTCTGGGCCTGACCATCGCGGTGGGCAACAATGCCCACCTGCGCGCCAATTTCGCCGACCGCGTGCTGCCCTATCCCTGGGTCGACCGGCTGGGCGACCTGATCTCGGCGATCCTGTTTGGCGGCCTGTGCTGGTACGCAATCGAATTTGTCAGTGAATCCATTCAGTTCAACGACAAAGCCGAGGTGATCCATATCCCGCTCTGGCCGATCCAGCTGGTGTTTCCCTATGCGTTCGGCACCGCCGCTTTACGGCATCTGATCTTCTTTCTCGTTCCGGGCACCAAGCCCGAACATACCGGCGAGGGCTGACATATGGAGGTGCTTGGCCTGTTTGCCCTGTTCGCCGCGCTTCTGATCCTGCGGCAGAGCGTCATTCTCATCCTGCTTGCCGCCACCGCCTATGTGCATCTGGTCTGGGGCGACGGGCTGGTCGTCTACCTGATCGAGGACATCTGGACGGCGATGGACAATTCCGTCCTGCTGGCCATCCCGATGTTCATCATCGCGGGCGCCCTGATGTCGCGCGGCTCGATCGCCGAACGGCTGATCGAGATCGTTCGCGCCGCAACCGAGTGGATGCCCGGCGGATTGGGCTTTGCCACGATCCTCAGCTGCGCGCTGTTCTCTGCCATTTCCGGATCGTCGCCCGCGACGCTGCTGGCGGTGGGGGCCGTGATGTATCCGGCCCTCAAGGAGGCGGGCTATACCCGTAAATTCGCGCTTGGGTCCGTGACCTCGGCGGGGACGCTGGGGATCATCATCCCACCCTCGATCCCGCTGATCATCTATGGGATCATCACGGAAACCTCGATTGTCGATCTGTTCCTGGCCGGGATCATCCCCGGCATCCTGCTGACCGTGGCACTGGGCATCTACAGCCTGGTCAGCAACCGCCACGTCCCCCGGACCCCGTTTTCCATCTCCCGCCTCATGGCGGCGTTTCGCAACGGTATCTGGTCGTTGATGCTGCCGGTGATCCTGTTGGGGGGCATCTACTCGGGCTATTTCTCGCCCACCGAGGCGGCCGCCGTTTCGGTCGGCTATGCGATGCTGGTCGAATTGTTCATCCATCGCGAGCTTGGGTCGAGGGATTTCTTTGCGGTCGGCCTGCAAACCGCCCAGATGCTGGGCACGCTGTTTCCCATCGTGGCGGTGGCGCTGTCGATCAAGACCATCCTTGCCATCGAGGGCATCCCGCAGGATTTCGCCCAGTGGCTTCAGGGGGCGGTCAGCTCGAAGATCGCCTTCCTTCTGGCGGTCAATGCCGCGCTTATCGTGATCGGCTGCCTGATTGATGTGGTCTCGGCCATCCTGCTGCTCGGGCCGATCCTGTTTGCCGCCGCGCAAAGCTTTGGCATCAACCCGGTGCATTTCGGGATCATCATGGTGATCAACCTGGAAATCGGGCTGCTAACGCCACCTGTCGGGCTGAATGTGCTGGTGGCGATGACCGCCTTTCGCGAGCGGTTCTGGGACATCTGCCATGCCGTGCTGCCGTTCATCGCGATCATGTTCGCGGTGTTGATGCTGGTCACCTTTGCGCCCCAGCTTTCACTCTATTTCGTCTCGCCATAGGAGAAAGCGCGATGCCCAAAATCCCTGCGAACAAGGAGCGCTCGTTCTGGGGCTGGGGTCGGGCGGGTTTTGTCCTGACCCAACCCGAGACCGCGCTGATCGACGGTATAGCGCGCGCATTCGGACGCGACACTGCCGCCATTGCGCCGGAGCCGAAGGTTGCGGATTTCGAGCTGCGGGCGCCGCGCGTGACACCTCCGGCAAGCCTTGCCGAAATCATGTCCGACGGTGCCCATGATCGGCTGTCGCATTCCTTTGGTAAAAGCACCGCCGACAATATCCGCATGGTGATGCGCCATGTGCCGGAACCGGTCGATCTGGTTGCATTCCCAAAGACCGAAGACCAGATCGCGGCGCTTCTCGATTGGGCTGGCGCGAATGACATCGCGGTCATCCCCTATGGCGGCGGGTCGAGCGTTTGCGGTGGGGTCGAGCCCGATGTCGGGCCAACCTATCGCGGCACGGTTTGCGTGGACATGCAGAATTTCGACAGCGTCCTCGAGGTCGACAGCCTGAGCCGCGCCGCGCGCATTCAGGCCGGTATCTATGGTCCGGCACTGGAAGAGCAGCTGCGCCCACATGATCTGACGTTGCGGTTCTTTCCGCAAAGCTTTGAATTCTCGACCTTGGGCGGATGGATCGCCACCCGTGCGGGCGGGCATTATGCCACGCTGATGACCCATATCGATGATCTGGTCGAGGCGACCCGGATGGTCACACCAGCGGGCATCATGGAGACCCGGCGCCTGCCCGGCTCGGGGGCCGGGATATCCGGCGACCGTATGGTATTGGGGTCCGAAGGGAACCTGGGGCTCATCACCGAGGCCTGGATGCGCTTGCAGGACCGCCCGCGGTTCCGCACCTCGGCTTCGGTGCGGTTCGACAGTTTCTTCAGCGCCGCCAAGGCCGTGCGCGCGCTGTCTCAGTCAGGGCTCTACCCGACGAACTGCCGCTTGCTCGACGAGGCCGAGGTTGCGGCCTATGGCATCGGCGACGGCAAGAGCGCGACGCTGGTCCTGGGGTTTGAGAGCGCGGATCATGCGCTGGACCCGTGGATGGAGCGGGCACTGGAGCTGATGGCCGATCATGGCGGGCGCTGGGATGCCGAGGCGGTGGCGGCCTCGCTCAGGGGCGGCGACGAACACCGCAAGGGCGCGGCGGGCGCCTGGCGCGAGTCCTTTATCCGCATGCCGTATTACCGCGACCGCCTGACCCGGCTGGGTGTCATCGTCGACACGTTCGAATCCGCGATCACCTGGGACAGGTTCGAGGATTTCCATCGCAACGTCATGGCCGATGTCGGCACCGCGATCAAACAGGCGACTGGCAAACCCGGACGGCTGAGTTGCCGCTTTACCCATGTATACCCCGATGGCCCGGCGCCCTATTTCACCTTCTACTGCGATGGCGGCGGGCCCGGCGACATGACCGGAGCCTTGGAGGCCTGGCGCCGTATCAAACAGGCCGCGAACGCCGCTGTCACCACGCATGGTGGCACGGTCACCCATCACCACGCGGTGGGCCGCGATCACCGTAGTGGCTATGAGGCCCAAAGCCCGGCCCTGATGCGAGCCGCGATTGCCGCGATGAAAAGCCGCTTCGACCCTGCGGGCATCCTCAACCCCGGCGCCTTGATCGACCCCGAGAACAGGCAGGTTGGTCAGCGCGGCGTGCTGATGACGCAACCATCCGAATGAACCCTCAAACGCCCGAGGACCGGGCACCACAGACAAGCAAGGAGAAGGCAATGGAAATCGTACCCATGACCACCGCGCTGGGCGCCGACATCTACAAGGCGGATGTGCGCAACCCCGAGCATGTCGCCCGGATCAAGGACGCCTTTGCCAAATACTCGGTCCTGTCGATCCGCGATCAGCATCTGGAGCCAGAGGAGCACATCGCCTTTGCCGAGGCGATCGGCAAGATCAACATCAACCGGTTCTTCACGCCGCTGGACACCCATCCGAACATCGCAATTGTTCTGAAGGAAAAGGACCAGACAGGCGCGATCGGCGAGGTCTGGCACACCGACCATTCCTATGATGTCGAACCGGCGCTGGGTTCGATCCTGAGCGCCAAGGAGATGCCGCCGGTGGGCGGCGACACCGCCTTCAGCTCGATGGCGGCGGCCTATGACGCCCTGTCGGACCGGTTCAAGAAAATGCTGGAGGGGCTGGAGGCCTGGCACGGCACCTATCATGTCTTCGTCAACAGCCCGGCGGCCAAGAAGGCGCGCGAAGAGGGGCGGCTGAACGAAAACGCCATGCCCGAGCCGGATGTGAAACACCCGATGGTGATCCGGCACCCGCTGTCCGGGCGCCCGTGCCTGTTTGTCAATCCGCAGTTCACCACCCGCATCGACGGGATGTCCCCCACCGAATCCGACGCGATCCTGAACGGTATCTACCAGCATTGCCAACAACCCGAGTTCCAGTGCCGCGTGCGCTGGCGCGAGGGCGATCTGACCATGTGGGACAACCGGTCGACCTGGCACAAGGCGATCAACGACTATCACGGGTACCGCCGCTACATGCACCGCATCACCATCGAAGGCTGCGCCCTGAGCGCCGCCTGAGCCTCTCGCCGCATCGCCGATCCCGCCAAGGAGGTTTCCCATGTGCAAGAACCCCGCAACCGACCCTACCGCAACCGCCAACCGGGCGGTGCTGGACCTGCTGAACTTTGGCGACCGGCAGGATTTCGAGGACGCCAGCCGCGGCTTTGTCGCGACCTTTGACGAGGATGCGATCACCGGGGCCGAGGGCAAGATCGTCTTTGACCTGAAGCGCTATGCATTCATGCAGGGCGCGGCGCCCGATACCGTGAACCCCAGCCTTTGGCGGCAGGGTCAGTTGAACGCCATTCACGGGCTTTTCACCATCCATCCGCGTATCCATCAGATACGCAATGCCGACATCTCGAACATGACGCTGATCGCGGGTGACACCGGCTGGATCGTCATCGACCCGCTGCTGACCGTCGAGACCGCGCGCGCCTCGCTGGCGCTGGCAAACCGGCATCTGGGCGAACGTCCGGTGGTGGCGGTGATCTATACCCATTCGCATGCCGACCATTTCGGCGGCGTGCGTGGTGTCGTCGATCAGGCGGATGTGGCGGCGGGCAAGGTGCCGATCATCGCCCCCGACGGGTTCATGGAATACGCGATCTCCGAAAACGTGCTGGCGGGTAACGCGATGAACCGGCGGGCGCAGTACCAGTTCGGCATGGGGTTGGACGCGGGCCCCCGGGGCCATGCCGGCTGTGGTCTGGGTCCGGCGGCCGGGGCCGGTTCGATCAGCCTGATCCCGCCTACCGACACGGTGTACCGGACCGGGGAAACCCGTATCGTGGATGGGGTCGAGATCGAATTCCAGATGGCCAACGGCTCCGAGGCGCCCTCGGAGTTCATGTTCTATTTCCCTCAGTTCCGGGCGCTCTGCGCCTCGGAAGTCACCACGCATAACATGCACAACATCCTGACACCGCGCGGCGCCGAGATCCGCAATACCCTGGGTTGGGCCAAGTATATCGACGAGTCGATCGCGCTTTTTGCCGAGCGGACCGACCTGATCTTTGCCTCGCATCACTGGCCGCAATGGGGCACCGAGCGCATTCGGGGTTTCCTGACCCGGCAGCGCGATCTCTATCGCTTCATCCATGACGAGACACTGCGGCTGGCCAATCATGGCCATACGATCCACGAGATCCCGGACATGGTGGAACTGCCCGAGGGGTTGCGGCACGATTTTGCCTGTCGCGGTTATTACGGCACGCTGAAACACAACATCAAGGCGGTCTATCAGTTCTATCTGGGCTGGTGGGACGGCAACCCGTCGACCTATGATTGCCTGCCGCCCGCAGAAAGCGCCACGCGGCTGGTGCGCGCCATGGGCGGCGCCGACGCTGTGCTGGCCGAAGGGCAGCGGGCCTATGACGAAGGTGACTATCGCTGGGCCGCCGAGATCCTGAACAAGCTGGTCTTTGCCGAACCGCAGAACGCGGCGGCGCTAAAGCTTCAGGCCGATACGCTGGAGCAGATGGGGTATCAGGCCGAGGCCGGAACATGGCGCAACATCTTCCTGCTGGGGGCGCAGGAGTTGCGCGAGGGCATCCGCCCCTCGACCGTCAATACCTCGAACCCGGATGTGTTGTTCAACATGGGGGTGGGGATGGCGCTCGATTTCCTGGGTGTGAAGTTCAACGCGGTCAAGGTGCCGGGCGATTTTGCCGTTCTGCTGAACTTCTCGGACAGCGGCCAGAGCCATCTGCTGGCCGCGCAGAACGGGGTGCTTGCCAACACCACCTATCACGACGGCACGGCGGACCTGGTCCTGACCCTGACCGAGGCGGCGTTCTTTCAACTGCTGGGGCAGATCGCCGGGGTCGAGGACCTGATCGGACAAGGCGTTCTGTCGATGCAGGGCGATGCCACGAAACTCGGCGCCCTTTTCGGAGCGCTGGATGCGTTCGACCCGAATTTCGCAATCGTGACGCCCTGAGGCCGTCGTGCCCGCTCCTCCCGGCAGTGCCTCGGGAGGAGCGGGTCTGGTCCTAGCCGTCCTTGCCGACGCCGGCGGGGTCCTGCACGTCGCGGCCCAGCGCGGCCAGATCGGAATAGCGGTCGCCGATACGGTGATGCGGCCGCCCGCGTGTCGCGGCGCCCAGCGCGACCACCAATTCGTCACAGGCGGGCGCGTCATAGATCGAGAGCTGCACCGTCAGGTAATGCGAGCGGCGGCCGGTATCGTGCTTGTCCATCAGCGGGATCTGGATCTGGGTGTTGGCGGGGCCGCGCGTGTTGGTAAAGCCCAGATAGCTTTTGGCGCCCACCGCCTCGCGATAGAAATTGCCGAATTGCAGCGTATGGATCAGCGCCGAGGCGTGTTCGACCTCGCAATTGGTGCCCGAGATGCAGGCCTTGCCATAGGCCTCGATCGCGTCGCCCGATCCGGCCAGCGCGATCAGGCGGTCGGTCAGCAGCTTGCCCAGAACCGGCGCCATGCGGCGGATCTCGGGCGAGAGATCCTCGACGAAACCGCGCCCGGCCCAGGGGTTGGCCACCACCGCCGCGACCCCGATCATACGCAGGGCCGGGTCGGCGGCGCGGCCGCCCTCGGTGTGGATATCCTCGTCGAAGGTGACGACTTTTCTCAGTTCCGGAAGCATTGGGGGTCTCCTGTCAAACGGTGTATTCGGTATGATCGGCAATGGAATGGACGATGCCGCTGCGTTCGGTGCCGTGGTAAATCCCGAAACTGCCATGGCGGTATTCGCGTTGATAGCGCGCCAGCATCGAGCGTTCGGTATTGTTGGCGACCTGATCCAGCGGCAGCGCGGCAAGGTCGTGATAGCGCATGCCCTCGGGCGCGGCGCCGCTGACCGTTCCGTGATAGACGATCGAATGCGCGCCGGTCTGGCTGTTCTGGAACACGGCATAAAGGTGGTCGAGCCGGGCGGTCAGGCCGCGACTGTCCATGTGCCGCACAAAGCCCGCGACCGTGTTGTCGCGCGCGGGTGACTTGGGCACCGTCAGCCTGCCATCCGGAGCCTCTTCCAGCAGGATCCGGTCGCCCTCGGCCAGAACGGCGGCAATGACCCCGTTTGTGTCCTTGGTCGCCGCGTCGGCCAGCCGGTTTTCCAACCCGAGGTCGAAATAGGCGCCGTTGTGAAACCCAAGCGGTTTGCCCTCGGTCACCGCGTGGTTCAGGACGCGCCCGATCAGGATCAGGTGATCGCCGGCATCGACCAGCTTGTGACGGGCGCAGGCAAATGTCGCCAGCGCCCCGTTGATCAGCGGCAGATCTTGCGGGCCTGGATGCCAATGGGGGCCGGCGAATTTCTCGGTCGAACGCGAGGCGAACAGGCCCGAGATCTCTTTCTGCGCATCCGACAGGATGTTCACAGCGAAATGCGGCGCTTGGGCAAAGACATCGCAGCTATGCGCCGTCTTGGCGAGGCAGACCAGCAGCAGCGGCGGGTCGAGCGAGACCGAGGTGAACGAATTGGCGGTAAAGCCGCGTGGCGTTCCATCCTCTTGCCGGGTGGTGAGTACCGTCACCCCGGTGGCGAACTGCCCAAAGGCGCGGCGCAGGTCGCGCCGGGCCTCGTCGTCGAGCGGCGCGCTTTCTGCCAGCGTGTCGAGCATCGCGTCATGTTCGCCCAGCCGGGGCGGGGCAGGCAGGGGAGGCGCCGCCTGCCCGGCAAAGCGCAGCGGATTGGCGGCCACGGTCCAGGGGGCATGGCCGGGTTCGGGATGGGGAATATGCGCCAGCATCTGCCGCGCCGCGACATGCGGATCGGCGGTGATATCGGCCACCGTGTTGAGCGGGCCAAAGGGAACCTGACCACCCAGCAAGCCGGTCAGGTCCGCCTTGCTGCGGGTGGCGGTCCAGCCCGAGACGACCCGGTTGATCTCGCCCGCATGGGCGGACCGCCCCGCACGGGTGGAAAACCGCGCATCGCTGCCCAGGTCGGGCCGGTTCATGATCGCGGTCAACTTTTGCCAGAAACTGTCATCGACAATGCCCAGCGCCACCTGACCGTCGGCGGCGGGAAACAGGCCAAAGGGCGCCAGCAGCGGGTGACCGTTGCCCTCGGGGCCGGCTACCTGTCCGGTCATGTCATGCAGATAGACCATCCGCTCGCACATCGAGATCATCGCGTCATACATGGCGACGTCGACAAACCGCCCCTTGCCGGTCGCCTCGGCCTCGCGCAGGGCGGCGAGAATGCCAAAGGACATCATCATGCCGGCAAAGATGTCGCCGATGCCGGGGCCTACCTTGGTGGGCGTGTTGGCATCGGGGCCGGTCATCGCCATCAGCCCGCCCATCGCCTGCGCCACCACGTCATAAGAGGGCCAGTCGGCATAGGGGCTGGCCCCGGTGCGTGGGTCGCCAAAGCCGCGAATGGCGGCATAGACCAGTCTGGGATTGGCCTCGGCGAGCGATTCATAGGACAGCTCGAGCCGGTCCATCACGCCGGGCCGGAAGTTCTCCAGCACAACATCCGCTGTTGCCGCCAGCCTGCGAAAGGCGGCCTTGCCCTCGGGCGATTTCAGGTCCAGCCGGATGCTTTTCTTGCCCCGGTTCAGGCTGACGAAATAGCCCGCCCAGTCATGGCCCGGATCATCGGCGCGATAGGGGCCGTTGTTGCGGCTGGTGTCGCCGCTGCCGCCCTCGATCTTGATGACCTCGGCGCCGTGATCGGCCAGGAACATGCTGCAATAGGGGCCGGACAGCATGCGGCTGAGATCCAGCACGCGTATCCCCTTGAGGAGAGTGCTGCTCATCCGGTCGCCCCCTTTGGCAGGCTATCCAGAAACCGGCGCAGCGGGGTGTTGACGGCGTCCGGGTCCTCGGCCAGTGCCATGTGGCGAAGTCCCGGCAGGATCAGCGCCTGCGCACCCGCGATCTCGGCGGCGATGGCGCGGGTCATCTCGGGGCCGTTGCCATAATCCTCGTCCCCGGTGATCACCAGCGCCGGGCAGGTGAGCGGCGGGACAGGGGCGGTGATCTCGTCGATCCCCTCGGCCAGAACCCGGTAGATCCGGTGATAGACCTCCTTGCGGTTTGCCGTGACCCAGCCGCGCACGGTGTCCATCATCGCCGGGTTGGCCGCGCGGAAACCTTCGGTGAACCAGCGCTCCAGCGCCGCCTCGACCGTTGAGTGCGGGCCCTGATCGCGGGCCTGCTCGACCCGTGCCAGGATCGCGGCCTGCGCCTCGGCGCTGCGTTGATGCGGCGAATGCAGGATGACCAGCGCGCGTGCGCGGTCTGGGCAGTCCTGCGCGAAACGGCGCGCGATCATGCCGCCCAGAGAAAAGCCGACAATGACCGCATCCGCGATACCACAGTGATCAAGCAGGCCCTGCAATTGCCGCGAAAAAAGCGACAGGCTGGGCGTCTCGGGCGGAGCAACCGACTCGCCGTGACCATAAAGGTCATAGCTGAGCACGCGATAGCCATCGGCCAGCGCCGGACTGGTCCATTGCCAGCAGGCCCGGTTCAGCCCCAGACCATGGATCAGCACCACGCAGGGCGCATCCGCCGGGCCGGTAATCTCATAGGTGCTGCCGTCAGGTGCTACCGGCATCAGCCCTCTCCCTCCAGCGGCTTGTACGCCATTACCTCGACCTCGACCCGGACATCGACCAGCAGATCGCTGACCACGGCCGAGCGGGTCGGCGGATCGTGCGGGAAATACTCGCCATAGACCGCGTTGAAGCCGGGGAAATCGCTGCGGTCGCGCAGCCAGACCATCGCCTTGACCACATCCTCGCGGGTACAGCCAGCGAGGGCGAGCGTGGCGGTAATGTCTTCGAGCACGGCGCGGGTCTGTTCCTCGACCGAGCCGGTGGTCAGCGGGACACCGTCCCGCATCGGGACCTGGCCGGTCAGAAAGACAAAATCGCCGGCCCGGATGGCGCGGGAAAGCGACAGAACCCTGCCGCCTATTTCAAGGGGGCCGCCGATCACCTGTTTCTTGCTGCTGGTCACGTTCGCATCTCCTTTTGCGGCCAGCCTGCCCTGATCCCCAATCCTCAACTTAAGAATTTTCGACACATGGATGCCGATTTTTCGCACAACTCATCACCGATTCGCCGCTTTGTATGAGACGAGAGACAAAAAGGGAGGACCGAGATGGCCGATATCCAGAGCTATCGGATGCTGATCGACGGCGCTTGGGTCGATGCCTCGGACGGGGCGCTGTTCGACAGCACCAACCCCGCCGACGGCAAGGTGTGGTGCCGGGTTCCCGAGGCCACCGAGGCGGATGTGAACCGGGCGGTCGAGGCGGCGCATCGCGCCTTTACCTCGGGGCCGTGGGCCAGAATGACACCGACCGAGCGCGGCAAGCATCTGCGGCGGTTGGGCGATCTGCTGGCCGACCGGTCCGAGGAACTGGGCCGGATCGAGTCGGTGGATACCGGCAAGATGCTCAAGGAAACCCGCTGGCAGGCGAAGTACATCGCCGAGTTCTTTCACTTCTTCGCAGGCTGCGCCGACAAGGTCAGCGGTGAAACGCTGCCGATCGACAAGCCGGACATGTTCGTCTTTACCAAGCGCGAACCGCTGGGCGTGGTGGCCGCGGTGGTGCCCTGGAACAGCCAGCTGTTCCTGGTTGCGGTCAAAATCGGCCCGGCCCTGGCCGCAGGCAATACGGTTGTTCTGAAAGCCTCGGAACATGCCAGTGCCGCGATGCTGGAGTTTGGCAAGCTGATCGAAGAGGCCGGTTTCCCACCGGGTGTCGTGAACATTGTCACCGGCCACGGCGAGCCCTGCGGGCGGGCGCTGACCGGGCATCCGCTGGTGGCAAGGGTCTCGTTCACCGGCGGGCCGAATGCCGCGCGCCACGTGCTGGAAAACGCCAAGCGCAACTTTGCCGAGGTCTCGCTGGAACTGGGGGGCAAATCGCCCTTTATCGTCTTTGAGGACGCCAATATCGAAAGCGCGGTCAACGCCTCGATTGCGGGCATCTTCGGTGCAACCGGGCAAAGCTGTGTCGCCGGATCGCGGCTCTATTTGCACGAGGATATCGCCGATGAGTTCCTGGATCGGATGGTTGCACAGGCCCGCGCCATCGTGATCGGGGAGCCGCTGGCGGACGAGACCCAGATGGGGCCGCTCTGCACCATCGGGCAACTAGAGCATATCCAGCGCGAGGTCGCTCATGCGCAATCCGAAGGCGGCACCGTGCTGACCGGTGGCAAGCAGCCCGAGGGGCTGGGCGGCCTGTTCTATGAGCCGACGATCATCGACTGCCCGCGCCAGGACCTGCGCATCGTCGATACCGAACTGTTCGGTCCGGTCCTGAGCGTCCAGCGTTTCCGCACCGAAGAAGAGGTTCTGGCGCTGGCCAATGACTCTGAACACGGGCTGGCGGCGGGAATATTCACCCGTGACAGCGCCCGCTCGCTCAGGATGGCGGGCGCGGTGCGCGCGGGCATCGTCTGGGTCAACACCTATCGCGTGGTCTCTCCCATCGCCGAATTTGGCGGCATCAAGGGGTCCGGCTATGGCCGCGAAAGCGGGTTTCAGGCGATCTACGATTACACCCGGCCCAAGACGGTCTGGATGAACACATCCGACGAACCCATGGCCAACCCCTTTGTCATGCGCTGAGCGAGACCCCGGAAAGGAACACGGACAATGAAATTCCAACTTGCCATCAACCTGGAACGGATCGACGACAGTCTCGACATGAACGACGTCGCGCGCCACACGCTTGAAATGGTGCAAATGGCCGAAGAGGGCGGTTTCGACATCGTCTGGGCCGCAGAACATCACGCCATCGAGATGACGATCGCGCCGAACCCGTTCCAGATCCTGACCTGGTGGGCCGGAGAGACCAGCAATATCCGGCTGGGCACCGCGGTGGCGACGGCGGCCTATTGGCACCCTATCAACCTCGCGGGCGAGGCCGCGTTTCTCGACCTGATCAGCGGCGGGCGGCTGGAATTCGGCATCGGCTCGGGCGCCTATCAGCGCGAGTTCGACCGGATGAAACCGGGGCTCAAGCAATCCGATGCCTGGCGCTACATGCAGGAAATGCTGCCGGCGGTACGCGCGCTGTGGCAGGGCGATTATGCCCATGACGGCGAATACTGGCAGTTCCCGACCTCGACCTCGGTGCCCAAGCCGGTACAGGCCGACATGCCGGTCTGGGTCGCCGCACGGTCGCCTATCACCTATGACTATGCGGTGCGCAACCGCTGCCATATCAATTGCTGGCCGTTGACCCGGCCCTTTGCCGAGGCGGAACTCTACAAGCGGCAGTTGGACGAGGCCATCGCCAAGGCCGATAACGGCTGGTCACCCCGTTTCGCGCTGATGCGCCATGCCTGCATCTATGACAATGCCGCCGACCGCCAGCAGGCGCTGGCCGCGATCCGGCGGTTGCTGTCGCAATTCGAGAACCTGTTCCGCAATGCCGGTGACGTGGTCAATGGCTTCCCCGCCGCGCTGCCGCTGGACCAGATCGCGGGCCGCGAGCAATACGATCCCGAGATGCTGGAAGAGAACCTGATGTTCGGCTCGCCTGAAACCGCGATTGCCAAGCTGAAACGGTACGAGGACCTGGGTGTGAACGAGTTCATCTATTACGCCTCGATGGGGCTGGATCATGACGCGCAGAAACGCTCGCTGAGGATGTTCTGCACCGAAGTCATGCCGGAATTCCGGTGATGGAGGAGACCCCGATGACCGAGGGCGTCAGCACCCGCCGTGACGGCCATGTCCTTGAGGTCACGCTGTCGCGTGGCAAGGTCAACGCCATCGACGTGCCGACCAGCCAGGCACTGGCGGCGGCGTTTCAGGAACTGCACGAGGACAAGGAGTTGCGCTGCGCGATCCTGACCGGTGGCGGCGACAAGATCTTCAGCGCGGGCTGGGATCTGAAGGCGCTGAACGCGGGCGAGATGCAGCTTGATAACTGGTGGGAGAGCGACGACTACGGGTTTGGTGGCTTTACCGGCCTGACCGAGAACTGGTCGCTGAACAAGCCGGTCATTGCCGCGATCAACGGTCTGGCCATCGGTGGCGGGTTCGAGATGGCGATGGCCTGCGACCTGCTGATCGCCGCCGATCACGTGGAATTCGGTCTGCCGGAAATGCCGCTGGGGATCGTGCCGGATGCGGGCGCGCTGCAACGTCTGCCCCGGCGCATTCCGCATAACATCGCGATGGAGATGTTCCTGCTGGGCCGCCGCATGTCGGCGACCGAGGCCGCCCATTACGGTCTGGTCAACAAGGTGGTGCCCAAGGAACAGCTGATGGATGCGGCGCGCGAATGGGCCGCCTCGATCGCCTGGTCGGCGCCCTTGGCCATGCAATCGGTGAAAGAGGTTCAGCGCGAGATCGAATGCGTGCCGCTGGAACAGGCGTTCCACAAGATGCGCACCGACCCGATGCCGACCTATCGCAAGATGCTGAAATCCGACGATGCCGCCGAAGGCGTGGCCGCCTTTGTCGAGAAACGCGAACCCAGGTTCAAGGGCGAATGATGTATCCAGATCCCACCTCCATCACCCGTGTCGCCAGTATCGGCGGCGGCCCCATCGGCGGCGGCTGGGCCGCGCATTTCCTGGCGCGGGGCTATGACGTCACCAGCTATCTGCACGACCCGGCCGAGGAGGGGGCGTTTCGCACCATCCTCGATACCGCCTGGATCAGCCTGACTGCATTGGGGCTTGCTCCGGGCGCGTCGCTGGACCGGCTGCGCGTCGTTCATGACCTTGACACGGCGGTCGAGGGGGCGGGGTTCATCCAGGAAAGCGCGCCCGAAAATCTGGCGATGAAACAGGCGCTTTATCACCGGCTGGGGCGCATCGTGCCCGAGACTGTGGTGATCGGCTCCTCGACCTCGGGGCTGATGATGACCGACATCCAGGTCAAATGCGAAACGCCCGGGCGCACGGTGATCGGACATCCGTTCAATCCGCCTTATCTGTTGCCGCTGGTCGAAATTGTCGGCGGCGAGAAAACCGACCCGGCGGCGGTAGAATGGGCCGGCGAATTCTATCGGATCGCGGGCAAGGCGCCGTTGATGATGAAAAAGGAGATCCCCGGCTTTGTCGCGACACGTCTGCAAGAGGCGCTGTGGCGCGAGGCGCTGCACATGGTCGCCAATGGCGAGGCCACGCCCGAGGATATCGACATCGCGCTGATGAACGGCCCGGCGCCGCGCATGGTCAGCCAGGGGCAATGCATGGCGTTTCACGTCGCCTGCGGCGCGGGCGGCATGGCCACCAATCTGGATCAGTTCGGCCCGGCGTTGAAACTGCCCTGGACCCGGCTCACGGCGCCCGAGCTGACGCAAGAATTGCGCGACCGCATGGTCGATGGCTGCAATGCCGTCGCCGGTGACCGGCATTTTGCCGACATGGCGGCGCAGCGTGACCGCGAGATCGTCGCCGTGCTCAACGCCCTTCGGGAGGCGCGAGCGGAGCTTTAGAGCGCTTGTCCCCCGAATTGAGCGCATGCAGGAAATCCGACAGGGTGCCGGGCCATGTCGGCGCGGTCTCGTTCGACGGCCAGGCCTCGCGATATTCCGACGGCCTGCGCCCGAAGAACTTGCTGAACGAATACGAGAAATGCGACAGCGTGTTGAAGCCCGAGGCGGTGGCGATCTCGCGTACGCTGAGTTCGGTCGCGATCAGCAGGACGCGTGCGTTCTGCAACCGGCGCAGCAGGCCGAACTGGACCACGGTACAGCCCACGTGTTTCTTGAACTGCCGCTCCAGCTGGCGTTGTGACACGTCCAGCGCGGCGGCGATCTGGGGCACGGTCAGCGGCTCTTCGATGTTGCGTTCGATCAGGGTCATCGCCTGCCGCACCAGCGGCAGGATCGATTCCGTCCCGCGCCCCATGGTCCGGCGCTGCGACGAGGACCCCTTGCGGATCGGGTTGTGCAGCATCTGGTCGGCAATCTCGCCCGAGAAACTCGCCCCGTGCGACTGTTCTATCAGCCGCAGCATCAGGTCGACACCCGCCATGCCACCGGCACAGGTCAGGATCCGCCCGTCGATGGTAAACAGCTGCTCGACCACGGAAATCTGATCGAACTTCTCCTGGAAACCGTTGATCCACGACCAATGCGTCGTGGCCTCCTTGCCATCCATCAGGCCGGCACGGGCGACCAGATAGCAGCCAAGCTCGACCGCGCAGATGCGCTCGCCCCGCCGCGCGCGCTTGCGCAGCCACGAGGCCAGCGCCTTGTTCTGGTAATGCTCGCCCCCCCAGCTGGCCAGCACAAAGACCTGGTCGGCCGGTGCGGTCTGGTCCGGCTCGATATCCAGCTGAACCCGCACGCCATTGCTGGCGCCCAGGTTCAGCCCGTCGAACGAGGTGACTTCCCATGAGAACAGGCGATCGGAAGACAGGTAATTCCCGATCCGCATGGTTTCGATCATCGTGATCAGGGTCGTCAGGTTGAACCGTGGCACCACCACAAAAACCGAATGGATCTGGCCTCTCTCCTGAGGGGGCAAGAAGTCGAGTTGCATGATGTTTCCCGTCACTACATTTCCTTGCACCTTATCAATATTTTTCGACATCAGCACCTTAAATGCGGCGAATAATCGACAGTTTTTGGGGGGATCGGGCCAGCACACTGGGAAAAACAACAGGGAAAAAATCGCATGAACCACGATGTCGTGCTGACCTGCGCCGTTACCGGCGCAGGGGACACAACCGGTAAAAGCCAGCATGTCCCGGTCACGCCCAAGGCGATTGCCGAGGCGGCAATCGAGGCCGCCAAAGCGGGCGCGGCCATTGCCCATATCCATGCCCGAGATCCGGAAACCGGTCAGGGTTCGCGCGATCCGAAACTGTTCAAGGAGATTGTCGACCGTGTGCGCGACAGCGGCACCGACGTGGTGATCAACCTGACCGCGGGCATGGGCGGAGACTGGATTTCCGACCCCGCCAACCCGGCCATGCCCGGACCGGGCACCGACATGATCGGACCCGAGGCGCGGCTGGCCCATATCGAGGAATGCCGCCCCGATATCTGTTCGCTGGATTGCGGGACGCTGAATTTCTCGGATACCGACATGATCTATATCTCGACCCCGCCGACGCTGCGCCGGATGGCCGCGCTGGTGCAGGAATGGGGGGTCAAGCCCGAGCTGGAAGTGTTCGATCTGGGCCATATCCGCTTTGCCAAGGCGATGATCGCCGAGGGGCTGATCGACGCGCCGCCGATGTTCCAGCTGTGCCTGGGTATCCCCTGGGGCGCGGATCAGGATGTCGAAACCATGGTGGCGATGAAATCGCAGCTGCCCGCGGGCGCCAGCTGGGCCAGTTTCGGAATTGGTCGCGGCCAGATGCCGATGGCCGCCGCCGCCGTGGCGCTGGGCGGCAATATCCGCGTCGGGTTGGAGGACAACATCTATCTCGAACGCGGCGTTCTGGCGACCAACGGCCAGCTGGTGACCCGTGCGCGCGAGATCGTCGAACGCATGGGCGCGCGTCTGCTGACACCGAATGAGGCCCGCGCCAAGCTGAACCTGCGCGGGGCGGAGGGGTAGATGGCCGACGCGTTCTCTGGCGGCAGCCTGCGGATCGAAGGCGTGTCGAAATATTTCGGCGCGTTCCGGGCGGTCAACGAGGTTGATCTGGAAATCCGCAAGGGTGAGTTCCTGACTCTGCTCGGCCCCTCTGGCTCGGGCAAGACGACGCTGTTGATGATGATCGCGGGGTTTCTGGAGATCACCAGCGGCGATATCGCGCTGGACGGAAGCTCGATCGCCGATGTGCCTGCCGAGAAACGCAACTTTGGCATGGTGTTTCAGGGTTATGCCCTGTTCCCGCATATGACGGTGCGCGACAATATCGGCTATGCGCTGAGCGTGCGCAAACGGCCCGAGGCCGAGATCCGGGCCCGTGTCGACGAGATGTTGGAGCTGGTCCAGTTGCAGGATTTCGCCAACCGCAAGCCCGGCCAGCTCTCGGGCGGTCAGCAACAGCGGGTGGCGCTGGCGCGGGCGCTGTGTTTCGCGCCGCCGGTCCTGCTGCTGGACGAGCCGCTGGGCGCGCTGGACAAGAAATTGCGGGTCGAGGTGCAGGAACAGCTCAAGGACATTCACCGCCGGGTCGGCACGACCTTCATCTATGTCACCCATGACCAGGAAGAGGCGCTGTCGATGTCCGACCGCATCGTCATCATGCGCGACGGCGCCATCGAACAGGTGGGCTCTCCGCAAGAGCTGTACGAGCGGCCCGCAACCCGTTTTGCCGCCAGTTTCCTGGGCAAGTCGAATTTCATTCACCAGAACGGCCGGGCCTATGCGCTGCGCCCCGAGAAGATCGACATTCACCTGGGCAGTGGTCACCCGCAGGCCCGGCGCAGCGGAACCATCACCAGCATCACCTATTTCGGGTCGATGCAGCGGATCATCGTTGAAACCACCGAGGCCGAACAGATCGAGGTGGATATCGACGTCTGGCGCAACCGGCAGCCCCTCAACGAGGGCGAGACAGTCGAACTGAGCTGGCAGGACGCGGCGGCGGTGGAACTGAACGAAAGCTGAATGAGAATCCTAAGAACGCCGTTCAAGGCGTCACAACAATCGCCCGGCAAGGCCATGGGCATCTGACACGGAGGACGAAATGCAAGACAAGCAATTCATGAAGGAAATGCTCACCGAAAGCGCCCATGCCTACAAGGAAGGGCGCATGGATCGCCGCACCTTTCTGGCGCTTTGCGGTGCCTCGGGTATCGCCATGAACGCCGTGCTGGCGGGTGACGCGCAGGCGGCGGCCGACCATGTGGTGATGTGGAACTGGGGCGGTCAGTCGGTCGAATGCCACGGCTCGGCCATTGGCGAGGCCTTTACCGCGGCCACCGGCAAGGGCGTGAAATTCGACACCTCCGGCCCGCTCGAGGGCAAGATCAAGGAGATGGTGGACAGCGGCAACGTGACCGCCGATGTGGCCGATGCCGACCTGTTCAACGCGGTATCTCTTGGGCCGACCGGGCATCTGGAGCCGATCGACTATTCCATCGTCAGCAAGGACAAGACCCTGCCGGGCTATGCGCTGGAATTCGGGGTGTCGGTGATCCTGTATGGCTATGCCTTCGTCTATGACACCGAGGCCTATGGCGACAACCCGCCCAAGGATTGGAAGGACTTCTTTGACACCGCCAATTTCCCGGGCACGCGGGCGCTGTACAAATGGGCCAACGGATCGCTCGAAGCGGCGCTGATGGCCGATGGCGTGGCGGGCGACGCGCTTTATCCGCTCGACATGAAGCGTGCGCTGAACAAGATCAAGTCGATCAAGGATGACAGCATCTATTGGGGCTCGGGTTCCGAAGTGCATTCGATGGTGGTCAACAGCGAGGTCACAATGGCCATCGTCTGGCAGAACCGCGGGCGCAACATGGAGAATGATACCGATGGCCGTTTCAAGCTGGTCAACAACCAGGCCATGGCCATGCCCGGCGCCTATATCGTGCCCAAGGGCAATCCGGCGGGCCGCGAGGCGGTGATGCAGTTCATTGCCACCGCGCAAGAGGTTCCCGCCCAGCTCAAGCTGCTCGACTGCCTTGGCATGACCCCGTCGAACCCGGCGGCCTTTGGTGAAATCCCCGAGGATCAGCAGCCCTATGCCATCACCTCGGCGATGAACATCGACAAGATCGTCTATAACGACCCGACCTGGTGGGGCGAGAATGGCGGTGACGCGGTGAACGCCTTCCTTGAGGCGATCAGCTAGGACCCTGAGGCCGCCCCCGTCCCCAGTGACGGGCGGGCGCGGCCCTTCGGAACACGGACATGAACGCTGTGGCAAGACATATCCATCCCGGCTGGGCCATCATCGCGCCGCTTCTGGTGCTTGTGGTCGCGCTGTATCTCGGCCCGATCCTGAACATCATGTGGCTGAGCGTGACCGATCCCGAACCGGGGCTGGGCAACTATCGCAAGCTTTTCGAGGGCGACACGCTGTTGCGGATCGTCTGGACCACCCTGCGCATCTGCGTGATCACGACCGTGTTCAGCGTGACGCTGGGCTATTCCATTGCCTATGCGATGGTGCACTGCCACCAGCGGCAGAAGAATTACATGTTGACCCTGCTGCTGGTCTCGTTCTGGATCTCGATCCTGGTACGGACCTTTTCCTGGCTGATGCTGCTGGGGCGCAACGGGTTGGTCAACAACACGCTTGAAACACTTGGCCTGATCTCGGCCCCCATCGCCTTCATGCGCAACGAGCTGGGGGTACTGATCGGCATGGTGCATTACATGATCCCCTATGCGGTGCTGCCGCTGCTGGTCAGCATGCAATCGCTGGATAGCCGGGTCATGGATGCTTCGCGCAACCTCGGTGCCAGCGGCAGTCAGACCTTCTGGCGCATCTACCTGCCCTTGACCCTGCCGGGTATCGTGGCCTCGACCTTGCTGGTCTTCATTCTCAGCCTCGGGTTTTACGTCACCCCGGCGGTGCTGGGCGGGGGCAAGGTGCTGATGGTGGCCGAATATATCTCGGTCCAGCTTCTCGTCACCCTGAAATGGGGCACGGCAGCGATGCTGGCGGCGCTGATGCTGGTCGGGGTTCTGGCCATGCTCTGGATCATGTCGCGCTTCATGAAGCTCAGCGCCGTCTTCGGGGGCAGCACGCGATGAGACCTGGCCTGTTTTCGCTCTTCAACCGCGCCGGCGCCTGGGTGCTGCTGCTGTTCCTTGTGACACCGGCCCTGATCGCGATCCCGGTCTCGCTGACGCCCAAGCGGTTCCTGTCGATGCCCAAGGACGAGCTGTCATTGCGGCATTTCCAACACCTCTTCACCAGCGAGGAATGGCTGTCGAGTTTCTTCCAGAGCGGGGTCATTGCCTTGTCGACCTCGGTACTCGCCACCTTTCTGGGTACGCTCTGCGCCATCGGCCTGTGGCGGGTTTCGTCCAAGTACAGCGAGCTTGTGCGCGCCTTCCTGCTGTTGCCGCTGATCATTCCCCAGATCATCTCGGCCATGGCCTTTTACCGGCTCTGGATCCCGCTGGGCCTGCTGGACAGCTATCCCGGACTGATCCTGGCCCATACGATCCTGGCTGCACCCATGGTCTTGATCACGGTCAGCGCCTCGCTTGCCACCTTTGACCCCCGGTTGGAACAGGCGTCAAAGAACCTTGGCGCGTCGAACTGGACCACCCTGCGGCGGGTCATCCTGCCCTCGATCCGGCCCGGTGTCTTTGCAGGCGCGCTGTTTGCCTTCATCCTGAGCTGGGACGAGATCGTCGTGACGCTCTTCATCTCCAAGTTCAGCGTCTACACCCTGCCGCGCCGGATGTGGAACGGCATCCGCGAGAACACCGACCCAACCGTGGCCGCCGCGGCCGTGGTTCTGATCGCCATCACGATCATCGCCTTTGTCGTCTCGGCCATCCTGTCGCGGCGCAATGCAGGCGAGAGCCGAAGCTGAGAAAGGTTCCGACATGAACATGGAAACCAGCCACGAACATGAATTGCTGACCGCCACGGTCCGCAAGTTCGTGGAAACCGAGATGATGCCGCACGAGGACGAGGTCGACCGCCTGGGCCATGTCCCCGAAGAGATCGGCCGCCAGATCGAGGCACGCGCGCACGAGCTTGGCCTGTTTGCCTGCAACCTGCCCGAAGAGGTCGGCGGCGGCGGTCTTGACCTGTCGGCGCAGCGCATCATCGAGCAGGAATTCGGCAGGACCACCCACGCCCTGCACAGCTGGGCCGCGCGCCCGACCGAGATCCTGCTGGCCTGCGAGGGAGAACAGCGCGAGAAATACCTGTTGCCCTGCGTGCGCGGCGAGAAACGCGAATTGTTCGGTCTGACCGAACCCGATGCCGGGTCGGATGCGATGGGGATGAAATCCAACGCCCGCCGGGACGGCGACGACTGGATCCTGAACGGGTCCAAGCATTTTATCTCGGGCCCCTGCATGCCCGATTTCGCCATTGTCTTTGCTTCCACCGGTGCCGATGACACCCCGCGCGGTCCACGCAAGCGCGTCACCGCCTTTCTGGTCGATGTGGGCACCCCCGGTTTTGTCTGCCGCGAAGGCACCAGATCGGTCAGCTATCGCGGCTACAAGACCTTCGAGCTGCATTTCGACAATGTCCGCCTTGGCCCGGGCCAGATCCTGGGCGAAGAGGGCAGGGGGTTCGAGATCGCCGGTCAATGGCTGGGCATGGGGCGCATCTGGGTCGGGGCGTCGTGTTGCGGCAAGGCCGAGCGCATACTGGAGATGGCGACCGAATGGGCCGCCAATCGCCGCCAGTTCGGCAAACCGATCGGTTCCTTTCAGGCCACCGGGTTCCGGCTGGCGGATGGGGCAATGAACCTGCGCGCGGCCAACCTGATGGTGACGGATGCGGTTGCCCGTCACCAATCCGGCCGCATGGCCGATCAGGACGCGGCGATGGTCAAGGTGTTCTGCTCGGAAATGCTGGGCCGGATCGCCGATGACGCGGTGCAGATATTCGGCGGCATGGGGCTGATGGAGGAATTGCCGGTTCAGCGCCTGTGGCGCGACAGCCGGCTGGAACGGATCTGGGACGGCACCAGCGAGATCCAGCGCCATATCATCACCCGTTCGATGTTGAGGCCGCTTGGTGCATGAGACCGGCGCAGCGTGAGAATTTCCAACGCCTGCTGACCCCGCGCCATATCGCCTTTGTCGGCGGGCGCGATGCGGCGATTGCCATCCGCGAGGCGCGCAGGCGCGGCTTTGCCGGGCGGATGTGGGCGGTGAACCCCAGGCGCGACACGTTGGAAGGGGTGGCTTGTGTGCCGACCATCGCCGATCTGCCCGAGGCCCCCGATGCGGTCTATCTGGCCATTCCCGCCGCCGCCGTTACGGGCGCGCTGGGGCAATTGTCGGCGATGGGGGCGGGCGGTGTTGTCTGCTTTTCCGCCGGATTCAAGGAAACCGGCGACGCGGCCGCCGAACGGGCGCTGATCGCGGCGGCGGGCGACATGGCGCTGATCGGGCCCAATTGTTACGGGCTGATCAACTATGTGGGCAATTCGGCGCTGTGGTCCTTTGAACATGGAGGCTGGTCGCCGGGATATGGTGCGGCGATCATCACCCAATCGGGCATGTTCTCGTCCGATATCACCATGAGCCAGCGCTCGCTG
Organism: Ruegeria sp. SAZD011; assembly: GCF_059612545.1. Lineage (NCBI taxonomy): Bacteria > Pseudomonadati > Pseudomonadota > Alphaproteobacteria > Rhodobacterales > Roseobacteraceae > Ruegeria > Ruegeria sp. SAZD011. The sequence goes on along the minus strand of NZ_JBXWQU010000014.1, from coordinate 341,174 downwards.
CCGATGGCCTATATGGTGTCGGCGGGCAATCAGGCGGTTCTGGGGCTCGAGGATTTTCTGGACGCTTTTGCGAGTGACCCGGCGGTGCGCGCCATCGGGCTGCATATCGAGGGCTTGCAGGATGTGGCCCGGTTCGAACGCGCCGCGCTGCGGGCGCTGGAACGCGGTGTGCCGGTGGTGGCGCTGAAATCCGGCAGTTCCCATATCGGGGCGGCGCTGACGATCAGCCATACCGGCTCGCTATCCGGGGCGAACGAGCTTTACGAGGCGCTGTTTGTACGCTGCGGTGTGATCTCGGTCAACAACCCGTCGCAGTTTCTGGAAACACTCAAGCTCTTGTGCGTGACCGGCGCGCCGGGCGGTGCGCGGGTGGCGGGGTTCACCTGCTCGGGCGGCGGGGCCACGATGCTGGCCGATCACGCCGAAAAGATCGGGCTTAGCTTTCCGACTATTGAGGGCGCGGATCGCGCTGAACTGAAGGCCTTGCTGCCCGAGATCGCCACCGTCTCGAACCCGCTGGACTATACGACGCCGATCTGGGGTCAGGCCGAACACACTTATCCGGTGTTTTCCCGGACGTTGACGGCAGTAGCGCCTGATTTCACCGTGCTGGTACAGGATTACCCCGCCACGGGGCTGGACGATTCCAAGGTGTTCTATCTCAACGACGCCGGCGCCTTTGCCCGCGCCGCCACTGAACAACAGGTGCCCGCCGCGATCCTGGCCACCATCCCCGAGAACATGGATTCCGACACCCGCCGGATGCTGATCGACCAGGGCGTCGCGCCGATGCAGGGCATTCACGAGGCTCTGAACGCGATCCGGGACGCGGCAGGTTGGAGCGCGGCGCGCGCGCGCATCCTGTCGGAGATGCCCGCGCCACTGTTGCGGCCCCTCGCCGAGGCTGCTCTGACGGGTTTGACCGAGGATACCGGCAAGGAGTGGCTTCGAACGGCAGGTATGCCCGTTCCTGCGGGTGGGGTCGTTACCGCCCAAGAGGCCGCGCGCGCGGCGGCGAAGATCGGCTTTCCGGTCGCGCTCAAGATGATGAGCCAACATCTTGCCCACAAGACCGAGGCCGGGGCCGTTGCGCTGAACCTTGCTGACCCGGCCCAGTTGCAAACGGCGCTTGCGCAAATGTCGAATGCGGTCGCCGCTTATGATGCCGATGCTGTCACCGACCGGTTCCTGGTCGAGGCGATGTCACCGCCGCCGCTGGCCGAGCTGATCCTGACCCTGCGGCGCGATCCGCAATTCGGGCATGCGCTGGTACTTGGAAGCGGCGGTGTTCTGGTCGAGCTTCTGGGTGACGCGGTGACGCTGCTCTTGCCTTGCAGCGTCGCAGAGGTGAAGCGCGGGCTAGAGGGGTTGCGCCTTGCCCCGCTCTTGCGCGGATACCGCGGCAGGCCCGCCGCCGATCTGGCGCAGGTCGCTGATGCCATTCACGCCCTGTCGCGCGCCTATCTGCAAGACTGCGCCAAGATCGCCGAGGTCGAGATCAACCCGCTTTTTGTCTATCCTGATCGGGTGATGGCCATCGACGTGCTGTTGCATCGCGTGGTCGGGGACTAGCCATGCGCGTTCCAAACCCGGATCTGGCCGTCGATGACAGCAACAAGCAGCGCTGGAACAGGCCCGCCCATCGGCGCCACGGGTTTCACAACGCGCATCAGTTGTTCCGGCGCACGCTGATGGTGCGGTCGCGCCATGTGCTGCCGTTGGTGCCGTCCCCGATCGACCTGCCGGCGGCCTTGCCGGAGCTGCGCGCGCTACTGGCGCATCCGGCCTTTTCCGCCTTTTGCTGCTTGCGTGGGGATGCTCTGATCTACGAGTCCTCTGCGGATGATTTCAGCCCCGCCGCGCCGCATTCGATCCAGTCGGTGACCAAGCTGCATATCCACCTGATCTTTGGTCGCCTGTTGGCGCAGGGACTGGTCTCGCTTGATGCGCCGGTTTCTGAATACCTGCCGGAGATCGGCAGCGGCTATGCGGATGCGCCGCTGGCCGCCTTGCTGGATATGGCGGTGCACAACGACTTTTCCGAGGACTATTCCGACCCTCTATCGGATTGTTATACCGAGGAAATCGCGCTTGGCTGGCGGCTGCCGCCCGAGGGCGCGCCCGAGCCCAGCCTGGCCCAGTTCGCCGCCGGGATCACCGGGTTCCGGCCCGGCCCGCCACCGGCGCTCGCCGATTACAAATCGGCCAATACCGATGTGCTGACCCTGATCGCGGCGGCGGTGTCGCCGGTGCCGCTGGCCCGGATGGTCGAGGAAATCGCCGATGCGGCGGGATATGAGGGCGCGTTCCACATCAGTCTCAGCCCCGAACACCTGCCCGCCTTTTCCGGGGGCGGCTGTCTGAGCGCCCGCGACCTGGCGCGGTTCGGGCTGCTGTTTGCGGGGATTTCGGATAACGCCGCCTATCCAAACGCCCAGTTCCTGCGTGCCTGTCTGGGGCGCATCGCGCCACGGCTGGCGCCGCCGCGCGACTGGCTGCGCTATTCGGGACACCTGATGACCGACGGGCGGATCTTGGGCCATGCCGGTTATGGCGGGCAGTTCCTGCTCGTCGATAGCGAAACAGGAACCTCCTGCGCGCTGCTCAGCGTGCTGGAAAACGATGCCGGATACGATACGGACTATATGTCCCAGGTGGCATTCTGCCTGAAGCGTGTTTGCGAACACCTGGCCTGAGCGCGAGACAGCCAAAGGCAGGCCAATGCGGTCCATCAACCAGGAGCCGGACGAGGCATCGCTTGCCCGTCTGCGCCGACGGGGGTACTCACTCCACCTGCCGCCATGGAGGGAATCGATGTCCGCGACCATCCGGATCGCCATTGCCAGCATTTTCGTCGGTGCCCTTGTTCTGGGCATCAAGACGCTGGCCTGGTGGCTGACGGGGTCTGTCGCCCTGCTTGCGGATGCGCTGGAGAGCACCGTCAATGTGGCAACGGCCATCGCGGCGCTCATTGCCATCCGTATCGCAGCACGACCGGCGGACGCCTCTCACCCCTACGGGCACCACAAGGCCGAGTTCTTCAGCGCCGTGCTTGAGGGGGTCATGATCATTGTCGCCGCGCTGCTCATCCTGCGCGAGGCCTATACGGGGTTTCTGGCCCCCCGGGCGATGGACCTGCCGATCGAGGGGTTGCTGGTCAACGGCGCCGCCACGGTGATCAATGCGATCTGGGCCTGGGTTCTGGTGCGGCGTGGTCGCGCCGCCCGCTCTCCGGCGCTGGTGGCGGATGGCAAACATCTCTTTACCGATGTGATCACCTCTGCCGGGGTGGCGCTGGGGATATTGCTGGCCATAGTCACTGGCTGGTGGCTGCTCGATCCGCTGATGGCGGCCTTGGTCGCGGTCAACATCCTCTGGTCCGGCTTTCATCTGGTGCGCCAGTCGCTCAGCGGGTTGATGGACGAAGCGGTGTCAGAGGATACGCTGGCCAAGGTGCGCGACATCATTTCCAGAGAGGCAGGCGGTGCGGTCGAGGCGCATGACCTCAGGACGCGGCACGCGGGGCAGGCCACCTTTATCGACTTTCACCTCGTCGTGCCGGGAGAGACCACGGTGTTTGACGCGCATGAGATTTGCGACCGCGTCGAAGCGGCCCTGAAAGAGGCCGTGGAGGGCGCCAAGATCACCATCCATGTCGAACCCGAGCACAAGCAGAAACACTCCGGCATCGTGGTACTCGACTGAACCCGATAGGACGCCACGCCTCAGGTGCGATAGGTTGTCCGGATCCTCCGGTTCTCGGGGTCGTTCGCCGCAGTCTCGACAAGCCACTCGCTGAACTTGCGCGCATCCGGATGGTCGCGGCCCGTCTCGGGCGAGATCAGATGGAACGCCTCTTGCAGGGGGGCCTCGATCTCGAAGGGAGTGACCAGGCGCCCGCGTTCTATTTCGACGCCCAGCATCGAGGATCGCGCCAGTGCCACCCCGCCCCCGCGCGCCGCGAATTCAAAGGCCAGCAGCGAGGTATCGAATTGCAGACCCTGACCGGAGTTCACTCCGGTGGTCCGGGCGTAACGTAGCCAGTCGGCCCAACCTTCCTCGTATCCCAGAACATGCAAGAGGCGGTGATGGACAAGGTCTTCGGGCTGCCGAAGCGCCCGTTCCCCGTCCAGCAACGCGGGGGCGCATACAGGCTTGATCACCTCCCATGTCAGCCGTTCGGCTGTGTAGCCCGGCCACCTGCCGGTGCCGTACTGAATGTCGAGGTCGAACCGCTCGTTGTCGAACTGGTCGCCCCAGACGCTGGATACCAGCCGCACCTCGCTCTCCGGGTGACGGTCGAAAAAACCCTGAAGCCGGGGTGCGATCCAGTTGACCGAATAGCCCACCGGCGCGCGGATGGTCAGAACCTCGGACCGCCTGAGGCCAAATACCTCTTCGGTGCCCGCCGCCAGACGTTCGAACCCGTCGCGGACCTTTGGCAGATAGGCGGCGCCGACCTTGGTCAGCACCAGGCTCCGGGGTTTGCGCTCGAACAGGGGTTCGCGCAGGTAATGCTCCAGCAGCTTGACCTGTTTGCTGATCGCGGCCTGGGTCAGGTTCAGTTCCTGCGCGGCATGGGTGAAACTCAGATGCCGGGCGGATGCTTCGAAGGCACGCAACCATGTCAGATGGGGAAGTCGCCGGGTGCTCATGACCAACTCATGCATAACTCTGATGGTGTTATAGGGCGATTATCCATCGCTTGAAAGCCGGGAATGATCTGCCGCAAAGTTGTGGCGAAGGATCAAGGAGGACCGACCTTGCCGCAGGACCATATCGACGGTGTCGACCCCAACCGCCTGAGGCGCATTTCGCGCTGGATGGAGGGGCATGTGCGTGACGGGCGCCTGAGCGGTCTGGCGGTGCAGATCGCGCGGCGGGGGCAGGTCGTCTTTTCCGAGCGGGTCGGCCATGCCGACGCGGCGACTGGGCGGGCGGTGGCGCCGGAAACGATCTGGCGCATCTACTCGATGACCAAGCCGGTGACCTCGCTTGCCCTGTTGATGCTGTACGAGGACGGGGCGTTCCAGCTTGATCAGCCAGTCGCCGACTTCCTGCCCGCCTTTGCCGATCCGCAGGTCTGGACAGGCGAAGGGCATGCCCTGACCGAGACCGAACCCGCGCGACGTCAGATCACCATCCACGACCTGCTGACGCATCAGGCAGGGATCGTCTATGGCGACCCGCATGGAAACGCATTGGAACAGGCGCTGTCGGCGGCGGGCCTCGATTTCGACCGCGGTTTTGCCACCATGGCCGAGGCGGTCGAGGCGCTGGCGGATTTTCCGTTGGCCTTTCATCCCGGAGCGCGGTGGTTCTATGGGTTGTCGACCGATGTTGTGGGGCACTTGATCGAGGTGATCAGCGGCCAGACGCTGGGCGGTTTTCTCAAGTCACGGATCTTCGATCCGCTTGGCATGACCGATACCGGCTTTTCGGTTCCCGAGGACAAGGCAGGACGGTTGGCGACGCTCTATGATCATGCCGGCGGGGGATATGTACCCTCGGCCAGTCAGGATCGCTGCCTCGCGCCGGTCACGCTGGAAAGCGGTGGTGGCGGGCTGGTCTCGACCATGGCCGATTACCAGCGTTTCGCGACCATGCTGTTGCAGCGCGGCGCCTATGACGGCGGCAGGCTACTGGGGCGCAAGACCTTCGATCTGATGGTGTCGAACCAGATGGGCGGCGATCTGGCCAGCCGGGGGCAGGCGCATTTCAGCGAAACGACCTTTGAAGGAATCGGCTTTGGCCTGGGCGTGTCGGTGATGCTGGACCCGGTCCGCGCCAGGATCGTCGGCTCACCCGGAGAATTCGCGTGGGGCGGCATGGCCTCGACCGCGTTCTGGGTGGACCCGGTCGAAGAGATGACCGTGATCCTGATGACGCAGCTGATCCCCTCCAGTGCTCACGCGCTGCGCCGCCAACTCAGGGTGCTGAGCTATCAGGCGCTGATCTGAACCGCATCCGGTCCGGGCTCAGGCGGTGGCCAGCGCGATAACGCCGACAAGAACAAGGCTCGCCGCCCAGACCCGGTCAAGGTTGAACCAGCTTTTCGACAGAAAGCTCAGGCCCAGCCAGCGATAGACAGCCCATGCGGCCGCTCCACCCGCGGCGATCATCGCGGCGGTATGGACGAGCGCAACAGTGAGTGCGATCGCCGCGCCCCGCGACATCAGCGACCCGGCGGCGGCGTGGCCGGTATCCAACTCGTCGGCCCGGCAAAGGCCCAGGTAGATCGGGACCAGCATCAGCGCGGCGCCATGGGCGAGTGCGACCAGAAAGGACCACAAGGCCAATCGGCCCGGCCGGACCCGTGCAAGAAACCGGGGGTGACGCTGGCTGACGAAGATCCAGACCCCCAGCGCAATCACCACCAGCCCGGCGCCCAGCCGGATTTCGCGCTGCCAGTCGATCAGCAAGGTCATCACGGCAAACGGCATCAGGATGGCCAGCATCGCCGCGAGATGCCCCAGCGCAATCGCCACAAGGGCACGCCCCAGCGCGCCGCTGCGGCCCTCCATCAGCGCTGCGGAGACCGCCAGCGGCCAGCCCATGCCCGGGTTGAGCCCGTGATAGAGCCCGCTTCCCACCACGGCGAGCCAGAGACCCGCCGCAGTGTCGGTTATCGCTCCCAAGGATCAGGCCGAGGGATAGCAGAAGCTGTCGGTCGAGCAGTCGCCCCCCTCAAGCCGGATCTGGTGGCTGCGATACCCTTCCGGGAACTCGACGAAGAAATCCTTGTCGAGCGTCAGACCGCCGTTTTCGCCGACATCCGCCTTGACCATCGCGCCGCCGCGTTCGCCGGGATAGAACTGATCATCCCAGGTGGAATACAGCGAATTGGTCCAATAGACCCGTTTGCCGTCGCGGCTGATCTCGACCATCTGCGGCCCATAGCCAAAGGTCTTGCCGCTGGGATGGGCGGTCTTCTTGACGATGCCCCCGATCTCGACCTTGCCCGCCAATGTCGGGTTCATCGGGTCCGACACATCGTATTGATGCATCTCTCCGGTGCCCCAGCAGGCGACGTAAAGGTATTTGTCGTCCAGCGACAGGTCGATATCGGTGACCAGCGGCGGCACCGCCGAGAAGCCCTTGAGCAAGTCGGGCAGGTCGTCGGGATCCGCGGGTTGCGGCGGAATGGTGATGGTCTTCTTGGCGTGCCATTCGCCGCCCTCACGCCACCAGGTCCAGATCGAGCCTTCGAGGTTGGTGGTGTCGACCACGACCCCGCAGAACCCGTATTCCTTGACAGGATCGTGGGCAGGGCGGATTTCCAGCGCCATCTGGTGGTTCTCGCCCAGGTCGATGGTCTGGATATTCTTGCGCTCGCGCAGGTTCCAGAAATGAATTCTATGGCCATACTTGTTGGACAGCAGGTCCTCGGGCACGATGCCGTTCTCGAATTGCGGCGGCAGGCCCCATTCGGAACTGACCATGTAGTCGCGCGGCAGGTTCCACCAGAAATCGTATTGCTTGTTCTGCGGACCGCGGTCGATCTCGTAGCGGCCGATTACGTCGAAGGTTTCGCAATCCATGATGAAGATGCCCGGCGGACCATCGGTGCCGTCCGGCCCGCCGCCACCCAACGTCGAGACATAGATACCCTCGGGGCCGCAATGGATCGTGTGAGGGCGGGAATAGCCGGTCTTGGCAAAGACCTCTTCGGGTTCGATGATCTTGTGGATCTTGGCGTCCAGGGGGTCTTTGACATCGACCACATAGATGCGGGACGAGCGGATGCCGGGAATGATCAGGTAGCGTCGTTCCAGGAAGGCATGGCCTGTCAGCGGGGAAAGCGCCGATGAACAGGCGTTCCAGCCGAAATGGTGAAACTCGTCGCCCTTGTTGGGCATGATCAGCTGGTGAACGATCTGTCCGAATTTCTCCGAGTTCGGATCAACATCGACGACAGCCAAGCCGTCGGGCTTCGATGCATCGGGGCTGAGCATCAGGGTAAAGGCCAGTTTCTCGACCGGCCCCTCCATGGCCAGCTTTGCCGACGGATAAAATGTCGGATCGGGTCTCAAGGTCATGGTATTTCCTCCCTTTTTATCTAAATATCAATAAGTTGCCGTAAGTTCCTTGTTTCTATTTCCGGGCTTCCCGCAGCTGCCCTTCGGGGTTCACTGCCGCCCATTCCGCCGACCGTAACACGAAAATCACTATGGGTCAGCCGTTCGCTGTTGGAAGGGTCGCATCGTCCAGATGGCAGGCGATGGAGAGCCCGCCCGGCAACGTCCGCAGTGGTGGTGTGACGCGGTCGCAGGTGCCGCTGATGGTATGGGTGCACCGGTTGGCAAAGGGACAGCCCTTTGCCCCGATGACGACGCTGCCGGCGCTGGCGGCCTTGGCCTCGCCGGTATCGGCCACGCCCTCCAGCCAGCCTTGCCGCATCTCGGGGACCGAGGAGAGCAGCAGTTTTGTATAGGGGTGAAAGGGCGGGCCGAAGACCGCAGCGGATGGCCCTTTCTCGACCACCCGGCCGGCATAGAGAACCACCACCTCGTCGGCGAATGACGCAACGGTCGACAGGTCGTGGCTGATGAACATGTAGGCGACGCCCAGTTTCTCCTTGAGCGATTTCAAAAGCTCGATGACCCCCGCCGCGACCACGGTATCCAGCGCCGAGGTGACTTCGTCGCACAGGATCACCTTGGGGTCGGCGGCCAGCGCGCGCGCCAGGTTGATCCGCTGTTTCTGGCCCCCCGACAGTTCACCGGGAAAGCGCGAGGCAAAGCTGCGCGGAAGGTCGACGAGTTCCAGCAGGTCACCCACCTTGTCCGCGCGCGCGCGCCCCTTGAGCCCCTGATAGAACTCCAGCGGGCGGCCCAGGATGTCTCCGATCCGCTGGCGCGGGTTCAGCGCCGTGTCGGCCATCTGGAACACGATCTGGCAATCCTTGAGCGTATCGCGGGGGCGATCCTTCACGCTTGGAGCGGCAACCTTTCCATCGAGCTTGATTTCGCCCTCTCGCAGCGGTGTCAGGCCGGCGACGACCCGCGCCAGCGTACTTTTCCCACAGCCGCTTTCGCCGATCACCCCGACGACCGATGCGGCGGGGACGTCAACCGAGACATCGGACAGGATGGTCAGCGCGCCATAGCCCGCGGTGATGTTGCGAGCCGAGATCACCGGCGCTTGCGCCGCGCTGGCGTCAACATGGTCGACCAGGTGCGGTGCGGGCCGAACCGCCGCCATCAGCGTGCGGGTATATTCGTGCTGCGGGTCATGCAGGATCTGGGCGGTTGGTCCTTCCTCGACCATTTCACCGTTCTTCAGCACAAGAATGCGATCCGCCACCTGCGCCACGACCGCAAGGTCGTGGGTCACGTAGATCGCCGCCGTGCCCTGATCGCGGATGATGTCCTTGAACGCCTTCAGCACCTCGATCTGGGTGGTCACGTCCAGCGCCGTTGTGGGTTCGTCCAGGATCAGCAAATCCGGCCCGCAGGACATGGCCATCGCCGCCATAAGCCGCTGCAACTGACCGCCCGAGACCTGATGCGGGAACTTGTTGCCCACGGTATCGGGATTGGGCAGGTCCAGCTTGCGATAAAGATCGACGGCGGTGGCGGTCAGGGTCGCGGCATCGCCCGCGCCATGCCAGAGCGGCGCCTCGATCACCTGTTTGCCGATCCGCAGCGCCGGGTTGAAGCTGGCGGCCGCCGATTGCGCCACATACGAGACTTCGTCACCGCGCAGCGCGTGGCGGTCAGGCGGTGACAGTTTCATGATGTCGCGCCCGTTCAGCCAGACCTCGCCCCCCGCGATGCGGCAGCCGGGGCGGGCAAAGCCCATGGACGCCAGTGAGATCGTGGATTTCCCTGACCCGCTCTCGCCGATCAGGGCCAGCACCTCGCCCTTGGCCACGTTCAGCGACACGCCCTTGACGATCGGGACATAGGCGCCCCCGGGCGGGCGGCCCTCGACGCGTAGGTTCTTGATGGTCAGGATGTCGCTCATTGGTCGATCTTCTCCAGAACGGTTTCACCCTGCTGACGCTGCTGGAACCAGTCGACAAGCAGGTTCATGGATACGGTCAGCGAGGCGATGCAGGCGGCAGGGATCAGCGCGGCAGAAGAGCCGAGGAAAAGCCCCCCCACGTTTTCCTGCACCATCAGCCCCCAGTCGGCGGCAGGCTCCTGAACGCCCAGACCCAGAAAGGAGAGACCCGACAGGAACAGGATCGAAAAGGTGAAGCGCAAGCCGAATTCCGCGATCAGTGGCGCCATTGAGTTTGGCAGGATCTCGCGGGTCAGGATCCACCAGGTGCCTTCGCCTCGCGCGCGCGCGGCCTCGACAAAATCCATGACGCCGATGTCATAGCCCAATGCGCGCGATACCCGGAAGACGCTGGTCGACAGCACCAACCCGACCGTCAGGACCAGAACCGTGATCGAGGTCCCAAAGGCGCCGATCACCACCAGCGCCAGCAGGGTCGAGGGAAAGGCCATGAAGGCCTCGACGATGCGACTGACCACGATATCGAACCAGCCCTTGAGGATGGCAGCGGCAAAGCCCAGCGTGACGCCAAAGGTAAAGGAGATTACCGTTGTCACCAGCGCCAGCAACAGCGTTGTGCGGACGCCGTAGATCAGCCGCGAAAACACGTCGCGCCCCAGCTTGTCGGTGCCGAGCCACCCGCCTTCGCCGATCGGAGCGAATGTCTTGGTCGAGATGATATCGGCCTCTCCATGGGGGGCGATCCACGGTCCGAACAGGGCGAGGACCAACCAGAACAGCAGGATACCACCCGCGAAAATCGCGGTCCGGGTCAGGCGCAGGCCGGCAAAGACCGAAGCACGCGGCTTGGCGAATTCGGTTGCGTCGCTCATTTCGGATACCTCAGGCGCGGATTGGCCATGATGGACAGGACATCGGCCAGCAGATTCAACAGGATATAGACGGCGCCGAAGATCATGGCGCAGGCCTGGATCAGCGGGATGTCCCGCAGCGTGACGCCATCGACCAGCAGGCGGGTCAGACCCGGCACGCCAAACACGGTTTCAACGATGATCACGCCCGAGACCATGTAGCTCAGGTTCAGGGCGATCACGGTCAGGATCGGGGACAGCGCATTGGGCAGGGCGTGCAGCACCACAAGGCGGCGTTTCGGCAAGCCCTTGAGCGCGGCCATCTCCATATAGGGAGATGTGAAGATGTTGATCACCGAGGAACGCGTCATCCGCATCATGTGTGCCAGCACCGCAAAGCTGAGTGTGGCGACGGGCAGGGCAAGCGCGCGGGCATTCTGCCAGAAGTCGAAATAGGGCCGCGTGTTGGCCGACGCGGACAGCCATTTCAACTCGACCGCAAAGACCTTCATCAGGATCAGGCCGATAAAGAACTCGGGCACCGCGATCAGCGCGAGCGTGGTCATGGCCAGGGTCTTGTCGACCCGCCCACCGGCGCGCATCGCAGACCAGAGACCCAGCGCCAGCGACAACGGCACAGAGATTGCGGCCGCAAGCAGGGCCAGGCGGAGCGTGTTCCACATCCGGCTTTCGATCATGTCGGCCACCGGCCGCTTGGTCGCCAGCGAGGTGCCCAGGTCCCCCTGGACCATGCCGCCCAGCCAGTCGAAATAGCGCACGATCGCGGGGCGGTTGAGGCCCATCTCCTCACGCAGGGTCGCGAGCGCCTCTTCGGTTCGGCTTTGGCCCAAAATGGCTTCGGCCACGTCACCGGGAAGAATCTCGGTGGCGCCGAAAATGATAATGGATGCCAGCAGCAGGGTGAGCACACCCTGCGCCAGACGGGTCAGAATGATCCGGTGCACCTTGTTCCTCCCTTCAAGGCTGCCGGTATATTCGGCCCAAGCCCGGGTTCGGACAAACAACCATAGCAACCCGAATGGGGTCGTTTTGGTTATGGCAACGGCATGCGTTTTCGACTTTTTGGGCAATGACCGTTTTTTTGTTGTTTGTCGGGACGGTTTGCAAGGCAGCAAAACGGAGTGGAACTGCAAAGGACCTCGACCATGCCCGCCAAACTCTTGCTCATCGTTCTGGACGGTGTTCCTTACAGGAACTTCCGTCGGTTGTTCGGCAATCTCGAAGGACTGGTCGCATCGGGAGAGGCCCGCGTAAGGCGCATGCGTTCGGTGCTGCCATCGACGTCTTCGGCCTGCTATGCCTCGATGCACACCGGCTTGCCGCCGCATCGCCATGGTGTCGTCGGCAACAAGCACAGGCGGCGACTGGAGGTGCCGGGCGTGTTCTCGGAGCTGGCGGGCGCCGGGCGAAAAACCGGCGCCGTGGCGCTGAGCTGGTGGAGCGAGCTGTTTCACCGGATGCCCTTTGACCCGGTGCGTGACATCGAGAGCGACAACGCAGTTGGCCCGATACATCACGGTCGGTTTCACACGATGGCGGATGCGACCGATGCAAACCAGATGAGCCCTTCGGATGCCGATCTCTTTGCCACGCTGACCTATCTTTGCGAGGCGAAGGGCCTGGATTACGGATTGCTGCACACGTCGACGCTCGACAGCATGGGGCATCGCTTTGGCCATGGACGAAAGGAAATGAGCGATGCCTGTTATTATCTGGATGCGGCCCTGGCGCCCTATGTGACCCGCTGGCGCGAACTGGGGTATGACGTCATTGTCACCGCCGATCACGGGCAGGACGATCTTGGCCATCACGGTGGCGCCGGAGAAGATCAGCAGGATGTGGCCTTGTACTATTTCGGCAGCAGCGCCCTGCCATCCGAAGATGTCCTGTTGGACCAGCTGGCGCTTGCTCCTTCGATCCTGACGAGGATGGGGGTCTCTGTTCCCGAAGGTATGACGGGCGCTTCGTTCCTGTCTCGCTGAAGGAGCGGATGCAATGCATAACCACAGTTATGGCAAAGTCATGAAATCGGTTGTTTGTGCCACGCACGCGCGCCCCGCACTCTTTGTGGCATAGCGGGGACTGCCCGTCTTCGGTCATCTGGGAGGAAATGACATGTCCGACATCGACAGCCTGGTACGGCAATACAAGGCCGGCGCGCTCAGCCGCCGCGGCTTTTTCAAACGCGCAGGCGCCTTTGGCCTGCTGATGCCTGCGGCAAGCAGTATCCTCACGATGGCTGGCCCGGCACATGCCGAAGAACCCAAGCGCGGCGGCTGGCTGCGGATCGCGCAGGGCAACACCGACAATACGCTGGAACCAGTGCGTATGGTCGACACCGATGACGGCATCTATTCGAACTGCGTGTATCAGCGCCTCACCCGGTTCGCTCCGACACTGGAGGTCGAGGGCGACGCGGCCGAGGAATGGAGCGTGAATGCACAGGCGACCGAGTGGAGTTTCAAGCTGCGCGGCGGGCTGACCTTCCACAACGGTCAGTCGGTGACGGCGGCGGATGTGGTCGAAAGCTTGTCGCGGCACATCGCCGAAGGTTCGGAATCTCCGGCCAAGGCACTGCTTTCCACCGTTACGGCAATCGAGGCGCCGGATGCCTCGACCGTCAAGATCACCCTGTCCTCGGGCAATGCCGACCTGCCGGTAATCATGTCGGACTATCACCTTGCCATTCATCCGGCGGGGCACACCGACTTTGCCAATGCGATCGGGTCCGGTCCGTTCAAGGTGATGGAGTTCATTCCGGGTGAGCGTGTCGTTCTTGAACGCTTTGACAACTACCACGAAGAGGGCAAACCCTATCTCGACGGGATCGACTTCATCCCGGTTCCGGACGCCAATGCGACGCTCAGCACATTGCTGGCCGGTGACGTGGACGCCATCCGCGATGTGCCCGCCTTTGCGGTCGAACAACTGAGCGGCAATGATGCGATCACGCTCTACAACACGCCCACGGGTGGCTTCACCAACATCGTCATGATGGTTGACCGGGCGCCGACGGACAACGCGGATTTCCGCAAGGGGATCAAGCATGCGCTGGATCGCGAACTGATCCTGAACCAGGTGTTCAAGGGCATCGGCACGATTTCGGCCGACACGCCGATCGGACCAACCTACAAGTACTGGTGCGAGGACGTGAAGCCCGCCGAATACGACCTCGACAAGGCCAAGTTCCATTTCGACAAGGCCGGGGTCAACGCTGTCGAACTCTACACCTCGGAGACCGCCGGCAGCACGGCCAATGACATCGCGCTGACCTTCCAGCAATCCGCGAAGGGCGCTGCCGATATCAAGGTCATCAAGACCCCTTCGGACGGGTATTGGTCGAACATCTGGATGCAGAAGCCGATGACCATGTCGGGCTGGCAGGCGCGGCCCACCGTGGACGCCTTTCTGACCATCGCGCACATGAAAGGCGGCAGCTGGAACGAAACCATGTGGGGTTCGGATGCGTTCGACGCCATGATCCTTGCCGCGCGTGCCGAACTGGATGAGGCCAAGCGGGCGCAGATGTATTGCGACATGCTGCACATGATGAATGACGACGGCGGGTTCGTGAACCCTGTGTTCCAGAACCAGCTTGAGGCAACGGCGAAGAACGTCATGGGCTATACGCCGCATTCGGTCGGTGCGATGGGTGGATTTGGCCAGACCTTGCGCAACGTCTGGCTCGCCTGATCCGGATCACTCCCCGTCAGTGACACCAGCAGACTGACCCCTGGCCGCCGGTCGACCCGGACTGGCGGCCGTTTTCTTGCGTCCACCCGAACAACCGGTGCAATCATGTTCTCCATCTCGCCCTCGACCCGCCTGCGGACGTCGCCCTATTACGAGGCCACGCTGGCCGACGGTGTCTGCGCCATGACGACCTATAACCAGATGCTGATGCCGACCTCTTACGGTCATCCCGAAGAAGAGTACTGGCGCATCATCAACGGCGTTTCGATGTGGGATGTGGCGGTGGAACGCCAGGTCCAGCTGAAAGGGCCGGATGCAGGGCGGCTGGCGCAGATACTGGCGCCCAGGGATCTGACGAAATGCAAGGTCGGGCAGGGCAAATATGTGCCATTGTGCAATCACCATGGCGTGCTGATCAACGACCCGATCCTGCTGAAGCTGGACGAGGAACGCTATTGGCTCTCGATTGCCGACAGCAACATCTGGTTCTGGGCCGAGGCGATTGCGCGCGAGCGCGGTCTGGATGTCGAGGTGAGCGAGCCGGACGTGTCGCCGCTTGCGGTGCAGGGACCCAAGGCGGAAACCGTGGTCGCCTCGATCTTTGGCGATTGGGTGCGGGATCTGAAGTATTTCTGGTTCCGCGAGACCGAGGTAGACGGCATTCCGGTCGCGGTGGCCCGGTCCGGCTGGTCGAAACAGGGCGGCTTCGAGATTTATCTGATGGATGGCTCCAAGGGCAGCGCGCTCTGGAATATCGTCAAGGAAGCGGGTCAGCCGTACGGCATCGGGCCGGGGAACCCGAACTGGTGCGAACGGGTCGAAAGCGGCCTGGTCTCCTATGGCGGCGACTCGGACGGGCACACCAACCCGTTCGAGGTGCGGATGGGCAAATATGTCGATCTGCATGTACCCGACGACACCATCGGGATCACTGCGTTGCGGCGCATCGTGGCCGAGGGGCCGAAACGGCACCAACTGGGTGTGGTTCTGGACGATCCCGAACCAGCCAAGGCCGAATTCACCTGGAGCGAAATCGAGAGAAACGGGCAGAAGATCGGCGACCTCACCACCTGCGTCTGGTCTTACCGGATGAAGAAGAACATCGGTTTTGCCCTTGTTTCGGTCACGGCAAAACCCGGTGACCGGGTGCTGGTGCAACGTGGGTCGGGCGCGGTCGAAGGGACCCTTTGCGAGCTGCCTTTCCTCTGACGGCCGCAGCAAGTGCAGCAGGGAACCGCCGCCGCGAACAACGCAAGCGGGGCGGCTCTCCGGGGCGGTCGGGCACTCAGACGGAGATCCCCGCCAAGACCGCCTCTCGCGACAGCTCAGCCTTGCTGCCGCGGGTGATGACTTCTCCGCGCCGCAGCACCAATATCCGGTCGGCAAGTTCATAGGCGAAATCGAAATACTGCTCGACCAGCACGATCGCCATGTCACCCGAGGCTTTGAGATGCCGGATGACCTCTCCGATCTGCTGGATGATGTTGGGCTGGATGCCTTCGGTGGGTTCGTCCAGAAGCAACAGACGTGGTCTGGTGATCAGCGCGCGGGCGATGGCCAGTTGCTGCTGCTGGCCCCCTGAAAGATCACCGCCGCGCCGGTTCTGCATCTGCTTGAGCACCGGGAACAGGTCAAAGATCTCGTCGGGGATGACATGCGCATCCTTGGGCAGACAGGCAAAGCCGGTTTCCAGGTTTTCGCGCACCGTCAGCAGCGGAAAGATCTCGCGCCCCTGCGGCACATAAGCGACGCCTTTCCAGGCCATCCCGTGTGCAGGCAAGATGCCGACTTGCTCGCCATCCAGTTCCAGCGTGCCGCCCGAGCGCGGATGCGTGCCCGAGATCGCCTTCATCAGGCTGGTCTTGCCGACGCCATTGGTGCCCATCACACAAGTCACCTCGCCCTGCCTGGCCTCCATCGAGATACCGTTGAGGATTTGCGAATGCCCGTAGTGCAGGGTCAGATCGGTCAGTTTCAGCATGGTCTAGCGTCCCAGGTAGACGTCGATGACGTCCTGATTGGAGGTCACGTGGTCAAGGCTGCCTTCGGCCAGAACCGACCCTTCGTGCAGTACGGTGACCTTGCAGTTCAGGCGCCGGACAAATTCCATGTCATGTTCGACAACCACAACGGCGCGGGTCCTGGCAGCCTGAACCAGCAGGTCGGTCGTGTGTTCGCGTTCTTGTGGGGACATCCCGGCGGCGGGTTCGTCCACCAGCAGCAGGCGCGGTTCCTGGGCGAGCAGCATGCCGATTTCCAGCCATTGTTTCTGACCGTGGCTCAACTCTCCCGATTTGCGCGTCAGCTCTTGCCGGAGGCCGATTTCGGTCGCCAGATCATCGACCTTTTGCAGATCGGCTGCCGTCGGGCGATAGAAGAGCACGCCCAGCCAGCCGCGCGTGTTCTTCAGCGCCATCAACAGGTTCTCTTGCACGGTCTGGTCTTCGAACACGGTGGGTTTCTGGAACTTGCGTCCGATGCCCATCTGCGCGATCGCGGCCTCGCTCAGGCGCAGCAGCGACACGGATTTCTCGCCCCAGATCACGCGGCCCTCGTCGGGGCGCGTCTTGCCGGTGATGATATCCATGAATGTGGTCTTTCCCGCGCCGTTCGGCCCGATCACGGCGCGCAACTCGGCGTTGCCGATGCGGAACGACAGGTTGTTGATCGCGCGAAATCCGTCGAACGAGACCGAGACGCCGCTCACTTCCAGCAGGGTGCTCATTGCGTTGCCTCCTTTTCCCGCAGGGAACCGGCGTCGGGGCCCAGATTGGCGCCATGGCGATCCGGGTGCCGCCGGTTCGACCAGAGGTCGAAAAGCCCTCCGATACCCTGCGGCGCGAACAGGGTGACCAGCACAAAGGAACCTCCCAGCAGCACCTGCCACCAGTCGACCCATTTGATCGTGTAGAAACCCAGCGGGATATCCGGGGCCTGGCCGCCGGTGAACCAGGTGCTGAGCAGGCTGACAAAGGCCGCCCCGATCACCGCGCCATAAAGACGCCCGCGCCCGCCGATCGCCACCCAGACGGCCAGATAGATCGAGGCGATAGGCGCCATCTCCTCGGGGTTTATGATGCCCGCCTGCGGATAATAGAGCGCGCCCGCGATGGCCGCGAGACAGGCGGTCAGGGTGAACACCGCCAGCTTGTAGACCTCGACCGAGTAGCCCAGAAAGCGGACCCGTGCCTCGTTGTCGCGGATGCCGCGGATCACCGAGCCGAACTTGCCCGCCACGATCCAGGCGGCCAGCAGGTATCCCAGACCCAGCGCCAGCGCCGAGGCCCAGAGGAACCAGATCGACACGATATCCTGCGCGGCGGTGACACCCGGCAGGTTTTGCAGGCCGGACAGGCCGTTATTGCCGCGCAGACCGCTGTCGTTCTGGAACAGGTAAAGCGCCAGTGCCAGCGTCATCGCCTGGGTCAGGATGGACAGGTACACGCCGGTCACGCGGCTGCGAAAGGCCAGCCAGCCAAAGACCAGCGCCAGCAGGCCCGGCACCAGCACCACCAGCACCAGTTGCAGCGCCAGACTGTCGGCAAAGGCCCAGACCAAGGGAAACTCGGATGATCCGACCACGCCGAAGATCTGGCTGCCGATTGCATCGACCACCTCGGATGGGGTGGGCGGGATCTCGGCTTGGGACATTGCATCGACCACGATCAGGCGGGTGCGCTCGTACATCAGCCACATGCCGATCATGTAGCCGCCCAGCCCGAAAAAGGCGAAATGGCCCAGCGACAGGATGCCGGTAAAGCCCCAGACCAGATCCATCGCCACCGCGATCAGGCACAGGCACAGGGTCTTGCCCAGCGTCTTGACGAAACTGGTCGAGATCACGCCGATGCCAAAGCCCTCGGACAGAACGGTGACGACGAGGGTGAACAGCGACAACAGGGCCAGAAAGACCAGCACCGACGGGTTTCTTGCAACAAAGCTGCGGTCCATGGCTCAATCCCCCGCGGCGCGGCCCTTGAGGGCGATGATGCCCCTTGGCCGGAACTGGATGAAAATGATGATGAAAACGATCATGTAGGTCTGGGCGGCGAGGGTATTGGACGGGTTCATCCATTCGATCCCCTTTTGCAGGAAACCGATCATTCCGGCCCCGGCCAGCGCGCCCCAGATGTTGCCGACACCGCCGACAACCACGGTCATGAAGCTTTGCACGATATAGTCGCTGCCCAAATCCGAAGTGACCTTGGCAAAGAGACCGATGGCGACGCCGGCGATCCCGGCAATGCCCGAGCCCAGCCCAAAGGTCAGCATGTTCACCCGGCCGGGGTTGATGCCCATTGATCCTGCCATGCGCGGGTTCTGCGTCACCGCCCGCATTTCAAGGCCGAGCCGGGTGCGTTTCGCGATATAGAGGAACAGCGCCAGAAAGATCAGCGCCAGCGCGAAGATGGCGATGCGGATATAGCTGATCGACACCACATCGTTGAGCACCCATGCCCCATCCAGCCAGCCGGGTGCCGTCAGCGGGCGGGCCTGGGTGCCAAAGATGTTCTTGGCCAGCTGTTGCAGCGCGATCGAGATGCCAAAGGTGGCAAGCAGGGTCTCGAGCGGGCGGGCATAGAGCCAGCGGATCACCAGCCGCTCCATCGCGACGCCGGCGGCAAAGGTGACGGCAAAGGCCATCGGGATCGCGACGATGATCGAGAGCGTGTGATCCGGGATGACCTGTTGCACCACATAGCCGGTATAGGCGCCCATCATGATGAACTCGCCATGGGCCATGTTGATCACTCCCATCACGCCAAAGGTGATGGCCAGACCGATCGCCGCAAGGAAGTAGATCGACGCCAGCGAGACCGCATCCAGCGCCAGGTCGAGCGTCTGGTTCATGCCGACCTTCAGGTCGATCCGGTCCAATGCCTGTTGGGCAGCATCGGTGACAGCCCTTGACGGTTCGACATAGGCATCGAAGAACACATGCCCGGCCACTGCGGCAGCCATATCGGCCTGGGTGACCAGCGCGGGCACCGCGCCGGCACGGGCCAGTGCGGCATAGGCCTGCGCGCGCGCGGCGTCGGTATCGAGTTGCGCGACCGGCACGTCGCCGACGCGCCCGCCAACGATATGTGCCGCCAGGGCATTTCGAATGTCATCCCGCGAAACGCGTGGCGGGGCGAGATCCCTTGCGACGAGCAGGTCATAGGCGTCGACAACGGACAGACCCTCTCGTCCCGGTTCGAGAACGGCGGCGATATTGGCCTCATCCGGCAGCGCGGGCGCCACATGGCGGGACGTGACAAGCAAAGGGTTCAGGGCGGCGCGCAGGTCGAGGCCAAGCCCGGCGGACATGTCGTCGATGGCCTGAACACGGGCGCGCGGGTCGGTGTCGTAGCCGATGGTCAGCAACCGCTCCAGCCGCTGCTTGCGGGCCTTGATCCCGGCATCGGGTTCAGCTGCGATCGACGCGCGCAAGGGGGGCAACAGGGCCGCCTCGGGCGCGCGCTGGATCGAATCGAGCGCAGACAGCCGCTTGCCCCGGTCGGGGTCGGACAGCTGGAACCGCACCAGCGCGGTACCGATCATCGCCCGTATGCCGCTATTGGGTTTCAGCTGTGCCAGTTCGGACGAGGCAAAGCTGCCGACGGTCGCGCCGGTATCGAAATCGGTCAGGACATAAGTGCGCCCCTCACCCTTTCTGCCGGCAAAGAAGAGACCGTCGGATTTGCGCATCCACATGTCCTTGGCGGCCCATGTCTCAAGCATCCGTTGGGCCTGCGGCAAGCCGCTGGCGGCAATCGCGTCAATTGCCGGTCCGATCGTCTTGCGCGAGCTTTCGGCAATCGTCGCCCGATGTTCCTGCAGGATCGTCTGCAATGCGGCCTCTTGCGCCGAGGCCGTCAGGCAGGTGCCCACGAGTGCGAGGCTCGCGAGGAAAAGTCTAAACATGTGGTGAAACCCGGATGTCCTGAGGCAAGGCGGGCGGGGCGCCCGCCTTGCAATTGGGATCAGTAGTTCGACAGGGTCTGAACGCAGGTCTGGGTCTGGGTGTTGTACATGCCGCAGCCCAGATCCTTCCAATCCGATTTCAGGACGGCGGATTCCGGCAGATAGTCGGTCCAGGCGTCGCCCGGCACCACGTCGGTCTCGCTGATGATGTCGAACTGACCGTCCGCCTGGATTTCGCCGATCAGGACCGGCTTGGCCAGATGGTGGTTCGGCAGCATGACCGCGGTGCCGCCGGTCAGGTTCGGGAATTCCTGACCGTACATGGCGGCCCGCACCGCGTCGACCTCGGTCGAGCCCGCTTGTGTCGCGGCGTTCACCCACATGTTGAAACCGATGTAATGCGCCTCCATCGGGTCGTTGGTGACCCGATCCTCGCCCATCGTGGCCTTCCAGGTCTCGACGAATTCGGCATTGGCCTCGGTATCGGCCGACTGGAAATAGTTCCAGGCTGCAAGGTGGCCGACAAGGTTGGTCGTATCCAGACCCGAGAGTTCTTCCTCGCCCACCGAGAAGGCCACGACGGGGATGTCATCCGCCGAAACACCGGCCGCCGCCAGCTCCTTGTAGAACCCGATATTGGCATCCCCGTTGATGGTCGAGATGACGCCCACCTTCTTGCCATCCGCGCCCAGGGCGACCACATCGGCCACGATCTTGGACCAGTCGGAATGGCCGAAAGGCGTGTAATTGACAAAGATATCCTCGTCGGCGATGCCCTTCTGCTTCAGATAGCTTTCGAGGATGTTGTTGGTGGTACGCGGATAGACATAGTCGGTGCCCAGCAGCGCGAATTTCTCGACTCCCAGTTCATCCAGGAAATAATCGGTGGCCGGGATCGCCTGCTGGTTCGGGGCGGCGCCGGTGTAGAACACGTTTTTCGACGATTCCTCGCCCTCGTATTGCACCGGGTAGAACAGCAGCCCGTTCAGCTCTTCGATCACCGGCAGAACTGATTTGCGGCTGACCGAGGTCCAGTTGCCAAAGATCACGTCGACCTCGTGTACAGTCAGCAACTCGCGTGCCTTTTCGGCGAACAGCGGCCAGTCCGAGGCCGGGTCGACCACGACCGCCTCAAGCTGCTTGCCCAGCAGCCCGCCCTTGGCGTTCTGCTGGTCGATCAGCATCAGCATCGTGTCCTTCAGGGTGGTCTCAGAAATCGCCATGGTGCCCGACAGCGAATGCAGCACGCCCACCTTGATCGTGTCTTCGGCCGCAAGCGTGGCGGTGGCCATGGCGGCAAATACGACCGAACCGGCGAGTGTGGATTTGAAAGATGTCATATGATCCTCCTGGCGGGGCCGGGAGAGAGGGCTTGCGTCACGGCGTGCTCTTCTACTACCTGATCCCCGCAACTGTTGTTGCGTTCCGTGTGGCGGTTGTGTCCGAGGTCCAATTCGCGCAGCCGTCACACACCCTTCGGAATGTCTCTCCGCTGTGGGCATTCATACGATTTCTGCAATGCAGCAATTTGCGCAACCGGCCTGTTCAGCATTTCCACATTTCGGCTGTATCTGCCCGTTTTTTGATCTGTGGGTCGGACTGCTGCCTAAAAGATGATCAGGGGCGAGGGAATCGGGCCGGCTGGCCGCATGGTGGAATAGTGCTCTGACGCTGCAGCGGCGAAACAGGTGGTGCGAAACAGCCCGTTGAAGGTGCCCCATTACCCACCTTGCTCCCATATCGCCCGACAAGGCACAGGCGGCCCCGCGCGCCAAGGGTGCGATTCGGCTGTGCACCAAGCCTTTGGGCGACAGGTCTGTTCTGGACCACCTGCATCAGGCGGGGTCGTTCAAATGCCTGTTTCCCCGCCCGGCGGGCCGGGGATTGGACGCGGTCCTGCTGAACACCGCGGGTGGCATTACCGGGGGGGACAGGTTCCGGTTCACCGGCGCGGCCGCCTCGGGTACGACGCTGACCCTGACTTCGCAGGCATGCGAACGCATCTACAAGGCGCAACCCGATAGCTGGGGGCAGGTCGCTACAAGCCTGACGATCGAACCCGGCGCAAGACTGAACTGGCTGCCGCAAGAGACCATCCTGTTCAACCGCAGCGCGCTGGATCGTCGTCTGCGCATCGACATGGCGCCGGATGCAACCCTGCTGATGGTCGAGCCATTGGTATTTGGCCGTGCCGCGATGGGAGAGACCCTGACCGATATCCGCCTGCGCGACCGGGTCGAGATCCGGCGCGGCGCGGCGCCGGTCTTTCTGGATGCGATGCGGTTCTCTGACGATCTGCATGCCCATCTCGCCAGGCCGCACATCGCCAATGGCGCCGGGGCAATGGCGCTGGTCGTTCTGGCCGCGCCAACCGCCGAGGTGCGGTTGACCCCGGTCCGCGCGCTGCTGCCCGACACAGCCGGTGCCAGTTTGATCAAGCCGGACCTGCTGGTGATCCGGATGCTCGCTGAAAACAGCTTTACCCTCAGGCGCGATCTGCTGCCGGTTCTGCGCCTGCTCAATGACGACACCTTACCCCGATGCTGGATGCTCTGACATGAACCTGACACCGCGTGAGAAAGACAAGCTATTGGTCGCCATGGCCGCCGAGGTTGCCCGCAGGCGGCTGGCGCGGGGCGTCAAGCTGAATCACCCCGAGGCGATTGCCCTGATCACCGAGGCGGTTGTCGAGGGCGCCCGCGACGGCCGTTCGGTCGCCGAGATGATGCAGGCCGGGGCCGAGGTCGTCACCCGCGACCAATGCATGCAAGGCGTGCCCGAGATGATCCACGACGTTCAGGTCGAGGCCACCTTTCCGGACGGAACCAAGCTGGTCACCGTCCACAACCCCATCCGCTGATCTGACAAGGAGTTTCCAATGACCCGCATGCTGTTTGCCGCGCTCGTGTTCGCAAGCCCCGCCATGGCCCATACCGATACCCATATACACGCTCATGGAACCGATCATGCGAGCCTGGGCGTGGGGCTGGCGTTGATCGCCCTTATCGTCATTGCCCTGTTGTCGCGGTTGCCCAGATGATCCCGGGAGAGCTGTTCCCGGCAGAGGGGCTGATCCTTTTGAACGCGGATGCCATGGCGACCACACTGATGGTGTCGAACACCGGCGACCGGCCCGTCCAGGTCGGGTCACACTATCATTTCGCCGAAGCCAACCCCGCCTTGCAGTTCGACCGCGCAGCCGCGCTCGGGATGCGGCTGGACATCGCACCGGGCACCGCCGTGCGCTTTGAGCCGGGGCAGAGCCGTGAGGTCTCGCTGATCCCGATCGGCGGGGCACGCAATATCTACGGGTTCAACCAACAGGTCATGGGGCCTCTCTGATGCCGGCACAGATAAAGCGCAGCGACTATGCCGCAATGTTCGGCCCCACCACCGGCGACAAGCTTCGGTTGGCTGATACCGATCTGATCATCGAGGTAGAGCGGGACCTGACTGTTCATGGAGAAGAGGTCAAGTTCGGCGGTGGCAAGGTCATCCGCGACGGCATGGGTCAGTCGCAGGCCACCCGTGCGGCGGGCGCGGTGGACACGGTGATCACCAACGCGCTGATCGTCGATTACGCGGGCATCACCAAGGCCGATATCGGCCTCAAAGACGGGCGCATTCACAAGATTGGCAAGGCCGGGAACCCGGATACTCAGCCCGGCGTCGACATCATCATCGGACCGGGCACCGAGATCATCGCCGGCGAAGGGCGGATCCTGACCGCGGGCGGCTTCGACAGTCATATCCACTTCATCTGCCCGCAACAGATCGAGGACGCGCTGCATTCGGGCCTGACCACCATGCTGGGCGGCGGCACCGGGCCGGCCCATGGCACGCTGGCCACCACCTGCACGCCCGGCCCCTGGCATATCGGGCGGATGTTGCAGGCCGCCGATGCCTTTCCGATGAACCTTGCCTTTGCGGGCAAGGGCAATGCCGCGCTGCCCGCCGCGCTGGAGGAACAGGTGCTGGCCGGGGCCTGCGCCCTGAAATTGCACGAAGACTGGGGTACGACACCAGCGACGATCGACTGTTGCCTGTCGGTGGCGGACGCGATGGACGTGCAGGTGATGATCCACACCGATACGCTCAACGAGAGCGGTTTCGTGGAACAGACGGTCAAGGCCATGAAGGGCCGGACGATCCATGCCTTTCACACCGAGGGTGCAGGCGGCGGCCATGCCCCCGACATCATTCGGATTTGCGGCGAGGACCATGTTCTGCCCTCCTCGACCAACCCCACGCGCCCCTTTACCGTGAACACGGTCGAGGAACATCTCGACATGCTGATGGTGTGCCACCATCTCGACAAGTCGATCCCCGAGGACGTGGCTTTCGCCGAAAGCCGCATCCGGCGCGAGACCATCGCGGCCGAGGACATTCTGCACGACATGGGCGCGTTTTCCATCATCGCCAGCGACAGTCAGGCGATGGGCCGGGTGGGTGAGGTGCTGATCCGCACCTGGCAGACCGCCGACAAGATGAAGAAACAGCGCGGCAGGCTCGCCGAGGAAAGTGGTGATAACGACAATTTCCGGGTTCGCCGTTACATCGCGAAATACACGATCAACCCGGCTATCGCCCACGGCATCGCGCATGAGATCGGCAGTATCGAGGAAGGCAAACGCGCCGATCTCGTCCTGTGGGATCCGGCTTTCTTCGGGGTGAAACCGGAAATGGTGCTGCTGGGCGGCACCATCGTCTGTGCCCAGATGGGGGATCCCAACGCCTCGATCCCGACGCCGCAGCCGGTCTATTCCCGGCCGATGTGGGGCGCTTATGGCCGCTCGGTCGAGCACTCGGCCGTGATCTTCGTCTCCGATGCCGCGCAGGTCGATGGCGTACGCGCAAGGCTGGGGCTGGCGAAACAGACGGTTGCCGTGCGCAACACCCGCGCGATCGGCAAGCGCGACCTGCTGCTGAACAACGCGACCCCCCGGATCGAGGTCGATCCGGAAACCTACGAGGTTCGCGCTGATGGCGTGTTGCTGACCTGCCAACCTGCCGTGGTGCTGCCGATGGCGCAGCGCTATTTCCTGTTCTGAGCCCGCAAGGAGACCCCCGATGAGCACCGCGATAAAGACCGCTCGCATCTACCGCGATCACCCTCATGCGCCGGCTTTCGCCCAGGTTTCGCTGGACTATGACGGCCGCTTTCTGCGCCGCAAGATGCTGGCCACGGATGCGGGAGAGACCTTTCTGGTCGATCTGGCGCAGACCCGCTCGCTCGACCATGGTGGCGTGCTGGTGCTGGAGGACGGGCGCGAGGTCGAGATCGTCGCGGCCCCCGAAGAGTTGCTCGAGGTTGGCGGCGACAACCTGTTGCAACTGGCCTGGCATATCGGGAACCGGCACACGCCCTGCCAGATCGAGCCGACCCGCCTGCTGATCCAGCGCGATCATGTCCTGCGCGACATGTTGTTGAAGCTGGGGGCCGAGCTGCGCGAGGTTGTCGAACCCTTCACTCCCGAAGGCGGGGCCTATGGCCACGGCAGGACCCATGGCCACGCCCACTGACACCGCTATCCTGACGCTGACCCAATGGTTGTCCCCGGCCTACCCGGTGGGGGGGTTCGCCTATTCCCACGGGCTGGAGGCCGCGATTGACGCGGGTGCGGTCACAACCGTGCAAGACACCGGCGCCTGGATCGCGGATGTGCTGGACCACGGGGCGGGCTGGAACGATGCGCTGTTTCTTGTCG
This sequence comes from Ruegeria sp. SAZD011, assembly GCF_059612545.1. Lineage (NCBI taxonomy): Bacteria > Pseudomonadati > Pseudomonadota > Alphaproteobacteria > Rhodobacterales > Roseobacteraceae > Ruegeria > Ruegeria sp. SAZD011. The sequence continues at coordinate 315,025 of NZ_JBXWQU010000014.1, read as the reverse complement.
CGGCCCATCGGGCGGGGGATGCAGGCGCACTGGCGGGTATCGACGCCACCGCGCGGGCCTTTTGCGCCTCGTCCGAACGGGTAATGGAAACCCACCTTCTGGGGCAGGCCTTTGGGTCCGTGACCGGCGATGTCTGGGGCTTCGAGTTGGGCGGACTTGCTTATCCGGTCGCAGTGGGACATGCGGCGCGCTTGCAGGATCTGCCGCTCTTGCTGACGACGCAGATTTTCCTTCAGGCTTTCATGAGCAATCTGGTCGCCTGCGCCACCCGCCTTGTGCCCCTGGGCCAGACAGAGGCGCAGCGGTTGATCCGTGAGCTGACACCACTCTGCGCGCAGCTTGCGGAACAGGCGCTTGCGGCTGGGCTGGACGATCTGAGTTCGACCGCGTTCCTGGCCGATATCGCGTCGATGAAACATGAAACCCAGTATTCAAGGATCTTTCGAACATGAGCAGCATGAACGGCCCCCTGCGCGTCGGCATCGGCGGACCTGTCGGCGCGGGCAAGACCACCTTGACCGCCGCCTTGGCCGAGGCCCTGCGCGATGTCTGTTCCGTCGGTGTCATCACCAATGACATCTATACGCAAGAGGATGCCGAGGCCCTGATGCGGATGCAGATCCTGCCACAGGACCGGATCATCGGGGTTGAGACCGGCGGCTGCCCGCATACCGCGATCCGCGAGGATGCCTCGATCAACCTGGCCGCCGTGGCCGAGCTTTGCGCACGCCATCCCAACCTGGATATCGTTCTGATCGAAAGCGGCGGCGACAATCTGTCGGCCACTTTCAGCCCGGAACTGGCGGATGTGACGCTCTACGTGATCGACGTCGCAGCGGGCGAGGAGATCCCCCGCAAGGGCGGGCCGGCGATCACGAAATCCGATATCCTGATCATCAACAAGACCGATCTGGCCCCGCATGTGGGCGCGTCGCTGGAGGTGATGGAGCGGGATGCGCGCAGGATGCGAAAGGAGCGTCCATTCGTATTCACCGCGCTGCGTCATCGGACCGGGATCGATCAGGTTGTCGAACTGCTGGCGAGCATCGGGGGGCTGAACGGGCATTGTTGCAGAACTCCGGCTTGCGGCGTGATTTCCCCTTACCCCACTGAGGTCATTCCATGCGGACGATTTCGGCGGTGCCGAGGGCGTTGAAGCGGTTCATGAGAGCAATGCGGATGTGGATTTCGGCGGTCTGGCGGTCGGGGTCTCTCGCCATGATGCGCTCACCGAAGGCTTTCAGGCAGCGCATCTTCGCCTCGATCCGGCTGCGGGCGTGGTATCCGGTCCAGCGCTTCCAGAACGCCCGGCCGTAGTAGCGGGTCGCGCGCAAGGTCTCATTGCGGACCTTGGCGACCGGGCAGTCTTCTTTCCAAGGCCGCCCATTCTTGCGTATCGGGATGATCGGCACAGCATCACGCGCGATTATGGCGGTGTGGCGGCGGCGCGTGTCATAGGCACCGTCAGCGGTGACCTTGCCAATTTGCTCGTCTGCCGGGATTTGGCCTAGCAGGTCGGGCAGCACGGGGCTGTCGCCATCCCGGTTGGGGGTAAATTCGACGGCACGGATGTCGGACCTGGTCGGGTCCATGGCCAGATGTACCTTGCGCCATTGGCGCCGCCACTGCACCCCGTGCGTGCGGGCCTGCCATTCGCCATCGCCGAGGAACTTGATGCCTGTGCTGTCCACGAGCAGGTTGAGCGGTCCGTCGCCACGGCGACATGGGACCTGAACGGCAAGGGTCTTCTGCCTGCGGCAGAGGGTGGAAAAGTCGGGCACCGGCCAATCCAGTCCCGCCAGCTTCAACAGGCTCGCGACCATCCCCTCGGTCTGTCTGAGAGGCAATTTGAACAGCACCTTGATCGACAGACAGAATTGGATCGCTGCATTAGAGAACACCGGCGGGCGCCCAGGGCAGCCTTCATGCGGCGCGAACCACGCCATCTCCTTGTCCAGCCAGATAAGCAACGACCCACGTTTGCGGAGCGCAGCATTGTAGGTGGACCAGTTTGTCGTGCGGTAACGGGCGGGCTTGGGCTTGCTCTTATCATCCGTCTAACCGCATGGATTCGTGATGTGAATCCTTCATGGTCAGAGTTCTGCAACAATGCCGGTCTCTACCGCCACCACTCCTCGTGACCTGCGGAAAAATACACTCTAATCAGAGAGCAGGTATCCAATACGGTTTTAGGAAGACTGAGTGGTGGGCGACCCTGGAATCGAACCAGGCGTGCGTCTCCGCGAGGGAGTTACAGTCCCCTGCCACACCTTGCGGCCTGTCGCCCACTGTCAGGCGTTGCGCCTGACGTGGAGGCGTGATTACTAGCGTCCCAATGGAGCGTCAACAGGAAAAATCCGCTTTGGCGCAGGAAACTTTTGCCGCACCCGGAGGGCGCTGAACATGAAGAAACCGAAATGGGTGGTCGAGAAGGAACAGGCCAAAAAAGCGTCCGCCTCCGAGACGGTCTGGCTGTTTGGTCTGCATGCCGTGCGCGATGCGCTGATGAACCCGAAACGCGAAAAACTCCGCCTGATCGTGACGCTGAACGCGCGGGAAAAACTGGCCGAGGCCATCGACGCGGCGGGGATCGAACCGGAACTGGCCGATGCCCGCAAGTTCACCGCGCCGATCGACCCCGGCTCGGTCCATCAGGGCGCGGCGCTTGAGGTCAAGCCGCTCAACTGGGGCAGTCTGGCCGAGGTCGCGATCGGGGCGGAAAGCCCGCGGCTGATTCTGCTCGACCGGGTGACCGACCCGCATAACGTGGGCGCCATCCTGCGTTCGGCCGAGGTTCTGGGCGCCAGCGCCGTGATCGGCACCCGCCACCATTCGGCGCCCGAAACCGGTGCCCTGGCCAAGACCGCCAGCGGCGCGCTGGAACGGCAGCCCTATCTGCGGATGCGCAACCTGGCCGATGCTATCACCGAGTTGCAGGACATGGGCTATCTGGTGCTGGGGCTGGATGGCGAGGCCGACGAGACGATCGAGACCGCGCTGGCCGGGCAACGCGACCGTGCGGTGGCGCTGGTGCTGGGGGCCGAGGGGCCGGGGTTGCGGCAAAAGACCAAGGAAACGGTCGACAAGCTGGTCAAGATCGACGCGGCAGGCGGTTTCGGCTCGCTCAACGTCTCGAATGCGGCGGCAATCGCCCTATATGCTTCCAAATCGCATTAACCGGACCCAGACCCCATGCCCAAGCTTGTCACCTGCTGTTACTGCGGCGCCCGCGCGACATTGGCGGCGGGGCGGTCGGGCATGCTGGCCTGCGAGGCCTGCGGCGCGCCCATCCAGCAGGTCGAGGCCGCCCCGGCGCCCGAGCGAACGAAGCCCGCGCCGGTGCCTTTGAAACCGGACGTCGAGCAGGTCGTTTCGCAACCGCAGCAAAAGCCGGACAAGAAGCGCAAGCCGAAGAAGCAAAAGAAGCGCAAGGGGCTGTTCTCGCGCGCATTGGATGAGGTCTGGGACAAGGTCGAGGATATCTTCGACTGATCCCCGCACACGGGTCGATCACATAACCGTCAAGTCTCTTTCCTATTGGCTTCGAGAGCGGCATTTTATCCCACGACGAAACCATATCGCGTGACGATGCTGAACCGACGTACCCTCTTGACCGGCCTTGCCGGTGTCCTGACCGCCGCTGCCCTGCCTCTTTGGGCGGAGACACCCGTTTTCTTTGCCGAAGACGGCGCTGCGATTCGCGGTTATGACACGGTGGCCTATTTCACCGAAGGCACCCCGGTACCGGGGGCGCCCACGATCGCGGTGATGTGGAAAGGGGCGCTCTGGCATTTTGCCAGCCACGAGAACCGCGCCGCGTTCGAGGCCAATCCCCGCGCCTTTGCACCGCAATTCGGCGGGTATTGCGCCTATGCGGTTGCGCGCGGCTATACCACCGACACCGATCCCACCGCCTGGCAGATCGTCGACGGAGAGCTGTTTCTCATCCACTCTCCCGAGGTTGCCCGGCTCTGGGCCGAGGATATCGCGGGCAATATCGACGGCGCCCGCCGCAACTGGCCGGCTGTCCTGGACCGGTAATTGCGCGGCTGCGTCGACGCCCTGTCATCACTTTTTTGGCGCGCCCCTCTTTTTTTCTGAATATGAGTGCCTAAATGTCACAATGACCGCGGACTGGAACTGCCGTGCGTCATTTCACTGTCCCTCGTTCCGTACCTGGCGCCCAAGCATGACTTGGGCGCTTTTTTCTTGTCTCCGGGTGGTTTAGGGTTCGGTCATGCCAGACTATTCCGACGATCATCTTAAACAGATTCTCAAGCGCACAAAGGTGATTGCCGTTGTCGGCGTGTCGATGAACCCTGTGCGCCCCAGCTATTACGTGGCCCGCTATCTGGGGCTGAAAGGGTACCGGGTGATTCCGGTCAATCCGGGCCATGCCGGCCAGCGCCTGTTCGGCGAGACGGTGCGCGCGGGTCTGTCCGAGATCAGCGAACCGGTCGATATGGTCGATATATTTCGCCGCTCTGATGCGGTGCCGCCCATCGTCGAGGAGGCGCTGGAGGTTTTTCCCGGCCTCAAGACGATCTGGATGCAGATCGGGGTCGAGCATGCCGAGGCTGCGGCGCAGGCCGAGGCGCGCGGGATCGACGTGATCCAGAACCGCTGCCCCAAGATCGAATATCAACGGCTCTTTGGCGAATTGCGCATGGGCGGTTTCGCCACCGGCATCATCTCGTCCAAGCTTTAAGAGGGCTGGCGCGCCAGTTTCTCGGCAGCTTTCTTCTCCAGCACCTCGCGCTGCGGGCGCCAGTTATAGCGCGTGTCCTCGCGGGTGGGGGCCCAGAACAGGTCTCCACCATAGCGCCAGGGATCCAGCACGATGCCGTCGAACATGTCATCGCCCCGGCGGCTGAGGATGGCGGTGCTGTGGTCGATCCGCCAGATGCTGTCGGGATCGGCAATGGCGCGATGCACGACCAGGGTGCGGAAATTTTCCTGATTGAGGCGCTTTTGCATGTCCTGGGCATAGTGCACGCACAGGCCGCGCTCGCGAAAGCCGTTCAGAACCTTGGCGTTATGCACGATGGGGCTGCTGGTCACGTTATACTCGCGCGCCAGTTGCCGACCGTAACTGTATGAAATCTCGGCGGCGCGCTGCGCTTCGGCGGGGTCCACCTCCGGCCCCAGCGCGCGTAGGTGTTGCGCCAGCGCGGCCACGTCTTTCTGGCTGATGGTTTGCGTGTCGCTACAGGCGGTCAACAGCAGCACGGCCAGCGTGGCGAGCAGGGCGCGGAATGTGATCATGGGATACCTCGGTCGGGATCGTCGGTTCCGGTGCTTGGATCGTACCGCTCAGCGCCGGAGGGTCAACCTTTGGTCCGCGCCGCCTTTTCGGCGATGCCGCTCTGGCCCTGGCGGCGGGCCAGCTCGGCCAGCACATCATCCAGTGCCACATCGCGCGCGGCCAGCATGACGAGGAAGTGATAGAGCACATCCGCCGCCTCTGAGGTGAGCTTGGCCCGGTCGCCCTTCACCGCTTCGATGATCGCCTCTATCGCCTCTTCCCCGAATTTCTCGGCGCATTTCTCGGGCCCTTTGGCCAGCAGCTTGGCGGTCCAGCTGCTGTCCGGGTCGGCACCCTTGCGGGCCTCGATGGTGGCAGCAAGATCGTGCAGGATACTCATGTCAGCCTCATCGGGATGCCGGCGGCGGCCATGTGTTCCTTGGCCTCGCGGATGGTATACTCGCCAAAGTGAAAGATCGAGGCGGCCAGCACCGCGCTTGCATGCCCCTCGGTCACACCTTCGACCAGGTGATCCAGCGTGCCGACGCCGCCCGAGGCGATCACCGGCACGTCGACCGCATCGGCGATGGCGCGGGTTAGGGGCAGGTTGAAGCCCGATTTGGTGCCGTCGCGATCCATCGAGGTCAGCAGGATCTCTCCGGCCCCCTTGGCGGTGACAAGACGGGCAAACTCCACCGCGTCGATCCCGGTGGGCTTGCGCCCGCCATGGGTAAAGATCTCCCAGCGGCCCGGCGCTACCGTCTTGGCGTCGATGGCGCAGACGATGCACTGGCTGCCGAACCGGTCGGCGGCCTCGGCAATGACGTCCGGATTGGCCACCGCAGCCGAGTTGAAGCTGACCTTGTCGGCGCCCGCCAGCAGCAGCGCGCGCACATCGGCATGCGTGCGCACGCCGCCGCCCACGGTGAGCGGCACGAAACACTGCTCGGCGGTGCGGCTGACCACGTCAAACATGGTGCCGCGGTTTTCATGGGTGGCGTGGATGTCGAGAAAACAGATCTCGTCCGCGCCCGCCGCGTCATAGGCGCGGGCGGCATCCACCGGGTCGCCCGCGTCGCGCAGGCCGACGAAATTCACGCCCTTGACCACGCGGCCATCGGCGACGTCGAGACAGGGGATGATGCGGGTCTTCAGCATGGCGGCCTCGCGGGTTGCCGGGGTCGCCCGTCTTTACTGTGCCCCCGGCGCGGATGCAATCGCGCCGCCGTGCCGGGCGATGCGGCGCATGGCCCCGCGCACGATCAGGATATGAAACGGCATCACCACCGCCAGATAAACCCGCCCCAGCAGGTTGTTGCGATGCACCCAGGTCGCCATGTGCAGCCGCCCGGCCTGTTGGACCAGCGCGATGCGAAAGTTCAGGTGGCTGTCATCGGCGCCCAGGATCAGCTCGTCCGCACCCTCGTAGGTGACCGGAAAGATCGCCTTGTCGCCAGTGTCGGAAACCTCGGTCTTGAGGCCAAGCGGCCGCACGATCCAGTTGCGCAGGCGTAGCAGGGCATTGGCCCAGCCGGGCAGGGACAGCCCGATCTCTGCCGCCTCGCGCGGCGATATCCGGCTCTCTACCGCATAGCCATCGATGAAATCGCCAGGCTGCACCGCCTGCCACAGCTGCGCGGTTGCGGGCAGCGGGGTCTTTTCGACAACAGCATAGCTGCGGGTCATATGCGTTCCCCTTGAGGTCTGCCCGGATCACACAGCAAAGCGCCCGGTCCCGAAACCGGGCGCGGTGTCGCAGTCCTCAGCCCTTGAGCGCGCTCAGCGCCTGTTTCAGGTCGAGCGCCCCGTCATAGAGCGCCCGGCCCGAAATCGCGCCGTTCAGCGCCGCGCCGCAATCGCGCAGCGCGATCAGATCCTCCAGCGAGGAGACCCCGCCCGAGGCGATGACCGGGATCGACACGGCACGGGCCAGATCGGCAGTTGCCTCGATATTCGGCCCCTTCATGGCGCCGTCGCGCAGAATGTCGGTATAGATGATCGCGGCCACGCCCGCATCCTCGAAGGATTTGGCCAGATCGGTGACCATCACGTCGGTCTCTTCGGCCCAGCCCTTGGTGGCGACGCGGCCGTTGCGGGCGTCGATGCCCACGGCCACTTTGCCGGGGAAGGCCCGCGCCGCCTCGCGCACCAGATCGGGGTTTTCGACCGCCACGGTGCCGAGGATCACACGGGCCAGCCCCTTGTCCAGCCAGCGTTCAATGGTGGCCATGTCGCGGATGCCGCCACCCAGCTGCGCGGGTACCTTGCACTGCTCCAGGATTGCCTCGACCGGAGCGGCATTGACCGGCTCTCCGGCAAAGGCACCGTTCAGGTCGACCAGATGCAGCCATTCACAGCCCGCCGCGACAAACTCCAGCGCCTGCGCGGCGGGATTATCATTGAACACGGTCGCCTGGTCCATCTCGCCATGTACGAGACGCACGGCCTGGCCGTCCTTGAGGTCGATTGCGGGGTAGAGGATCATGGGCAAGCGGCTTTCTGCTGAGTGACGGCCGCGATATGGCACAAGACAGCAAGGCGATGCAACGCGACCCAAAGTCAGCCTTGCTCGACTGGCGCCGGGCGCGCCACACTGGCTGCAAACAGGAGGGAATACGAATGAACAGACTGATTCTCGCCGCTGCGCTTGGTCTTGGTGCCGCGAGTGCCGCCCTTGCCGATCCGGCGGCAGGTACCTGGAAAACCGAACCGGGCGATACGGGCGGCTATCTTCACGTTGCTGTCGCGCCTTGCGGTTCGAATGTTTGCGGGACCATCAAGACTGCTTTTGACAAGGATGGGGCCGAGCAGACAGATTACGAACACAAGGGCAAGCGTATGATCTGGGACATGCAGCCGGGTGGCGGCGGGTCCTATTCGGGGGGGCAGATCTGGGCGCCCGATTCCAACAAGACCTACAGCTCCAAGATGTCGCTCGATGGAAACGCGCTGACCGTCAAAGGCTGCGTCGCCGGTGGACTGATTTGCCGTGGCCAGACCTGGAAACGCGTCAACTGAGTCTGGAAACGGCAGGGGCTTTTGCCCCTGCCTTCGACGGGCGAATTCAGACGGCGCCGGTGTATTCGCCCCGCGCTGGGTAATTGTTGGGGATTGCGAAATCCAGCGCCGCCACCAGTTCCGCGAAATGCGGACGCACAAAGGGCATGGTCTGCACCGCGCCGTAATAGAGCGTGCGTTCGGGCGTGACCAGGAACAGGCCCGGTTCCGAGAACAGCGCCGGTTCCTCGATCCCGATCGAGGTCTTGCCGCGGGAGGTGGAGATATAGAGCCCCCAGTCGCGCGCCTCGGCCAGGGGCAGGTTATAGGCAAAGCGCAAAGCGCGCTCGCCGCCGACCTTTTCCGCCATCGCCTGCGCGCGCTCTTCGCTGTCCGAGCTGACGGCAACGCAGGACACGCCGCGTTCGGCGAAATCCGCCACCCGCTTTTCCAGCTCTTTGAGATAGGTGGCGCAGATCGGGCAATGCAGGCCACGATAGAAACAGATCAGCGTGCCGCGCGTCGAGGTTTCGGCACTTAGATCGAACTGGCCACCGCCCACCAGCGGCAGCGACAGGGGCGGGGTGGTCTGACGGGGCATCAGCATCGGAGATCTCCTTGGGATGTGAATTGCCCCGCCTTGTCGCAGGGTTTAATGTTCGGGAAATCCGAATTTTCTGACAGGGGCTCCGATATTGGCATGGACAGGCTGACGACATTGATGGAGCGGTTCCAGCTGCGGGTCGAGGCCGCCGCGCCGGAGGAAGCCAATCTGCTGGCCCTGGCTGGGGCTGACGGGGGGCCGGTTGAATTGCTGTTCTATCCTGCGGGAACTGGGCAGCTGGGCGATCCGCTGTTTGCGGCGCGCGTGAGTTGGTCGGGAGAGAGCAACCCGTTTCTGGCAGCGCTGCCCGAAGTGGTCCGGTTCGATCTGAGCGCCGATCCCGAGGCGCGCGCGGTGGTGGAGCTGATCCGGGTCGAGGTCGCGGCGCGGCGCTGCGGGGCGCAATCGGTGATCAACCGGCTGGGCGAGGTATTGATGGTGCGCCTGTTGCGGGACCAGATCGCACAGGGGGCGACCCGCCCGGGCCTGTTGGCCGGGCTCGCCGATCCGCGCCTCAGCCGGGCTATCGTGGCGATGCATGACCATCCGGGCCGGGTCTGGACCAATGGCGATCTGGCGGCCGAGGCCGGTCTGTCATTGTCACGTTTCGCCGAGCTTTTTGCAGCACAAGTGGGCGAGACCCCGATGGGCTATCTTAGGCGCTGGCGGCTGACCCTCGCGGCGCAGGACCTCGGTCGCGGCGACCGGGTCGACCGGGTGGCGCGGCGCTATGCCTATGGCTCGCCCGAGGCCTTTGCCCGCGCCTTTCGCCGCGCCTATGGGGCGGCGCCGATGGCGCTGCGCAGTGGGTGAGGCTAGGATGCCGGAGTTCTGCAAGAACTCCGGCCCGGAAAACATCTGTTTTCCGACCCGTTATCCGTTCCGGAAAACGGCCCCCCTTTCAGGGGCGCCAGGTCAGGAAATTGCCGATCATGCGCAGGCCGATGGCTTGGCTTTTCTCGGGATGGAATTGCAGGCCAACCATCGTATCTCTTCCAACCACCGCGGTGACAGGCCCGCCATAATCCACATGCGCTAGCCGCTCGGCGGGATTGGTGACCCGGAAGTGATAGGAATGCACGAAATAGACGTGATCGCCACTGGTGATCCCGTCAAAGACCGGGTGTTCCGTTTCGATCACAAGATCGTTCCAGCCCATATGCGGCACTTTCAGCGCGACATCCGCAGGCGTGATGCGCACCACGTCGCCCGCGACCCAGCCCAGCCCGGGTGTCTCTTCGTATTCGTGGCCGGTGGTGGCCATCAGTTGCATGCCGACGCAGATGCCCAGAAAGGGACGGCCCTTCTGCTCGACAGCCTCGACCATCGCGTCATAGAGCCCCTTGTGGCCGCGCAGTTCCGCCGCGCAGGCGGGGAAGGCACCATCGCCCGGCAGCACCAGCCGGTCGGCGCGGGCCACCACATCGGCGTCCGAGGTCACCACGACCTCGCCCGCGCCGGTCTCGCGCGCCATGCGCTGAAACGCCTTTTCGGCCGAGTGCAGGTTGCCCGATTCATAGTCGATGATGGCGGTGAGCATCAGAGCGTGCCCTTGGTCGAGGGGATGGCGTCGCCCTTGCGCGGGTCCGCCTCCACCGCCTGACGCAGGGCACGGGCCACCGCCTTGAACGCGGCCTCGGCAATGTGGTGGCTGTTCAGCCCGTGCAGCTGGTCGACATGCAGGGTGATGCCGCCATGGGTGCTGAAGGCCTGAAAGAACTCGCGCACCAGTTCGGTATCAAACGTGCCGATCTTGGCTGTCGGCAGGTCCACGTTCCACACCAGGAAAGGCCGACCCGACAGGTCGAGCGCGCAGCGCACCTGCGCATCGTCCATCGGCAAGTGGCATTCGCCATAGCGGCGGATGCCGCGCTTGTCGCCCAGGACGGCGCTCAGCGCCTGACCCAGCGCGATGCCGGTATCCTCGACCGTGTGGTGGTCGTCGATGTGATAGTCGCCCTTGGCGCGGATCGTCATGTCGATCAGCGAATGGCGCGCCAGCTGGTCCAGCATATGGTCGAAGAAGCCGACGCCGGTCTGGTTGTCATAGGCTCCGGTCCCGTCGAGGTTGAGTTCGACCGAGATCTCGGTCTCGGCGGTCTGGCGGCTGATGCTGGCACGGCGCATGGGCGGGTTCCTTCTGATCTCGGCTGGCTTTTGGCACGGGGCGCGTGCAAATGCCAGAGTGCCGCGACTCGGGCGCTGCGATCTGTTGCGCGAAAACAGGGGATTGCACCCGGTGGCGGCGCGTGTCAGCCTTTGGCCGAACAAGCATGAGAGAGGCGGCATGACCACCTGCGTATTCATCCAGATCCGCTGCAAGCCCGGCAGCACCTACAAGGTGGCCGAGGATATCGCGCTGCGCGAGATTCATTCCGAACTTTATTCCACCAGCGGCGAATACGACCTGTTGATGAAGCTCTACATCCCGGCGGGCGCGGATGTGGGCAAATATATCAACGACCATCTGCTGGTGATCCCCAATATCGAACGCTCGCTGACCACGATGACGTTCAAGGCGTTCTGAGCGGCGCCAGCGCGCCGTAGAGCGGGCAGCCCAGCGTCTGGTTCAGGGCGCGGATCAACTCTTCGACGGTCTCGGTCGAGACATATTCCCCGCCCGTGGCCTGGGCCAGACATTCGGCCGGGCTGATCGTCTCGGGGACGGTGGGGTTGCCGTCGCCCCCTTCCCAGCCGAAGAATTGCGAACGCACCCGGAACCCGATCACATGCACGGTCAGGCCGGGTGCGGTACGGGCCAGATCGGTCGCCAGCGCACATGGCGTACCGCCGCAGGTCTCTTCGCCATCGGTGACCAGAACGATAACACCTGGGCGGGGCGGCTCGTCAAACACGCGGGCGGCCAGGTCGACGGCATCGGTCAATGCGGTGTTGCCATCGGGCTCGATCCCGTCGATGAGATTCAGGATCGGCCCCGCTGCATCGGGGCTGGGGGCGAAGGGCATCGAGACCCTCTTGCACAGATCACCGTCCGCTGCGCCATCCATGGCGGCACCATATGTGACCAGACCCAGCCGGCGCAGGGTGGCAATCCGGGGCAGGGTGTCATGCATCGCCTCGCGCGCGTCCAGGATGCGGGGCCGGTCGAGGCCATTATACCCCATCTCGGCCATCGAGCCGGAGGCGTCGAACACGATCATCGCATCGCTGGTGCAGTCGGCCTCGCCGATTGCGGGCGCGGGAGCGAGACCCGCAACAAGAAGCGCCGCCACGCGGGCGGCGCGTCCGGTGCGACCGGATGCCGGGGTGTCAGAGTCGCGCTCCATACCCCAGCTTGGCCGAGGCACGGGCGATCTGTCCATGCGCCAAAGGTCGAAGGGTCAGGCGGCGATCAGCCCCTTGTCCTTCAACTCGGCATAGGCGGCGTCGACGGCTTTCTTGAGGCGGCGCAGCATCTCGTCCACCTCGTCCCTGGTGATGATCAGCGGCGGGCAGAGTGCGGCCGAATTGCCTGCGACCGCGCGGATCAGCAGACCGTTTTCCTGTGCCAGCCGCTGCACGGTGGCGCCGCCCGCGCCTTTTTCGATGGTCGCACCGGTGGTCTTGTTCGACACCAGCTCCAGCGCCGCGATCAGTCCCTTGCCGCGCACCTCGCCCACCAGCGGGTGATCGGTGAAGATGGCGCGCAACTGCTCCTGCATATGAGCGCCCACCTCGGCCGCATGGTCAAAGATCTTGTCGCGTTCGTAGATCTCCAGCGTTTTCAGCGCCGCGGCGCAGGCCACCGGATGCCCGGAATAGGTATAGCCATGGCCGAACACGCCGACCGCCGCCGAAGGCGCGATCATCTTTTCATACATCCAGCCCGGGATGACCGAGGCCGAGATCGGGAAATAGGCCGAGCTGAGCTGCTTGGCAAAGGTCATCAGGTCGGGCTTGATCCCCATGGTGGTGCAGCCGAAATCGGCGCCGGTGCGACCAAAGCCGCAGATCACCTCATCCGCCCAGACCAGGATGTCATGCTTGCGCAGCAGGGCCTGGAGCTTTTCGTAATAGCCCTCGGGCGGGACGATCACGCCCGAGGCGCCGGTGATGGGCTCGACGATCATCGCGGCGATGGTATCGGCGCCCTCGGCCAGGATCTGCTGTTCCAGATTGTCGAGGATGCGGTCGACGAACTGCGCCTCGGTCTCGTTGCCCTGACGCCCGGTATAGTAATGCGGCGCGTCCGAGCGCAGGATATGCAGCGCCTCGACCGGCGCATCGAAATGCGCCAGGTTCGCGGGCAGCGAGGTCAGCGAACCGGCGGCCACGGTCACCCCGTGATAGCCGCGCTCGCGGGTGATGATCTTGCGCTTTTCCGGCTTGCCGATGGCGTTGAAGTAGTAACGCAGCATCTTGTAATGGGTGTCGTTGGCATCCGAACCCGAGTTGCCGAAGAAGAAATAGGCATCCTCGACCGGCACCATCGCCTTGAGCTTTTCGGCAAGCTTCATGATCGGCTCATGGGTCTTGCCGCCAAAGGTGTGGGAAAAGGGCAGCTTGTTCAGCTGATCGGTGATCGCGCCGATCACCTCGGCATTGTCATAGCCCAGCGAGGTGCACCAGAGACTGGCCAGCCCCTCGATATACTCGTTGCCGTCCGCGTCATAGACATAGATGCCCTTGCCATGGTCCAGCACAAGCTGTTCGGTGGCGGCAAGGTTGGTGGTGGGATAGATCACAGGGGCCATGGCCAGATACCTCCGGTTAGCCGCACGGGGCGGCGAGTCAGTTGCGCCAAGCATTGCCGCAGATCGCGGGCGGCGTCAAAATTTTTGATCAAAATGAAGGTGCGACGGATAACCATCCCGAAACGCGAAAGGCCGCCCATTGGGCGGCCTGTCCGAGTATCTGGAGCGGGCGATGAGATTCGAACTCACGACCCTTACCTTGGCAAGGTAATGCTCTACCCCTGAGCTACGCCCGCATCCGTGGGGCGGTGATTAGTTGGGCAAGGCCCGGCCCGCAAGGGAAATCGTGCAGCGATTGCGGACAGCCGCGCCGGTGGTGTCGAAAACCATTGATAGCCCGCACGAAACCGGACCATGCTGGCCAGACCATTGGGGAGGTACTTATCATGAAACTTGCAGCACTCGCGCTGGCGCTTGGGTCGACGGTTGCGGTTCCCGTTCTGGCCCAGTCTCTGGAGCACTGGGGATCCTCGGATTACTGGGATGTGATGATCGATCCGACGCTTGGGAACGGCTGTCTGATCCAGTCGGAATTCACCGACGGCTCGATCGTGCGTATCGGCTTCGACCGCCTGCAGGGGGCGGGCTACGTGACCGCTTTCAACGAAGCCTGGGGCGGTATCGTTGAAGGGGAGTGGTATCCGGTCCTGTTCGCGCTTGACGGCGAGGAATACGAGGCCGAGGCGCGCGGTATGTATCTCGAAGGTTTACCGGGTGCGGATATTCTCTTCGACAACCCCGATTTCCTGTATGACATCGCCGCCAGGTACACGATGACGCTGTACAACGAGAATGGCGAGGTGATGTCGATCGACCTTACCGGCAGCATGGCCGCGCTGGAGGCCGCGATTGCGTGTCAGGAAGAAATGGGCTGACCCGGCCCAAGACGGACCGCTCCGATCCACAGAAATCCGAACTGTTCTGAAGTGATCTGGAGCGGGCGATGAGATTCGAACTCACGACCCTTACCTTGGCAAGGTAATGCTCTACCCCTGAGCTACGCCCGCATCCGTTTGGCCATCCGGCCTGAGGTCTCAATCTGGAGCGGGCGATGAGATTCGAACTCACGACCCTTACCTTGGCAAGGTAATGCTCTACCCCTGAGCTACGCCCGCCCCGTTTGAGTGAGGAGGGAGATATAAACTACTGCCGGGGCCTGCAAGTGGAAAATGCGGGCCGGGCGGAAAATTCTTTGCCCCGTTTTCCGGGCGCTGGCACGGGCGGGGACAGGTATGAAAAAGCCGCGCCCGGTTGGGGGCGCGGCCTGTGTCTCGGGATGGGCCTCGGGCCTATTCCAGCTCGACCAGCAGGTCCTTGGCGTCGATCTGGCCGCCGGGCTGGACATGCACCGCCTTGACGGTGGCGTCGCGCTCGGCATGGATGCCGGTTTCCATCTTCATCGCCTCGATGGTCAGCAGCAGATCGCCCGCCTTGACCTGCTGCCCGGCCTGCACCGCGACGGTGGCCACCACGCCGGGCATCGGCGCACCCAGGTGGTTGGCATTGCCCGGCTCGGCCTTGGGGCGCTGCATGGTGGTGGACTTCACCAGCCGGTTCGGCACCCGGATCACGCGGGGCTGGCCGTTGAGTTCAAAGAACACCTTGACCTCGCCGTTCTCGTCGGTCTCGCCGATGGCCTGGCAGCGGATTTCCAGCGTCTTGCCAGGGTCGATCTCGGCAGTGATCTCTTGGCCCGGCTCCATCCCGTAAAAGAAGGTGCGTGTGGGCAGGGTGCGGACGGGGCCGTATTGGCGGTGGCGGCCCATGTAATCCATGAACACCTTGGGATACATGAGATATCCGTTCAGGTCCTCGTCATCGACCTCCTTGCCCTCCAACTCCTTGGACACCTGGGCGCGGACCGCTTCCAGATCGACGGGCGGCAAATGCGCGCCCGGGCGCTCGGTATTGGGCGCCTCTCCCTTCAGAACCTTGGACAGGATCGCGGTGGGGAAGCCGCCCGGCGGTTGGCCCAGATTGCCGCGCATCATGTCGATGACCGAATCCGGGAAGGCCACGTCGCTCTTGGGGTCCTCGACCTGGGCGCGGGTCAGGCCCTGGCTGACCATCATCAGCGCCATGTCGCCCACCACCTTCGAGCTGGGGGTCACCTTGACGATATCGCCGAACATCTGGTTCACATCGGCATACATCTGCGCCACCTCATGCCAGCGCTCTTCCAGCCCCATCGAGCGCGCCTGCGCCTTGAGGTTGGTGAACTGGCCGCCGGGCATCTCGTGCAGATAGACCTCGGAGGCGGGGGCCTGAAGCCCGCTTTCGAAGGCCGCGTATTGCCCGCGCACCGCCTCGAAATAATCGCTGATCTCGCGGATCGCCTTGACGTCCAGCCCGGTGTCGCGGTCGGTATGGCGCAGCGCCTCGACCACGGTACCCAGCGTCGCCTGGCTGGTATTGCCCGAGAAACTGTCCATCGCGCAATCGACCGCGTCCACCCCGGCCTCAGACGCGGCGAGGATGGTGGCGCTGGCGATGCCGGCGGTGTCGTGGGTGTGGAAGTGGATGGGCAGGCCCACCTCTTCCTTGAGCGCGCGGATCAGCACCTTGGCCGCGGCGGGTTTCAACAGGCCCGCCATATCCTTGAGACCCAGCACATGGGCGCCCGCGTTGCGCAGTTCCTTGCCCATGGCCACATAGTATTTCAGGTCATACTTGGCGCGGTCGGGGTTCAGGATATCGCCGGTGTAACAGATCGTGCCTTCGCAGATCTTGTTCTGCTCGACCACCGCATCCATGGCGACGCGCATGTTTTCGACCCAGTTCAGGCTGTCGAAGACGCGGAACACGTCGATGCCCTTGGCGGCCTGGCGCACGAATTCGCGCACCACGTTGTCGGGATAGTTGGTATAGCCCACCCCGTTGGCGCCGCGCAGCAGCATCTGGGTCATCAGGTTGGGCATCGCCTCGCGCAGGTCGCGCAGTCGCTGCCAGGGGCATTCCTGAAGGAAGCGGTAGGCCACGTCAAAGGTCGCGCCGCCCCAGCATTCGACGCTGAACAGTTGCGGCAGGTTGGCGGCATAGGCGGGTGCCACCCGGATCATGTCGATCGAACGCATCCGGGTTGCCAGCAGCGACTGGTGACCGTCGCGCATCGTGGTGTCGGTGATCAGCAGCTGGCGCTGCGCCTTCATCCAGTCGGCCACCGCCTGCGGGCCCTTCTGCTCCAGCAGGTTGCGGGTGCCCATGCGCGGCTCGCCCCGCTTGGCGGGCGGTTTGGGCATGCGGGCCTCGGCGGCGGGCATCGGGCGGTCGCGGGTTTCGGGATGCCCGTTCACCGTGATATCGGCGATATAGGTCAGCACCTTGGTGCCCCGGTCGCGCCGTTTCTTGAACTGGAACAGGTCCGGCGTCGTGTCGATGAATTTGGTGGTGTATTCGTTCGACAGGAAGGTCGGGTGTTTCAGCAGGTTCTCGACAAAGGCGATATTGGTGCTGACACCACGGATGCGGAATTCGCGCAGGGCGCGGTCCATCCGGGCGATGGCCTTTTCCGGGGTCGGCGCCCAGGCGGTGACCTTGGTCAAGAGCGAGTCGTAATAGCGTGTGATCACACCGCCCGCATAGGCCGTGCCGCCATCCAGGCGGATGCCCATGCCGGTGGCCGAGCGATAGGCGGTGATGCGGCCATAATCGGGGATGAAATTGTTGAGCGGATCCTCGGTGGTGATCCGGGTCTGCAACGCGTGGCCGTTCAGCGCGATCTCGTCCTGGCTGGCCTTGCCGGTGGCCTCGGCCAGCGGTTTGCCCTCGGCGATCAGGATCTGGGCCTGCACGATGTCGATGCCCGTCACCTCTTCGGTCACCGTATGCTCGACCTGCACGCGCGGGTTGACCTCGATGAAATAGAAATTGCCGCTGTCCATATCCATCAGGAATTCGACGGTACCGGCGCATTCATAGTTCACATGGGCGCAGATACGGCGGCCGAGATCGCAAAGTTCCTCGCGCTGGGCTTGGCTCAGATAGGGGGCGGGGGCGCGTTCGACCACCTTCTGGTTGCGGCGCTGAACCGAGCAGTCGCGCTCCCACAGGTGATAGATCTCGCCATGCTTGTCGCCCAGGATCTGCACCTCGACGTGGCGGGCGCGGATGATCATCTTTTCCAGATACCCCTCGCCGTTGCCGAATGCGGCCTCGGCCTCGCGGCGGCCCTCCATGACCTTTTCGGCCAGTTCCTTTTCGCTGTGGATGGGGCGCATGCCGCGTCCACCACCGCCCCACGAGGCTTTGAGCATCAACGGATAGCCGATCTCGGCGGCCTCGGCGCGGATCGCATCCATGTCGTCGCCCAGAACCTCGGTCGCGGGGATCACCGGAACACCGGCGGCAATGGCTACCTTGCGGGCGCTTGCCTTGTCCCCCAGCGCGCGCATGGTCTCGGCGCGCGGCCCGATGAAGGTGATGCCGTTCTTGACGCAGGCATCGACGAAATCAGGGTTCTCGCTCAGCAGGCCATAGCCCGGATGGATCGCATCGGCGCCGCTTTCCTTGGCCACCCGGATGATCTCGGGGATCGAGAGATAGGCGGCGACCGGGCCCATGCCCTCGCCGATGCGATAGGCTTCGTCGGCCTTGAACCGGTGCAGGCCCAGCTTGTCCTCTTCGGCATAGACGGCAACCGTCTTCTTGCCCATCTCGTTGGCGGCGCGCATCACGCGGATGGCGATCTCGCCCCGGTTGGCAATCAGGATCTTCTTGAATTCGGTCATGGCAGGTCCCGGTAATTGGTCAGTTGGCAGTGGGGTTTACGCGGACAATAGCCGCAGTGATATTGGTAGTTCTGGGTAGAACCGGCATGTTATCGCTCGCATCCGCCGCATTTCGATATGACCGGGTGCGGAGAGGGTCACTGTGCGGCGCTCAGGGGGCGGGTGGGCGGCAAGTCGCTGGCGCGCGCGGCGCCCAGTTGGCCCAGGTTCGATTCGATGTCCTTTTGCAGGATGTCGATGGCATGCGCGACGCCCTGCGGGCCAAGTGCCGCCAGCGCGAAATGAAAGGCCCGGCCCAGCATCACGAAATCGGACCCCAGCGCCAGCGCGCGCAAGATATCGAGCCCACCCTCGACGCCGCTGTCAAAGATCAGCGGTAGACTGGTCGCGGCGCGGATCTGCGGCAACATCTCGGCCGCGCCCGGGGCACCGTCGAACTGGCGCCCGGCATGGTTCGAAACCCAGAGCGCATCGACGCCCAGACGCTCCATCCGTTCGCCATCCTCGGGGCGCAGGACGCCTTTGACGACAAACGGCCCCTGCCAGGCATCGCGCAGCCAGGCCACGTAATCCTCGGTGGGTGAGGTGCGCAACAGATAGCCGATATGCGCGGTGGGTGGCAGATTGGTCAGACCCTGGCTGTATTTGTCCAGCGTGCGCATATGCGGCATGCCGCTGCGAGCCATGCCCATCGCCCAGGCCGGGCGCATGGCCACCTGTGCCAGCAGGCGCGGGGTCAGTTTCGGTGGCTGGGTCAGGCCCGAACGGACCTGCCGCTCGCGGCGCGAGGCGACTGGCACATCAACCGTCAGGACCAGCGTCTTGAACCCGGCCTGCCGCGCCCGCTCGACCAGGTCGCGGCGGATATCCGGGTCCTTCGGCGGGTAGAGCTGGAACCAGGCCTGCGGCCCGATATGGGGGGCGAGGTCCTCTGGGCTTTGCGCCGCGACGGTGGACAGGCAATAGGGAATGTTGGCGCGGGCGGCGGCGCGGGCCAGATGGCCTTCGGCATCGGGCCAGATCAGACCGGACATCCCCACGGGGGCAATGCCAAAGGGCAGGTCGTAGGTCATGCCGAGGAGCGTCGTGGTCAGATCATGTTCGAGCGGGCCATGCAGGACCGAGGGCAGAAACCCGATGCGATCAAGCGCCGCCCGGTTGCGGGCCTTGGTGGCCTCGACCCCGGTACCGCTGTCCAGATACTCCCAGACGAAGCGAGGCAGGCGCCGCTTGGCACGCCATTTCAGGTCCATGATACCGGGAAACGCACTGTGCACATCCATGCGGCGCATTAATGGGTGACGTCGGGGAAAAGTCTAGTCCCGGATATGTCATTCCCTCAAGATTTTTCTGCGCTGCGGCGGTGGCGGCTGGTCACCCGCCCCCGGCCTATTCTGCGGCAAAACTCCCCTCGGCCCGAGGTGGATCGTCAGGGGGCGCGGCTGTCTTTGCGGGTTTCGGTCCGGACGGTTCGCGCTGATCGGCACCGGCGGATTGCGCCACCCGCACCTGATTGCGCCCCATTCCCTTGGCCTCGTACAGCGCGTCGTCCGCGGCGCGCATCAGGTTCTGTGGCATGGTTCCGTGGCGGGGGTAATGCGCCACCCCGGCCGAGATGGTCACGCGCGGCAGGGTCTTTTCGCCATAGCGGACGGTGACCTCTTCGACCGACTGGCGCAGCAATTCGGCGCGTGTCATCACATCGTCGGGTGTGCAGTCGGGAAGCACCAGCATGAACTCCTCACCGCCGATGCGACAGGCCACCTCGTCCCGGTCGCAGGCCTGTTCCAATGCTGCTCCGACCGCGCGCAGCACCATGTCGCCGGCATCGTGGCCATGAATATCGTTGAACTTCTTGAAATGATCCACGTCGACCGCGATCAGGCTGAGCCTGCCACCACGGGTCTGGCAATGCAGCAGCTGCTTGCGCAGGGTCTCGGTCAGGTGGCGCCGGTTGAACAGGCCCGTCAGCGGGTCGCGCACCGACTGGTCGTGCAACTGGTCGCGCATCCGCACGTTTGCAATCGCCATGCTGATCTGTTCGGCGCACATCTGTGCCAACCGCTTGCTGGTCGAGAAATCCGCCTCGGCCCCGGCCCGCGCCCGCAGATGCATCAGCCCGACGGTTTCGCCATGAGCCAGGATCGGAAAGCAGAAATAGGGCCGGCCGTCATGCGGTTCGGCATGGTCACAGACGAAATCGACCTCGGAGGCGCCGTATTCATAGGACCGCCCCCGACGCAGGCCCCAGCAGGCCTCGGGGTGGATATGATCCTTGAACGCGCCGCCGTTCCATCCGGCACTGCCATCCAGCACATCGCGAGAGTTGGAATAGACATAAAGACTACCCTCGGCATCAGGCAGGATATGCTCCATGAAACGGGACACCATCGCGAACAGCTCTTCCAGCGCGCGACACGACTGCAGCCATTCGTTCAACTCGCCCAGAAGACGCACCTCGCGCGCCAGCCGCAACTGTTCGTCCATCAGCGAGCGCTCGGTCGCCGTGCGCGATTGCAGCGCCGCGAAACGGGCGCGGTTGGTGCGGTAGATCACCAGCATCGTCGCGCACATGGTCAACAGGGCAAAGCTGCTGAGCGCCGCCAGCACCAGTTGCAACCGCGTGGCAAAGGTCTGCCGGCGCTCGCTGACATCGGCATAGAATTTCAGCGCTCCCAGAAACTGGCCGTCCACGATCACCGGGGTATAGACCTCGGCGATACAACGCGCGTCGTCCTGCTGTCCCTCCCGCGCGGCGGGCATGGCGACGTCAACCTCGGTGATCGGTCGCTCGACCAGAGAATAGTGGGTTCCTCCGCGTGCCACCACGTCAAAGAATGGGGCATCCGGGGTAAGCGTGCCGAGCTCGGCGCTGCGGGTGGACCAGATCACCCGCCCCTCTGCGTTCAGCAGCTTGAGCCGGTAGGCATCCGAGGTACTGGGCATCAACATCAGGAATTCGATGTCATGTTCGTCAAGCTCGCCGCTGGCAAAGACCTCGGGCAGATGCTCCAGATGCATCGTGATCCCGCGGGTCCACAGCTGCGCCTGTTTGCGGATATCGGACTCGATCATCCGGTCGACGACCGGGGTGGGCAGGCGAAACACCGACCAGGCGGCGACGCCCACCATCGCGCTCAGAAACAGGGCCAGGCCGACCCATCTTAGTTGCCAACTGACGGAGGCCCTGTGTCCCAAGCTTCTCTCCCGCGCTCGCCCAAACCGTCTCAAGGCTGGGTGCGCGAGTTTACAAAGCCGTTAACAGATTCCCCCAGCGCTCCGCCAAAATCGTTAAACTTGCTGCAAAACGTGATGGAGAACCGAAATAACCTGTGAACAAGCCGTGAACAAACCCTTTCCCTCGGCCCCGTTCCGGCGTAATTTGCCCCCATGAGCAGTTATGACGACATGGACGCCTTTGAAGGCGTCTCGCTTTCCGCGCGCGCCATGGCGGCGCGCCCCACGCCGTATCTGGATGACCTCAACCCCGCTCAGCGCGAGGCGGTGGAGCGTTTGGACGGTCCCGTCCTGATGTTGGCGGGCGCGGGCACCGGCAAGACCAAGGCGCTGACCGCGCGCATCGTGCATCTGTTGATGACCGGCCGTGCCCGGCCCAACGAGATCCTGGCCGTGACCTTTACCAACAAGGCCGCGCGCGAGATGAAGACCCGCGTCGGCCGCATGCTGGGCCAACCCGCCGAGGGCATGCCCTGGCTCGGCACCTTCCATTCGATCTGTGTCAAGCTGCTGCGCCGGCATGCGGAACTGGTCGACCTGAAGTCGAACTTCACCATTCTCGACACCGACGACCAGCTGCGCCTCCTCAAGCAGCTGGTGCAGGCTTCCAATATCGACGACAAGCGCTGGCCCGCGCGGCTCTTGGCCAATATCATCGACGGCTGGAAGAACAAGGCGCTGACGCCCGACAAGCTGTCCGCTGCCGAGGCTGGCGCCTATAACCATCGCGGGCCCGAACTGTATGCCCAGTACCAGACCCGCCTGCGCGAGCTGAACGCGGTCGATTTCGGTGACCTGCTGTTGCACATGGTCACCATCTTTCAGACCCACCCGGATGTGCTGGAACAGTATCAGCGCTGGTTCCGCTATGTGCTGGTGGACGAGTACCAGGATACCAATATCGCCCAGTATCTGTGGTTGCGGCTGCTGGCGGGCGGGCATCGCAACATCTGTTGCGTGGGTGATGACGACCAGTCGATCTATGGCTGGCGCGGTGCCGAAGTGGGCAATATCCTGCGGTTCGAAAAGGATTTTCCCGGTGCCCATGTGGTGCGGCTGGAGCAGAACTATCGCTCGACCCCGCATATCCTGGCCGCCGCATCCAATGTCATTCGCGGCAACGAGGGGCGGTTGGGCAAGGAGCTGTGGACCGATGCGCAAGAGGGCGAAAAGGTCCGCCTGATCGGCCATTGGGATGGCGAGGAAGAGGCCCGCTGGATCGGCGAAGAGATCGAGGCGATGCAGGGCGGCACACGGGGCGTGCAGCCGGTCTCGCTGGATGAAATGGCGATCCTGGTGCGCGCGGCGCATCAGATGCGCGCGTTCGAGGATCGCTTTTTGACCATCGGCCTGCCTTACAAGGTGATCGGCGGCCCGCGCTTTTACGAGCGGATGGAGATCCGCGATGCCATGGCCTATTTCCGGCTGGTCACCAGCCCCGAGGACGATCTCGCCTTTGAGCGGATCGTTAATACCCCAAAGCGCGGCCTGGGCGACAAGGCGCAACAGGCCATTCGCGCGGTTGCGCGCGAAAACGGGGTGTCGCTGGTCGAAGGTGCCCGGATCGCGGTGGAGAACGGCCTGATCAAGGGGAAGGGCGGCAAGGCGCTGGGCGAGTTGACCGACGGTCTGGCCCGCTGGGCTGCACTGACGCGCGGCCCGCGAATCGAGATCGACGACGAGTCGGTTGTGGACGATGACACCGCCCCGATGCAATTCGGTGCGCCCGAAATGTCGCATATCGAATTGGCGCAGGTGATCCTGGACGAGTCCGGCTATACCGCCATGTGGCAGAACGACAAGACGCCCGAGGCGCCGGGGCGGCTGGAAAACCTCAAGGAACTGGTCAACCAGCTCGACAATTTCGAGAACCTGCAAGGGTTTCTGGAACATGTCAGCCTGGTGATGGACAATGAGCAGGACAGCGGCGGGGCCAAGGTCTCGATCATGACTCTGCACGCGGCCAAGGGGCTGGAATTTCCCGCCGTCTTCCTGCCGGGATGGGAGGACGGGTTGTTCCCCTCGCAACGCTCGATGGATGAAAGCGGCCTCAAGGGGCTCGAAGAGGAGCGGCGGCTGGCCTATGTGGGCATCACCCGCGCCGAAGAGGTCTGTACCATCTCCTTTGCCGCCAACCGGCGGGTGTTCGGCCA
Organism: Ruegeria sp. SAZD011; assembly: GCF_059612545.1. Lineage (NCBI taxonomy): Bacteria > Pseudomonadati > Pseudomonadota > Alphaproteobacteria > Rhodobacterales > Roseobacteraceae > Ruegeria > Ruegeria sp. SAZD011. The sequence goes on along the minus strand of NZ_JBXWQU010000014.1, from coordinate 291,368 downwards.
GTGGCAGAACGCGCTGCCCTCGCGGTTCATCGACGAATTGCCCGAGGATCATGTCGAGGTGTTGACGCCACCGGGCCTCTATGGCGGTGGCCTGTCCAGCCCCGGCATCGAAAGTCGCGCAGCGGCGGCGGATGGCTATAACTCGCCCGGCTGGAAACGGCTCCAGGCGCGTCAGGGTCAACATGGGCTTTCACAACCGCGCGAAAGCCGCACCACGGTGATCGATCTCAACGCGGTGGCCAGTTTCACACTGGGCGAGCGCGTCTTTCATCAGAAATTCGGCTATGGACAGGTGATCGGCATCGAGGGCGACAAGGTCGAAGTCGATTTCGACAAGGCCGGACTCAAGAAGGTTGTTGCCCGTTTTCTGTCTGCCAAAGACGACGTGCCGTTCTAGAGGCCTTCGACAAGAACCATGTTGGTTGTCGCGGTACGCTGTCGGATTTTCGCCAGCTCCTGATAGTCCGGGTCATTCTTCCAGGCCCGGGCTTTTTCCATATCTGGAAACTCCATCAGCACCACCCCGCCTTCAGGCCAAGTTCCCTCGACGCATTCCACCGGTTTTGACGAAACCGTAAGCAGGCGGCCATTGTGGCGTTCGAAAATCGGCATGAAGCCTGCGAGATACTCCTGATATCCTGTCGGATCTCGGATTTCTATTTGCGCAATGAAGTAGGCAGGCATTCGGCATCCCCCCATGGAAATTGTGACTTCAGTTTAGGTTTTCCACGAACAAAAGAAAACGGCGGTTCCCAGGGAGGAGGAGGGGAACCGCCGTTCTTTGCAACACCGGGGCAGGGAGGAGGAGAAGCCCCGATGTATCCGAACCCGGGATCGACGCCCGGTATGAGGGTCGCGGCGGTGCAGGGAGGAGGAGAGCACCGCCGCGCGCTTTCTACACCGGACAGGGAGGAGGAGAGCCCGGTGTATCCACGTCCGGCTTTCTTTGCCGGTATTAGTGCGGCGGCATCAGGGAGGAGGAGGATGCCGCCGCGTCGTCTCAGGCCCTAGGGAGGAGGAGAAGGGCCTGATCCCGAAAATTCGTGGCGCTCAGCGCGCCGTGTAGTCCTTGGCCGCCTGCATGGCGACGCGCTTGATCATCGAGCGGTGCAGGCCCAGATCGGCCAGTTCCCGTCCCGACAGCGCAGACAGTTCGTTCACCGTCTGGCGATAGATGCGATGCTCGGCAAACCGGCTCCGCGCGGCCTCGATCAGCGCCAGAACGCCAAGACCGTGGTGGCCTTTCAGGGTGCTATGTTCGCTTGTCACAGCCATCGTTCTTATCCGTATCCGTTTCGTCCGCACCGTGTTGTGGCGCTTGCTTGAGGCTGAAGATAGGCGATTGCTGCAAGTGCACAATAGCTCTTCGATTCAATGCTGCTATGCAGCAAGTGCATAGATTAGTTGGATAAGTTCGGGAATCGCACAAAGAGCCATATTTTATTGAGGTTTTCCGAACCGACGCATTCGGTCGCTATTTATCGGTCTGGAACCGCCCAAGAGCGAGTGTCTGAGACTTACGCGACGTGATTTGATTTTAGGCACGAAAAAAAACGGACGCGGCCGCCGCCGCGCTGACTCGCGGCTGGTCGGAATTGGGGAGCGGCCGATCTGAACGGTCGTCATGGGAAATCGTGGGATGGATAGGTCCGCTCGCCGATGCGATCCAGTTTTTCAGGGGAAACGGGTGGTGATTCGTGTCGTTAATGAGAACAAAAAAGAAACAAAGAGCCGGGCATCGCTAGATGTAGAAATTTTTTGGGAAATCGAGGGAAATTTTGGGATGGGGTAAATATACCCATATTTAGTTGTTATCTGTAACTCACTGTCTGTATGTCGTGTCGAGATATCCAATCCTGCTGGCTTGTTCCTAATTTGTTCAGAGGGGGTTATGATGTGGGTCCATAGATTGGTGTTGATTTCCATAATTTCCCATGGCATCCCTTGTTCATCCGATGAGGACGAGGCGACAGGGGCACCAAACGACCCCAACCAAAAATAACAAGGTTTCATACAGGCACTTCGCTTTCATCGAACCAAGAGATCCGGCGCGCGAGCGAGCAGACATCCCCCCAGGTGGCGCGCGCAGTCGGACACCCCGCAAAGCGGGCTAAGGCGGCGGGTTGATCAGTGGCAGCAGATCAACCCGCCGTTTTCACGTTTCTGGGGACGGAAATTCAACGGGGGCGCAGGCGAAAGGGACAGTCGGCTTGGCGCGCAGGTTCAGAGGCGAAAGCAACCATAAGGTTGACAGCAAGGGGCGGGTGTCCATTCCCGCCTCGTTTCGCCGTGTCCTGGAGGCGGGCGACCCGAACTGGCAATCCGGCGGCAATCCCGAGCTGGTAATCGTCTATGGCGATCACCGCCGCAAGTTCCTCGAATGCTACACGATGGAGGCGATCGACGAGGTCGATGCCAAGATCGACGCACTGCCGCGCGGCTCGATGGAACGCAAGATGCTTCAGCGCATGTTCCACGGTCAGTCCTTTCCCACCAGCGTCGACGAGACCGGGCGCCTGGTGTTGCCCGCGAAGCTGCGCACCAAGATCGCGCTTGGCGACGAGGCCTTTTTTATCGCGGCGGGTGATACGTTCCAGATCTGGAATCCGGCCACCTATGAAGAGGAAGAGCTGGCCGCCGCCGAGGAATGGCTGGACGAGCTGCCCGAGGATTTCGATCCGATGCAGTATCTCGACGGGGCCGGGGGCAGCTGAGGTCATGTCCGGAACCGCTGCCCCCTCTCCCGACGATCCCCACATTCCCGTTCTGCTGCGCCCGCTTCTGGCGGCGGTTGCGCCGGTGTCGGGGGTCTGGCTGGACGGTACATTCGGCGCCGGTGGCTATACCCGCGGCCTGCTGGCCGCCGGGGCTGACCGCGTCATCGCGGTGGACCGCGATCCGCTGGCCTTTGAACTGGCGGCGGATTGGGCCGGCGAATATGGCGACCGGCTGGTGATGCAGCAGGGCGTGTTTTCCCGCATGGACGATTATGCCAGCGATCTGGATGGAGTTGTGCTCGATCTCGGGGTCTCCTCGATGCAGCTTGACCTCGCCGAGCGCGGGTTTTCCTTCATGAAGGATGGTCCCCTCGACATGCGGATGAGCCAGGAGGGGCCGAGTGCCGCCGATCTGGTCAATACCGCGACCGAGGCCGATCTGGCCGATATCCTGTTTCATTATGGCGAAGAGCGCGCCAGCCGCCGCATCGCGCGGGCCATCGTCAAGGCGCGCGCCGAGGCGCCAATCGAGACGACGCTGCAACTGGCCGCCATCGTCGAAAGCTGTCTGCCCCGGCCCAAGCCGGGCCAGTCGCATCCCGCCACCCGCAGCTTTCAGGCGCTGCGCATCGCGGTGAATGCTGAATATGACGAATTGTTCGAGGGGCTGATGGCGGCCGAGCGGGCGCTGAAACCGGGCGGCAAGCTGGCGGTTGTCACCTTTCATTCCATCGAGGACCGGATGGTCAAGCGCTTCCTGCAGGCGCGGGCCGGGCGAAGCGGGCGGGCCAACCGCTATGCGCCTGAAACCGTCGAGGATGCACCGCAGTTCGAGCTGCTGACCCGCAAGGCCGTCGGACCCGACGACCAGGAATTGGCCGAGAACCCGCGCGCGCGCTCTGCCAAGCTGCGGGTCGCGCTGCGCACCGACGCGCCGGCGGGCGCGGTCGATGCCAAATCCATCGGCATGCCGCAACTCAGGGGGGGAACGCGGTGAAAAGTGTGATCTATGTGCTGACCGCGCTGGCGGTTCTGGGACTGGCGCTCTGGGCCTATCAGGAGAATTACCGCACCCAGGAGGTGTTGAAGGATACCCAGCGCCTGCAACGCCAGATCGGCGAGGCGCAGGTGCGGCTGAACGTGCTGCGCGCCGAATGGGCCTATCTCAACCGTCCCGACCGCCTGCGCGAACTTGCTGACCTGAATTTCGAGCGTCTGGGCCTGTTGCCCATGCGCGCCGACCAGTTCGGGCGGGTCTCGGAAATCATGTATGCCGAGGATCCCGCCTTGCCGATCATCAACGGGATCGACGTGTCGAATTTCTCGGACGCCGGAACCCTGCCGCCGGAGCAACAGCCATGATCCGCACCCCTCTGCGCCCGCTTGCCCGTGTCCTGCATGCCCGTGCCAAGGGTGAGAACCCCGATCTGATCGAACGCGAGAACATCCGCCTGCGCCATGAAGAGATGCAGGACCGTTCGCGCGCCCGCGCCGAGGGGCGGCTGCTGGTGCTGGGTGTCTTTTTCTTCTGTGCCTTTTCGGTGGTCGGCGCCCGCATGGGCATGCTGGCCTCGTCCGAGGCGCAGGAGCCGATGGCAAGTGCCCCCGGGGCCACCATCGCGGCGCAGCGCGCGGATATCGTCGATCGCGAAGGGCGGCTCTTGGCCACCAATTTCGAGACCCATTCGCTCTATGCCCAGCCGCCGCAGATGGTCGACCCCGTCGCCGCCGCCGAGGGGCTGGTCCGCATCTTCCCCGATCTCGACCGCGACCGGCTGGTGCGCGACTTTACCGGCAAGCGCAAGTTCATCTGGATCAAGAAACGCATCAGCCCCGAGCAGAAGCAGGCGGTGCATGATATCGGCGATCCCGGCCTGCTGTTTGGCCCGCGCGAGATGCGGCTTTATCCCAATGGCCGGCTGGCCGCGCATGTCCTGGGTGGTGCCGGGTTCGGCCGCGAAGGGGTGGACGCCGCCGAAGTGATCGGCGTTGCCGGTGTCGAAAAGCAATTCGACGGCTACCTGCGTGACCCGGCCAACGGGACCAAGCCCTTGCAGCTGTCTCTTGATCTGACGGTGCAGGCGGCGATGGAGCAGGTGCTGGACGGCGGCATGAAGATCATGAGCGCCAAGGGCGCCTCGGCCGTCCTGATGGATGTGCATACGGGCGAGGTGGTTGCCGCCTCTTCCTTGCCCTCCTTCGATCCCAATGACCGGCCACACCCGCCCACCAGCGGCTTTGACCCTTCGGACAGCCCGCTGTTCAACCGTTATGTGCAGGGGGTGTACGAGCTGGGCTCGGTCTTCAAGATCTTCACCGCTGCGCAGGCGGTCGATCTGGGGCTGGTCAGTTCCGATACCATCATCGACACCTCGGGGCCGATGCGGATCGGCAAGTTTCCGATCGGCGAATTCAACAACAAGAATTACGGCAAGATCAGCATCGCCGACGTGATCGTGCACAGCTCGAACCGGGGCACCGGGCGGCTTGCGCTTCAGATCGGGGCCGAGCGGCAGCAGGCCTTTCTCAACAGTCTGGGCATGTTCGATCCGACCCCGTTCGAGATTGTCGAGGCCTCGGGCGGACAACCGCTCAAGCCCAAGAATTGGGGCGAGTTGAGCACCGTCACCATTTCCTATGGCCATGGCCTGTCGACCAGCCCGATGCATCTGGCGGCGGGCTATGCCGCCATCGCCAATGGCGGGCAATATGTCAGCCCGACGGTGCTGAAACAGAAAGGCCCGCAATATGGCCCCCGGGTGATGTCGGAAAGCGCCGCCCGGCAGGCGCGGGCGATGCTGCGCAAGGTGGTCACCAGCGGCACCGCCAGCTTTGGAGAGGTGCCGGGCTATCAGGTGGGCGGCAAGACCGGCACCGCCGACAAGCCCAAGCCGCGCGGCGGCTATTACGAGGACAAGGTGATCGCAACCTTTGCCAGCCTGTTCCCGGCCTCGGACCCGAAATACGTTCTGGTGGTGACATTGGATGAGCCGTCGATCCTGGCCTATGGCGAGAAGCGCCGCACCGCCGGCTGGACGGCGGTGCCGGTCGCAGCCGAACTGATCGGCCGGGTGGCGCCGCTTCTGGGTCTCAGGCCACAGCTTGAGCCCGCGCAGGGGGCTGGCTATACGCTCACCTCGAACTGAACATGAGGTGAGGGCGCCATGGGTGACTCGGCACGAAGACTAAGCCATCTGGCGCTGACCGCCCGGGGCGGGCGTGACCCTGAAATCACCGGGCTGGCCGTCGACAGCCGTCAGGTGCGCGACGGGTTCCTGTTCGCGGCGCTGCCCGGCAGCCGGGTGCATGGCGGCGAGTTCATCCAGTACGCCCTGCGCATGGGCGCCAGCACCATCCTGACCGATGCCGAGGGCGCCCGCATCGCGGCCGCCGAACTGGACGCCTCGCAGGCGGCGCTGGTGGTGGTCGAGGATCCGCGCCAGACGCTGGCCCTGACGGCCGCGTTGTGGTTCGGAGCGCAGCCCGCCACAATGGTCGCGGTCACCGGCACCAATGGCAAGACCTCGGTCTCGACCTTCGTGCGCCAGATCTGGACCGAGCTGGGCCATGCTGCCGTCAATCTTGGCACCACCGGGGTCGAGGGCGCCTGGACCGCGCCGCTGGCCCATACCACGCCGGAACCGATCACCCTGCATCGCTGTCTGGCCGAGGCGGTGGCAAACGGCGTCACCCACGCGGCGATGGAGGCCTCCAGCCACGGGCTGGAACAGCGGCGGTTGGACGGAGTGGTGCTCAAGGCCGCCGGGTTCACCAATTTTACCCAGGACCATCTGGATTATCACGCCACTTTCGAGGCCTATTTCGCCGCCAAGGCGGGGCTGTTTCGCCGGGTGCTGCCGCCCGACGGGGTGGCGGTCATCAACATGGATGACCCCAAGGGCGCCGAGATGCGCGCGATTGCCGCCGCGCGCGGCCAGAACGTGCTGACGGTGGGGCGTGGCCCCTGTGACCTGAGCCTGACCAACCAGCGCTTTGACGCCACCGGTCAGGACATGCTGTTTTCGTGGCGAGGCAAGGCCTATCAGGCGCGGCTTGACCTGATCGGCGGTTTTCAGGCGGAAAATATCCTGTTGGCCTGCGGGCTGGTCATCTCCTGCGGCGAGGAACCGGTACGTGTGTTCGAGACCCTGCCGCATCTGGGCACGGTCCGGGGGCGGATGCAGCTGGCCGCGACCCGCGCCAATGGCGCTGCGGTCTTTGTCGATTACTCCCATACCCCCGATGCCGTGGCGACCGCGCTCAAGGCGCTGCGCCCACATGTGATGGGCCGGCTGGTGGCCATTGTCGGCGCCGGTGGCGACCGTGACGCGACCAAGCGCCCGCTGATGGGCAAGGCGGCGGTGGAAAACGCCGATATCGTCATTGTCACCGATGACAACCCGCGCAGCGAGGACCCGGCGCTGATCCGCGCCGCCGTGATGCAGGGCGCCCCCGGTGCCACCGAAGTGGGCGACCGGGCCGAGGCGATCCTGCGCGGTGTCGACACGCTGGAACCGGGCGATGCGCTGCTGATTTGCGGCAAGGGGCATGAGACGGGGCAGGTGGTGGGCAATCAGGTGCTGCCCTTTGACGATGTGGAACAGGCCAGCATCGCGGTGGCCGCTCTGGAAGGACGGCTGGCATGACACTCTGGACCGCAACCGAGGCCGCCGAGGCCACCGGGGGCCGCGCCATGGGCGACTGGCAGGTCAGCGGCATCTCGATCGACACCCGCAACATCGCGCCCGGCGATTTATTCGTGGCGCTGACCGCCGCCCGCGACGGGCATGACTTCGTGGCACAGGCGCTGGAGAAGGGCGCGGGCGCCGCGCTGGTTGCGCGCATCCCCGAGGGGGTGGTCCCGGACGCGCCGCTGTTGCTGGTCGAAGACGTGCAAACCGCGCTTGAGGCCTTGGGTCGCGCCGGTCGTGCCCGCACGCAGGCACGCGTCGTGGCGGTGACCGGCAGTGTCGGCAAGACCTCGACCAAGGAAATGCTGGCCGCCATGCTGGGCGTTCAGGGCCGCACCCATGCCAGCGTCGCCAGCTACAACAATCATTGGGGCGTGCCGCTGACTCTGGCTCGGATGCCGCGGGACACCGAGTTTGCGGTGATCGAGATCGGCATGAACCATCCCGGCGAGATCGCGCCCTTGGCCCGCCAGGCCCGCCCGCATGTGGCGATGGTCACCACCGTCGCGGCGGTGCATCTGGAGGCTTTTGACGACGTGGCGGGTATCGCGCGCGAAAAGGCCGCGATCATGGAGGGGCTGGAGCCCGGCGGCGTGGCGGTTCTGAACGCCGATATTCCCGAGGCGGATATCCTGCGCGCTGCCGCTCAGGGCGCCCGGCAGGTTTCCTTCGGGCGTGCCGCGCAAGACTATCGCCTGACCGGGGTCGAGGTGGCGGATGGGATGACCCATGCCCGCGCTGACACACCGGCCGGTCCGGTCAGCTTCTCCCTGCAATCGGCGGGAACGCATTTCGCGATGAACGCGCTGGGGGCTTTGGCCTGCTGCGATGCGCTGGGGGCCGATGCGGGGGCGTCGCTGCAAGGGTTGCAGCGCTGGACCCCCTACAAGGGGCGCGGTGCGCGCGAGATCGTGACCCTGCCCGGCGGGCCGCTGACCCTGTTCGACGACAGCTATAATGCCAACCCCACCTCGGTCGGGGCCGCGCTCGAAGTGCTGGCCAGCGCCCCGGGTCGCCGTCGCGTGGCCTTTCTGGGTGACATGAAGGAGCTTGGTCCCGAGGAACTGGCGCTGCACGCCGGTCTGGCCGCGCTGCCGGCGATGGCGCGGATCGACGAGGTCCATTGCATCGGGCCGCTGATGCGCGCCCTGCACGCGGCTCTGCCCGAGGCCAAACGCGGGCGCTGGGCCGAGACCGGTGCCCAGATGCTGGCCGAACTGCCCGCGCTGGTCGCGCCGGGCGATGCGGTGCTGGTCAAGGGCTCGCTCAGCATGGGATTGGCGCGTCTTGTTGACGGGCTGCGTGAAATGGGCCATGGGGCCGGATCGAAAGAGTCGGAAACGTAACAAGGACGCCGTCGCATGCTTTACTGGTTGACTGCCCTGTCGGACGGGGGGGATGTCTGGAACCTCTTCCGCTACATCACCTTCCGCGCGGGCGGGGCCTTCATGACGGCGCTGATTTTCGGGTTCCTGTTCGGGCGTCCCCTGATCAACGTGCTGCGCCGCAAGCAGGGCAAGGGCCAGCCGATCCGCGACGACGGCCCCGAGGGGCATTTCTCCAAGGCGGGCACGCCGACCATGGGCGGGCTGCTGATCGTGGGGGCGCTGTTGACCTCGACGCTGCTCTGGGCGCGCTGGGACAACCCGTTTGTCTGGATGGTGCTGTTCGTGACGCTGGCCTATGCGCTGATCGGCTTTGCCGACGACTATGCCAAGGTGTCGAAACAGAACACCAAGGGCGTGTCAGGCAAGATGCGGCTGGCGCTGGGCATCATAATCGCGGTGATCGCCGCGCTCTGGGCAGGCTACAACCATCCGGCCGAGTTGCAGAACCAGCTGGCGCTGCCGGTGTTCAAGGACACGCTGATCAATCTGGGGCTGCTCTATGTGCCCTTTGCGATCTGCGTCATCGTCGGCTCGGCCAATGCGGTCAACCTGACGGATGGTCTGGACGGTCTGGCGATCATGCCCGCGATGATCGCGGCCTCTACCCTGGGCGTCATCGCCTATGCGGTGGGGCGAGTCGACTTTACCGAATATCTTGATGTGCATTACGTGCCGGGGACCGGAGAGATCCTGATCTTCACCGCCGCGCTCTTTGGCGCGGGGCTGGGTTTCCTGTGGTATAACGCGCCCCCGGCGGCGGTGTTCATGGGCGATACCGGCAGCCTCGCGCTGGGCGGCGCGCTGGGCGCCATCGCGGTGGCGACCAAGCACGAGCTGGTGCTGGCCATCGTCGGCGGGCTATTTGTGGTCGAGGCGCTGAGTGTCATCATCCAGGTGCTCTATTTCAAACGGACCGGCAAGCGGGTGTTCCTGATGGCCCCGATCCATCACCATTACGAGAAAAAGGGCTGGGCCGAACCCACCATCGTGATCCGGTTCTGGATCATCTCTCTGATCCTGGCGATGATCGGGCTGGCCACACTCAAGGTCCGCTGAGGCGGGCCTTTTGTCCTACGAATTGACCGTTTTCTAGGGGTCGGGCAGACCTCGTTTTTGACGTTCGCTGACCGCCAAACATGCCTTTCGAGGAAGAGCGGACATTTAATGGCGACGCCAAGGATGCGGAGGCTTGCGGGCATTTCCCCGGTACATGCCGCCACACTCCCTCCTTGCCCGGTGTCCCAAGCTGTTGCAGACTTTGGCTCAGAGAAGAGATGCAGTGTTTCACTGCGGGGTCTCAAGGTCGAACGGACCCGGGCTGTGGCATGCTTTGGAGGGAGGGAGACATGACATCCAGTGGCTCGGACCCCGCACCGTCGGACCATGCGACGCCGCAGCAGGGAATGCCCGAGGTCAACGGGCTGACGGCGGATGATATCCGGGCGTCACTGAAGGCAGGCTTTGCCGACTTTCTGGCGCGGCCTGTGATGAGCGGGTTCTTTGGCCTGTTCTATGCGGTGTTCGGGATCCTGTTCGTCTGGTGCCTGGTCTGGCTCGGCGCGGTCTGGATGGTCATTCCCGCCGCGATCGGCTTTCCGCTTGTTGCACCCTTTGCCGCCGCCGGACTCTATGAGATGTCCCGCCGACTGGCGCGCGGGGAGGAGTTTGGCTGGTCGGACATCCTTAACGTCATGAGCAGTCAGAGCAGGCGCGAAATGGGCTGGATGGCCTTTGTCACGCTGTTCATCTTCTGGGTGTGGTTCTACCAGTTCCGGACCGTTCTGGTGATCACCCTGCAGAACTCGTCCTTCTCGGATCTGGACGGGTTTTTGAACACGGTCTTCTTCACCCCGGAGGGCTGGATCTTCCTTGCGATCGGCGCCTGTGTCGGCGCGTTGCTGTCGGCGGTGCTGTTCTCGGTGACGGTTGTCGCCATGCCTATGCTGCTGGACCGCGAGGTCGATTTCATCACCGCCATGCTCACCTCGGTTCGTGTGGTGCGGGAGAACCCGGTGGTGATGCTCGGCTGGGCTGCGATCATTTTGGTCACCATGCTGTTGTCGATGGTTCCGGCATTCCTGGGCCTGATCTTTACCCTGCCGATACTCGGCCATACGACTTGGCACCTTTATCTGCGAGCCGTGTCGCCGGTAGAGCGGTGACGTGCCCGGTTGGCAGCGCGGATTTCGATGGCGAGGCGGGCAAGCTTCGCGAACCGCGCCAAGGAACGGATATGTTCCTTTCCCCTCCCTTGCCCCGCTTGCAATCCGCCAGAGCCTCGGTACAGGGTGGCGCGAAACGGGTTTGAGGGAGAGCAGGCATGATCCCGGTCAAAGGGTTTGCGGGCGCCAGGGTGGCGGTTTTGGGTCTGGGCCGGTCGGGGCTGGCCACGGCGCGGGCCTTGCGGGTGGGTGGCGCCGAGGCGCTGTGCTGGGACGACAACCCCGCCGCGCGCGAGGCGGCCGAGGGCGAGGGCTTCCTCATCCGCGATCTGCGTAAACAGGGCGTCTGGGACGATACCGCCTGTCTGATCGTGTCGCCGGGCATCCCGCACCTTTACCCCGAACCCAACCCGGTGATCGCCGCTGCTTTGGAGGCAGGGGTGCCGGTAGACAATGATATCGGCCTCTTCTTCCGCTCCTTCGCGGGACCCGAATGGAACAGCATGGACACGCTGCCCCGCGTGGTGGCGGTGACCGGGTCGAACGGCAAGTCGACCACCTCGGCGCTGATCCACCACATCCTGACCGAGGCCGGGCGGCCCGCGCAACTGGCGGGCAATATCGGGCGCGGGGTGCTGGATATCGAGCCGGGAGAAGAGGGCTCGGTCGTGGTGCTGGAACTCAGCAGCTATCAGACCGATCTGGCCCGCGCGCTGACGCCGGATGTGGCGGTGTTCACCAATCTCTCGCCGGATCATCTGGACCGGCATGGCGGCATGGGCGGCTATTTCGCGGCCAAGCGCCGGCTTTTTGCCGAGGGCGGGCCGGACCGCGCGGTGATCGGGGTGGACGAGGCCGAGGGGCTGTATCTGGCGGGCCAGATGTCCGAGGGGCCGGGCGATGACCGGGTGATCCGGGTGTCGGTCAGCCGCAAGCTGACCGGGCCGGGTTGGCAGGTGTTTGCCCGCAAGGGGTATCTGAGCGAGTACCGCAAGGGGCGGCAGGCGGGGTCAATCGACCTGCGCGACATTCGCGGCCTGCCGGGGGCGCATAACCACCAGAACGCCTGTGCGGCCTATGCCGCCTGCCGGGCGCTGGGGCTGAGCCCGCGCGTGATCGAGGCGGGAATGCGCAGTTATCCCGGCCTGCCGCATCGCAGCCAGATCGTGGCCGAGGCGGGCGGGGTCACCTATGTCAACGACAGCAAGGCCACCAATGTGGATGCCGCACTCAAGGCGCTGGGCGCGTTCAAGCGGATCCGCTGGATCTGCGGCGGCTTGCAGAAAGAGGGTGGCATCGCGGCGCTGAACGACGGGCTGGGCGAGGTGCTGAAGGCCTATGTGATCGGACGCGAGGCCGCCGGTTTCGCGCTGCAACTGGAAGCCGAGAGCGAGGTCTGCACCACCATGGACGAGGCGGTCGCCCGCGCCATGACCGAGGCTGAGCCCGGCGATACCGTGCTGTTGGCCCCGGCGGCGGCGAGTTTCGACCAATACGACAATTTCGAGCGGCGCGGCGAGGATTTCATGGCCGAGGTGCGGGGGCGGCTGGGGGGTTAGGGGGCGCTGCCCCCGTCACCTGCGGTGACTCCCCCGGAGTATTTTGAGCGAAATGAAGATATGGGGACTGTCCGGGCTTCATTTCGCCGCAAATACTCCGGAGCGCCAGGCAGCGCCTCGCATCGGCGCTTGCGGTCAGCGCTGTGCCTTGGCAATCGCGGTTCCGGCGGCGTGGCCCGAGGACCAGGCCCATTGGAAGTTATAGCCGCCGAGCCAGCCGGTGACGTCCACCGCCTCGCCGATTGCGTAGAGACCGGGTAGGGATCTTGCCGCCATCGTGCGGGCGTCGAGCCCGTCCGTGTCGATGCCGCCAAGCGTGACCTCGGCGGTGCGATAGCCCTCGGTGCCCGAGGGCGTCAGGCGCCAGTCGTGCAGGGCGTCGGTGAGACCGCGCAAGGCGCTGTCTGACTGGTCGGCGAGGCGGCCCTTGAAGCCCAGTTTCGGCGCCAGGAACTCGACCAGACGAGCGGGCAGGAGGCGGGCCAGTTCGGTGGTCAGGTCGCGGCGGCCCGAGGTCTGCCGCTGGTCGCGCAGTTCGGTATAGAGATCGCGGTCGGGGGCGAGGTCGACGCCGATTTCCTCTCCCTCTCGCCAATAGGAGGAGAGTTGCAGCACGGCTGGCCCGCTCAGACCGCGATGGGTGAAGAGCAGCGCCTCGTCGAACGAGGCGCGCTGGTTCGACAGGCGGGCGGGCAGGGAAAGCCCGGCGAGCGGGGCAAAACGACCCTCGGGGAAAGTGAACGGGACAAGGCCCGCGCGGGTTTCAGTGATCGTCAGGCCGAATTGCCGGGCGATGTCATAGGCCAACCCGGTGGCGCCCATCTTGGGGATCGACTTGCCGCCGGTGGCCAGCACCAGGTTGCGGGTGGTGAGCCGTTCTGTCTTGCCCTCGCGTTCGACCATCAGGCGGAAGCGCCCATCGGCATGGGACAGGTCCTTGAGGCTGGTGTTCAGCCAGAGGGTCGCGCCCGCGCGCTGCATCTCCGAGAGCAGCATGGCGACGATCTGTTTGGCCGAGCTGTCGCAGAAGAGCTGGCCCAGCGTTTTCTCGTGCCAGGCGATACCGTGGCGGTTCACCAGCTCGATGAAATCCCACTGGGTATAGCGGGCCAGCGCCGATTTGCAGAAATGCGGGTTCTGCGACAGGAAGTTCTCGGGGCCTGCGTACATATTGGTGAAGTTGCAGCGGCCGCCACCGGATATGCGGATCTTTTCCCCCGGCGCGCGGGCATGATCGAGCACCAGCGTGCCCGGTCCCGCATGGGCCGCGCACATCATGCCGGCGGCGCCAGCGCCCAGGATGATCGTGTTCAACTGCATGTGCCGGGGGTGCCGTACCGCGCGCGATTTGGCAAGGGGGTCAGGTGATTGTGGGTCAGGCCATCGGAGGGATCGCGGGTTTGCGTCGCATGCCGCTGACTGCGTTCAGAGCGACGGCGGCGAGGATGATCGCGCCGCCCCAAAGCGTACCGGCGCTGGCCTGTTCTCCGAGGACCAACCAGACCCAGACCGGTGCCAGCATGGACTCGATCATGGTGATCAGCGTCAGTTCGGCGGCAGGCACCACCTGGCTGCCCATGGTGTACAGCGCCATGCCCACAGCCAGCAGGCCCGCGCCCATCGCCATGGCGATGGCGATGTCACGCGCGGGCACCAAAAGCGGCTCGCCGGTGAGCCCGAGCATCCCCAGCGCGACGACCATCGACAGCATGCCGCCAATGGCAACAGCGGGCATCATGTCACCCAGCCGCCCCCAGCGCAGCGCAAGGGTGAACAGCGCGAATCCCAGCGCCGAGGCAAGCGCGGCGAGGTTTCCCGCCAGGGCCCCGAGTGCCAGCCCCTCGCGCACCATCACGACGAGACCCGCCATGGCGATGGCGATGGCAAGCCATGTCGCGGGCCGTACGCTTTCGCGCAAGACCGCCCAGCTGAGCGCGGCAGCCAGAAAGGGCGAGGCGGCAAAGAGGAACACGGCGTTGGCAACGGTGGTGGACTGGATGGCAAAGATCGCGCCGGAAAAGGCAAGCACCAGCCCGAACCCGCCCATCAGTCCCGCCCAGCCCGTCGCACGCAGGGCGGGCAGGATCGGCTTGCGCTTGCGCCAGGCGACAAAGGCCAGCAGCGCGGGAACCATCGCCGCCGAGCGCCAGAACAGGATCGCCCAGGTTCCGGCCTCTTCGATCTGGCGGATCGCGAGCCCCAGAAGCGACCAGAGCACAGCGGCGACTGCCACCAGAATGACCCCTGTCGAATAGCCCATTCCCTCTGCCCCTTGCCCCGGTATCGTCACGATGGTGGCGGTGGGTCATCGGTGCGTCTGTTCCGTTCGCGACGTGATGCGCCGCAAAAGACTGGTGCGTCAGGGGGTTGCGGGGCACTGATCCCGGTTCTTGAGCCGATGGCCCACATCGACGATCGCCAGGATCGCGGGAACCAGGTCCTGGCCCAGATCGGTCAGGCTGTATTCGACCGAGGGCGGCGAGGTCGGGCGCACCTCACGCTGGACCACGCCCTTGTGTTCCAACTCGCGCAGGCGGGCGGTCAGCATCTTGGCCGAGATGCCGGGGATATCGACCCGCAGCTCGTTGAACCGTCGTGCGCCGCCGCTGAGATACCAGATCACGTTCGGGGTCCAGGCGCCGCCCAAAAGCTTCATGCATTCGCTGAGCGGGCAGCGGCCGGGCAGGGGGGCAGCCTTGTTTCGGGTGATCTTGAGTGCCATCGGATTCTCACCTGGTAACCGTGGGGTAACCGGATAAAGCAGTAACAAAAGGAAATCAAGTTTACTTCGGTAACTCCGTGACTACCTCCAGCGCATCAGAGCAATCCGACAAAAGGAGATGGAACGGATGAAACTCTATTACAAACCCGGTGCCTGTTCGCTGGCCAGCCATATCGCGTTGATCGAGGCGGGCGAAAACTTTGAGCTGGAGCAGGTGGACACCGCCGCCGGCACCACTGCATCGGGCGGCGATTTCCGCGCCATCAACCCCAAGGGATATGTGCCCGCGCTGGTGCTGGACGGGGGCGAGACCGTGACCGAGGGCGCCGCCATCCTGCAATTGATCGCCGAGCGGAACCCCGATGCCGGGCTGGTGCCGCAGGGCGGTGGCCTGGGCCGGACCCGGGTGCAGGAGCAGCTGAACTTCGTCGCCTCGGAACTGCACAAGGCGTTTGGGCCGTTCTTCTCGGGCAAGCCGCTGGAGGGCGAGGCGCGCGACGCGGCGGTCGAGCGGGTCAATGGCCGGATGCAGATCGTCGAGGCGATGCTGGCCGATGGCCGCGACTATCTGAACGGGGCGCAATTCAGCGTGGCCGATGCCTATCTGTTCGTGGTTGCCAACTGGGCCAATTTCCTGGGCCTGTCGCTGGACGCGGTGCCCAACCTCAAGGCGCTGGTCGCCCGCGTGGCCGAGCGCCCCGCGACCCGCGCGGCGATGCAGGCCGAGGGGCTGTTGGGATGAGCATGACGACCGAGGAGGCGCCCTTTGCCGCCGTGCAGGCGGTGATCGGGACCTATTTCGACGGGCTGCACCATGCCGACAGCATCCGCTTGCGGCAGGTCTTTCACCCGCAGGCGATCTATGCCTGTGCCAGCGGCGGCGACTGGCTCTATCGCGATATGGAGACCTATTTCGCGGTGGTCGACCAGCGGGTGTCGCCCGCCAGCAAGGGCGAGGCGCGGCGGGATCGTATCCAGTCGATCGACTTTGCCGGGCCGGATACGGCGCGGGCGGTGGTGAACTGCGCCATCGGTGACAGCTATTTCACCGATTTCCTGACCTTCGTGCGGCAGGACGGACGCTGGCAGATCCTGGCCAAGGTGTTCCATTCGGAACCGCTTTAACCCGATCCGGCGCGCGACCCGCCGCGCGCCGGACGCTTGATTGTGAAAGGACACGAACCCGGCATGCCGTATGTCAACATCAAGATAACCCGCGAGGGTGCCACGCCCGCGCAGAAAGCCGAACTGATCGCGGGTGTTACCGACCTGTTGAAACAGGTTCTGAACAAGGATCCCGAGACCACATTTGTCGTCATTGACGAGGTCGAGATGGATCATTGGGGGATCGGCGGTCTGCCGGTGGCGGAATACCGCAGGCGCAAGGCCGACTGAACCCGCTTCTCCGCCTCGTGTTCACCGGAGCGGAGAAATGCCTGCACGAGACAAAGCCTCTGGCAGGATGGACGCCTTTGCAGTACTCTGTTTCCAGATCCGGCACGAACCGGACATCAAGACCCCGAACAGGGGCGCGAACGAGGCAGCAAGCGGCAGTGGTGTCATGACCGAGATGGTATATGGCGCGGTCCCCGAGCGGGGCGGCGAACCAGTTCTTCCTAAATGGTGGCGGACGCTCGACAAATGGTCGATGTCCTGCGTGCTGATCCTGTTCGGGATCGGTCTGCTGCTGGGCCTGGCGGCCTCGCCACCGCTGGCCGAGCGCAACGGGTTCGAACCCTTTCACTACGTGCAGCGACAGGCATTTTTCGGCGGGTTGGCCATCGTGGCCATGCTCTTGACCTCGATGATGTCGCCGACGCTGGTACGTCGCCTTGCGGTGCTGGGGTTTCTGGGCTCTTTTGTGGCGCTGGCATTGCTGCCGGTCTTTGGCACCGATTTCGGCAAGGGTGCGGTGCGCTGGTATTCGCTGGGCTTCGCCTCGGTGCAGCCCTCGGAATTTCTCAAGCCCGGTTTCATGGTAGTCGCCGCGTGGCTGTTTGCCGCCGCGCAAGAGATAAACGGGCCGCCGGGGCGGCTATGGTCATTCTCGCTCTGCGTTGCGATCGTGCTGATGCTGGTGATGCAGCCCGATTTCGGGCAGGCCTGTCTGGTGCTGTTCGGCTGGGGCGTGATGTATTTCGTGGCCGGAGCGCCGATGCTGCTGTTGATGGCGATGGCGGGTGTCGTGGTGCTGGGCGGTATGGTCGCCTATTCCAGTTCCGAGCATTTTGCCCGCCGCATCGACGGGTTTCTGAACCCCGATGTCGATCCGACAACCCAGCTGGGCTATGCCACCAATGCCATCCGCGAGGGCGGGTTGTTCGGTGTCGGTGTTGGCGAGGGTCAGGTGAAATGGTCGCTGCCCGATGCTCATACCGATTTCATCATCGCGGTGGCGGCCGAGGAATACGGGCTGGTTCTGGTTCTGATCATCATCGCGCTCTATGCCTCGATCGTGGTGCGTTCGCTGTTGCGGCTGATGCGCGAGCGGGACATGTTCCTGCGTCTCGCGGGTACCGGGCTTGCCTGTACCTTTGGCGTGCAGGCGATGATCAACATGGGTGTGGCCGTGCGCCTGCTGCCGGCCAAGGGCATGACCCTGCCATTTGTCAGCTATGGCGGCTCGTCGCTCATCGCGGGCGGTATTGCGGTGGGCATGCTTCTGTGTTTCACCCGCACCCGGCCGCAAGGAGAGCTTGTCGACCTGTTGCGCGGGCGCGGATAGACTGGCGGTTGGGATGACGCGGAAATACCTGATGATCGCGGCGGGTGGGACCGGGGGGCACATGTTCCCCGCCCAGGCCCTGGCCGAGGCGATGTTGCGCAAGGGCTGGCGGGTGCGCCTGTCCACCGACGCCCGTGGCGCGCGCTATACCGGCGGGTTCCCGCATACGACCGAGATCACGCAAGTGTCGAGCGCGACATTCGCCCGTGGCGGGGTTCTGGCCAAGGCGATGGTGGCGCCCCGCATCGCGGCGGGCATCGCAGGGGCCGCGATGCAGATGCGGCGCGACCGCCCCGACGTGGTGGTGGGGTTCGGCGGTTACCCTTCGATCCCGGCGCTGGCTGCGGCAACGCTGCTCAGGCTGCCGCGCATGATCCATGAACAGAACGGCGTGCTGGGCCGGGTCAACCAGGTGTTTGCCCGCCGGGTTGCCTGTGTTGCCTGCGGTGTCTGGCCCACCGACCTGCCCGAGGGCGCTCAGGGCCTGCATGTGGGCAATCCTGTTCGGGCCGCCGTGCTTGAACGCGCCGGGGCCGCCTATATCCCGCCCGGACCCTATCCGATGTCGATTCTGGTGATGGGCGGCAGCCAGGGCGCCCGCATCCTGAGCGATGTGGTGCCCGGCGCCATCGCGGCCCTTCCCGAAGAACTGCGCCAGTATATCCGCGTGGCCCATCAGGCCCGCGACGAGGACAGCGCGCGCGTCACCGAGTTCTACGCTGCCCATGGCATCGACGCCGAGGTCGAACCCTTCTTTCACGATGTGCCCCGGCGGATGTCCGAGGCGCAGCTGGTGATCAGCCGGGCGGGCGCCTCAAGCGTTGCCGATATCAGCGTGATCGGGCGGCCCGCGATCCTGATCCCCTATGCGGCGGCCACCGGCGATCACCAGACCGCCAATGCCCGCGCTTTGACCGGCGCCAATGCGGCGATCCTGATCCCCGAGCGCGCCCTTGACAGCGCCGCGCTGGCAGAGCAGATCGTGGCGGTCCTGACCAACCCGGACGCGGCGCTGCAAATGGCCAACGCGGCCCTGTCTACGGGCGCCCCCGATGCGACCGAACGCCTGGTCGGACTGGTCGAACAGCTGGCCGAGAAGGAGACACCATGACCCCTGCCACCAAACTGCCGCAGGATGTCGGCCCGATCCATTTCGTCGGCATCGGCGGTATCGGCATGTCGGGCATCGCCGAGGTGCTGTTGAACCTGGGCTACCGGGTGCAGGGCTCGGACCTGAAAGGGTCCAAGATCACCGAGCGACTGGCCGGGTTGGGCGCTGAGATTTTCGAAGGCCAGAGTGCCGCGAACCTGGACGGGGCCGCCGTGGTGGTGATCTCGTCCGCGATCAAGCCAGGCAATCCGGAACTCGACGGCGCCCGCACGCAGGGCCTGCCGGTGGTGCGCCGCGCCGACATGCTGGCCGAGCTGATGCGGCTGAAGTCGAACATCGCCATCGCGGGTACACATGGCAAGACCACCACGACCACCATGATGGCGGAACTGATGGTGGCGGGCGGGTTTGATCCGACCGTCATCAATGGCGGCATCATCCATGCCTATGGCTCGAACGCGCGGATGGGGCAGGGCGAATGGATGGTGGTCGAGGCCGACGAGAGTGACGGCTCTTTCAACCGGCTGCCCGCAACGGTGGCCATCGTCACCAATATCGACCCCGAGCATATGGAGCACTGGGGTTCGATCGAGGGGCTGCGGCAGGGGTTCTATGACTTTGTCTCGAACATTCCGTTCTATGGCATCGCCGTCTGCTGCACCGATCATGCCGAGGTACAGTCGCTGGTGGGCCGGATCACCGACCGCCGCGTGCGCACCTATGGGTTCAATGCCCAGGCCGACGTGCGCGCGATCAACCTGACCTACAAGGGCGGGGTGGCGCATTTCGACATCCAGCTTCAGCATGAAGAGATGGTGATCGAGGGCTGCACCCTGCCGATGCCGGGCGACCACAACGTGTCGAACGCGCTGAGCGCGGTGGCCGTGGCCCGCCATCTTGGCATGAAGGCCGACGAGATACGCGCCGCATTGGCCGCCTTTGGTGGCGTCAACCGCCGCTTTACCAAGGTGGGCGAGGTGAACGGTGTCACCATCATCGACGATTACGGCCATCACCCGGTCGAGATCGCCGCCGTGCTGAAAGCCGCGCGCCAGGCCAGCGAGGGCCGGGTCATCGCCGTGCATCAGCCGCATCGCTATTCGCGCCTGTCCAACCTGTTCGACGATTTCTGCGCCTGTTTCAACGAGGCCGATGTGGTTGCCATTGCCGAGGTCTATGCCGCGGGCGAGACGCCGATCGCCGGCGCCGACCGCGACTCGCTGGTCGCCGGGCTGATCCGGCATGGCCATCGCCATGCCCGCGCCATCCTCAGCGAGGATGACCTGGAACGGCTGGTGCGCGAACAGGCACGTCCGGGCGACATGGTGGTCTGTCTGGGTGCCGGCACGATCAGCGCCTGGGCCAACGGCCTGCCCGATCGGCTGAAGGGATAGGCCCGCGCCCGCGCCACCCGTGCGGCGACGGGTCGGGCTGTCATTCTCCTCAAGCACTGTAGGGTAGGGACCGGACCGGCAGGAACGGGCCGGTAGAGCGCAGGAGAGAGGATCATGGCCGCGCCACTGAAACGACGGATCGGATTGGGCCTGCTCACCGCCTATGGCATCGGTGTCATGGTGGGCGCGGGCATCTATGTTCTGGTGGGGGCCGTGGCGGGCGATGCCGGTGTCTGGGCGCCGATAGCCTTTCTGCTGGCGGGTATTATCGCGGCGCCCACCGCGCTCAGCTATGCCGAGTTTTCCACCCGCCTGCCCGAGGCGGCGGGCGAGGCCGCCTATGTGGGCACCGGGCTGA
Organism: Ruegeria sp. SAZD011; assembly: GCF_059612545.1. Lineage (NCBI taxonomy): Bacteria > Pseudomonadati > Pseudomonadota > Alphaproteobacteria > Rhodobacterales > Roseobacteraceae > Ruegeria > Ruegeria sp. SAZD011. The sequence continues at coordinate 270,541 of NZ_JBXWQU010000014.1, read as the reverse complement.
ACAGCCAATCGCTGGCGCTGTTGGTGGGTCTGGCCGTGGTTGTGGCGGGCACGGTTTCGGCCGGGGCGGTGCTGCGCGGCGGGGTCGGCTATCTGACCGCCGTGACCGAGATCGACCCGGTCTGGGCGATGATCGGCATCGGCGCGGCCCTGACGCTGGTCGCCATCGTCGGAGTGCTGGAAAGCCTGGCGCTGGCGGCGGTGTTCACCGTGGTCGAACTGGCCGGGCTGGCGCTGGTGGTCTGGGCCGGGCTGGGGGCCGACCCCTCGCCCGACTGGGTTGCCCCTGCGCCACCGGTCTGGACCGGCATAGGGCTGGGCGGCGTTCTGGCTTTCTTCGCCTTCATCGGCTTCGAGGATATCGTCAACATGGCCGAAGAGGTCGAGGCGCCCGAGCGTACCCTTCCGCGCGCCATCCTGATCTCGCTGGTGGTGACCTCGGTGCTTTATGCTCTGGTGGCCTGGGCGGCGGTGCGCGCGGTGCCGCTGGCGGAGTTGGGTCAATCCGAAAGCCCGCTGGCGCTGGTCTGGCAACATGGGCGCGGCAGCGGTGCGGGCTTTCTTTCGGCCATCGCGGTGTTTGCGGCGCTGAACGGCATTCTGGCGCAGATCGTCATGGCCACCCGCGTGCTTTACGGTCTGGGCGGGCGCAACCCGGCGCTGGCGCTCTTTCACAATGCCCATCCGCGGTTCGGCACGCCGGTGCTGGCAACGCTTATGGTGGGGGCGGCGGTGATCTTTTGCGCACTCTATGTGCCGGTCGAGACCCTGGCCGAGACCACCTCCTCGATCCTGCTGGCGGTGTTTGCACTGGTCAACGGCGCCTTGATCGTCCAAAAAAGACGCGCGCCCGAGGCGCGGTTCCGCGTTCCGATGGTGGTACCCGTTCTGGGGCTGGTGCTGTCGCTGGGGGCGCTTTCGGTTGCGTTAAGGGGAATTCTATGAGCTGGACAATCCTGTTGGGAGCCTTGTGGGTGATCGCCGCGACCGTGGTCGCGCTATTGCCCATGCGCCGCCAATATGCGCCGGGGCTGATGCTGTTGATCCTGGCGCCGGCGCTGATCGTCGCCATCGGGTATGAGCACGGTTTGCTGGCCGCCCTGCTGGCACTGGCGGGATTTGTGTCGATGTTCCGCAACCCGCTGCGCTATTTCTGGCGCAAGGCCTTTGGTCCGGCGGAGCGCGCCGAATGACCCTGTCGCTGATCCTGGCCTGTCTCTGGGCGGTGGCCGCCAATGTGCTGGCGATGCTGCCCAGCCGTGATCACCACTGGCGCCGCGCCTATGCGCTGATCGCGCTGGGCATCCCGCTGTTGGGCTATGTGACCTATGAGAATGGTCCCTGGATCGGGCTGGTGGTGCTGATCGCGGGCATGTCGGTGCTGCGCTGGCCGGTCATCTATCTGGGGCGCTGGCTGCGGCGACCGCGCGCCTGACCGGGATGGAGGCCGAATTTGCCATACCGCTTGCGCTATTGGCCCTTGGACTGGCGGTGGGAGCGTTCCTGGCCCGGATCGGCGCCGCCCTCTGGGCGTTGGTGGGGGCGTTGCTGGCAGCGATTGCTGTCTGGCTGCTGATCTTTCAGTCGCAACGCTTCGCATGGGAGGGGATGGGCCCCGGCATCGTCGCCATGCTGTTCTGCGCGCCGCTGGGGCTGGGCCTGCTGCTGGGCGCCGGGATCGGATGCCTGAGGCGCCGTAGCGATGGATAATCTGCTGCTCTATGTCGTGCCCACCCTGCTGGGGCTGGGGGGCGCCTATCTGGGGCGCCGGCTGGCCCGCGCCGGTGGCTGGCGCCGGGTGCTCAGTCTTGCGATGATCGCCAGCGGCGCATTGGCGGGGCTGATGCTCTATGCTCAGAGCCTCGATGACCCCTGGGCCGCAATCGGCATTGCGGCGCTGTCGGCGCTGGGGCTGGGTCCGGTGATCCTGGGTCTTGTGCTGGGGGGATTTGTCGGCTGGGTCGGTTGGCGCCGCGGCGGCTGAGCTTTGGCGTTGTCCCGACCGGTGCTTCCGGGTTACATCCCCCCGACGTGACGAAAAGACGGGCGGACATGATCGACACAAGCGCAATTCGCGGCAAGCTGACGCCGAACCGGGACCTGTCCGAACTGACCTGGCTCAGGGTGGGTGGGCCGGCGGATTGGCTGTTCCAGCCCGCCGATATCGCCGATCTGCAAGCTTTCCTGCGCATGCTGCCTGCCGAAGTGGCAGTGTTCCCCATGGGGGTCGGATCGAACCTGATCGTGCGGGATGGCGGTTTGCGCGCGGTGGTGATCCGGCTCGGGCGCGGCTTTAACGCAATCGAAGTGGCGGGCGATACTGTCACCGCCGGGGCCGCCGCGCTGGATGCGCATGTGGCCCGGCGGGCGGCGGATGCGGGTGTTGATCTGACCTTTTTGCGCACCATTCCCGGTTCCATTGGCGGGGCGGTGCGGATGAACGCGGGCTGCTATGGCAGTTACACGGCGGATGTGTTCCGCTCGGCCCAGGTGGTGCTGCGCTCGGGTGAGCTGGTGACGCTGGGCGCTACTGACCTGAACTTTCGCTATCGGCAGAGCGACCTGCCCGAGGGCGCGGTGCTGGTCTCGGCCAGTCTGCAAGGCACTCTGAGCGACCCCGAGGCGCTGCATGCCCGGATGCAGGCGCAGCTGGACAAGCGCGACCAGACCCAGCCCACCAGGGAACGCAGCGCCGGGTCTACCTTTCGCAATCCGGCCGGTTTCTCCTCGACCGGGCAGGCGGACGATATCCATGATCTGAAGGCGTGGAAGGTGATCGACGATGCCGGCATGCGCGGTGCCCGGCGCGGCGGTGCGCAGATGAGCGAGATGCATTCGAATTTCCTGATCAACACCGGTGGCGCCACGGCGGCGGATCTCGAAGGTCTGGGCGAAGAGGTGCGAAAAAAGGTTTACGACACCAGCGGCATAACGTTAGAGTGGGAAATCATGCGGGTCGGAGATCCGTAAGACGGCTAACATCCCGAAACCGCGAACCCTTTCAGGCCAAAACAGGGGGCGGAGTCCGGGGCAAAAAGCGGGTCGCCAAATAAGGCCCGGATGACATAGAGGCACTGAATTGGGTATGTCGAGCAGGACAAACCCCAAGGTGGCGGTATTGATGGGCGGACCCTCGGCCGAGCGCGAGGTCTCGCTTGTATCGGGGCGTGAATGCGCCGCCGCTCTGCGGGGAGAAGGTTTCGAGGTGGTGGAGCTGGATGCCGGCCCCGACCTCTGCGACCGGTTGCGCGCGATCGCGCCCGATGTCGTCTTTAACGCATTGCATGGTCGCTGGGGCGAGGACGGCTGCGTTCAGGGCCTGCTGGAATGGCTGCGCATCCCCTATACCAGCTCGGGTGTTCTGGCCTCGGCCCTGGCGATGGACAAGGAGCGCAGCAAGGAAGCCTATCGCGCCGCCGGATTGCCGGTCGCCGCCAGCCTGCTGGCCGAGCGTGGCGCCATCGAGGCGGCCCATCTGATGCAACCGCCCTATGTGGTCAAACCCTATAACGAAGGCAGCTCGGTCGGCGTCTATATCGTGACCGAGGCGGCGAACGGTCCGCCGGTCCTGGCGCCGGACCTGCCCGCGACCCTGATGGTCGAGGAATATGTGCCGGGCCGCGAGTTGTCGACCACCGTGCTGGGCGACCGGGCGCTGAGTGTGACCGATATCCTGACCGATGGCTGGTATGACTATCATGCCAAATACAGCCCCGGAGGCTCGCGCCATGTGATCCCCGCTGACCTGCCGCGTGAAATCTTCGAGCTGTGCCTGGACTATGCCCTGCGCGCGCACAAGGCGCTGGGCTGCCGTGGCCTCAGCCGGACCGATTTCCGCTGGGACGAAAGCCGGGGCGCCGATGGGCTGTTCCTGCTGGAGACCAATACGCAACCGGGCATGACGCCCACCTCGCTGGCGCCCGAACAGGCGATTGCCGCTGGCATGACGTTCGGCCAGCTCTGCGCCTGGATGGTGGAGGATGCCTCGTGCGATCGCTGAGCCGCTTCCTGCTGCCGGTCCGGTTCCATCCACAACTGCCCGCCGGGCAGGACGCCGACTTTGACAGCGGCGCGGGCGATGCAGCACCTTTGGCCAGCGCCCTGCGGCTGGATGGGTTGTCGCGGCTGAAACCGGCGCCCAAACGCTCGGACCCCGCGCCGTCGCGGCTGAGCTACCGGGTTCAGCGTTGGATGCTGACACCGGGCATCCGCCTTGGCCTGCGGATCGGGGTGCCGTTCTGCCTAGTCTTTGCGCTGGGCAGTGCGTTTCTGGCCAGCGAACAGCGGCGCGATGCGCTCAATGCCTTTGTCGCCGATATTCGCGCCTCGATTCAGGAGCGTCCCGAATTCATGGTCAACCTGATGGCCATCGACGGTGCCGGAACCCATCTGGCGGCAGATATTCGCGAGGTGGTGCCGATCGACTTTCCGATCAGTTCGTTCGAACTGGATGTCGAGCAAATCCGTGAGGTGATCGCGGGGCTGGACCCGGTCAAGAGCGCCACGGTGCGCATCCGTCCCGGCGGCGTGTTGCAGGTCGACGTGGTCGAGCGGCAGCCGGCGGTCGTCTGGCGCACCCGTGCCGGTGTCGAGATGCTCGACGAGACCGGCGCCCATGTGGATGACCTGCCGGAACGGGGGGCTCGCCCCGACCTGCCGCTGATCGCGGGCGAGGGGGCCGATGCCAATGTCGCCGAAGCGCTGCGCCTGATCCAGACTGCTCAGCCGCTGGGCGACCGGTTGCGCGGCCTGGTCTGGGTGGGCGAACGGCGCTGGGATCTGGTGCTGGACCGGGGGCAGGCGATCCAGTTGCCCGCCAAGCGCCCGGTGCAGGCGCTGGAACGGGTGCTGGCGGTGAACGAAGTGCAGGAATTGCTGGATCGCGATATCGCGGTCGTGGACATGCGGCTGGGCACACGCCCCACGATCCGCATGACCGAGGCGGCCTCGGCCGAGTGGTTGCGGGTCAGGAATACGGGCGGAAACGGGCAGTAAGACAGATGATGACGGATCTCTATCAGTCGCAGCGGGCAATGCGTCAGATGCGCCAACAGGCGATACAGCGGGGCGTGGTGGCCATTCTGGATGTGGGCAGTTCCAAGATTTCCTGCCTGATCCTGCGCTTTGACGGCAGCAGCCGCCTGTCTGACGACAGCGCCATCGGCTCGATGGCGGGCCAGACCGGGTTCCGGGTGATCGGCGCCGCCACCACCCGTTCACGCGGGGTGCAGTTCGGTGAGATCACCGCCATGCAGGAGACCGAGCGCGCGATCCGCACCGCCTTGCAGGCGGCGCAGAAGATGGCCGATATCCGGGTCGATCACGTGATCGCCTGTTTCTCGGGGGCGAACCCGCGCTCCTATGGGCTGGATGCCAAGGTTGAACTGGAAACCCAGGTGGTGACCGAGGCCGAGATCGGCCGGGTGCTGAATGCCTGCGAGGTGCCCGAATACGGTGCCGGGCGCGAGGTGCTGCATGCGCAGCCGGTGAACTTCGCGCTCGACAACCGCTCGGGCCTGATCGACCCGCGCGGGCAACTGGGTCAGAGCCTGGCGGTGGACATGCATATGCTGACGGTGGACGCCACCGCGATCCGCAACCTGGCCCATTGCATCAAGCGATGTGACCTGGAACTGGCTGGCGTCGCCAACTCGGCCTATGTCTCGGGTGTCTCGGCGCTGGTCGAGGACGAGCAGGAGTTGGGTGCGGCTTGTATCGACATGGGTGGCGGCACCACCAGCATTTCGATCTTTCTCAAGAAACACATGATCTATGCCGATTGCGTGCGCATGGGCGGTGACCACGTGACCGGCGATATCTCGATGGGGCTGGGCGTGCCCACCGCCAATGCCGAGCGGATCAAGACCTTTTCCGGCGGCGTGCATGCCACCGGGGCCGATGACCGCGAAATGATCGACATCGGCGGCGATACCGGCGACTGGGAGCATGACCGCCGCACCGTCAGCCGGGCCGAGCTGATCGGCATCATGCGGCCGCGGGTCGAAGAAATCCTCGAGGAGGTGCGGGCGCGGCTGGATGCGGCCGGGTTCGAACATCTGCCGAGCCAGCAGATCGTGCTGACTGGCGGCGGCAGCCAGATCATGGGGCTTGATGGGCTGGCCAGCCGCATCCTGGGTCAGCGCGTGCGGCTGGGGCGGCCATTGCGGGTGCATGGCCTGCCGCAATCGGCCACTGGTCCGGGGTTCTCCTCGGCGGTGGGGCTCAGCCTGTTTGCCGCGCATCCGCAGGACGAATGGTGGGATTTCGAGGTTCCGGTCGACCGCTATCCCGCGCGGTCGCTGCGCCGGGCGGTCAAATGGTTCCGCGACAACTGGTAAGAGCGGTCTTGCCGGCTGGACAAGCCCTTGATCCATCCCGAAGAAATCCGCGTTCTCCTTCAGGATGCGGATGACATCGACCGTTCGCCATGTTAGAAAAGAGGCAAGGTACCCGCAAAGCGGTACCGCAGAGGGACGAGCAGGTCCCGCCAGAGTCTGATGCTTGTTCCGTGGCGCCACGCGTGCGGGCCGATGGTTCGTTGTGTCCGGTGGATGTCGAACCGCTATATCTGTATTGATCGGCGAAATACCGCGTCCCAGTGCAGAATCTTTCCATATTTTGTGGCTTTTTTGCGATTTGGGCGTGACGAGCCGCCGCAATATCAGTAGGATTATCTGTGGATAGGTAAGAAAAACTCCGCGCAAGGCGGGGGTAGAACAGGCGGACAGAGCATGACATTGAACCTTTCGATGCCCGGACAGGACGAGTTGAAGCCGCGGATCACCGTTTTCGGGGTCGGGGGCGCTGGCGGCAATGCCGTCAACAACATGATTGAAAAACAGCTGGAAGGCGTCGATTTCGTCGTTGCCAATACCGATGCACAGGCGCTGCAGCAGAGCCATGCGCCCTCACGCATCCAGCTGGGCGTCAAGGTGACCGAAGGGTTGGGCGCCGGAGCGCGCGCCACCGTGGGGGCCGCCGCCGCCGAAGAAAGCATCGAACAGATCGTTGATCATCTGGCCGGGGCGCATATGTGCTTCATCACCGCTGGCATGGGGGGCGGTACCGGCACCGGCGCGGCGCCGATCATCGCGCAGGCCGCGCGTGAATTGGGCGTGCTGACCGTAGGCGTGGTGACCAAGCCGTTCCAGTTCGAGGGCGCCAAGCGCATGCGTCAGGCCGAGGATGGCGTCGACGCGCTGCAAAAGGTGGTCGACACGCTGATCATCATTCCGAACCAGAACCTGTTCCGCCTGGCCAACGAAAAGACCACCTTTACCGAAGCTTTCAGCATGGCCGACGACGTACTCTATCAGGGCGTCAAGGGCGTGACCGACCTGATGGTGCGGCCCGGCCTGATCAACCTCGACTTTGCCGACGTCCGCGCCGTGATGGACGAGATGGGCAAGGCGATGATGGGTACCGGCGAGGCCGCAGGCGAGGATCGCGCCGTGCAGGCCGCCGAAAAGGCGATTGCCAACCCGCTGCTGGACGAGATCAGCCTGAACGGCGCCAAAGGTGTGCTGATCAACATCACCGGCGGCCATGACCTGACCCTGTTCGAACTGGACGAGGCAGCCAATATCATTCGCGAGAAAGTTGACCCCGATGCGAATATCATCGTCGGTTCGACCCTGGATACCTCGATGGACGGCGCAATGCGGGTTTCGGTCGTGGCGACCGGCATCGATGCGGTGGACGTGCAACTCGACATGCCCGTACCGCGCCGTCCGATGAATGCGCCGCTCAAGCAGAAGGTGGCCGCCGAAGAGAAGCCGGCGCCGCTGACGCTGGAGCAGCCCGCGGCACGCGAGCCCGTGGCCGAAGCCGCCGAGGAACCCAGCCTGTTCGAGGGCATGGATGTCGAGCAGGTGGCCGCGCACGATCTGGGCGAGGACATTCTGGATACGGGCGACGAGCGCGAGCTGCTGGACGACGACGGCCTGCCGCCGCCGGCCTATCAGCCGCAGGTGCCCGCCTTTGAACCCCGCGCCTTTGTCGAGGAAGAGGAGACCCCGGTCGAGACTTTCGTCGCGCCGCGCGCCGCGGCCCCCGGCACGCCTTCGCCCGAAGCGATGCGCCGCCTGCAAGCGGCTGCGCAAAAGGTGCCGTCGGCCCCGCAGCAGGGCAGTCGCCCCGCCGCGCAGCCGGCTGGCGACAAGCCGCGTTTCGGCTTCAACCGACTGATCGACCGGATGACCGGACACGCGCCGGACACCCCGCTGGATCGTGGCCCGGCCGTGGCTCGCAAGCAGCCCGTGATGCGCCCGAGTGACGCAGCGGCACCCGCGCAGGCCGAGGCCGACCCCGATCAGGAGCGGATCGAGATCCCCGCCTTCTTGCGCCGCCAGGCCAACTGATAGCGGTCACAAAATGGTTACAAAGGGTCGCCTGTTGGCGACCCTTTTTCGTTTTAGATCAATGATATAGGTCTAAGACGGCAGGGAATTGCCGATCCGTTTCGCGGATGTTTCAAACCGTTGCAAAGATTGAGTTGAGCCAACAGCCCCCCTCACTTACCTGATTGTCAACACAGCTCGCAGAGGCTGTAGGCAACCGTCAGAGGCCTATCTTGCAACATACGCTGAAATCCTCGGTCACCTTCCAGGGCGTTGGTCTGCATGGGGGTAAACCCGTCCGCATGACCCTTCGCCCAGCCGCAGCCGGATACGGCATCTGGTTCAAACGGACGGATATCGAGATCGGCGATGCCATGATCCCCGCGATCTATGATCTGGTCGACCGCACCCCGCTGTGCACCCGTCTGGTGAACGCCGCCGGTGTGTCGGTGTCGACGGTCGAACACATCATGGCGGCGTTGGCCGGTTGTGGCGTGCATAACGCGCTGATCGAACTGGACGGGCCCGAAGTGCCGATCATGGACGGATCCTCGGTCGAGTTCGTGCGCGGCATCATGGCGCGCGGCGTGCGGCAGCAGGCCTCGCCTGTGCTGGCCTATGAGGTGCTCAAGCCCATCACGGTGGAAAAGGATGGCGCGCGCGCCACCCTGATGCCGTCGGACGGCTTGGAGATCGAATTCACCATTGATTTCGAAGACAGCGCGATCGGGCGCCAGACCCGTCGCATGGACATGCGCAACGGCAGCTTCGCACGGGAATTGAGCGACAGCCGCACCTTTTGCCGGCGCGGCGATGTCGAGGCGATGCGCGCCAACGGGTTGGCCTTGGGTGGCACGCTGGAAAACGCCGTGGTCGTCGATGGCGACGAGATCCTGACGCCGGGCGGTCTGCGCCACGCCGACGAGGCGGTGCGCCACAAGATGCTGGATGCGTTGGGCGATCTTTACATGGCGGGCGGTCCGATTCTCGGCTGCTATGTCGGCGAAAAGGCCGGCCATGCCCTGACCAATGCGCTGCTGCGCGCGCTGTTTGAAACGCCGGGTGCAGTGCGCCCCGTGCTGTGCACCCCGGAACAGGCCGCGCGTCTGCCCGGCCAGGGGCTGATCTGGGCGGAAATCCCTCAGGTTGCCTGAAACGGTCAGATGAACCCTTGCTTTGCCTTTCGTCGCCCGGCCCTGTGTCGGGCAATGCTTTTAAGGCGTTTTGCAGCGGAATTTAATGTGCTAGACCAAGGCGCAATCGGGGGATACACCTCGCACGCAAGACGACAAGGACTAGCGGTATGATTGGCAGCAGGGCAGGTACCAGACTGGTTGGCGCACTTCTTTTGGCGACGTTCCTGGCGGCCTGTGACGGCGGTGGTTTTCGCACCGCGGCTGATCGCAGCCAGAATCTGGACGGCTATACGCCGGAACAGATATTCGAGCGCGGCGAATATGAGCTGTCGGTCAAGCGGACCGACGACGCGGCCTATTACTTTTCCGAGGTCGAGCGGCTTTATCCCTATTCCAACTGGGCCAAGCGCGCGCTGATCATGCAGGCCTTTGCCTATCATTCCGGCAAGGATTATCCCGAAAGCCGTGCCGCTGCGCAGCGTTACATCGACTTCTACCCGGCGGACGAGGATGCGGCCTATGCCCAGTATCTGCTGGCGCTCAGCTATTACGACCAGATCGACGAGGTCGGGCGCGACCAGGGCCTGACATTTCAGGCGTTGCAGGCGCTGCGCACGGTGATCGAGGTCTATCCCGACAGTGAATATGCCACTTCGGCGATCCTGAAATTCGATCTGGCCTTCGACCATCTTGCCGCCAAGGAGATGGAGATCGGCCGCTATTACCTGCGCCGCCAGCATTATTCGGCGGCGATCAACCGGTTCCGCGTTGTGGTCGAGGACTTCCAGACCACGACCCACACCGCCGAGGCGCTGCACCGGCTGGTCGAGGCCTATCTGTCTCTGGGTTTGGTGGAAGAGGCGCAGACGGCTGGCGCGATCTTGGGTCACAACTACCAATCCTCGGAATGGTACGAGGCGAGCTACAAGCTCCTGACCGCGCGCGGGTTGAAGATGCGCGATGTCGGCAACAACTGGCTGAGCCAGATTTACCGGCAGTCGATCAAGGGGCAGTGGTTGTAACAGGGCGACGGGCCATCGGCCCGTCCTGCGGAGCTTACGATGCTGCGGGCGCTTGAAATCCGGGACATGCTGATCATCGACCGGCTGGAGTTGGACTTCCGGCCCGGTCTCAATGTGCTGACCGGCGAGACCGGGGCGGGCAAGTCGATCCTGCTCGACAGCCTGGGCTTTGTTCTTGGCTGGCGGGGCCGGGCCGAGCTGGTACGCCAGGGCGCCGAGCAAGGCGAGGTCATCGCCGAGTTCGATCTGGTCCCTGGGCACCCGGCCCATGCGGTGCTGGCCGAGGCTGGCCTGCCCGGCGGCGACACGCTGCTGATGCGCCGGGTCAACACCGCCGACGGGCGCAAGACCGCCTGGGTCAACGATCGCCGCTGTTCGGGCGAGGTGCTGCGGGCGCTTTCCGAGACGCTGATCGAACTGCATGGCCAGCATGACGACCGCGGCCTGCTGAACCCGCGCGGCCACCGGGCTATGCTGGATACATATGCCGGTCTGACGGCCGAGCTTGAGGCGGTTCGCGCGGCCTGGTCCGCACAGTCCAAGGCCCGCAAGACAGTGGCGGCCACCGAGGCGGCGCTGGAGGCGGTACGCGCCGAAGAGGAATATCTGCGCCACGCGGTCGGAGAACTCGACACGCTCGACCCGCAGCCGGGAGAAGAGGCCGAGTTGGACGCCCGCCGCCGCCTGATGCAGGGGGCCGAACGTATCCGCGACGATGTCGCCCGCGCCTTTGCCCTGATCGGCAGCGACGGGGCCGAGGGCGCCATGAGCGACGCGATCCGCTGGCTCGACGGGGTCGCCGACAAGGCCGAGGGTCGGCTGGAGACCGCCGTTGCGGCGCTGGGCCGGGCGCTGATCGAGCTGGGAGAGGCGCAGTCGGGGGTCGAAGACTGTCTGGATGCGCTCCAGTTCAATCCGGCGGAGCTGGAAGAACTGGAGGAACGTCTGTTCGCGATCCGGGCACTGGCGCGCAAGCATGGCGTCGCTCCGGACGAATTGGGCCCGTTTGCAGACACCCTGCGCGGCAAGCTGGCGGCACTGGATGCGGGCGATGCCGATCTGGCGGCGCAACGCGCGGCGCTGGCCAAGGCCGAGGCCGCCTATGAGGCGGCGGCGGCGGCGCTGTCGCAGGCCCGTCACGCCTCGGCCGGAGAACTGGACGCGGCGGTGATGCACGAGCTGGCCCCGCTCAAGATGGAGCGCGCGGTGTTTCAGACCCGGATCACCGAGGGCGAGCCGGGCCCCGAGGGGCGTGACGTCGTCGCTTTCGAAGTGGCCGCCAACCCGGGCGCGCCCGCCGGGCCGCTGAACCGCATCGCCTCGGGCGGTGAACTCAGCCGCTTTCTGCTGGCGCTCAAGGTCTGTCTGCGCGGCGATGATGGCGGCAAGACGATGATCTTTGACGAGATCGACCGGGGTGTCGGCGGCGCCACCGCCGATGCGGTGGGCCGGCGGCTCGAGGCGCTGGCGGGCGCGGGGCAGGTGCTGGTGGTGACCCACTCGCCGCAGGTGGCCGCGCGCGGCGCCCATCACTGGCGGGTGCAGAAACGGGTCGAGGCGGGCGCGACCCTGTCGACCGTGGTGGCGCTGTCGGACCCCGAGCGGGAGGATGAGATCGCCCGCATGCTCTCGGGCGACACCGTGACCGAGGCCGCCCGCGCCGCCGCCCGCGCCCTGCTCGACGCCTGACGGCAACACCGGCGCACAAGCCAGTGAGACTCAACGGGTTTTGCCTTTCCTGACGGTCCCCGGTGTCCTAGTAAGGTTAAAAGACCTTCGCGAGTGCGTGATGACCCAATCCACCCGCACTGTTCTGGTGCAGCAGTTTCTTCAGGCCAGGGCCGAGATTGTCGATGCCTGGCATGTGCTGCGCCATCGCGGTCCCAGTCAGGTGCAGTTCTGGTTCATCGCCCTTGCGATCGGCATTGCGGCAGGGCTTGCCGCGGTTACCTTTCGCAAGGGAATCAATGCTCTGCAATCGGTTCTTTACGGCAACGAGGATGTGCGTTTCCTGCACAGCCATGCCGCGAACCTGCCCTGGTACTGGTTGTTGGTGATCCCCATTATCGGTGGGCTTGTCGTTGGCCTGATCCTGCACAAGACCACGCCCGATGGCCGCGTCCGCTCGGTCGCCGACGTGATCGAGGGGGCGGCGCTGACCGATGGCCGGGTCGAGACGCGGGCCGGGATCGGCTCGATGCTGGCCTCTCTGGTCACGCTCAGTTCCGGCGGGTCGAGCGGGCGAGAGGGGCCGGTGGTGCATCTTGCCGGGGTGATTTCGACCTGGGTCTGCCAGCGTATCAACGCCGATGGCATCACCGGGCGCGATCTGCTTGGCTGTGCCGTGGCGGCGGCGGTTTCGGCCAGCTTCAATGCGCCCATCGCCGGTGCGCTTTTCGCGCTTGAGGTGGTGTTGCGGCATTTCGCGGTCCATGCCTTTGCCCCGATCGTCATCGCTTCGATTGCCGGGACGGTGATCAACCGCTTGGACCGGGGCGATGTGACCGAATTCATCCTCAACACGCCCGGAGCGCTGCAATTCTATGTCGAACTGCCGGCGTTTCTGTTGCTTGGGCTGGTCTGCGGTCTGGTGTCGCTGTTGATGATGCGGTCCGTCTTTCTGGCCGAGGATCTGGGCACCCATGTGCAGAACCGGCTGCGCATGCCCCGGTGGCTGCGCCCGGCGGTGTCCGGCGCGCTGCTGGGGCTGCTGGCGATCTGGTTTCCGCATATCATCGGAGTGGGCTACGAGACGACGCTGCTGGCGTTGAGCGGTGAACTGGCACTTGGCACCGCGATCCTGTTTGCGGTGATCAAGACGGTCGCTTTGGCGCTCACCATGGGCGGGCGCATGGGGGGCGGGGTGTTCTCGCCTTCGCTGATGATCGGGGCGTTGACCGGGTTGGCCTTTGGCCTGATCGCCACGCGGATGCTGCCGGATGTGTCGGGCACCCATGTGCTCTATGCCTTTGCCGGCATGGGGGCGGTGGCGGCGGCGGTTCTGGGGGCGCCGATCTCGACCACGATGATTGTGTTCGAGCTGACCGGCGACTGGCAGATCGGCCTGGCGGTGATGGCCTCGGTCAGCATGTCGACGGCGCTGGCGTCGCGACTGGTGGACCGGTCCTTCTTTCTCACCCAGCTGGAGCGGCGCGACGTGCATCTGGCGGCGGGGCCCCAGGCCTATCTGCTGGCGATGCTGCGCGCAGGCGCGGTGATGCGGCCCTTGGGTGATCCGCGCTGCCTGGACCGCGCGGGGTGCGAGGCGCTGATTGCCGAGGGCGTCTGTGTGCCCGCAAGCGCCACGCTCGAAGCGGCAATGCCCTGGTTCGACCGCGACGAACATGCCTGTATCCCGGTTGTGGTTCGCGAAGAGGACGGCAGCGAGACCCCGGTCGGTGCGCTCTATCACATCGACGCGCTCAAGGCCTATACCCGCGCGCTCGCCGCCACCGCTGCCGAGGAGCATTCCTGACAAGCGCGGCACTCGCCGAGCACCTCGTTGAGGATAGTGTCAGCGCTTTTCGGGGAACTGCTTTCGGACAAATGGAGGCGAGTACCGGAATCGAACCGGTGTACACGGATTTGCAATCCGCTGCGTCACCACTCCGCCAACTCGCCTCGGCAGGGCATAAGCCCTTGCGGTGTAGCGGCGATCTAGCACTGGCGCGCGTGAAGCGCAAGACCGCTGCCACACTGATTTTGCCGATCGCCCCACTTTCCTGCGTTTCCCTGTTGCCTGCGCAGATACCGGCTCGCGCGCCGGAAACGGTGGGCTTGGGGGCCTCCGGGTCGCCGCTGCGGCCTCTACGTCATTTCTCCTCAAGCATTGGGCCATCCGCGCGGGGTTTTGCCGCGATGGGCCGTTGCCGGGGCCGTGCCGTTGTGGCAAAAGCCGGTAAGCGATCTACAAGTGAGCCAGACCATGACCGATTTCGCCACCCGCCGCCGCATGATGGTGGACACCCAGGTCCGCCCATCGGACGTCACCAAGTTTCCGATCATCGAGGCGATGCTGACCGTCCCGCGCGAGATTTTCGTGCCGGATGCGCAGCGCGACGTGGCCTATGCCGACGCGATGATCGACCTGGGCGAGGGGCGTGCCATGCTCGAACCTCGGACGCTGGCCAAGATGCTCGATGCTGCGGCAATCGACGGGGATGAGATGGTACTCGATGTGGGGTCGGGCCTGGGCTATTCGGCTGCTGTTGCGGCGCGAATGGGCGAGCTGGTCGTTGCGGTCGAAGAGGTTCCGGACCTTGCCGAAGAGGCGCAGACCCTGCTGATGGATCAGGGCGCCGACAACGCGGTTTTGCATCACGGGGCGCTGGCCGAGGGCGCGGCCGAACACGGTCCCTATGACGTGATCCTGATCCAGGGCGGGGTCGAGCAAGTGCCGGATGCGCTGACCGACCAGTTGAAAGAGGGCGGGCGAATTGTCGCGGTGTTCATGGATGGTGCCCTGGGCACGGTCCGGGTCGGGCGCAAATCCGCGTCGGGCCTGTCATGGCGGCAGGTATTCAATGCCACCGCGCCTGTTCTGCCGGGGTTCGCTCGGGAGCGCGCATTCAGCCTCTGAACAGGGGCGGCCCGACCTCGGCGCTTGCGTTTCGTCGGGGATGCGCGTCTTCTGCAAGGGGCAAAGACTGATTTGAGCATTTGGAGGCAGGAGAACATGTTGCGGACGCTTACGGGACGATTGTCGAAGGTGGCGGTGCTGGCGGCTGGGGTCGCTGTGCTTGCCATCGCACCCAGACCGGCGGCTGCGGACAATCTCGCTGATGCGCTGATCGGGGCCTATAATACAAGCGGTTTGCTGGAGCAGAATCGGGCCCTGCTGAGGGCCGCGGACGAGGATGTCGCCATCGCGCTTTCCGCCCTGCGCCCGATCGTGAACTGGACCGTGCGGCTACAGACCAGCTACTCGCGCAGCGGCAATGCGCTGGCCTCGACCACATCCACACCCGACACGTTCTTTGCCGGCCTCGACCTGACGCAGCTGATCTATGACGGAGGCGCGGCGCGGTTGGGCAAACAGGCGGCGCAGGAAACCGTGCTGGCCACCCGGCAGGCGTTGGTCCAGGTCGAGCAGCAGGTGCTGTTCCGCGCGGTCACCGCCTATCTCAACGTGCTGCTGCAAGAAGAGACGGTCGGAATCCGCCAGAACAACGTCCGGCTGCTGGGCGAGGAACTGCGTGCCTCGCAGGACCGGTTCGAGGTGGGTGAGGTCACCCGGACCGACGTGGCCCTGTCTGAATCCCGCCTGGCGAACGCCCGGGCCAATCTGGCCGATGCCAATGGCGCGCTCACCACGGCCCATGCCGAGTACATAAATGCCGTCGGGCGCCATCCGGGTCGCACCTCCGGCCAGCCTGCAATGCCGGGTCTGCCGCGCAGCGAGGACGACGCCGCCGCGCTGGCATTGCGCAATCATCCTTCGCTCATCTCGGCGCAGCATCAGGTGCGCGCACTCGACCTCACGGTCGAACAGCAGCGTGCCAATCTGGGTCCCAATGTGCGGTTTCAGGCGGAACTGGGCTTTACCGATGATTTCGGCGGCACCGCATTCAACGATTCTGCCAGCGCGAGCGTGATTTACTCGCAGCCAATCTATGCCGGTGGTCGCCTGACCTCGGTCCTGCGCCGGGTCATGGCCCAGCGCGACGCGTCGCGCGCCAACCTGCTGAACGTGCAGCGCGATGTGACGCAGGATGTCAGCAACGCCTATGTCCGGTTCCAGACCGCCAATGCCAGCCTTACCGCCTCGGACGAACGGGTGCGCGCGGCGCAGGTCGCGTTTGACGGTATCCGCGAAGAGGCCACGCTGGGCGCCCGCACCACGCTGGATGTGCTGACCGCCGAGCAGGACCTGCTGGATGCGCAACTGGCCCGGATCTCGGCCCGCACCGAACGCTCGTTGGCGGCCTATCAGCTGCTGGCCTCGCAGGGGCTTCTGACCGCCGAACGGCTCGGGCTGGCAGTGCAGATCTATGACCCGACGCTGTATTACAACATGGTGAAGGATGCGCCGGCCGCGATCTCGAAACGCAGCCGCGATCTGGACCGTGTTCTGGAAGCACTGGGGAAGAAGTGACAATTCGCGCCGTATGTTGTCGGACCGGCGGAATTTCGCTACACTCCTGGCCGAGGCCAAGAGTGGTAATACCAGATGTCTGATCCTGCAAAGCATGTAGAGATCGAGGATGTTCTGTCTTCGATCCGGCGATTGGTAAGCGAAGAGGGACGTGCAGGTGCGCGATCCGAGGTCGCGGCGGTCGCTCCGAAACCGGGAAAGCTGGTGCTGACTCCGGCATTGCGGGTCGCCGAAGCGATTGAACCGGACACAAGCGAAGCGGCCACCGAGCCTGACCCGGTGTCCGAGCCGGAGGGGCGCGCTCCCTGGACCGATCCCGACGCCACCCTGTTTTCTGCCGCGGTGGCGGCCGGTGAACGTCCGGTCGCATCGGAAACGGAGGAGGCGAGCGAACAGGAACCGGCGCCAGAGCCGATCGTGCTTACGCCCGAAGATCTGGTCGACGAGACCGATGGGGGAGAGAACCATCATTTGACCGAGTGGGACGCTGAGGCCGACGAGATGATGCCCGAGGCGGTCGAGGACGAGGACGCGGTCGAGGACGAGGACGCGGTCGAGGACGAGGACGCGGTCGAGGACGAGGAGGCAGTAAGCGATCCGGGGGCTGACCCGGATGCGGACGGCCCGATCGAAGACAGCCTGACCGCGCGAATCGAGGTGCTGGAAACCATGATCAGCCAGGTCGACGAGGATTGGGAGCCCGATGGGCTTAGCACGGACGCCTATTCAGGCACCAGCGGCGCGGCAATGGCGTGGCAGGATCACGAACCGCAGGCGCAAGGCGATGCCTCGGCATCCCGCATCAACCCGGAGCCGGCGGAAGAGGTCTTGTCCGACGATCCCTCGGTCCTGTCGTCCGACGAGGCCTTTCTGGACGAGGAAAGCCTGCGCGAGTTGGTCGCCGATATCGTGCGCGAGGAGTTGCAGGGTGCCTTGGGCGAGCGGATCACCCGCAACGTGCGCAAACTGGTCCGCCGAGAGATTCACCGGGCGCTGACCGCGCAGGAACTGGACTGATCAGCGCCGCTGCGGCGGTTCGGCCAGGGACAAGAGCAGGTCGAGGTCCATATGGGCCTCGATATGGTCGGCCAGCGCGTCCAGCACCTGTTCGACCCCATCCTCATAGCCCACAAGCGCCTCGTGCCCCAGCTCGCCCAGATAGCGGGCGCGGAACGCATCCGAGGCGAAGAGACCATGCAGATAGCTGCCGCGAACGCGCCCGTCGGGTGAGGCGGCCCCTTCGGGCCTGCCGTCGATCTCCAGCCAGGCACGGGCGCAATCCGCCCCATCGGTGCGGCCGATATGGATCTCGTAACCGGTGACCGGTTCGCGGCCGGGCAGGGCAGTGGCATGGCGCAGCGTGACCTGCTTGTCGCCGGTCATCACCGTATGTACGTCGAGCAGGCCCAGCCCCTCGGTCCGGCCCGGATGGCCCTCGATCCCGTCGGGGTCGTCGATGCTCTGCCCCAGCATCTGATAGCCGCCACACAGGCCCAGAACATGGCCGCCACGCCGAACATGGGCGTAGAGGTCGATATCCCAGCCTTGGGCGCGGAAATAGGCCAGGTCGCCCACGGTGGACTTGCTGCCGGGCAGCAGGACCAGATCGGCATCGCCGGGCAGGGGGCGGCCCGCCGGCACGATCTCGACACTGACCCCCGGCTCGGCCGCCAGCGGGTCGAGATCGTCGAAATTCGCCATCCGCTCCAGTTGTGGCACCACCACCTTGCAAGCGCCTCCGGGGGCCGAGCGAATGTCCATCATGTCCTCGGCGGGCAGGCGCCAGGCGTCGTTGAACCAGGGCACCACGCCAAGGCAGGGCCAGCCGGTGCGCCGGGCGATATCGTCGCGGCCCTCGTCAAACAGCGTGATGTCGCCCTTGAAGCGGTTCACCGCAAAGCCGCGGATTTGCGCCAGGTCGCCCGGCTCCAGCACCGCCTGGGTGCCGACGATCTGGGCGATCACGCCGCCGCGGTGAATGTCGCCCACCAGCACCACGGGCACCCCCGCCGCGCAGGCAAAACCCATATTGGCAATGTCGCCCGCGCGCAGGTTGGTCTCGGCCGGGCTGCCGGCCCCCTCGATCAGCACCAGATCGGCGTCGCCGCAAAGCCGGTCGAAACTTTCCAGAGCCTTCTCCAGCAAATGCGCCTTGTTCTTGCGGTAATCGCCCGCGCGCATGGTGCCCGCGCGCTTGCCCTGAACCACGATCTGGGCGCCGGTATCGGTCTCGGGTTTCAGCAGGATCGGGTTCATGTCGGTGTGGGTCGCCCGCCGGGCGGCGCGGGCCTGAAGCGCCTGCGCGCGCCCGATCTCGCCACCGTTTTCGGTGGCGGCGGCATTGTTGGACATGTTCTGTGGCTTGAACGGCGCCACCCGTAGCCCACGCCGCGTGAACGCGCGGGCCAGTCCCGTCACCAGCATCGACTTGCCGACATTGCTGCCGGTGCCCTGGATCATGATCGCCCGAACCATGCGCGGCCCTTTCCGTTTGGCTCAGAAGACCCGATTCCGGGTCGGCTGGATAGTCCCCGCGCGGCAGGTCACGGGCGGGTTGCGGCGCGGATGAAAGCATCAACGAACGTGCCCGGCGCCGGGCAACAAAAAACGCGCCCGGCAGCGGGGCGCGTCTTTGCATGTGGCAAGGCCGGTCTCAGGCGGCTTCGGCCTGGGCGGCGTTGCGACGCTCGCTTTCCTCGCGCGACAGCGCGACCGAGGTGCGCACACCGCGCCCCACGAATTCCATCAGGCCGCGCACCACCCGCTCGTTCGGGTCGATACCGGCACAGCTCAGCACTTCGCGCCCATCGCGCGACCGGGCCCAGCGGGCGATCTGCTCGGGACCGTTGCCATATTTCTTGTCGTCGGCGATGGCATCGTCGAGTGCGGCCAACACAACGGCCGCGAAGAGTTTACGTGCACGGTTGCCTTGCTCGTTGTTAAAGGCGGTGCCGTCAACGAAATCTTTCATCTCGTCTTCCTTGTTGTTCTTGCTCTTGCAATTTTCGGCGTGGCGTTCCTTATGACGGATCGGGCACGATTCGGGTACCTTTAATTTGCATGGGTGTACTGCAAATTTTGCATGGCTCGCTGCGGATGCAGCACTAGGTTTCGTTGTCTTGCCTGGGGCCGTCCCGCCAGATATAGGGGCGCAAATGGGTGCATCAACCGTCGTGTGAAGGAATTATGTCATGCCCAAGATCAACGGAAACGAAATTCGCCCCGGCAATGTGCTGGAGCATAATGGTGGGCTTTGGGCGGCTGTGAAAGTCGATCACGTCAAGCCCGGCAAGGGCGGTGCCTTTGCCCAGGTCGAGCTGCGCAACCTGCGCAACGGTTCGAAACTGAACGAACGCTTTCGCAGCGCCGACAAGGTCGAGCGCGTGCGTCTGGAGCAGAAGGATCAGCAATTTCTCTATGAATCCGATGGGATGCTGGTCTTTATGGATGCAGAGACTTACGAGCAGATCGAACTGCCCGCCGACCTGCTGGGCGAGCGTCGCCCCTTCCTTCAGGACGGCATGACCATCCTGGTCGAGTTCTACGAGAGCGAGGCACTGAACGCCACGCTGCCGCAAAAGGTGACCTGCAAGATCGTCGAGACCGAGCCGGTGGTAAAGGGTCAGACCGCCGCCAACTCGTTCAAGCCGGCGCTGCTGGACAATGGGGTCAAGGTGATGGTGCCGCCCTTTATCGGGCAGGACGAAATGATCGTGGTGAACACCGAAACCATGGAATATTCCGAACGCGCGTGACGTCACGTCGTTTGCGCGATACGGGCCGTCCCAAGAGGGCGGCCCGCTGCTTTTTGGGGCTCATGCGCGCTCCGCGAACAACTCGCGCAGCAGTTCGAACTTGATCCGATTGGCGCTGACCTGCCGGTAAAAAGCGATCAGAAAGGCGGTGGGGGCCTGAATGCGGCCCAGCCCGCTGACCGCCGCGACCACGGTACCCACATCCGTGCGTCCATGCAGCACCAGCCAGCCGCCCAGCATCAGCACCGCCACCGTACCGGCGCCGTTGATGGCGCTGATCACGAATTTGGTCGAGAGCTTCCACAGGAACATGTTGCGGCGAGTGGCATAGATCTCGTCAAAGGTCTGCTCGACCTCTGTGACCGCCGCGGCGATGTCCTCCTCGCTCAGCCGGTTGCCGGCGGCGCGCAACAGCTTCACCCGTCGCGCCACATAACGGTTCACCTGGCGTTGAGACAGCAGCACGATGGCGATCTGCGGCAGGATCATCAACAGGGCGATCAGGCCCAGGCCCGGTTGGGTTGACGAGATATAGCCGATGACGCTGACCAGCGTTCCAATCTGCACCACCGGATCGGCAAAGGCGCCGCCGGCGAATTTGCCCAGTTCCTCGGCTTCGGCGCTGACAGCGGTGGTCAGCGTACCCTGATGCAGGTTGTTCCCCCCTTCGGCGGCACGGGTGACCAGACGCATGCGGATCAGGCGGATGACATGCTCACCCAGGGTGCCGGACAGGAAACCGGTCAGAAATTTCAGCACCAGGCTGGCCAGGATGGCGACGCCCATACCGGCGCCCAGCAGGAACAGGTTTCCAGCGTCGATCGCCTCGTCGGTCAGCAGGTTGACGATGTTGCGTTGGAATTCCAGCGGCACCGCCGCCAGAGTGGCAATCGCCAGCGACAGCACGATCAGCATCACCTGCCGACGCCCGCTGACCCGCCAGATCGCGGCATAGAGTTGCAGCATGTCCCGTCCCTCGTGGTTTTGCGCCAACACTGCCTTGGCGTCGGGACAAGATCAATCAGAGCATGCGCAACTGTGCCTCTCCCGCCTGCATTTCGCCGCTTGCCCGGTCAAAGCGTAAGTAGGCGATGGCGCGGTCGCCCGCGCGGGTATGCAGCGTGCCGACCGGCTTGCCATCGGCGGTGATCTCGGTGCCCGGTTCAGCGGGGCCGTCGATGGCGACGCGGGCCAATCCCTTGCGCAGCTCGGTCTTGTGTTTCATGCGCGCGGTCACTTCCTGACCGACATAACACCCCTTGCGGAAATCGACGCCGTTCAGCGCCTCGAACCCGGATTCCAGAAGATAGCTGTCGGGGGTCAGTTCGATCCCGGTCTCGGGGATGCAATGGGCGACCCGGATCGCGTCCCAGTCACTGCCGTCATCGCTCTCGGGCGCTGCTGTATAAGCGCGCCAGCCCAGCGCCGGATGGCGCGGGTCGGGCAGGGCGCCCGCCGGGGCGGGACCGGTGCCGCGTTGCAGGTGCAGCCCGCTGTCGCCGATCTCGACCGCGGCGCGCAGCTTGTACATGCTCAGGCGCTTGAGGGTTGCGTCGGCCAGGCTCTCGGCGATGTCGAGCAGGACGCTGTCGCCATCGCGGCACAGAAAGAAATCGGCCAGATACTTGCCCTGCGGCGTCAGCAGCGCGGCATAGACCAGCCCCTGATCCAGCTTGCGGATGTCATTGCTGACCAGCCCCTGAAGGAAACTGTCGGTGTCGGCACCACTCAGGCGCAGGATGCGGCGGCTGGGCATCTGGGGTCCTCGTCATCATGTTCGACCCCGTGATATAGGAGAAGCGCACCGCCTGACCAGAGGCCGCAGGAGACCGCCCGTGCCCGCACCGCTCAGCATCGTGATCCCGACCCTTCAGGCCGAAAGCGGCCTGCCGCGCCTGCTGGAGGCGCTGATCGAGGGGCTGCCAAGCGGCCTGATCCGCGAGGTGATCGTCAGCGATGGCGGCTCGCAGGACGCGACTTGTGCAATTGCCGAGGCGGCGGGGGCGCAGGTGCTGACCGGCCCGCCCTCGCGCGGGGGGCAGTTGCTGCGCGGCTGCGACGCGGCGCGGGGCGACTGGCTGTTGGTGCTGCATGCCGACACGCTGCCCGATCCCGGCTGGGCCGAGGTGGTGGCGGAGCACATCGCGGCCAGCGATGCTCCGGCCTGTTTCCGACTTGCCTTTCGCGCCAGCGGTCCGGGGGCGGCCTGGGTGGCGGGCTGGGCCAATCTGCGCACGCGGCTGTTTGGTCTGCCCTATGGCGATCAGGGTCTGCTGATACGGCGGCGCGATTACGAGGCGGCGGGCGGCTATCCCGACCAGCCGCTGATGGAGGATGTGCATCTGGTGCGTGCGCTGGCCCGTGCGCCCGTGCTGTTGCCGCACCGGGCAGTGACCGGGGCCGAACGCTATCTGCACGGCGGCTGGCTGCGCCGGGGCACGCGCAACCTCTGGACGCTGATGCGCTATTTTGCGGGCACCGATCCCGAGGTTCTGGCCCGGGCTTACCGGAGATAGCACTTGCCCTCGCCGTGGTATGGGCAAGAATGCCGCTACAACGCCGGGACCGGACGGGATGACTGAAACGGACAGGAAATCAGAGGAACAGGCCGCCTGGGCGGCGCTGTTCGCGCGCGACCCGGACGGGGTGATCGCCTGTCCCGCCTGCGACCGGCTGCACGTGGCCACGCCGGTGGCGCCGGGCCAGATCGCCCGCTGCACCCGCTGCCATTTCACCCTGATCGCGCCGCGCCGCGACACGCTGAACCGCACGCTGGCGCTGGCGCTCACTTCGGCGGTGCTGATGGTGGCGATGCTGAGCTTTCCCTTTCTGACCCTGTCGCGGCAGGGGCTGAGCCACGAGGTCTCGATTCTGGGCATGGTCACCGGGCTGGCCCATGGCTGGTATCTGCTGCTGGCGCTAGTGGTGGGGCTGTTCGTGATCGCCCTGCCGATGCTGCGGGCGGCGGCATTGGTCTATGTGGTCTGGTCGCTGCGACGTCCCCGGCTGGCGCCTGCCTCGCGCCGGATATTCCGCCTGGCCGAGGCGGTGGCGCCCTGGGCGATGACCGAGGTGTTCATCATCGGAACCGGGGTGGCGCTGGTCAAGGTCGCCGGCCTGGCACGGGTCGATTTCGGCACCGCCTTCTGGCTCTTCTGCGTCATGGTTCTGGTGCTGGCGCTGAAGAACGCCTCGGTCTGCCGCTGGACCATCTGGGCGCTGATGCGCGAGAAAAGCCGATGACCCGCGCCGCCGACATGGGCTGGATCGGCTGCCATAACTGCGGCGCGGTGCACGCGCCCGGGCCATCCCGCTGCCGGACCTGCGGCGCGGTGCTGCATGCACGCCTGCCCAACAGCCTGCAAAAGGTCTGGGCCTGGCTGCTGACCGGGGTGCTGTTCCTGATCCCCGCCAACCTCTATCCGCTGCTCAGCAACGAGATTTTTGGTCATGAAGAGGGGCATACCATCCTCGAAGGCATCGTTCTGTTTGCCCGCTCGGGCGATCTGTTGGTGGCCGGGGTGATCTTTCTGGCCAGTTTCGTGATCCCGGTGGTCAAGGTGGTGGTGATCGCGCTGTTGGCCTGGTCGGTGCATTTCGACTGGCAGATGGACCGGCGCAGGCGGCTGTTGCTTTATGAATTCGTCGAATTCATCGGTCGCTGGTCGATGATCGACGTGTTTGTGGTGGCGCTCTTGACCGGGTTGGTTCATCTGGGGGCGATCCTGTCGTTCCTGCCGGGATTGGGAGCGGTGTGTTTCGCCTTCTCCGTGATATGTACCATGCTGTCGGCGCAGGCCATGGACGCCAAATTGATTTGGGATGACGATCGGGATGAGTGACGCTCCGCAGTTGCGGCAACCGGATATCGAAACGCGCGTGGCGCGCGGCTGGCGCGGCCTGTCGCTGGTGTGGCTGGTGCCGGTCGCCGCCGTGGCCGGCGCGCTTGCGCTGGTCTGGCAGAACTATTCCAACCGCGACATTCCCATCAGGATCGAGTTTGCTGATGCCACCGGGATCGAGGTCGACAAGACCGAGATCCGCTTTCGCGAGGTCTCGGTGGGCCGGGTCAGCGGCATGCGCTTCAGCGAGGATTTGAGCCGCGTGATCGTCGAGGCCGAGATCCACCGCGAACTGGAACGCTATCTGGACAGCGATGCACGGTTCTGGCGGGTCACGGCCCGGGTGGGGCCGGGCGGTATCAGCGGGCTGAACACGCTGCTCTCGGGTGCCTATATCGCCGCCGACTGGGACGCGGTCGAGGGCGAGGCGGAACGTGATTTCGTCGCCGAGGCCGAGGCGCCCGCCGTGCCGCCGGGCACCAAGGGGCTGGCGGTGGTGCTGATCGCGCCCGACAGCGGCTCGGTCTCGGTGGGGGCGCCGATCCTGCACAAGGGCGTGCAGATGGGCAAGATCGCCGCCGTGCGCTATGACGCGCTCAGCGGTTCGGTCCTGTTGACCGGCTTCATCGAGGCGCCCCATGACAAGCTGATCAACTCGGCCACCCGATTCTGGAACGTGTCGGGCGCGGGGCTGGAACTGGGCGAGGGCGGCATCCAGCTCAAGGTCGACAGCCTCGCCTCGCTGTTGCAGGGGGGCGTTGCCTTCGACACCGCCATCTCGGGTGGCAAGGCGTTGGGCAAGCGGCCGATCTTTGACCTTTATGCCACCGAAGAGTCCGCCCGGGACAGCCTGCTGGGTGACAGCCTGCAAGCCACCGTCGAGGTGATGTCGAGTTTCGAAGGGTCGGTGCGCGGGCTCAAGATCGGGTCCGAAGTGATGTTCCGGGGCGTAAAGGTCGGGCAGGTGCGTCATCTCTCGGCCGAGATCGACGAGAGTGCGGGGGGCAGGCCCGATATCCGCATGCAGGTGATCTATACGATCGAGCCGGGGCGACTGGGTCTGCACGATGTCTCGACCCCCGACGATACCCTGTCGCTGCTGGCCACGATGGTCGAGCGCGGTGGCGTGCGGGCGCAGCTGATGCCGGCCTCGTTCTTTTCGGGCGGGCTGGTGGTGCAGTTGCAGGAAAACCCCGATGCGCCCGCCGCCACGCTGGATCGCGAGTCGACGCCGTTTCCCGCGATGCCGTCGCTACCGACGCCACCCGATACGCTGGCGGTGGCCTCGCAGAACGTGCTGGACCGGGTGGCAGCCTTGCCGGTCGAGGAACTGATGCAGCGCGCCATCGAGACACTGGAAAACGTCAACGTCATCCTGGCCGACGGCGATACCCGGCGCATCCCCGCCGATCTGCGTGACATGCTGGGCAATGTGAATGCGGTGGCGGGGTCGGAAAGCCTGCAGAAGCTGCCCGACGACCTGCGCCAGGCGCTGGCCTCGGTCAATGCGGTCCTGGCGCGGTTCGAGGCGGAAGAGGGCGCGCAGAAACTGGTTTCCGCGCTTGAGGAGTTGCGGACCGCCGCGACCGGTATTTCGGCGGCCAGCGCCGAATTGCCCGCGCTGGTCCGGGATATCGACGCGCTGGTGGCCAAGGCGGATGCCTTGCCGCTGGAGGAGGTCGTGGCCTCGGCCGACCGGGTCCTGCAATCCGCCGATACGCTGTTGCGCAGTGAAGACGTGGAACGGGTGCCCGCCGCGCTGAACGCGGCGCTGGAGCAGGCCGAACAGACGCTGGTGTCGATCCGCGATGCCGCCGGATCGGTCAACGACACGCTCACGACATTTGAAGAGAAACAGGT
This sequence comes from Ruegeria sp. SAZD011, assembly GCF_059612545.1. Classification (NCBI taxonomy): domain Bacteria; kingdom Pseudomonadati; phylum Pseudomonadota; class Alphaproteobacteria; order Rhodobacterales; family Roseobacteraceae; genus Ruegeria; species Ruegeria sp. SAZD011. Next base: position 244,494 of record NZ_JBXWQU010000014.1, on the reverse strand, counting down.
CGCCCAGACCCTGGTCGATGCGCTGGGCGATATGCGCAGTGCCGCCGCAAATGTCGAAACCGCCAGCGCCGAGCTGCCGCAGCTGGTCGCCGATATCGACCGGCTGATCGAGACCGCCAATGCGCTGCCGCTGGCCGATGTGACTGCCTCGGCCGACCGGGTGCTGCAATCGGCCGATGCCTTCCTGCGCAACGAGGATATGGACAAGGTACCCGGCGCGCTGGCCGGTGCGCTGGGAGAGGCGCAGCGCGCGCTGGAAGAGTTGCGGCAGGGCGGCGCGGTCGAGAACCTCAACCGAACGCTGGAAACCGCCAGCACGGCGGCGGACTCGGTTGCCCTGGCGGTGCAGACCCTGCCGGATCTTGCGGCGCGGCTCGACGCATTGGCCGACAGCGCCGAGGCGACCATCGGCGCCTATGGCCCCGGTTCGCCCGTCAATCGCGAGGTGCAGGCCGCCATCGGCGATCTGCGCGCGACCGTACGCTCGCTCAACGCGCTGGTTCAGGCGATCCGGCGCAAACCCAATTCCCTGCTCGTAGGACGCTGACCCATGAGACGACTGTTTGCCCTTGCTCTTCTGGCGCTGGCCGCTTGCGCCGGCCCCGAGGAACGCTATCTGCTGCCCGAGATCACCGGGGTCGAGACCTATCGCAGCAGCGTCCGTACCATCCAGGTGACGCGCATGGACCTGCCCGCCTATGTCAGCGACAGCGAAATCACGCTGTTGGGCGAGGACGGGGTGTTGCGGCCCACCAAGACCGGATTCTGGGCGGATGAGCCCGAACGCGCCCTGACCGAGATGCTGGCGGCGGGGTTGGATCAGGCGCTGACCGCCTCGGTCGCCGCCGATCCCTGGCCCTTCGAGGGGCTGGCCGATATCCAGGTCGCGGTCAAGGTGCACCGCCTGTCGGGCGTGCCGGGGCAGGCGCTGGCCTTTTCCGGGCAGTATTTCCTGACCTCGCCCGCGCATGGCAATATGGAGCGCGCCCGGCGGTTTTCCTATTCGGTGCCGATGAACGAGGCCACGATCCCCGCCTTTGCCGCCGCACAGACCGAGGCGCTGCGCCTGTTGGTCAATGAGATCGCGAAAACCATTGCACGGGGCTAGCGCAGCTCGACGATGGATTTGCCCAGCCGGAAAGGCGCGGCAAAGCTGACAAGGCACAATGCCAGCAGCTGGATCAGCAGGATATGGGCATTGGCCTGCAGATACTCCCATTCCGATTTCAGCTTGCCGATCTGCGCGATCAGATCCTCGTAGGCGCGGGCAAGGATCTGAAAGTCGCTGGCAATCAGCGGAACCTTGCGGCGCATCGCCTCGAGCGCCGCCTCGGTCGGGGCATCGAGCGTGGCAAAGACCAGAAATTCATCGACGGCAAAGGACTCGACCTGATCGGACATGTCGCGCATGCCGGGGCTGCCGAACAGCAGGTGCAGACCGACCAGCGGCGCCACCTCGCCGGTGACAGCGATGAAAAGCGGCAGATCGGCATTGCTGGCGGTCGAGGCGGACAGGAACTCGATCTTCTCGCACAGGACGGCGATGTCGTTGTCATAGGCCGGGTCGCAGAACCGCAGCCGGAACCGCGCCGCGTCACGGTCAAAGTCGGCGGTGGCGGCGTAGGCGATGTCGATCTGCCGGTCGAGGCGGGAATGATCGGTCTTGTAGAGCCCTGCCAGCACTGCCACCAGGGCACCGACACCTCCCAGCACGACCCAGACCAGGTCAGCGGTCTTCCAGGCGCGATGCCCCGCGGGCTTGCGCATCAACAACCATCCCGTGCCAACACAGCCGGCAAGGAAACAGAACAGAATGAGCGGTAGTTGATTGTCGGCAAGGAAACTCATGGCCGAAACACTAAGCACCCAGTCAGCCGGCGCAACGACTATCACGCGGATGTAAACCCACGATGCCACCGGGACCCGTGCAACGACATCAGGAGAGGGCGGCGCCATTCAGGGGCGGGAGCAGAATTTCAGCGAAATTCTGCCAAAGAAAATTGAAATTTTCTTTGGTCATTTTCTTTGCAAGAAAATGAGCCCGTACCTTGGAGGCGCTACGCCACTTTTCGGATCGACCGGCGCCAGAACCGTGTCATCAGCAAGGTTCCGGCGCAGGCGAGGCCCAGGGACAGGCCAGCCCAGACGCCGATCCCCTCCCATTGCAGCATGAAGCCCAGAACATAAGATGCGGGAATTCCGACCAGCCAATAGCTGACCGCGGCCATGACCATTGGCACTGTCGTGTCCTGCACGCCGCGCAACAGGCCCAGCGCCATCACCTGTGCCCCATCGACCAGCTGAAATAGCGCGGCCATGGCCAGCAACCCCACGCCGATGGTCAGGATTTGCGGCCGGTCGGGATCGTCGGGTTCCATGAACAGCGACACCAGCGGCGCCCCCCATCCCAGGAACAGGGCGATGGTCACCATCGACATGAGCAGCGACAGACCGATTGCCACCAGCCCGCCGCGCGCCAGATGCGCCCGGTCACGGCGGCCAAAAGCGGTGCCGGCGCGTATGGTTGCCGCATTGCTGAGGCCCAGATGCACCATGAACGTGGCCGAGGCCAGCTGGATCGCGATCCCATGCGCGGCCAGGGGTACCTTTCCCAGCCAGCCCATCATGACCGCCGATGCGGCAAACAGGCTGACCTCGGCCAGGTTGGTCAAGCCGATCGGCAGGCCCAGCCGCAGCACGCGGCGGAACATCTCGGCATCCGGGCGCCAGAAGCGTTGAAACAGCGTGTGTTCCGGCAAGCTCCGCAGCACATATATCACCACCACCGCAAGCGAGACCAACTGTGTGGCAACCGAGGCCACGGCAGCGCCCACCAGCCCCAGTTCGGGCGCCCCCCAATTGCCAAAGATCAGCATATAGTTGACAAGCGCGTTGATCAGCGCGGCGCCGACCAGGCTCCAGAACACGATCTGTGTGCGCTCGAGCGCCGCCAGATAGGATTTGAGCACCATTACCAACAGCGCCGGCACCATGCCCCAACCCGCCACCCGGAGGTATTCGGCGGCCAGCGCCGCCACCTCGGGCTCTTGCCCCAGCGCCAGCAGGATCGGTTGCGACCAGATCAGAAGTGGCAGCACCAGCACCGCAAAGATCAGCGAAGCCCAGAGCCCCATCCGCGTTGCCCGCCGGATCGAGGTTTCGTCCTCTTCGGCGGCGGCGGTGGCCACCATTGGCATCACGGCCCAGCCGAAGCCCGCGCCCAACAGAAAGAGCACAAAGAAATAGCTGCCCGCCAGCGTCACCGCCGCCAGCGCCTCGACCCCGTACCAGCCCAGCATGACGGTATCGGTCAACCCGATAGCGAATTGCGCCAGGTGCCCACCGATCAGCGGCAGGCCCAGCACCGCAATCGCCTTTGCATGGCCGCGATATGTCATCACCTTGGTCATCCGGTCAGGCTTAGGTGCGGGCAGAGGTGAGGGCAAGCACCATATTCGCCGTTGCACCATTGCCTCGGACTGATAGCCTGACCGGGTTCCGGGCCAAAGGGGAGAGAGATGTCAGACCCGTTCGATCAACTGATCCCCGAGGCGCGCACCTTTCTGGCAGAGCTTGCGGCCAATAACAGCCGCGACTGGTTCTCGGCGCAAAAGCCACGCTATGAGGCCGAATTGAAACGCCCCGCAGAGATGTTGTTGGATCAACTGGCTGCGCGGCTGGGGCCGGGCACCGCCACCAAATTGTTCCGACCCCAGCGCGATGTACGGTTCTCCAAGGACAAGACGCCCTATCACACCCATCTGCACCTGCTTTGGACCACGCCGGAGGGGGCGCAATACTTCTTTGGTGTCTCGCCCGACTATGTCACTGCAGGTGGTGGGCGAATGGGGTTCGACGCGAAAACGCTGACCCGCTATCGCGAGCGCCTGGCCCGCCTCGGTCCCGCATTGCTGACCGAGATCGAGACCCTTGTCGGGCAAGGCGCGCGGCTATCCGAGCCCGAGCTCAAGCGCCCCGCGCCGTCGATTGCGCCCGGCGATCCGCTCGCCGATCTGGCGCGCCGCAAGTCGCTGACGCTCTGGTTCGATCATGATGCCGGTCTGACCGATCTCGCCGCGCAACTAGCCCGCGACTTCGACCGGCTGACACCTTTTCAGGCGGCGCTCTCCGCCCTGCTGGCAGACTGACCCATGTCCCATATCCCCAACCGTATCGACACCGTCCGCCCCGACGCCCCGGAACAGGCCGGATATGGCCCTTTTCCCGTTGGCGTGCGGACCTTGCAATTCGACATTCCCGGCCGGATCGACGTGGCCCGCACCACTGAAGGCAACCAGCCCATCTACGACCGGCCCATGACGGTCGAGCTCTGGTACCCAGCCGCGCCCGACACTCCACCGGACGGCCACTATGACACGCTGATCCGCGACGGACAGACCGCCACCCGCCTCCTTGGCCGTGCCGCCCGTGATGCCGCCCCGGCGCAGGGCCGCTTCCCGCTGGTGGTGATCTCGCATGGCTATCCCGGCAACCGGCTGCTGATGTCGCATCTGGGGGAAACGCTGGCCTCGCGCGGGTTCATCGCAGCCGCCCCCGATCACGCCGACAGCACCTATGCCGATCAGGGGGCTTTTGGCGCCACGCTCTATCACCGCCCGCTCGACCAGCGCGCCGTGATTGACCACATAGCCGGAACCGTGCCGCAGGCCGATACCGACCGCACCGGCGTCATCGGCTATTCCATGGGCGGTTACGGCGCGCTGGTCTTTGGTGGGGCTGGTGTCAGCCGCACCGCCCCCACCGCCGATTTCGCGCCGCCCGCCGGGCTGCTGTCCCGCCACGTCTCCGGCTCTGAGACCCACGCGGCCCTGATCGACCCGCGCGTGCGCGCCATGATCGCCATCGGCCCCTGGGGCAATCACCGGGGCATCTGGGATACCTCCGGCCTTGCCGGGCTGGACAAACCGCTGATGATCATGGCGGGCAGCCTTGACGAGGTTTCGGACTATGCCGCCATGCGCGGTATCTTCGAGCAGACCACCGGCACCACCCGCCACTTGCTGACGTTTCAGGGGGCCAGCCACAATGCCGCCGCGCCCATCCCCGCCCCGGCCGAGAGTTGGGCCGCATCCCCCGCGCTCGACTTCATCCCGTTCGATCATTACGCCGATCCGGTCTGGGATACGGTGCGCATGAACAATATCGCCCAGCATTTCGCCACCGCCTTCCTGTCGCTGCATCTGAAGGGTGACGAGACCATGCAAGCCTACCTTGACGACAGCTTTAACGGTTTCGCCCCCACCTCTGCCCGCGCCCTCACATTCGAGACGCTGACGAAAGGTCACTGAACGCCACACCTTTCCCGCAGGCTCGCAACCTGCTTGACTGGGGCGATCAGATCCCGGAGCGCGCCATGCAGACCGAAACCGTAACGCTCAACGGACAAGGCTTCTTTCTCCGCCGCTGGGGCGATCCCGCGCTGCCGCCGCTTCTGATGCTGCACGGCTTTCCCGAATACGGCGGCGCCTGGGCCGATCTCGCCCCGCATCTGGCCCACCGGTTTCACTGCATTGCCCCCGACCAACGCGGCTATGGCCAGAGCTGGGCGCCCGAGGGTGTCGTACACTACGCCACATCCCACCTTGTCGCGGATATGGCGGCGCTGGCCGAAACCCTTGGCACACCGCTCACCGTGCTGGGGCATGACTGGGGCGCGGCGGTGGCCTATGGGCTGGCCATGTTCCGCCCCGAACTGGTCGACCGCCTGATCATCGCCAATGGCGTGCACCCGGTGCCGTTCCAGCGCGCGCTGGCGGCGGGTGGCGCGCAATCGGCGGCCTCGCAATACATGAACGCCCTGCGCGCGCCCGAAGCGACGCAGCATTTCGCCGCCGATGACTACAAGGCACTGACCGGTTTCTTCACCCGCTACATGGGCGGGCAGGGCTGGCTCAGCCCCGAGCAGCTGGCGGACTACAAGGCCGAATGGGCACGCCCCGGCAGGCTCGACGCCATGCTCAACTGGTACCGCGCCTCACCTCTGGTGATCGCCGCCCCCGGGCAACCCCGCACCGATCTGCCCGATCTGCCGCTCGACCGGCTGCGGGTGCGCTGCCCGCATCTGCTGCTCTGGGGGCCGGACGACCGCGCGCTGTTGCCCGAGGCGACCGAGGGGCTCGAGGATTTTGCACCAAAGCTCACCCGCATCACGATCCCCGGCACCGACCACTGGCTGTGCCATCAGGCGCCCGACCGGGTTGCCGCCGCCATCCTGAACTGGATGCCCCAACCGGAGACCGCCCCATGATCACCGTCCACCACTTGGCCCAATCCCGCTCGCTGCGCATTCTCTGGCTGCTCGAGGAACTGGGCCTGCCCTACGACGTCATCCGGTACGAGCGCGACCCCAAGACCCGCCTCGCCCCGCCCGAACTGCGCGCCATCCACCCGCTGGGCAAATCGCCTGTGATCGAGACCGACGGCATCCGGCTGGCCGAATCCGGCGCCATCGTCGACTATCTCTGCACCCGCCACGCGCCGCAGATGATGCCGCCGCAGGACAGCCCCGCCTGGGCCGAACACTTGGAACTGATGCATTTCGCCGAAGGCTCGGTGATGACGCCGATCCTGCTCAATCTCTATGTAGGCCTGTTGGGCGAGGCAGGCGCGCCTCTGCATCCGCGCATCCAGTCGGAACTGAGCAGCCATTTCCGCTTCATGGAGGACAGCTTGCGCCCCTCGGGCCATTTCGTGCTGGATGGGCTCAGCGCCGCCGACATCCTGCTCAGCTTTCCCGCGGGCGTGGTGGCGCGGCTGGGCCGCGCGGCCGAGTTTCCCCGGCTCGCCGAATTCGCCGCCGCCATGGCCGCGCGCCCGGCCTTCCAGCGCGCATTGGACACAGGCGGCGGCGACTGAGATCAGTCCTGCTTGGCCCGCTGGTCGGGATGCAAGGCGGTGCCCAGGATATGCTCGGACTTGTGGAGCACGTGATGGGCGCGACCCACGATCAGCGGGTCGGGTGCGCCGACCACCTCGATATCCTTGCCGGGATAATCAAGGGTCGACAGGAAATGCCGCATGCAGTTCAGGCGCGCACGTTTCTTGTCGTTCGACTTGATGATGGTCCAGGGCGCATCGGCGGTATCGGTGTAAAAGAACATCGCCTCCTTGGCCTCGGTATAATCGTCCCACTTGTCGAGGCTCGCCTTGTCGATCGGCGACAGTTTCCACTGTTTCAGCGGGTCGGTCTCGCGGCTCTTGAAGCGGCGCTGCTGTTCTTCCTGGGTGACCGAGAACCAGTATTTGTAAAGCCGGATGCCCGAGCGCACCAGCATCCGCTCCAGGTCCGGCGTCTGGCGCATGAACTCCAAGTATTCGTTGGGCGTGCAGAACCCCATCACCCGTTCGACCCCGGCGCGGTTGTACCAGGAGCGGTCATAGAACACCATTTCGCCCACCGTGGGCAGTTCCTGCACATAGCGCTGGTAGTACCACTGGCCCTTTTCCTCCCAGGTGGGCTTGTTCAGGGCGACCACGCGGGCCTGGCGCGGGTTCAGGTGCTCCATGAACCGCTTGATGGTGCCCCCCTTGCCGGCAGCATCGCGGCCCTCAAACAGCAGTACGAACCGCTCGCCGGTCTCTTGCGCCCAAAGCTGAACCTTCAAGAGTTCGGCCTGCAACATCGCCTTTTCCGCCTCGTAGGGGCGGCGGGACATCTTGCGCCTATAGGGATATTTCCCGCTTTCAAACGCGTGCCGCACCGTTTCCGGTGTCGGCATTCGGGTCTTGCGAACGGGTGTTGGCGCTGGCGCCGGCTCGGCCGAGGGTGCGGCGGTCGCTTCGGCCTTGGCATCAGCCACTGGCGTCTGCGTTTCGACGACCTTTACCACAGCGTCCGAGGCGTCCGCCCCATTGGCCTTGCTGTCTTTCTGCGGGGTGATACGCTTTGCTGTCTCCAAAAGCTCTGTCTCCTCGTAACCATTGCATCGGATTTGCGAGCGACTCTACCCGTCTCGTGCAGTGCGCGCGTTGATCCGTGTCAAGAAATGCGACAATTTCGGGTCAGCTTTTGGTAGGTCTGGCAACATCATCTGGCGAAGGCCGGACCAGCCTCTTCATTCCGCTGCAAATACTCCGGGGGGAGGTGACAAAATTCGACGAATTTTGCACCGGGGGGCAGAGCCCCCCTTAGCACCATTGTTGGCGGAGCCGCCTCAGTATCATCTTCGGGCAGAGCCCCTTGTCCCTGACCTGCCTTTCCCGCTCACTCAGCGGTGGCCCCAGTCGTCCGGATCCTCCGAGTTGCCCGGTGACAGGCCCAGAACATCGCCAGTTGTCGAGCAACCCAACCCCAACACCGTGCGGTTGGCATAGGCGAAGTATGCGCAGACCTGGTTGATCTCGAGGATCTCGCCATCCTCCCAGTTCGCCGCGCGCAGGGCCTCGACATCCGCCTCTGCCATTGTTGCCGGGGCTTCGGTCAGTTTGCGGGCATAGATCATGGCGGCCTTCTCTCGCGCGTCGAGGGGCGCTTGATCGGGCGACGCCGCCGAAATTGCTGCGCGTATCGCATCGCTCCGCGCCGGGTCACCCAACAGCCGTTGAAGCCCCGCAAAGTGGTGTTCAACGCAATAGGCGCAGCCGTTGAGGGCACTCACCCAGACCCCCAGCACCTCGAGAAACCACTTGGGGATCTTGTTGCCGGTATGGTGCAGCACGTTTTTGTAGAGCGCCATGTGCCCTTCCATCGAATGCGGCCTGAGCGAGTGGACCATCATGATGTTGTCCACATTCCCCCCCGGTCCGGTCACCCGCTCATACAGCCTGCGCAACTTGCCCGTTGCCTCTTCGAACGGCACCGTTTTGATCCAGCTCATGCTAGTGCTCCAAGATATCTGCGTCGTCTCCGACAACCTTGCATCTGTGGGGGCGGGTGGGACAAGCCCACAGGTTGTGATCTGGCGCACAGCCCGCGCGTGCGATTGCAGCCACCATTCCACGGCACAACTGGAAAGGCGCATCTCATGGGAAACTGGCAAGTCAAGCTTGATGCCAACACGGCGATCGACCAGATCGACAAACTGGCGAGCCGCGCGTGGGCGGCATTTCAGACCCCGTCGACAGCGGTGGTCGTCGAGTTACTCAACGAAACCCGCTATGACCTTCGCCATGTCTGCAATTATCGCTGGCAGGGCAATTTCATGGAACCCACCGACGATCTGCTGGCGGGGTGGGGACGGGTCTGGGGCATGCAGTCCAAAGGGCTCGACGGCTGTTTCGGCGCGGTCATCTATCAGATCTGGGATCAGGGAACCGAGACCGACGCCTATCTGGTCATCGGCAACCTGATCTATTGGGATGGCGCGATGCCCTATTACACGGCCGAGGTCACCACCACGAATTACGAGACCGAAGGCAAGCCAAAGACGCTCGATCTGCTCAACAAGGGGCGCTCCTCGGCCTGGAGCAAGGAATACCGGGGTACCGGCGGTGTCGATCTTGACGTGAAGGTCGACATCTGGCGGCAGGAAATCACCTCGATCGAAGAGAATTTCCGCATTCAGTTGACCAAGGCAAGCTGATCCCGCGTCGGTATCGCTGACACCGGCCCCGTGGGCCGGTGTTATCCACAAGACCTCGCGTTCCTCTTTCCCCCAACCACATCACCTGCCATAATGGTCGCCAATCAAAAGCCGACCAACATGAGCAGCCCCATGCCCGAAGATCTTCTCAGCGGAGCCAGCACCGCCACCTACGACGCCTCCTCGATCGAGGTGCTCGAAGGGCTGGAACCCGTTCGCAAACGTCCCGGCATGTATATCGGCGGCACCGACGAGCGGGCGCTGCATCACATGGTGGCCGAAATCCTCGACAACTCGATGGACGAGGCGGTGGCCGGGTTCGCCAACCGGATCGAGGTGGAACTGCACCCCGATTACGCCCTGACGGTGCGCGACAACGGCCGCGGCATCCCGGTCGACCCGCACCCGAAATTCCCAGGAAAATCAGCGCTCGAGGTCATTCTCTGCACCCTGCACGCGGGCGGCAAGTTCTCTGGCAAGGCCTATCAGACCTCGGGCGGCCTGCACGGCGTCGGTGCCTCGGTGGTCAATGCGCTCTCGGATTCCATGGTCGTGCAGGTGGCCCGCGACAAGCAGCTTTATGAGCAGCGCTTCTCGCGCGGCCTCCCTCTCGGACCGGTCGAGCAGATCGGCGCCGCCCCCAACCGGCGCGGTACCACCGTCACCTTCCATGCCGACGAAGAGATCTTCGGCCACCACCGGTTCAAGCCCGCGCGCCTGTTCAAGTCGATCCGCTCCAAGGCCTATCTGTTCTCGGGCGTCGAGATTCGCTGGAAATCGGCCATCGACGATGGCGAAACGCCGCTTGAGGCCACCTTTCACTTCCCCGGCGGGCTGGCCGACTACCTCAAGGAGACGCTGGGCGCCGCCTCCACCTATGCCGAGCAGCCCTTTGCCGGTACCGTCGATTTCACCGAGAAGTTCAACACGCCCGGCAAGGTCGAATGGGCGATCAACTGGACCCCGTCCCGCGACGGCTTCATCCAGTCCTATTGTAACACCGTCCCCACGCCTGAGGGCGGCACGCACGAGGCCGGGTTCTGGTCCGCCGTCCTCAAGGGCATCCGCGCCTATGGCGAGCTGATCAACAACAAGAAGGCGGCCCAGATCACCCGCGAGGATCTGCTGACAGGCGGCTGCGCGCTGGTCTCGTGTTTCATCCGCGAACCCGAATTCGTGGGCCAGACCAAGGACCGCCTCGCCACCGTCGAGGCGCAGCGCCTGGTCGAAGGCGCCGTGCGCGACCATTTCGACAACTGGCTCGCCGCCGATACCAAATCCGCGGGCGCCATCCTCGACTTCCTGGTGCTGCGCGCCGAAGAACGCATCCGCCGCCGTCAGGAAAAGGAAACCCAGCGCAAGTCCGCCACCAAGAAACTGCGCCTGCCCGGCAAGCTGGTCGATTGTTCCGCCACCGCGCGCGAGGGCACGGAACTCTTCATCGTCGAAGGCGACAGCGCCGGTGGTTCCGCCAAGATGGCGCGTGACCGTAAGACACAGGCGCTGCTGCCGCTCAGGGGCAAAATCCTGAACGTGCTGGGCGCGGCCAGTTCCAAACTCGGCTCCAACCAGGAAATCAGCGACCTGACCCAGGCGCTGGGCGTCGGGCTGGGGACGCGGTTCAACGTCGATGACCTGCGCTATGACAAGATCATCATCATGACCGACGCCGATGTCGACGGCGCGCATATCGCCTCGCTCCTGATGACCTTCTTCTTTACCCAGATGCGGCCGATGATCGACACCGGGCACCTCTATCTGGCCTGCCCGCCGCTCTATCGCCTGACGCAGGGGGCGAAACGGGTCTATTGCCTGGACGAGGCCGAACGCGATGAATGGCTGGCCAAGGGGCTGGGCGGCAAGGGCAAGATCGACGTGAGCCGGTTCAAGGGTCTGGGCGAAATGGACGCCAAGGACCTGAAAGACACCACCATGAACCCCGAGACCCGCAAGCTGATCCGGGTGACCATTGACGAGGACGAACCCGGCGAGACCGGCGACCTGGTGGAACGGCTGATGGGCAAGAAACCCGAATTGCGGTTCCAGTACATCCAGGAGAACGCGCGGTTTGTGGAGGAGTTGGATGTTTAGGTTTCGAAGTCTTTTGTGTGCCAGTCAGTTTCCGGACGCTCGGTTAACCATTCCGGATATCTTCCCAAATCCTCAATAGCTTGCCAATCACGATTTTGGCGAAAACTTTCTAAGTCGGTTTTTTTCTTGGCAAGCGCTCTTGAGCCTTCGTATAGGGCTTCGAGAAACTTTATTTCATCCGAACCTCGCGGCTCAATTATATCGAAGACATAGGTCGTATTTAGGTTTCTTTTGCCAAAATGCTGCACAAATTCCGCTATTGACCGAAGGCCCGCTTCAACTTTCTCCCGAGAAGCAATCTCTAGTTGAGCTTTTCCGCTTCGAACTTCCCAGTCTGAATGTGCGATGACCTTGTCTGACCAATTCACGGCGAACTTGCACTTTGAAACAGCGACACGTGCCAGTTCCCTCAATCTTTGTTCAACATTTGGGTCAGAAATTTGTGACACGATTGCATAAATCGAAACTGGTTCGTTCTTTCTACGTGATCCTTGATGCGGTTCTGTCAATCTTCGCAAACCCAGCAAGACAGAGCGAAACATTTGGCGTTCCAAAAGGTTGGCCGTTGAACCAGAAATCGAGTTCAGAAGGTCGACACGCTCCGGATTTGTTCCAAAAAAAGCTCGGTAAACGCGCCACTCAATCATGAGATTTAGAAAATCATTTTTGAACTCATACCAAAGGGGTCCTAGCTCCTTTCCAAGTATTGTAACGTACTCGGCTCTGACTTCGCTTGGTGACAATTGCTTACTCAATGGACTTTTTCGCCTCAAAAGGGTTGTTTCCTATGCTTTGGAGCCAGCATAGGTTGGTTAGTTTTAGTTGTAGCAAAGGCAGCACAGCACGAGCAATCCTGCACTCTCTGACCTTCCCCCCCACAAAAATACCGCCCCCACCGCCCTTCACCCCCCTTGCGGCACCCCAAACCCAAGCATAGATTCTCCCATGCAGGCGGCGGTTGACCGCAAGGCCCCGCGCCCCTGCTGCGTCGAAAGTCTCATCGCCCTGACCCCCTCGGTTCAGGCAACCCTGACACCCAGAGCAACGGCCACGCTACCCTCCCGGCAGGCATGGTGCCCGCCGGACCCGTCAGGAGAAAACCCATGTCCAAGGAAAAGAATCGCGGCAATCGCGAGGCCAAGAAGCCCAAGAAGGAAAAGCCCAAGGTCCTGGCCACCGCCGGACTGGCGAAACCCGCCCCCGTCGCCCCCCGCGCCAAGGGCAAGTAACCCCCCGTTTCCGGCCCGCCCCCCAAACGCAAACGGCGCCCCCTTGCAGGGGCGCCGTTCCGTTTTGTCGTGACAGGGGGCGTCAGGCGGCCGATTTCGCCTCGGGGTCGAAGCGGCCATAGAAGCTTTGGCCCTTGTCGGCCATTTCGCGCAGCAGCGGCGGGCAGGTGAAGCGCTCGCCGTATTTCGCCGCCAGCTGGTCGCAGCGGTCCGCCGCATAGGGCGTGCCGATGATGTCGATCCAGCTGAGCGGGCCGCCCGACCAAGGGGCAAAGCCCCAGGCCAGGATGGCGCCCACGTCGCCTTCGCGGATGTCTTCCAGCACGCCTTCCTCCAGCGCGCGGACCGCTTCCAGCACCTGCGCGAACATCAGACGTTCCTGCACCTCGATCAGGTCGGGCTGTTCCTCGGCCAGCGGGTACTTGTCCTGGAGGCCTTTCCAGTAGCCGGTGCGCTTGCCCTTGTCGTCATAGTCGAAGAAGCCCGCATTGGCCTTGCGGCCCATCCGGCCCAGCTCTTCCATCCAGAAGATCAGGTCATCCGCCGGGCTTTCGGGATAGGCATTGCCCATCGCCGCCTTGGTCGCCCGCGCGATCTTGGCGCCGAGATCAATCGAGGTCTCGTCGGTCAGCTGGATCGGACCCACCGGGAAACCCAGCTGCCGCGCCGCATTGTCGATCAGCACCGGCGACACGCCCTCGGTGATCATCCGCGCGCCTTCGTTGACATAAGGGATGATGCAGCGGTTGCAGTAGAAGAAGCGCGCATCATTGACCACGATCGGGGTCTTCTTGATCTGGCGCACGTAATCCAGCGCCTTGGCCACCGCACGCGGGCCGGTTTCCTTGCCCTTGATGATCTCGACCAGCAGCATCTTCTCGACCGGCGAGAAGAAGTGGATGCCGATGAACTGCTCGGGCCGCACGCTTGCCTTGGCCAGACCGGTGATCGGCAGGGTCGAGGTGTTGGAGGCAAAGATGCAGTCCTCGGGAATGATCGCCTCGACCTTCTTGGTCATCTCGGCCTTCACGCCCGGATCCTCGAACACCGCCTCGATGATCAGGTCACAGCCCTTGAGCGCGTCCAGGTCCGGGGTGGCGGTGATCAGGCCCAGCATCGCCTCTTTCTTTTCGGCGGTGACCTTGCCGCGCTTCATCCCCTTGTCGAGATAGGCTTCGGTATAGGCCTTGCCCTTGTCGGCGGCGGCCTGGTCACGGTCGATCAGAACGACCTCCATACCCGCCTGCGCGCTGACCAGCGCAATGCCCGCGCCCATCATGCCCGCGCCCAGCACGCCCAGTTTCTTGACCCGTTGGTCGGGGATGTCCTTGGGCCGCACGGCGCCTTTTTCCAGCGCCTGCTTGTTGATGAAGAGGCTGCGGATCATGGCCGAGGAGGAGGGGTTCATCAGCACATGGGTGAACCAGCGCGCCTCGATACGCAGTGCAGTGTCGAAATCGACCAGCGCGCCCTCGTAGATCGCGCTCAACAATGCCTTGGGGGCGGGGAAGGCCCCTTGGGTCTTGCCGTTGACCATGGCCGAGGCGCCGACAAAGGTCATGAAGCCCGCCGGATGATAGGGGGCGCCGCCGGGCATCTTGTATCCCTTGGCGTCCCAGGGTTTGACCAGATCGGCATCCTTGGCGTTCAGCACCCATTCCTTGGCCGCGGCGACCGGATCGTCCGCCAGGGCGTTGACCATCTGCGCGCCCTTGGCCTTGGCCGGGTCCATCATCTTGCCTTCCAAGAGGACCGGGGCGGCGGCCATGGCGCCCACCATGCGGGAATAGCGGATGGTGCCGCCGCCGCCGGGGAAGATGCCCAGCAGGATCTCGGGCAGGCCGATCTTGGCCTTGGGGTTGCTGGTCATCACCCGGTGATGACAGGCCAGCGCGATCTCGGTGCCGATCCCGGCGCAGGTGCCGTTGATGGCGCAGGCGACCGGCTTGCCGCCCTTCTTGGTCTTGGGGTCCATGCCCGCCAGTTCCAGCTTGCGCAGGATGCGGTGGCCGCCCATGACAAAGTCGAACAGGCCCTGGGCCGGGTTGTCGCCCGCTTCCTCGCGGATCACCGCCAGCGTGTTCAGGTCCATGCCACCGGCAAAATCCGACTTGCCGCTGGTGATGACGATGCCCTTGACCTCGTCATCGGCCAGCGCCTGATCGACCAGGCTGTCAACCAGTTCAAAGGCCTCGCGGGTCATCACGTTCATGGATTTGCCTTGGGCGTCCCAGGTGATGAAGGCGACGCCGTCGGCGTCCTTGGTCAGCGTAAAATCAGTCATTGTCGTCTCCGATCTGGTCAGCCGTCAGCGGGCTGCCATCCTTGCGGGTGAAAGCGAAGCCCGAGGCATCCTGTTTCACCATCATGTCCATATCGCTGTAATAAGCGGTCTCGGTCGGGGTCCGCGTGCCCACCACCAGAAAGGTGGCGGGCGCATCGGTGCGATTGACGAACTGGTGCCCGTTCGGGTCGCCAGCGGGAAAGGTGGCGCAGTCGCCCGGAACCATCGGATGCTCGCCCTGGTCGTCGATCAGAACCAGCGCACCCTCGGTCACCATGACGAACTCGTCCTGCTCCATGTGGTAATGGCGCAGCGACGACATCGCCCCGGGTTCCAGCCGCACGAGGTTGACACCGAACTGGCTCAGCCCGCCGGCATCGCCCAGGCGCAGGCTGGATCGGCCATCCATGGCCGCGTTCAGCCGACCCGGATAGACCGAGCCGATACGCCGTTCGATACTTTCGAGGTCCAGTTTCGGCATCACACGCGCTCGATGATCGTGGCCGCGCCCATGCCGGACGCGATGCAGAGCGTTGCAAGACCGGTTTCCAGGTCGCGACGCTCCAGCTCGTCCAGCAGGGTGCCGATGATGATCGCGCCGGTGGCGCCCAGCGGGTGACCCATGGCAATCGAGCCGCCGTTGACGTTGACCAGCGCCGGGTCGACATCGAACGCCTGCTGGAAGCGCAGAACGACCGAGGCAAAGGCTTCGTTCACTTCAAACAGGTCGAGATCGCCGATCTTCATGCCGTTGTCCGCCAGGATCTTCTCGGTCACCGGCACCGGGCCGGTCAGCATGATGGTCGGATCGGTGCCGATCTTGGCGGTGGCCTTGATGCGCGCGCGCGGCTTCAGCCCGTATTTCTCGCCGAATTCCTTGTTGCCGATCAGCACGCCGGCGGCCCCATCCACGATACCCGAGGAATTGCCCGCATGGTGGATGTGGTTGATCCGCTCCAGATGCGGGTATTTCAGCATCGCGATCTTGTCGAAGCCGGGCATCTGCTCGCCCATCATCTGGAAGGCGGGGTTGAGGCCGCCCAGCGACTGCATGTCGGTGCCGGGGCGCATGTATTCGTCATGATCCAGGATGGTCAGCCCGTTCTGGTCGCGCACCGGGATCACCGATTTGGCAAAGCGGCCCTCGTCCCAGGCCTCTTTGGCGCGGCGCTGGCTTTCCATCGCCAGCGCGTCGGCCTGGTCGCGGGTAAAGCCGTATTCGGTGGCGATGATATCGGCCGAAATGCCCTGCGGCACGAAATAGGTCTCCATCGCGATGCTGGGATCGACGGCGATGGCGGCGCCGTCGCTGCCCATGGCCACGCGGCCCATCATCTCGACCCCGCCGGCGATATAGGCTTCGCCCGCGCCACCCTTGACCTGGTTGGCGGCCAGGTTCACCGCCTCCATGCCGCTGGCACAGAACCGGTTGATGGCAAGGCCCGGGATCGACTGGTCGAGATCCGAGGCCAGCACCGCGGTCCGCGCCAGGCAGCCGCCCTGTTCCATCACCTGGGTCACGTTGCCCCAGATCACGTCCTCGACCGCGTGACCTTCGAGATTGTTGCGCTCTTTCAGCGCGTTCAGCGTCAGCGCGCTGAGGCGCACCGAGGTTACCTCGTGCAGGCTGCCGTCCTTGCGGCCCTTGCCACGCGGGGTGCGCACGGCGTCATAGATATAAGCTTCGGTCATCTTGGTCTCCTCAAGCGCGATCCGACGGATTGCCGGGCATCAGGTCATAGGGGTGTTTCCAGCCGGGCAGGGCGGCGATGCGGTCCAGCCAGGCGTCGATATGGGGCCAGTCGGCGCGGTCAAAGCCGAAAGATTCGGGATAATAGAGGTAGCCGCAGCAGCTGAGATCGGCATTGGTCACGCTGTCCCCAACGATCCAGTCGCGGCCCTCGAGATGGGCGTTCAGCGTGGCATAGGCGGCCTTGAGCCGGCCCTGGTTGAAGGCGATCACCTCTTGCGGGCGTTTGTCCTCGGGCAGGAAATTCATCAGGAAGCGGGTCAGACCGGCCATCGAACTGAGCTTGTGGTTGTCCCACAGCACCCAGCGCAGGATCTCGTAATTCTCTTCACGGGTCTTGCCGCCGAACTTGCCGGATGCCTCGGTCACATAGGCCTGGATCGCGCCCGATTGTCCGGTCTTGAAATCGCCATCGACCAGCACCGGAGCCTCGCCCAGCGCATTGATATTGGCGCGATATTCGGGTGTTCGCGTCTCACCGCCGAAGAAGTCGACAAAGACCGGTTCCCAGTCGAGGCCCGAGAGTTGCAGCGCCAGCGCCGCCTTGTAGGAATTGCCGCTTTCTCCGAAGCAGTAGAGTTTGATCGTCATCCAAGCCTCCCTTTGGCCAATGTCGCGGCGGGGGTTTCACACCCCCGCACCCCCGTGGAGTATTTCCGGCGAAATGAAGCAGGGGCCTCTTTACCGGGCATAAAGGTTAATCTGGTCTGTTTTCGGCAGCGGTACAGGCTGGAGAGCCGATGACCGCGCGGAGTGAAGCCCCGCCGTCCCGCCTGCGTTCCGCCTGACGGTCGGGCCGGAGGGCGGGGTGGGCGTCCATGGTTTTCATTCCGCTGCAAATACTCTCGCCGAAGGCGCCTTCTACCGCTTGCGGTCGTCGAGCTCGGCGTTGAACAGGCGCAGCCGATGGGTCAGATTCTCCTCGTTGATCACGCTGTTGAAATTCTCGAACAGAAAGGACAATGCCTCGCCTTCGTCCAGCCCGGCCTCGCGCGAGAAGCTCTTGAGCCTGCGATAGCCGTCCTCGGTCATCGCAACCGGGAAGCGGCGGGTCAGGCGGAAACGTTTCGGCATCGGGCTCTCCTGTCGGGCTGGGGTGGGTGGGCATCTCTGCCCACCCGGCAGCTTAGAAGTTCGCCGCGTCCAGGGCCATGACCGTTTCGGCGCCGGTCTGGATGCGGGCCAGGTGCATGGCGGTGGCGGGCAGGCGGCGGGCCATGTAGTAACGCCCGGTCGCGATCTTCGTCTCGTAGAACGCGGTATCCGAGGCGCCGCCAGCCAGCGCGGCGCGGGCGGCCTTGGCCATCTGCGCCCACATCAGGCCCAGGCAGACATGGCCGAACATGTGCATGAAGTCATAGGAACCCGACAGCGCGTTGTTGGGGTTCTTCATGCCGTTCTGCATGAAATACATGCCAGCGGCCTGAAGATCCTTTGACGCCGCTTTCAGCGGTTCGATGAAGCCCTTGTCATAGGTCTCGTCTTCGCCTGCGTTGTCCTTGCAGAAGGTCTTGACCAGTTCGAAGAAGGCCATCACGTGCTTGCCGCCGTCCTGGGCGAGCTTGCGGCCCACCAGGTCCAGCGCCTGCACGCCGTTTGCGCCTTCGTAGATCATCGCGATACGGGCGTCGCGGGTATATTGCGACATGCCCCATTCCTCGATGTAGCCATGGCCGCCATAGACCTGCTGCGCCTGCACGGTCATGTCATAGCCCTGATCGGTCAGGAAGCCCTTGATCACCGGTGTCAGCAGCGACACCAGCCCGTCGGCATCCTTGTCGTCGGCGCGATGGGCCGCGTCGATCATCGTGGCGCCCCACAGGATGAAGGCGCGTGCACCCTCGGTAAAGCTCTTCTGATCCATCAGGTTGCGACGGATGTCGGGGTGTACGATCAGCGGATCGGCCGGGCCATCGGGGTTCTTGGCCCCGGTCACGTCGCGGCCCTGAAGCCGGTCCTTGGCATATTCCAGCGCGTTCTGGTACGCGGCATCGGCCTGGGCCAGGCCCTGCATGCCGACGCCCAGCCGGGCCTCGTTCATCATGGTGAACATGGCGCGCATGCCCTTGTGTTCCTCGCCCAGCAGATAGCCGGTGGCGCCGTCATAGTTCATCACACAGGTCGAATTGCCGTGGATGCCCATCTTTTCCTCGATCTTGCCGACCGAGACGGCATTGCGCGCGCCCAGGCTGCCATCCTCGTTCACCATGAACTTCGGGACAATGAACAGCGAAACGCCCTTGATGCCCTCGGGACCGCCCACGATCTTGGCCAGCACCAGGTGCACGATGTTGTCGGCCATGTCGTGATCGCCCGACGAGATGAAGATCTTCTGCCCGGTGATCTTGTAGGAACCGTCCGCCTGCGGTTCGGCCTTGGTGCGCATCAGGCCCAGATCGGTGCCGCAATGGGGCTCGGTCAGGTTCATGGTGCCGGTCCATTCGCAGGACACCATCTTGGGCAGATAGGTATCCTTCTGCGCGTCCGAGCCATGCGCCAGAATCGCCGAGGCGGCGCCATGGGTCAGGCCCTGATACATGGTGAAGGCCTGGTTCGAGGCCGAGAACATCTCACCCACCGCGGTGCCGATCACATAGGGCATGTTCTGGCCGCCATATTGCTCGGGCATGTCCAGCCCGGTCCAACCGCCTTCCTTGACCTGCTCAAAGGCGTCCTTGAACCCGGTCGGCGTATAGACCACGCCGTTTTCCAGCCGGCAGCCCTCGGTATCGCCCACCGCGTTCAGCGGGTGCAGCACGTTCGTGGCGATCTTGCCGGCCTCTTCCAGCACGGCGCCGGTGAAATCGGCGTCCAGTTCGGCATAGCCGGGGGTGTCGGATTGCGAGACCTTGAGAACGTCGTGCAGGATGAACTGCGTGTCCTTGGTGGGGGCGGTATAGATGGGCATGGATGGCTCCCTGAAGTCGTGGGTCTGGTGTCGGATCAGGCGGCTTATTCGGCCGCCTTCTTGGTGTCTTTCATCGAGGCAAGCACCTTCTCGCCCCAGCGCAGCTGTTCGCGCAGGTCGTCGATGGCCTGGGTCAGCTCGTCGCGCTGCGCTTCCATATCGGCAAGCCGCTCGTGGGCGATCTCGTAGGTGCGGTTCAGCTGCATGTGCTGCTGGTCGCCCACGTGATAGAGGTCCAGCAGCTGGCGGATCTGCTCCAGGCTGAAGCCGAACCGTTTGCCACGCAGGATCAGCTTGAGCCGGGCGCGGTCGCGTTTGGTGAACAGGCGCTTCTGACCTTCCCGGACCGGGAACAGAAGCTCCTTGGATTCGTAGAACCGCAACGTGCGCGGCGTCACGTCATAGGCGTCGCACATTTCGCGGATGGTCATCAGGTCTTCGGTCATTCTCTCAATCTCTCGTCGCTGGCGTCATGGCAGAGAGGTGATCAGCTTGCCCGCCGTTTACAACATTCAGTTGACGTTGACGTAAGCTGAACGTCACGTCACTTTTTTGCTGACGTAAGATCAAGTCGCGGAAGGCGCCTTTGACGACATTTCCTTACCCGGCGGAAGCCGCGTCCGAACTGTGTTTCGCGGCCGGTACCGACGGTAAAGCAGCGGAATCAGCGTCCGGTGGCACCGCCGCGTGGCCCGCGGTAGAAGTCGCTGCGCGCCTGACGGCGGGCGGCGATCTCGCGGTCCCATTGCGCCTGGTCGACGCCCGCAGGCGCGGTGCCGTGCCCGGTGGGACCGGGGTCGCAGGCCGCCAGTGCAAGGGCGGCGATCGTCAGGAATACAAGGAGTGCAGGGTTCGGCATCTGATCCTCCCGCAAAGGCCCCGCCGGCAGGTGCAGGGCAGGGTCCAGCCTGCGCCAGGCAGGGATCAAAGGCAACCCATCGGCGCGCGCGCCCGGATCACGTTTGCGGCAAGGAGCGGTTTACTTGATGCCTTTGGCGGTTTGTTCACGCAGCTGCTGCAACTCGCTCATGGCTTCTTCCAGTTGCTGCTGTTGCAGGCGCAATTCGTTCATCTGGCGGTCGGCCATTTCGACAAAGGCGGTCATCTGCGCCTGGTTGCCTTCATCCTCGTAGATCAGCAGCCACTGACGGATTTCTTCCAGCGCAAATCCAAAGCGTCGGCCGCGCATGATCAGCTTCATCCGCGCCCGTTCGCGGGCGCCGTAATAGCGGGCACGCCCCTCGCGGTCGGGCTGGAGGAGTTCGATATACTCGTAATATCTGAGCGTGCGCGGGGTCACGTCGAACTCGGCGCACATCTCCTTGAATGACAAACGCGTCTCGGGCATGTCCAATCTCCTTGCCCGCAACCTAGGGGCTTGCGAATTCCAGCGCAACTGCCGGGCTTGCCCTTTGTGTCGCGGCCTGCTCATAAAGGAGCGGAACAAAGGCGGGATCGCAAGCGCATGACAGACAAGGTGAAACTGGCCCGGCAATTCATCCAGGCGATACCCCATGCCAAAGCGCTGGGGCTGGAGTTGACCCATATCGGTCAGGGCGAGGCCGAGATTTCCATGCCCTACAACCCCGATCTGGTGGGCGATCCGCGTACCGGTGTCATTCATGGTGGCGCGGTGTCGGCGATGCTGGACACCTGCTGCGGCGCCGCAGTCATGAGTCATCCCGCAGCGCCGGGCGGAACTGCGACAATCGACCTCAGGATCGACTACATGCGGGCCGCGACCCCGGGGCAGACCATCACCACCCGTGCGACCTGTCACCATATCACGCGCAATGTGGCCTTTGTCCGTGCTGTTGCCACCGATGACGATACCGACCGACCCGTCGCCACCGCTGCCGGTGCGTTTACCGTGGAGGGTCGCTGAGATGGCCCGGACCCGTCCCGAACCGATGCAGGTGGTCAAGCAGCGCCGCGATGCCGCGTTGAACGCGCTGGTCAGCGGCGTGCCCTATATCCGCTTTCTGGGCATCACCTTTGACCGCCGCGGGGACGAGCTGACCGGGGTGCTGAATTTCGACGACAAGCTGATCGGCAACCCGTTCCTTCCCGCCATCCACGGCGGGGTGACGGCGGCGTTTCTCGAGGTGACGGCAATCATCACCCTCAGTTGGGCGCATCTGTTCGAACGGATCGAGAGCGGTGACCTGGCGCCCGAGGATATTCTGACCGACGAGAACATGCGCTTTCCCAAGACCATCGACTTTACCATCGACTACCTGCGCTCGGGCCTGCCGCGCGATGCCTATGCGCGCGCCTATATCAGCCGCGCCGGGCGGCGCTATGCCTCGGTCCGGGTCGAGGCATGGCAGGACCACCACGACAAGCTTTATGCGCAGGGGACCGGGCATTTCCTGATGCCGCAGGATCCCAAACCCGAAAGCTGAGCCGTACATGTCCGACGCGGCCCCGATCACGCATCAGCGGGTTCTGAAGATCGCCGTTCCGATCATGCTGGCCAACATGACCGTGCCGATCCTTGGCGCGGTGGATACCGCCGTGGTGGGGCAGATCCCCCAGGCTGCGCCCATCGCCGCCGTTGGCGTCGGCGCGATCATCCTGTCGGCGATCTACTGGATCTTCGGCTTTCTGCGCATGGGCACCGCCGGCTTGACGGCGCAGGCCCATGGGGCAGGGCAAGAGGGCGAGGTTGCCGCCCTGTTGACCCGCTCACTGATGATCGGTGTGGCAGGTGGAGTCGCACTGATTCTGCTGCAACTGCCGATCTATTGGGGCGCGTCGGCCGTCAGCCCGGCCAGCGCCGAGGTTGAGACGCTGGCGCGCGGCTACATGTCCATCCGCATCTGGTCGGCCCCCGCCGCCATTGCGATCTATGGCATCACCGGCTGGCTCATCGCGCTGGAGCGCACGCGGGCGGTGCTGGTGCTGCAACTGTGGATGAACGGGCTCAACATGGGGCTCGACCTGTGGTTCGTGCTTGGTCTCGGCTGGGGGGTGAACGGGGTTGCCTTTGCCACTTTCATGGCCGAGTGGACCGGGCTCGCCTTTGGCCTCTGGCTCTGCCGCGATGCCTTTTTGAACCCGCGCTGGCGCGACTGGGCGCGGGTGTTCGAGGCCGCCCGCCTGCGCCGCATGGCGGTGGTCAACACCGATATCCTGATCCGCTCGATGCTGCTTCAGGCGATCTTTGTCAGCTTCCTGTTGCTCGGCGGGCGGTTCGGCGACGTGACGCTGGCGGCCAATCAGGTGCTGCTCCAATTCGTGCATATCACCGGCTATGCGCTCGACGGCTTTGCCTTTGCCGCCGAGTCGCTGGTGGGGCAGGCCTTTGGCGCCGGTGCGGTGGCCCGGCTCAGGCGCGCGGCGTGGATGACCAGCCTCTGGGGGCTGGTGCTGGCGCTGCTGCTGGCGGTGGTGTTCTGGGCGCTCGGGCCCTGGCTGATCGACGTGATGACCAAGGATCCGAGCGTGCAACTGGCGGCTCGCGATTATCTGGACTGGATGGTGGCGGCGCCGCTCTTGATCCTGGCACTGGTGATGTTCGATGGCATCTTTATCGGCGCCACCCGCTCGGCCGACATGCGCAACATGATGGCCCTTTCGGCGGCGATCTATTTTGCCGCCGTCTGGCTGTTGATCGAGCCCTACGGCAATCACGGCCTGTGGATGGCGCTGACGATTTCCTTCATCGCGCGGGGCATCACGCTGGGCCTGCGCTATCCGGCGCTGGAGCGCGCGGCGGTCAATCCAACAGGCTGAGCAGGTCCTCGGGCGGACGCCCGATCACCGCCCGGTCGCCCTTGATTGCCAGCGGCCGTTCGATCAGCACCGGGTTTTCCGCCATGGCGGCCAGCAGAACCGCGTCGGGGTCGCTCTTGCTCAGACCCAGTTCCTTGAACCGCGCCTCGCCCGTGCGCATCATTGCGATGGCCGAAACCCCCAGCGCCGCCTGGGTGGAGCGCAGTTCCTCAAGGCTGGGTGCATCCTCCAGATAGCGGCGCACCTGCACCTCGGCGCCGCGCTCTTCCAGCAGCGCCAGACCCTGCCGCGATTTGGAACAACGCGGATTGTGCCAGTATTCGATCACAGCCAGTCCTTTCTTCCGGTTCCCACCGCCTCGGCGACCGAGGTGAAGCCGTCCCGCGCCAAAAGCGCATCAAGCCCGCGCGCGATCTCAGCCGCCAGCGCCAAGCCGCCGTAGACCATCGCGGTATAGAACTGCACCGCCGAAGCACCAGCGCGGATCTTGGTATAGGCCTGTTCGGCATTGCCGATGCCGCCCACGCCGATCAGCGGGATCTCGCCGTCAGTCAGTGCCGACAGCCGCGCCAGAACGCGGGTCGATTTGTCGAACAGCGGCGCACCCGACAGCCCGCCCGTCTCGCCCTTGTGGGGGCTTTTCAGCCCCTCGCGCGAAAGGGTGGTGTTGGTGGCAATCACCGCATCCACGCGCGTATCACGCGCCACGGCGGCGATATCGGCGATCTCGTCCTCGCTCAGATCCGGCGCGATTTTCAGGAACACCGGGATCGGTCGCGCCAGCGCATCGCGGGTCTCGATCACGCCCGAGAGCAGCGCCGTCAGCGCCGCGCGCCCTTGCAGGTCGCGCAGTTTCTCGGTGTTGGGAGAGCTCACGTTCACGGTGGCAAAATCCAGATGCGCCGCGCAATGCGCCAGCACGCGGGCGAAATCGCCGGGCCGGTCGGTGCTGTCCTTGTTCGCCCCCAGATTGAGACCGATCACCGCGTCACGGGGGCGCTTTGCCAGTCGCGCGGCAATCGCCTCCATCCCTTGGTTGTTGAAGCCGAACCGGTTGATCGCGGCGCGGTCCTCGGTCAGGCGAAAGAGACGCGGGCGCGGGTTGCCCGGCTGCGGGCGCGGCGTGGCTGCCCCCACCTCGATAAACCCGAAACTTGCCCGCGAGAGTGGCGCCAGTGCCTCGGCATTCTTGTCAAAGCCTGCTGCCAGCCCTACCGGGTTGGGCAGATCGAGCCCCGCCACCCGCGTGCGCAGCCGGGGCGAGGTCACCGGGCCGGGCAGGGGCACGAGCCCCGCTTTCAACGCCTTGATCGACAGGCCATGCGCGGTTTCCGGGTCCAGCCGGTGCAGGGCGGCCAGCCCCAATCTCTCGATCATCTTCATCCGAAGCTTGTGCCCCCTGTGCCGGGTTTGGTGCGGATCAGGCGCGAGGTTGCGACCGCCGCCTGCCGGTGAACCACCGCCTGCCGATAGGCGGGGTCGGTCACCATTTCCAGAAACGCATGGGCATTGGGGTAGCGGGCGATGAACATCTCGTCCCAGACCTCGTCGCCGGGGCCGATCAGCACGGTCTGAAACGCGCCGCGCCAGACGATCGAGGCGCCCAGCCGCGCGATGATCGGCGCGGTCTCGCGGCCATAATTGCGATAGGCCTCGGCCCCGCTCAGCCCGGCATCACCCAGCGCATGGCCCTCGGGATAGGCGGCGTGGTCGCGGAACCTGACAAGGTTCAGCATCTCGATGGGATGGTCGCGATCCAGCGCCTTGAACGCCTCGAACTGGGCGCGGTCGGGGTCGATATAGCCTGTCATGTCATCTCCTGCGGGAATTGATGCACGCCATCCACCAGCGGCAGCGGCTGCGACCAGACCACATCCGACAGCCGCAATTCGCGGTATAGATGCGGAAACAGCGCGCCGCCGCGCGACACTTCCCATTTCAGTGCCGCGCCCAGAACATCGGCCTCGCAGGCCAGCAAGACCAGCCCCTCGGCCCTGGCAAAATGCTTGGCTGCCGTTTCCGCCGCCTGCTGGGCGGTCGAGAAATGCACGAACCCATCAGCCAGGTCCACCGGTGCCCCGGCGCTCTGGCCGTCACGTGTCAGCGCCGCCCATTCGTCGGCCCGTAAAATCTTGTAGATCAGCATGGCCCGGTGATGCCTTGGGCAGGGTGAGGAATCAAGCGCGATTTCCCTCACGAGACCTTTGACTCCGCTCAATTCCGCGCGCACCATCACGCGCAATAACAACAGGGAGTTGATAACATGTTCACCCGTTTCATGACTTCGGTCGCGGCGCTGGGCCTGACGGCCGGCATGGCCGCCGCTGAATATAAGCTGACCATTCTGCATACCAACGATTTCCACGCCCGGTTCGAACCGATCAGCAAATATGACAGCGGGTGCAAGCCCGAAGAGAATACCGAAGGCAAGTGTTTCGGGGGCACCGCCCGCCTTGTGACCGCGATCGAGGCCGCCCGCGCCCGCGCCGGCAATTCCATCCTTGTCGATGGCGGCGACCAGTTCCAGGGGACGCTGTTCTATACCTATTACAAGGGCAAGGTCGCGGCCGAGTTCATGAACAAGCTCGGCTATGACGCGATGACCGTGGGCAACCACGAATTCGACGACGGCCCCGAGGTGCTGCGCGGTTTCATGGATGCGGTAAGCTTTCCGGTCCTGATGTCCAATGCCGATTTCAGCGGCGAGGAGCTGCTGGCCACCAAGCTGCTGAAGTCGACGGTGATCGAGAAGGGTGGTGAAAAGATCGGCCTGATCGGCCTGACGCCCGAGGATACCCATGAACTGGCCAGCCCCGGCCCGAATATTTCGTTCTCGGACCCGGTGCCTGCCGTGCAGGCCGAGGTTGACCGGCTGACCGCCGAGGGCGTGAACAAGATCATCGTCCTCAGCCATTCGGGTTATGGCACCGACCAGCGGGTCGCGGCGGAAACGACCGGCGTCGACGTGATCGTGGGTGGTCATTCCAACACCTACCTGTCGAATGTCTCGGACAAGGCGTCAGGCCCCTATCCGACCGTGGTCAACGGGGTGCAGATCGTGCAGGCCTATGCCTATGGCAAGTTCCTGGGCGAGTTGAACGTGACCTTTGACGATGCGGGCAACGTGATCGAAGCGGTGGGCGAGCCGCTGATCATGGACGCCGCTGTGTCCGAGGACGCCGCTACCGTCGCCCGCATCCAGGAACTGGCGGTGCCGCTGGAGGAGATCCGCAGCAAGGTGGTGGCCAGCGCCGCAGCCCCGATCGAGGGCAGCCGCGATGTCTGTCGGGTGCAGGAATGCCAGATGGGCAATCTGGTCACCGACGCCATGCTGGACCGCGTCGCCGATCAGGGTGTCACCATCGCCATCGCCAATTCGGGCGGCCTGCGCGCATCGATCGACGCGGGCGATGTGACCATGGGCGAGGTGCTGACCGTGCTGCCGTTCCAGAACACGCTGGCAACCTTCGAGGCGACCGGCGCCCTGATCGTCGAGGCGCTGGAAAACGGCGTCAGCCAGGTTGAAGAGGGCGCGGGACGCTTCCCGCAGGTTTCGGGCATTACCTTTACCTGGGACGGCGCCCAGGCGCCGGGCAGTCGTGTTGTCGAGGTGATGGTGGCCAGCGAGGACGGGTATGTGCCGCTTGACCCGGCGGGGACCTATCTGGTGGTGACCAACAACTATGTCCGCAATGGTGGCGACGGCTATGCCATGTTCTCGGGCGATGACAAGAACGCTTATGACTACGGTCCGGACCTGGCCGATGTGACGGCAGAGTATCTTGCCGCCAATGCGCCCTATCAACCCTATGTAGATGGGCGCATCACCAAGAAGTAACGGTCAGATCCCGGTCTGGTCCAGCTCGGGCCAGAGCCGGGGATCGAGCTCCGCGATGAAGGGCGCAAGCATGGCCTCATGCTTGCGCCATTTGCCGACCGAGCGGGTATGCACCGGCTGGCGCAACTGGTTTGCGCTGAGTGTCAGCACCTGGCCTGCCGCCTGATCGGGTCGCGCCATCTCGGGCACCCAGTCCAGCCCCAGATGTGCGGCCAGCCGGTGGCTGGCGCCCTCCACATCCGCCACCAGATCCTCGTAAGCCAGATCCAGGATCCGGCCCGGGAACTCCGCATGCCAATGCGCCATCATCCGGGCATACAGGTTGAACCGATGCGCCATGGCCCGCAGGTCATAGGCATAGTTCAGCGCCGATCCCGCCAGATGCGCCTGCCACAGCGACAGCGCCACATCGCGCGGGTCGCGCCGCAGGTGGATCACCCGCGCATCCGCCCGCGCCGTCAGCAGGAACCCCACCAGCCGATAGTTCTCGGGCATCTTGTCGGTATAGAACCGGGTGCCGTCGGGCAGGGCGGGCAGGCTCTCGGCCTCACCTTTGCGGAAGGTGGCGCGCGCCTGTTCATCGAATGGCAGGTTGCCGTTGATCAAGGGGGCCAGCAGACGACCCGGCGCGATACGCTCGCCCAGCGGATGTACCGCCGGATGCGCGCCCAGCATTGCCTCGGTCAGAGAGGTGCCGGATCGCGGCAGGCCCAGCACATAGGCCGGTGCCACACCGTCGCCCGACCCGTCACGGTCCGCGCCCGGCCCGAACCGCGCCATCAGCGCCTCGCTCAGCCGGGTGTCGGCCCCGGCGTCATAGGGCATCAACCGCGCCATCGCTGCATTGGCGCGGGTCAGGTGTTTGGCAAACCCGTCCTCGTCGCCCGCTTGCGCGGCGATCCGGGCCAGTGCGAAATGCAACTGCCCCTTGGCGGGGCCGCTGTCATCGGCGGCCTTCAGCGCCGCCAGCGCCTGTGGGATCAACGCGGCGTTTTCCGCGCCCGAATTGATCTGCGCCAGTTGCTCCAGCGCCTCAGGTTGTCCCGGCGTGATCTCCAGCACCGCCCGGTACTGTTCCTTGGCGGCCTCGGTCTGACCCTGTTCCACCAGCCGCATTGCCAGCGCCAGCCGGGCCGGAACATGACCCGGGGCCAGTGCCACCGCCCGTTCCGCCACGGTGCGGGCCGCATCGGGCCGGTCGGCCCGCGCCAGTGGCAGCGACAGCGCGATCAGCGCCTCGACATTGCCCGGCTCAAGCTCTGCCGCGCGTTCGAGATCGGCCAGTGCCCCCATCTCGTCACCTGTTTGTCCCAACAGCCGGGCCCTGAGCAGATACCCGCGCGCCTGACCGGGATACAGCGCGATCACGCGGTCCACCGCAGCCTTCGCTGCCACGTCATCGCCCCGTGCCATTCCAACTTGCGCCAGCAGCGCCCAGGCCCCGCCGTCCTGCGGGTTCGCATCGGTCAGCCGCCGCAGATGCATGTCGGCCTCGTCCGTGCGTCCCAACAGCACCAACGTCTGTGCCAGATTGCGCCGGGCGTCATGGAAATCGGGGGCAAGCTTCAACGCCAGCTGGAAATGCGGCAGCCCGGCCTTGTGCCGGCCCAGGCCGCATTCGGCGATCCCGGCGATGTTCATCCAGCCGGGATGCGTCTTGTCGGCTTTCAGCCCCTTGCGGGCCAGTCGTTGAGCGGTGCGGAAGTCGCCGCCTTGGACGGCGCGCTGTGCCTGAGAGATGTCGTTCTGCACCTTGAGCTGTCTCCGTTACAAGATGAGCACAGGTTTAGGGTGCAAGGCGCGGGGCCGCAACCGCCGCGCCCTTGGACACACGGGTTGACGCAGGGCAGGAAGGTCATATAATTAACGAAATAGTTAAATAATGGGTACCCCATGAAACTGCATGTCTTTCCTCCGTCCCCGAACTCTCGCAAGGTGCTTGTGGTCAACGCCCATCTGGGTCTGAACCTGCCGCTGGAAATGGTCAATCTCGCCACCGGCGAGCAGCACGCCCCGGGATTTGTTGCCCTCAACCCAAATGCCAAGGTGCCGGTGCTCGAATATGAAGACGGCGGCACGCTCTGGGAATCGAACGCCATCATGGCGCGGCTTTGTGCCCAGGCTGACACGTCGCTCTGGCCAAAATCCGACATCCGCTATGATATCCTTCGCTGGCAATATTGGGAGACCGCGCATTGGACGCCTGCGCTTTCGCCGTTCATCAGCCGCCATATCTTTGGCCAGATGGATGCCGATCTGGAAGCCGCCACCACGCAGACCGCCAGATACGGGGTCGTTCTCGATGCTCATCTGGCCGGGCGTGACTGGCTGGTTGGCGACGGGGTGACGCTGGCCGATATCTCGGTTGCCTGCATCCTCAGCCTGCGCGATCAGTGCCAGTATCCGCTGGACGGCTTTGCCAATATCCACCGCTGGATCGCGGCGGTCGAAGCACTGCCCGCCTGGCAGATCGCCGAGGCCCAGGTGCAAGAGGTGCTGGCCAAGGTGCAGGCGGCCTCGTAACCTGCCGCCATGTGCGGACGGATCGCCAACACCCTGCCCAGCGACGCCATGGCGCGCCTGTTCCAGGCGCAGCCGGCCAATGACCTGCCATCTGTGCCGAACTACAATATCTGCCCGACCAACCCGGTGCATGTGGTGCGGGCGGGGCCGGGCGGGCGGCACCTGTTGGCGATGCGTTGGGGCTTCCTGCCGCAGTGGTACAAGACCGAGACCGACGGCCCGCTGCTGATCAATGCCCGCGCCGAGACACTGGCCGACAAACCCGCCTTCCGCGCCGCCTGTCGCCAGCGGCGCTGTCTGGTCCCGGCCACCGGGTTCTATGAATGGACGCGACCGGGCGGAGACGTGCGCCTGCCATGGTACATCCACCGCCGCGACGGTGCGCCGATCGCCTTTGCCGGGATCTGGCAGGACTGGGGACCCGAGGGCGCGCGCCAGCCCACCTGCGCCATCGTCACCACCGCCGCCAACAATCATCTGGGTAATCTGCATCACCGGATGCCGCTGATCCTGGAACCAGATGATTGGCCACTCTGGATGGGCGAGGCAGGCCATGGGGCCGCCCGGCTGATGCATCCCGGCGCCGAGGATGTGCTGGATTATCACCGCGTCGACCCGGCGGTGAATTCGAACCGCGCCACCGGACCCGAACTGATCGAACCTTTCGACGGGTGATCTTTTACTGATCCGCAAAGGGCGCTACACCGCGCGCATGGCTCTTGAATTCACCACGCTCCCACAGCTCTATGCGCATGGCTATGACGCCGTCATCGACGTGCGCAGCCCGGCGGAATTTGCCGAGGATCACCTGCCCGGCGCCATCAACCTGCCGGTGCTGGACAACGAAGAACGCGCCCGCGTCGGCACCATCTACAAGCAGCAAAGCCCGTTTCTGGCGCGCAAGCTGGGCGCGGCGCTGGTGTTCCGCAACGCCGCAAACCATGTGGAGCAGAGCCTCTCCCATCACGCGGGCAACTGGCGGCCGCTGGTCTATTGCTGGCGGGGCGGGCAGCGGTCCGGCTCGTTCACATGGATGCTGCAACAGATCGGCTGGCGGGCCGAGGTGGTGGCGGGCGGGTACCGCAGCTATCGCCGACTGGTGAACCGCTACCTCTACGAGGATCCGCTGCCGCACCGGCTGGTGGCGCTCGACGGGTTCACCGGCACCGCCAAGACCGAGATCCTGGCCCGCTTGCCCGCGCTGGGCGTCCAGATGCTGGATCTCGAAGGGCTGGCCAATCATCGCGGCTCGCTGCTGGGGGCGCGTCCCGGCGGCCAACCTGGGCAGAAGGCGTTCGAATCAGCGCTGGCGGCGGCGCTTTGCAGGCTCGACCCCGCGCGCCCGGTGGTGGTCGAGGCGGAAAGCTCCAAGATTGGCGAACGCATCCTGCCGCCCAGCCTCTGGGCCGCGCTCTGCGCCGCGCCCCGGATCGAGATCGAGGCGCCGGTCGCCGCCCGCACCGCCTATCTTACCGCTGCCTATGACGATATCCTGTCGGATGCCGAGACTTTGAGTGCCCGGCTCGACCCGCTGCGCTATCACCGGGGGCATGCGGTTGTCGAGGGGTGGCTGGCCCTGGTCGCGGCAGGTGACAAACACGGGGTCACCCGCGCCCTGATGGAGCAGCATTACGACCCGGCCTACCGAAAATCCCGCGCCAGCCATGCGGTGCAGGTTGCGGCGTGTCTGCGGTCCGACACACTCGACCATGCAGGCATTGATGCGCTGGCGGAACAGGTGGTCGCAGCGCTGGAGAATCTCTGAGTGCTGCAAGTGGGGGCGCTGCCCCCGTCGCGGCGGGCCGCGACTCCCCCGGAGTATTTGGGGGCGAAATGAAGGGGTCTGGCCTGCTGCTTCTTTCTGGTTGGAAATACTCCGGGGGGAGGCGCCCGGAACGGGCGGCGGGGGGCTGGCCCCCCGTCAACGGGCGAGGCGCAGGCCGGGCTTTTCGGTGAGTGTCCCGATCCGGGCGGCGGGGTAGCCTGCTTTGATCAACGCCGCGAGACACGCTTGGGCCTGATCGGGGGCGACAGCGGCCAGCAGACCGCCCGCGGTTTGCGGATCAAAGAGCAGCGCCGCCGCGCCGGTGGCGGGCAATTCCGGCACCAGCATCCGGTTATCGGCGAAGATGGACGAGCGGTGACCCGCCTCGGACAGGGCCAGCGCGCGCGCCATCTGCGGCACCGCGTCGAGGGCGATCTCGGCCCCGGTACCCGAGGCCTCGCACAGCCCGTGCAGGTGACCGGCAAGGCCGAAGCCCGTCACATCGGTCATCGCACGGGCCGTGGCCAGTATTCGCGCGGCGGCTCCCTGGTCTGTGGTCATATGGGCATAAGCTGCGGCTACATCGGTGCCTGGCGCCTGGCCCGCCATCTCGGCGGCCATCACAACACCGCTGCCCAGTGGTTTGGTCAGGATCAGGACATCTCCGGGTCTTCCACCCGCCAGAGTAATCGGGTCTTGTGCACAAAGGCCCGTCAGGGTGAAACCGATGGTCAACTCGTCCCCGACCGAGCTATGGCCACCGACGATCTCGGCCCCGGCGGCGCGCATCACCTCGGTTGCAGCGGCCATGATCTCGGTCAGGCTGCGCTGTTGCAACTCGGGCGACAGGCGCGGCAGGATCACCGTTGCGGTGGCCGCCTGCGGCTCTGCCCCCATGGCCCAGATATCGCCCAGCGCGTGATAGGCGGCGATGCGGGTCATCAGCACCGGATCCTCGACCAGCGCGCGCAGGTGGTCCGAGGTCATCACCTGCCGGACACCGCCGGTTGACAGCAGCGCCGCGTCGTCGCCGGGCAGCGGGGTGATATCGTTGCGTGTCGCGCCCGGCAGTGGCGCCAGCGCCGCGCGCAACGCAGAGCGCCCGACCTTGGCGCCGCAACCGCCGCAAAGCGGCTTGTCCCCCAGCGCCTCGCTCAGCCCGGCGCTGTGAAGCTCGGGCAGGGCGGGCTGGCCCATCTGCGGCAGGTCGCGGAAGCGGTCCATAAAGGTCCGGTCGATCCGGTCCTTCCATCGCCACATGGCGGGCCCCGCAAAGACACGGCCCCATTTCTCGGCCAGGGCGGATTTGCCGCCCAACGAGATCAGCTTGAGGTAATCGGATTGCGGGCGATAGGGGCGCGGATGCCCGGCCCCCAGCGCCGCGCGCAGATTGTCATAGAGAACCGGCGCCTCGCGCACGGCATAGACCCCGGCCTTGGGGCGCGGATTGTCGGTCAGATGCGCGCAATCTCCGGCGGCGAATACCATCGGATCGCTCGAGCGCAGGCAGGCATCGACCGAGATGAACCCATCGACGGTGTCGAGCCCGGTCTCGGCCAGCCAGGGATAGGCGCGCGCGCCGGCGGCGCCGGTCACGAAATCGGCCTCTATGCGGCGGCCATCGGCCAGTTCGACTGCTTCGGCGATGACCCGGGCAATCTCGACCCCTTCGACCAGGGTCACGCCCAGCCCCTCCATAGCCTGCCGGATGCGTTGGGTGGCGCGCGGGCCAAGACCCGCCAATACCGGCGCGCGGTCGATCAGCGTGACCTGACCCGCGCGACCCCGGCTGCGCAGCGCATGGGCCATGGCCATGACCAGTTCGGCCCCCGCCACCCCGCCCCCGATCACCGCCACCCGCGCCGGGCCGTTGCCCGCCAGATAGGCAGCCCAGCGGGCGGCGAAGGGGCCCAGCGGTTTGGCCGGAACCGCGTGATCGGCAAAACCCTCCATCTCGGGCATGGCCGAGGTGATGCCGACATTGACCGAGGCGACGTCAAAGCCGACCGGCGGACGCCCCGGCACATGTATCTCGCGCCGGTCGAGGTCGATCCCCTGGACCGCGCCCAGCACCACCCGCGCGCCCGCGAAGCGCGCCAGTTGCACCAGGTCGATATCCAGCGCCGCGCGGTCATAGTGACCGGCGACAAAGCCGGGCAGCATGCCGGAATAGGGCGCGGTGGGGCCTGGGTTGATTACCGTCACCCGGGTACCGGCCAGCGGCAGCATCCCCCATTTGCGCAGCACCAGCGCATGGGTGTGCCCCCCGCCGATCAGTACAAGGTCACGGGTGCGGGGCAGGGGCGGTATGTGCATGTTGTCAGTTGGCCGTATGCTCTGGTGTGTCGTCGTCGGGGGCAACCGCATGGGTGGCCCATCTGCCATCCCCGCCGGTGGGCGGCAGGGTCTCGGGCGTTTCATGCCGGTGAATGTGCCATTTTGCAATGAACAGGGCCGTGACCGGCGCCGTCAGGAACAGAAACAGCGTGATCAGCAATTCATGCAACGAGATGTGATCCTCGAGCGTCAGAGAATGCAGGATCGAGGCGATAAGGACCCCGCCCACCCCCAACGTGGTGGCCTTGGTCGGCGCGTGCAGGCGCGACATCGGGTCCTTCAGCTTGATCATCCCGAACGAGCCGACAAAGCCGAACACGCCCGACACGATCAGGAAGAAGGCGATGACGATTTCCCAGATTTGTTCCATCCTGCCCTCACTCGATGATATTGCCGCGCAGCATGAAGCGCGCATAGGCCACGGTTGAAACAAAACCCAGCATGGCGATGATCATGGCCGCCTCGAAGAAGATCTCGCTGCCGATGGCCAGGCCATAAAGGATCATCAGCGCGATGGTGTTGATCACCATCGTATCCAGCGCCAGCACCCGTGTGCCGACCCCGTCGGCGGTAATGATCCGCCACAGGCACATCATGATCGCGGCGCCGAAACAGGCAAAGGTGAAATAGATCGCATAGGTCAGGATCATTCGAAAATCTCCTTCAGGCGGCGTTCATAGCGGTGCTTGATCTCGTCGCGCACCGCGTCGGGGTCGGGCGCGTCCAGGCAATGCACCAGCAGGTTCAGGCCGCGCTCGGACAGGTCGCAGCTGACGGTACCGGGGGTCATGGTGATGGTGCCCGCCAGAACGGTGATCGCCTCGGGGCTGCGCAGTTCCAGAGGGATCGAGATCCAGGCCGGTTTGCGGTCGGCGTCGCGC
Source organism: Ruegeria sp. SAZD011 (assembly GCF_059612545.1). Classification (NCBI taxonomy): domain Bacteria; kingdom Pseudomonadati; phylum Pseudomonadota; class Alphaproteobacteria; order Rhodobacterales; family Roseobacteraceae; genus Ruegeria; species Ruegeria sp. SAZD011. The sequence continues at coordinate 209,608 of NZ_JBXWQU010000014.1, read as the reverse complement.
TTGAACAGGATGATGCCGGCAACGGTGACATTGGCCACCACGATGTCCCACAGCACGACCAGAATGTATTCCACCACCATCGGCCAGTTGCGCAGTTTGGGTCGGTCCGGCCAGTAAGGCTGGGTGATGAAGGGGATTACGATCCCCAGGATCAGCCCGAACAGCACCGAGTTGAGCGAGGGCGCGTTGGCCAGCAGCACCCAGACCAGCGTCAACAGCAGGGTCAGGTGGGGGTGCGGAAAAATGCGGCGCAAGAGTTTCATTCTTCATCTCCCGTCAGCACGGCGTCGATGTACCCTTGCGGCGCGTAAAGCTGTTCCGCGGTGGCGCGGGTATAGTCCATCATCGGTCCGGCAAAGAGGGTGACCGCCGCCAGACCGGCAACCAGGCCGAACACGGCGGCAAAGGTCAGGCCGGGCATCGGCTCGGGCGCGGGTTGGTGGATCACCTCGTCCTCGTTTTCCGGGTCCGGCTCGGTGTTGTGACGCTCGTCATGGCTCTGCCAGAAGATCAGCGACCCGGCCCGTGCCAGACCGACGATGGTGACGAAGGAGCTGATCAGGATCACCGCCCAGATCGCCGCGAAGTCTCCCGCGTCGCGCGCGGCGTCCATCACCAGCAGCTTGCCGACAAAGCCCGACAGTGGTGGCATCCCGGCCAGCGCGATCGAACCGATAAAGAACAGCACCGCGATCAGCCCCGATTGCGCCATCGGCGGCATGCCGTCGATGCGTCCGCCCTGACGCTCCATCACCAGATCGGCGACCAGGAACAGCAGCGCCGCCGCCAGGGTCGAATGCACCGCGTAATACAGCGCCGCCGCCGTGGCCTGCGGGGTGAACAGCGAGACCGCGATCAACAATGTGCCCATCGAGGCGATGGCGCCAAAGGCCGCCATGCGGGCTATATGCTGGGTGCCCAGGATACCAATCGCGCCCACCGCGAGCGTGACCAGAGCGGCGGGCAGCAGCCAGGCGCCCGCCAGCCCGTCGGCAATCGCCAGATCGGGGCCAAAGACCAGGGTATACATGCGCAGGATGGCATAGGCGCCGACCTTGGTCATGATCGCAAACAATGCCGCCACCGGCAGCGGTGCATTGGCATAGCTGGCCGGTAGCCAGAAATGCAGCGGCAGCACCGCGGCCTTGATGCAGAACACCAGGAGCAGAAGGACAGCCCCAACGCGCAGCAGGGCGGTATCCTCGGCCGGAAGCTCGGCCACCCGCACCGCCAGATCGGCCATGTTCAGCGTGCCGGTCACCGCATAAAGCGTGCCGAGCGCGAACAGGAACAGGGTCGAGCCGAGCAGGTTATAGGTGACATATTGCACCCCGGCCTTGAGCCGCACCGCACCGCCGCCATGGGTCATCAGCCCGTAAGAGGCGATCAGTAGCACCTCGAAGAACACAAACAGGTTGAAGGCGTCGCCAGTCAGAAAGGCGCCGCAGACCCCCATCAGCTGGAACTGGAACAGCGGGTGGAAATGCCGCCCGCGTTTGTCCCAGCCCGATCCCATCGCATAAAGCACCACGACCAGTGCCAGCAGAGATGTCAGCAGCACGAACAGAGCCGACATCCGGTCGAGCACCAGCACGATACCAAAGGGCGCGGGCCAGTTCCCCAGTTCATAGACTTGAACAACGCCGGTCGAGGCCTGCGCAGTCAGCGTCAGCGCGATACCGACCAGGCCGACGGTGCCCGCGACCGAAAAGATGCGCTGCAAATCAAGGTGATAGCGCAGCACCATGATGATGAAGGGCGCCAGCAGCGCCGGCAGCACGATGGGGGCGATGATCCAGTGGTTCATGCGTCCTCTCCCGCCGCGTCGACACTGTCCTGCGCGCTCATGTCGATGCGGTCATCGCGCGACGACAGATAGGCGCTGAGCGCGATCATCACGATCACCGCCGTCATCCCGAACGAGATCACGATGGCCGTCAGAACCAGCGCCTGCGGCAACGGATCGGTATAGGCGACCTCCTTGTACTTGTTCAGCACCGGCGGCGCGTTCAGCGCCAGCCGCCCGGTGGCGAACAGGAACGCGTTGACCGCATAGGTCAGCAGCGACAGGCCCAGGATCACCGGAAAGGTGCGCCGGCGCAGGATCAGGAAAATGCCGGCGGCGGTCAGAACGCCCACGGCGGATGCAAGAAGCGCTTCCATCTCAGGCCCCCTTTTCCGAGTCTATGGTCTTTCCCTGTTCGGCCATCTTCTGCTTGGTCTCCTCGACGAACTGGCGCAGCGCCTCGCGCGCGGGGTTGATATCCATCGGGAATTCCTGGGTCATCCCCGGCTGCCAGGCAAAGCGCGACAGGCTTTCCAGCGTCAGCATCACCGCGCCCAGCACCGCCAGGAACACGCCGGTGTCAAACAGCATCGCGGTGGCCCATTCGAACTCTTCCAACGGCGGCCAGTGCAGATAGCCGAAATCGCTGGTCAGGAAGGGCATGTCGTTGAACCAGGCGCCCAGACCGGTGGCCGCCGCGATCAGCACGCCCCAACCGATGGTGGCATGGTAATAGAACCGCTGCCGTTCGGCCGCCCAGGTAAAGCCGCTGGCCATGTATTGCATCAAGAAGGCGATGGCGACCACCAGACCGGCGATGAAACCGCCGCCCGGCTGGTTGTGACCCCGGAAGAAGATATAGGCCCCCACCATCAGCGCGATGGGCATCATCACGCGCGTCACCACCACCATCATCAGCGGATGCGCATCCCCCGATTGCGGCCAGTGCGGCTTGCGATTGAGCAGATAGGCCCGCACCTTGGTGGCCAGCACGCTTTCGGTCAGGGCAAAGATCACCAGCGCGGCAATACCCAGCACGATGATCTCGCCAAAGGTATCAAAGCCCCGGAAATCCACCAGGATCACGTTGACCACATTGGTGCCGCCGCCGCCCTTGTAGGAATTGGCCAGGTGGAACTCGGAAATCGTCGGAAAGGCGAAATCACGCAGCATCAGCGCATAGATCAGTCCACCCGCGCCGATGCCCGCCACGATCGAGATCGACGCATCGCGCAGCTTGCGCCCATTGGTGCTGTCCACCGGTGTTTCCGTCGGCATGAAGTTCAGCGACAGCAGCAGCAGGATCATCGTCACCACTTCGACCGAGATCTGGGTCAGCGCCAGGTCGGGAGCGGAGAGATAGTTGAACGCCATCGACACGATCAGGCCGACGACCCCGATCAGCACCAGCGACAGCAGGCGGTTGCGGTGGAACCACATGATCGCCAGCGTTGCCCCCACCAGGCATACCCAGCCGATGATCGGCAGGATCGGTGCGGGTAGCGGCACACGGGTCGGTGCACCCATGCTGCCCGAGGCATAGGCGTAATAGCCGATGCCCACGGTAAAGGCGACCATGATGGCGGCATAGCGGCTGATGACACCGTTGTGCAGCCCGTCGGTTACAAGGCGCGACAGCGTGGTCAGCGCGTCGATCACCGCATCAAAGATGACCTTTGCCTCGGGTCGGGGCAGGGCGTTCCAGAACCGCTCCAGATGCCGGTGCAGCGCCAAAAGCAGCAGACCGCCCAGCACCGCCACGATGGACATGTAGAGCGCGGGCGTGAACCCATGCCAGAGCTTGAGCTTGAAATAGGGCAACTCGCCCCCGATGACGGCCCCGGCTGCGGCCTTGACCAGCGGCCCCGCCACGGTGGCGGAATTCAGGCCGATGATCACCACCAGCACCACCAGCAGGGCGGGCGACAGCCACAGGCCCGGGCCGGGATCATGTGGGTTCTGCGGATAGCTCTCGCGCTCGGGCCCCAGGAACACATGCGCGATATAGCGAAAGGAATAGGCCGCCGAGAACAGCGCCGCGAAAACCGCCAGCGCAGGCACCACCACATGACTGTCCAGCCAGACGATGTGGAACGTCTCTTCCAGCATCATCTCCTTGCTGAGGAATCCGTTGAGCGGCGGAATGCCGGCCATCGATAGGGCCGCGATCAGCGCGATGCCAAAGGTAATCGGCATCAGCCGGCGCAAACCGCCGAGCAGCTTGATGTCGCGGGTGCCGGTCTCGTGGTCGATGATCCCGGCGCTCATGAACAGGGCGGCCTTGAACGTGGCGTGGTTGATGATGTGAAACACCGCCGCTACCGCCGCGACCTTGGTGCCAAAGCCCAGCAGCATGGTGATCAGCCCCAGGTGGCTGACCGTGGAAAACGCCAGCAGCGCCTTGAGATCATCCTTGAACAGCGCGATGACCGCGCCCACCACCATCGTTACCAGACCGGTGGTAGCCACGATATAGAACCACTCGGGCGTGCCCGCCAGCACCGGCCACATGCGCGCCATCAGGAACAGCCCCGCCTTCACCATGGTGGCCGAGTGCAGATAGGCCGATACCGGCGTCGGCGCCGCCATCGCGTGCGGCAGCCAGAAATGGAACGGGAACTGCGCCGATTTGGTGAAACAGCCCAACAGGATCAGGATCAGCGCCGGCAGATAGAGCGGCGAGGCCTGGATCGCCTCCTTGTGTTGCAGGATCACGCTCAGGTCATAGGACCCGGCGATATGGCCCAGGATCAACATGCCCGCGATCATCGCCAGCCCGCCCGACCCGGTCACAGCCAGCGCCATGCGCGCGCCCTGGCGGCCTTCGGGCAGGTGTTTCCAATAGCCGATCAGCAGAAAGGAGCTGAGCGAGGTCAGCTCCCAGAACACCAGCAAAAGCAGGATGTTGTCGGACAGGACGATGCCTACCATCGCGCCTTGGAAGAGCAGCAGATAGGTATAGAACTGCCCCATCGGGTCATGCCGCGACAGATAGAACCGGGCATAGAGGATGATCAGCATGCCGATCCCCAGGATCAGCGTTGCAAACAGGAATCCCAGACCGTCCAGCATGAAATTGGCGTTCAGACCCAGACCGGGCAGCCAGTCAAACCTTGCCGTAACCACCCCGCCCGACAGCACGGTCGGGGCATGGATCATCAACCCGGTAAAGGCCAGAAAGCTGGTCAGTCCCGCCGCCGAGGCCGAGGCGTTGCGTCCCGCCCGGATCAACAGGGCAGGGAAGATTGCCCCGAGAAAGGGAAGGGCGGCGATGAGGAAGAGGGACACCGTCGATTACTCCGCTGCTGGTTATTCTTGTTTCCGCTTTGCAGCGATAATTTATGTCCTTGGCCGGTATTGCAAGGATGCAAAGCCCGAAGTTTCGGCGCGACAGAGTGTTTCATGTATTCCGGACTGACGTTTTCTTGATCATTCAGGTGCCAATCCAGGCGCGCGGCAGGGGCCCGTCCGTGTTAGAAACAGGCGAATTCGACAGAAAGGACGCTGCTTTGACCGCATCCACCATGCTTGCCCACCGGCTCGGTCGCCGGGCCGTACTGGTGCTGGGCGCCGCTGCGCTGACCGGATTTGCCGTCCGGGAATACCTGCTGACGCCCGAGGATTTCGCGGGAGGTGACCTAAGCGTGGAAGAGGCACATGCGCGGGCCATCGCGGGCAAGGTGCTGCTGGTCGATATCCGTCGTCCCGATGAATGGGCCTCGACCGGGATCGGCGCCGGGGCACAACCGCTTGACATGCGGCGCGAGGATTTCGTGGCGGCGCTTGATGAACTGGCGGGTGGAGACCGGGGGCGACCGATTGCCCTTATCTGCGCGCGCGGGGTGCGCTCGGCACGGCTGGCCAACCGGCTGGCGCAGGCCGGATTCACCGGCATCATCGACGTGCCCGAGGGGATGCTGGGCTCGCGCGCGGGGCCGGGCTGGCTGCGCGCTGGACTGCCGGTCGTGGCCCATGCCGAGGCACTGGAATGAGGCGCGCGGCTGTTCTGGCGCTGCTGGCCGGTTTCTGGGGGCAGGGAGCCTTGGCAGGCTGTGCAGGCGACGCGGCCCCCTGCGAGACCTCAGACGGCACCTATCACATCGCCCTGCCCGAGGTTGAGAACCCGCCGGTCCTGATCTTCTTGCACGGTCATGGCGGCGAGGGCGCGGCGACCCTGCGCAATGCGCGGCTGGTGGCGCCCTTGCTGGCGCGCGGCTGGGCGGTGATCGCGCCTGATGGCCAGTCCCGCGCGCCGGGTCGCCCGCGCAGCTGGACCTTCTTTCCCGGATGGGAGGGACGGGACGAGACCGCCTTTCTGGCCCAGGTTCTGGCCGATGCCAGCGCGCGCTTCGGGCTGGATGCCGAGCGGGCGGTGCTGGGCGGGTTTTCGGCGGGCGCCTTCATGGTGACCTATCTGGCCTGCGCCACGCCCGGGGCCTATCGAGCCTATGTGCCGGTCTCGGGCGGGTTCTGGCGACCGCAGCCCGACAGCTGTGCCGGTCCGGTGCACCTGTTCCAGACCCATGGCTGGGCCGATCCGGTGGTGCCGCTCGAAGGGCGGTTCCTGGGAAGTGGCCGGTTCCAGCAGGGTGATATCTTTGCCGGGCTGGAGCTTTGGCGCGAGACCAATGGTTGCGTCGAGCACAAGCCGGACGGCTTTTCCAGCACCGGCCCCTTTCTGCGCCGCCGCTGGCAGGGTTGCAGCGGTGGCTCGCTGGAATTCGCGCTGTTTCCCGGCGGTCATACGGTGCCCGAAGGCTGGGCCGACATGATGGCCGACTGGGTCGAGGCGCTGCCCGCGCCCTGACCCGTCACTCGGCCGGATGGGCGCGGCTGCCGCGTTCCAGGAGCGTTTTCAGCTCGGTCCGGTAAACGTGGGCACGGCGGGTGATTGCGGGCTCGCGGAACTCCTCGCGCATACCGATCAGGCGCCGCGCGGTGCCCGCCGTCACGCCTGACAGCGCCGAAAGCGGCACCGCCAGCGCCAGGCTGAGCGCGATGGGTGCCAGCCAGACCGAGACCAGACCCAGCGCGATGCCGGTACCCAGCGCCAAGCCGCTCAGCGTTTCCAGCGCATGGCATTTGACCAGCGTGGCCAGCCCATAGGTGCCGCCGTCGCGGGCCTGCGGTGACCAACCCTTCTGGATGCCCAGAAAGGTGCGAAACACCGCGATCATCTGCTGTACCATCAGGATCGGCGCATAGAGGATAGACAGCACCACCTCGGAGACGAAGGACAGCAGGAAGCGGCCCGCGCCGCCGAAATCCGAGTAATGCGCGCCACTCAGCGGCAGCGCCACGACGCCCAGAAGTTTGGGCAAGAGCAGCATCGCATACATCACCACGATGATCAGCACATGCCGGCCCTCGGTCATCTCGGGCCATTGCGGGAACAGGGGGTTGTCCGGGCTGAAATAATGCAGCACCGATCCGTCCTGCCCATGCCCGATCAGTGCCCACATCACCAACAGAGCAAACCAGATCGGCGACATCAGATATCCGATCGCGCCATGGAACATGTGAAAGCGCGAGACCGAGCGAAAGCCGCGCGCGGTCAGCAGGTTCAGGTGTTGCAGGTTGCCCTGGCACCAGCGGCGGTCGCGCAGCACGTGGTCGATCAGGGTGGGCGGGGTTTCCTCGTAGGAACCCCGGATACGCGGCAGGAAGCGCACCGACCAGCCGGCCCGGCGCAACAGTCCGGCCTCGACGAAATCGTGGCTCATGATCAGCTTTTCCCGTCCCGAGAGCGAGCGCAGCTTGGGCAGGCCCGCGCAATTGGCGAATGCGGCGGTACGGATGATCGCGTTATGGCCCCAATAATTGCCTTCCTGCCCGCACCAGCGGGCCATGCCCTCGGCAAAGGCGGCGCCATAGACGCCATTGGCGAATTGCTGCATCCGGGCAAAAACAGATTGTGCGCCAATCAGTTGCGGAAAGCTCTGGATCAGCCCGGCGCCGGGGTCACGCGCCAGCGCGTCGGTCAGCCGGACGATGGCGCGACCGGTCATCAGGCTGTCGGCATCCAGCACCAGCATCGCGTCCCAGTCGGCGCCCCAGCCGGCGACCCAATCGGCGATATTACCGACCTTGCGGTCGGTGTTTTCCACCCGGCGCCGATAGTAGAGCGCCAGATCCGGCGCCAGCGTGGTGCGCAGAGCCTCGACACTGGCCTGTTCCTGCGCGGCAATGGCGTCGTCGCGGGTGTCGGACAGGATGAACATGGCGTATTGATGCTGGCCGCCGCGCGCCTTGAGTTCTTCCAGCATGGTGCGGGCATTGCCCAGGACATACCAGGGCACTTCGTTATAGACCGGCATCAGCAACGCCACCTTCAGCGGCCCGGCCCGGCCCGCGCGTGTCCGGGCGGGTTGGCGCGACAGCGACAGCATGCCCAGAAGGACGGTGCTGACCGCAAAGGCGATCCAGAAGAAGTTGAACGAGATCAGAGCCAGCAGCACCAGCTCGATTACCGAGATGCCGCTGTCCGAGAACCAGTCGCCCATCAGCCAGACCAGCGCCAGCGTCGCTGCCATGGCGGGCGAGAAGGCCAGCACCCGCCACAGTGCCACGTCCTGCGGCGCGGTGTCCGATGGGGCCTGCGCGTCGCGGAACCCGGCGCTGAAATCCTGCGCGTGCATGTCGAGCGGCGCGCGGGGCGGCATGATATGAAGATCGTCGCGCATCACGCGGTCCACCTGTAAAGCCAGACTTCGGAGGCCGGTTCCTTGTCGTGACGCAGCTGGGCACGCAATTCGACCAGCGGGACCTCGCCCGGAACAAAGGAAAACGCCAGTCGCATGCCACCGGTGTCGGGGTTGCGTTGCAGGACCGGCGGGGCGATCTGGGCATGGGGCGATTGCACGATCGGTTCCAGCGCCTCGGTATCGTCGAACAGCGGGCTGGCTTCGAAGTCGATGACGACCAGCCGCCCCTCGCCAAAGGTCTTTTCGCCCATGGCGGTGCGGATCACCCGCGGCAGCGGCGTGCGGTGCGGTTCCTCGCCCCAGGTCAGGCGATAGGCCAGCGAAATCTCGCTGCCGGCGGCATAGGGGGTCGCGGGGCGCCAATAGGCGACGATATTGTCATAGATCTCCTGATCGGCGGGGATCTCGACCAGGGTCACGGCGCCCTTGCCCCAATCGCCATGCGGTTTGACCCACAGGCCGGGGCGGCGGTGGTAATGCGCCTCGAGATCGGCAAAATCGGCAAAGTCGCGTGCGCGCTGCATCAAGCCGAAGCCACGCGGGTTCTCGTCGACAAACGACGAGATCTGCAATGCGCGCGGATTGGCCAGCGGTCGCCAGATCACCTCGCCCGCGCCATTGCGGATCATCAAACCGTTGCTGTCATGCACGGCAGGGCGGAAATCGTCGAAACGGGTGCGGTCGGTGGCGTCGTAAAGGAACATCGAGGTGAGCGGGCCGAGGCCCACATGGTCCATGTCCTCGCGGGCAAACAGCGTCGCCTCGACCTCCATCACGGTATCCTCGCCGGCGGTGACCTCGAACCGATAGGCGCCGGTGACCGAGGGGCTGTCCATCAGCGCATGCACGACCATGGTGCGTTGGCCCGGTTCAGGGCGTTCCAGCCAGAAGCGGATGAAATCGGGAAATTCCTCGCCAACCGGATCGCCGGTCTTGAGCGCGAGACCGCGCGCCGACAGGCCATAGGCCTCGCCCAGGCCGATGGCTCGAAAATAGCTGGCCCCCTGAAAGACACAGAATTCATCGGTCTCGCCGGGGCGGTGCATCTCGGTACGCAGACGCAGGCCCGAGAAGCCCAGTGCCTCGTCGGCAGGCAGCGGCGGCACCTCGGGTCCGGTGTCGAACATGTCCATTTCAAAGGCCACCGGGCGGGTCATGCCGCTCTCGACCGCCTCGACCTGAACGGCGCGCGGAAAATAGAGACCGGGCGCGAAGAAATCGACGCTGAACGGGGTCTCGGTCCCGGCCCAGAGCCCGTGGTCGATGCGGAACCGGATCGAGCGGTATTGCTCATAGGTCAGCGCCTGCCATGGCTCGGGCACGCTGGGGCGCGGCGCGTAGGCGCGCGATGCCAGATCGCGCGCCATGGCGGTCACCATCGCGCGCTCGAAAGGCTCGGCAGGTGCAGCGGCAAAGGCGCGCGGCACCAGCGCCAGAGAGGAGACAGAGGCCAGAAAGAAACGGCGAGACAGCATCATGTGCGGGATTTCCAGGGATGCGATTTGAACCAGGCGGCGCCATAGGCGACCGCTGCAATCAGGGCGAAGCCGAACAGGTTGACGGCAAGAACGGTGGCGGGGTCGCGCCCGCCCAGATCCAGCAGCACACCAAGGAGGCGGGCCGCGGCCATCGAGAAGACGAAGACCGCCAGCGATTGCTGACCGACCTTGAGGATGACGTTCAGAACGATCTGCCAGAGACGCGCCAGCCCGCCAGTGCCCTGCGGCAGCAACCGCGCGCCCTTGTCGCCTGCCACGACCCAACCCAGATAGGCCAGCGACAGGAAATGCACATAGCGCAGCAGCGCGAAATCGGTCTTGTCGCGCAGCTCTCCGGTCACTTTCCAGGTCTCGCGGATCGGCTCGCTGACGGTGGGGTTCCAGGCATCGACCCACAGAAACACCTTCCACGAGCCGAACGGGGCCGACAGCACCACGAACAGCGCCGCCGCCCAGATCAGCGCCTTGTGGACGGGCGGCGCCGGGATCCAGCCGCGCATGAAGGCAAAGCCGGTAAAGAACAGCAACTGCCAGCCGAACGGGTTGAAGAACCATTGCCGCTCGGACCAGGGTTCCGCCGGCAGCGCCAGCGCACCTGTCTGGGCCACCGCCCAAATCAGCACCGAGGCCAGCGCCATCGCCCAGAACCCAACCTGTCTGAGTCCCATCATCAGCGGCATCATTGCCAGAACCACCAGATACATCGGCAGAATGTCGAAGTAGTTGGGGACGTAGGCGAGCGTAAACAAGCCCACGATCTGCGGCATCGGATCGCCAAAGAAATGCTGAAGGTTCAGCCCGTCTACATAGCTCTTTTGAAACAGTCCCGAGAGGTCCAGCGCCGCCATGCACATGGCGGTGAAGAAGAACAGGCCGATATGGGCCCAATAGACCTGCCAGACCCGGAACGCGATGCGGGCGGTGCCCATCCACCAGCCCCGTTTCAGAAAGGCGCCGCCAAAGGCGATGGCCGAGGCCATGCCCGAGCAGAAGACAAAGATCTCGGTCGCGTCGGAAAAGCCGAACCGCGCCGGGATCCAGCCGGCCCAGGGGTTGAAGGGGATATGCGCCACCAGGATGATGAACATCGCGATACCGCGAAAGAAATCCAGCCGCAGATCGCGGGTTCTGGCAGCCGTGGCCGCAGCGCGGGGCGCCGCGGCTGTGGGGGCGAAATCAGAGGCGGGCGAAATCGTCGCCATACGTCCTTGGTCCTTCTGTGTCACTCGTCATTCCGCGGGAACGCTGTGAAAATCGCGGTCGTCGCGGCCCGCCTCGATCAAGGCCCGGCGGGCGAGGGCATAGGTATCTTCGTGACCGCCGCGCTTGGCGCGACGATCGTCCAGCACCCGCTCGACTGCGTCCAGACGCCCCGCCCGCAGGCCCGCGTCGATGGTGATGCGTTCGAAAACGTCGCGCTGGGCGTGACTGCCACCGGCCAGCTGCATGCTGCCGCGCGCGGCCAGCAGGTGGTCGAAGGCTTGGCCATACTGCCCCTCGCCAAAGGCTTCGAGCCCTTGTGCTGCGGCCAGTCCGGGGTCGGCCATGCGGCGCGTGGTGTCGCACTGGGCCATGTCTGCATCGCGTTTGATCCGGTGCAGCATTCGCGAGATGGCGTCTTCTCGGGTATCCCCGGTCAGGGCCAGCAGGTAATGCAGGTCTGCGAAGATCAGGCATCCATCCTCGGTGCGCGCGGCACTCAGATTTGCCAGTTCTTCCCAGCGGTCTCCGACATTTACGCCTTCGAGCTCGAGCCGCGACAGCAGCGAGGTGGCGTTCGATATGTCCCGATAGTCGTCTGTCTTATCCTTGCGAATCGCTGAATCGTAGAGATCGAATACCTGATCAATCTGGCCTTGGTCCAGATGCATAAGCGCCTTGTGCCACCAGACGTGGTAACGAAAATTGTTGCAATGGGACCAGGCCGACTCGCGCCCGGCCAACCATTCCAGGCCTTGTTCGGATTGTCCTTTCATTTCATGGACATGCGCCACCGCATGCAGGCCCCAGGCATCGTCCGAAACCATCCAAAGCGCCTGCCGCCCGGCGATCTCTGCCTTGTCGTAAGCGCCGGTTTCCTCCAGCGCGAAAGCATGGCAACCCAGCAGGTATCCGCGCCCGGCGTGATCGGGGGCATAGGCAGGCATCACCCGCTCGATCGAGCGACGCATTCCGTCGGGATCGCCCAGCACGAACCGGGTGGCATGGCTGAGCTTCATCGCCAGCGTATCCTCGGGATGGGTGCGCAGCACCGCTTCGAATTCCTGAACCGCGCGGCTGGGGCTGCCTGCCAGCCAATGGCGCAGCGCGGCCAGGTAATGCGCCTCGCGCGGCGTTACCGGGTGCGCATCGGCCGCGCGCTGGGCGGCGGCCATCGCGTCGACCGCGACCGGCGTCATCTCGCGCCGGCCCAATAGCAGCATGAACAGGCCCTTGATGGCATGGCCCAGGGCAAAATCGGGTTCCAGTTCCAACACCCGCGCCAGGTGCTGCGGGGTTACTGCCGCATGGGCCATGAAGCCCAGCAGAACGCCGTCCCACGCCTCGGCGCTGTCCGCGCGGGTCAGGCTGTTGGTCTGTCCAAAAACATCGTCTCTCATACCGGGTCCGTTCCTTGCAAAGGGGGCAGTTCGCGCCTTTGCCAAGTCTATTGGAGCCCCGTATCAGGATCGACGCCGCTCGCGAATTGGTGAAAGCGCGTGTGCGGAAAATGGGGGAAAAGCCGCCGAATGCCCCTGTTGTTTCAGCAATTTGCCGCCCAGGGACAGGCGATGTTTCAGTCTGCGAACGGATCGTCCGAGGAGAGTACGGATTCGGTGTCCTGCCCGCAGCGCGGCGGCGCCCTGCGATAGGTGACAGGGGTCCGCGACAGTTTCAGCGGATTGCCGATCAGGTGCACCGGGCCGGGCTCGGCCTCCATGTCGATCTGCATCTGCCGGGCCGCGACCTGATCGCTGGCAAAGACCTTGTCGATGGTCTGGACCGGCCCCACCGTGACCTTGAGCGCCTCGAGCCCGGCAATCACCTCGGCCATGCTGCGCGCCGCCAGCGCCGGACGCAGCAGCGCATCCAGTTCGGCGCGGTTTTGCAACCGCGCCTGGTTGGTGGCAAAGCGCGGGTTGTCCGCCAGCGCGCCAAGGCCGAGAAAGCCGCAGAAGCGGCGGAACTGGCTGTCATTGCCCACCGCCAGCACCACATGACCGTCGCTGGTGGCGTAGACGTCATAGGGCATGATGTTGGGATGGGAATTGCCCCGCCGCTGGGGCAGGGCGCCGCTGGTCAGATAGTTGACGCCCTCGTTTATCATCCAGGCCACTTGCGCATCGACCAGCGCCAGGTCGATATGCTGGCCCTCGCCGGTGCGCTGGCGGTGATGCAGCGCGGCGAGGATCCCCACGGTCGCATACATGCCGCACATCACGTCGGCGATGCCCACGCCCACCTTCATCGGGGCGCCCTCGGGCTCTCCTGTCAGGGACATCACGCCGCCAAACCCTTGGGCCATAAGGTCATAACCGGGTTTCGAGGCGTTGGGGCCGGTCTGGCCAAAGCCCGAGATCGAGCAATAGACAAGGCCCGGAAATTCCGGGCCGAGGCTCGCGTAATCCAGCCCGTATTTGGCCAGCCCGCCGGGTTTGAAATTCTCGATCAGGATATCGGCATGTGCTGCCAGACGCCGGATTTGTGCCTGCCCCTCGGGCGTCGAGATATCCAGCGCCACCGATTTCTTGTTGCGGTTGGCAGCCATGAAATAGGCACTCAAATCGCTCGGATTGCCATCCGCATCAGTCACATAGGGCGGCCCCCATTGGCGGGTGTCGTCACCGCCCGAGCCGGGGTTCTCGATCTTGATCACATTGGCGCCCAGATCACCCAACAGCTGGGTACAGGTCGGTCCCGCCAGAATGCGGCTGAGGTCCAGCACGCGCACCCCGTCGAGCGGCCCTTTGGGTTGTTCAGATCCGGCCATCGTAATCCCCTCGTGCAATTTCGGCGGCGATCACCGTGAAGCGGTCCGCTGCCTGCGCCGCCTCCAGCGCCGCGCGCAACTCTGCCCGCGAGCGCACGGTGTGTCCATGCCCGCCAAAGGCGCGACCGATGGCGGCAAAGTCGTGATGCCCGAAATCGACGCCCCGATTGGGCAACTGGCGGCCGCGTTGTTTCAGCTCGATCAGCGACAGGCTGGCATCGACAAAGACCAGAAAGATCGGGTTGCCGCCCATCTCGGCGGCGGTCGACAGTTCTCCGGCGACCATCAGGAACCCGGCATCGCCCGAGAAGCTGATCACCGGGCGGTCGGGCGCGGCCAGCTTGAGGCCAATCGCCATCGGCAGGGCGCAACCCATGGTGCACAGGCCCGAGGACTGGATCAGCCCGCGCGGCTCGTCACAGCGCCACATCTGGCTCAGCAGGATGCGATGGGCGCCGCTGTCGGCGGTGGCGAGCGTGCCGGCAGGCAGGGCGGCGCGGGTCTCGGCGATGATGGCGGCGGGGCCCCAGACCTCGTCCTGCGGAAAGGCGCGGGCCAGCGCGGCGCGGGCCGCCTGCGGTTCGCCCGCGGGCCAGGTGGCATGCCCGGTCGTCCCCTTGGCGATGGCCTCCAGCGTGGCGCCGGTATCGGCAACGATGTTGATCCCGGCCTGATGCATGTAGTGGTCGTTGACCACCGCCGAGATGTCGATCACCCGCTGGTTTTCGGGGTCCCAGACCTCGCGCCAGCCGGGGCGCATCTCGATCGGGTCATAGCCCAGGCACAGGATCAGATCGGCGGCCTGCACCAGCGGCAGCAGGTGGCTGTCGGCCAGCGGCGACAGGCCCGCGCCGCCGAGGCACAGGCGGTGATCCTCGGGCAGGATACCCTTGGCCTTGTAGGTGGTTACAAAGGGAATTTCGAAATGTTCCAGAAAGGCTTGCAGGACACATTTCGAGTTGTCCGCCAGCACGTCGAGGCCGATCACCGCCAGCGGGCGCCGTGCCTCGGCGACCCAGCGACGGGCGGTCTCCAGACAGGTGCCTCCGGGCGCCACCGGGGCCGCCGGGCTCAGCCGCCGCCGCCTTGTCTCGCGTACCGGGGTATCGGCCACGCCGATCGGCACGTCGATGTGAACCGGGCCGGGCCGGGGCTGCATTGCCAGCGACACCGCCTTGTCGGCGATGATATCCGAGCCTTCGGCGGTCAGGCGGAAACTGCCCTTGGTGATCGGGCGGAACACCTGGGCATGGTCCATCACCTGATGGGTATAGGTCAGCGCCTCGTCGGCATCGACACAGCCGGTGAGCACGATCATCGGCACCCGGTCCTGCAACGCATTGGCCACCACATTGACCCCGTTCATCGCCCCCGGCCCCAGCGTCGCCAGCAGGATCGCGGGCGCGCCGTCGCGATGATGCACCGCCTCGGCCATGAAACCTGCGGCATTCTCATGCTTGGCCAGGTGAAAGGCGATCCCGGCCTTGTCCAACGCATCGACCAGCGTCAGCACCTCGCCGCCGGGCATGCCAAAGGCATGGCGGCAGCCCGCCTCGTACAGCCGCCGGGCCAGCAGGTCGGCGGCGCGGGGAAGGGGGTCTGACATGGTGGGGCTCCGTTACTGGCATGGGTTCTGGCCGAGATTGCGGAGCCTGCGCCCGAAGGCAAGGGGGGTCACGTCACTGTGAGGTGATTGCCTGCGCCGCCACGGCCGCAAACCGCGCGTCCAACTCGGCGACAATAGTGGCCAGTTCATCGCCACCCTCGTCCAGATAGGGGGCAAAGACCTGCGAGGGCAGTTTGTAGCCCAGTGTCGCGGTGCCATCGGTATTTTCGGTGACGTAGAAACGGATCGGTGCCTCGATCATCGCGGCGGTGGACAGCGCCAGTATCCGCACAGCGAAATCGTTGTTGAAGGCGCCAATGACCCGGTTGCCGGGAATGGTGATGCCGCGCCTCGCGGCGGCCTCGGTCGGGCCTGCCTGGGTAACGATGCCCAACCCGTTTGCGGTGATCGCGGTACGGGTATCCTCGACCAGTTGCGCATGGGTCTTGGCCGTGGCGTGCACCGCCCAGCCCGGGCGCGGGCTCAGGTCGCCCGCCAGTGCAGGCAGGGCAAGGCAGGCGATCAGGGCGAGGATGGCAAGGCGCATGGCGGGTCTCTCCTTTGCTGGACCCTTGATGCCAGATTTCGGCGCTCCCCGCTGCTCACGATATCGTGCACCGTTTACGTGACGCCGCGCGCCGCCTAGGCTCGCCCCAATTGCGAGGAGTGAGGGTGATGAGCGAAATGAACGGCGCCGAAAGCCTGGTGCGAAGCCTGCTGCAAAGCGGGGTCGATACCTGTTTCACCAATCCCGGCACCTCCGAGATGCATTTTGTGGCGGCGCTCGATCAGGTGCCGGGCATGCGCTCGGTGCTGGCGCTGTTCGAGGGGGTCGCAACCGGGGCGGCGGATGGCTATTACCGGATGGCGCGCAAACCGGCGGCGACGCTGCTGCATCTGGGGCCGGGACTGGCCAACGGTATTTCGAACCTGCACAACGCCAAGAAGGCCGGGTCGGGCGTCGTCAATATCGTGGGCCAGCACGCGGCCAGCCATCTGGAACTGGACGCGCCGCTGACCGCGGATATCGAGGGGCTGGCGCGGCCGGTGTCGCATTGGGTCGAGACGTCGCTGTCTGCGGCGGATGTGGGGCGCGATGCAGCCCGCGCGGTGCAGGCGGCGCGCAGCGCACCGGGACAGGTGGCGACGCTGATCCTGCCTTCGGATACTGCCTGGACCCCGGGCGGGCAGGTCGCATCCGCCTTGCCTGTGCCTGCCCGCGCGCCGGTTGAGGCCGAGACACTGGAACAGGCGGCTGCCGCGCTGAGCGGGCCGGACAGCCTGCTGCTGCTCGGGGGCGGCGCGCTGACCGAGGAGAACCTGGAACGTGCGGGCCGCATCGCGGCGGCGACCGGCTGCATGCTGCTGTCGGAATGGGCCAATGCGCGGATGGAGCGCGGCGCGGGTCGGGTGCCGGTGGCGCGCGTGCCCTATCCGATCGACATGGCGCTGGAGGCGCTGGCGCGCTTTCGGCGCATCGTCTTGCTGGGCGCGCGGCCACCCATCGGCTTTTTCGCTTATCCGGGCAAGCCCGCCGTTCTGACCCATCCCGAGGCCGAGATCATCGCGTTGGCCGATTGGGCCGCCGATCTGGATGGCGCATTGACGGGCTTGGAACAGGCGGTGGGCGCTGCGGTTGCCGCGCCGGTCGTTGCACCGCCTGTCGCGCGGGGGTCGGTCAGCGGCCCCAACACGCCCGAGAGCGTTGCCGCCGTGCTGGGCCAACACATCCCCGAAGGCGCCATCGTGCTGGACGAGTCGGTGACCACCGGCCGCGCCTTTCACGGCGCCACGCTGGGCGCCGCGCCGCATACATGGATCAACAATTGCGGCGGCTCTATCGGGTACAGCCTGGCCGCCGCTATCGGGGCCGCCATTGCCTGCCCGGACCGCAAGGTGATGACGCTGACCGGCGATGGCTCGGCCATGTACATGCCGCAGGCGCTGTGGACCATGGCGCGCGAGGGGCTGGATATCACCGTGGTGATCTGGGCCAATCGTAGCTATCGCATCCTGCTGGGCGAATTGTCGGGCGTGGGGGTGATGAACCCCGGCCCGCGCGCGCTGGGCATGCTGAGCCTGGAACGGCCCGCCATCGACTGGGTCGGGCAGGCGAAAAGCCTTGGTGTGCCTGCTATCCGGGTCGAGCGGGCCGAGGATTTTGCGCAGGCGCTGGAGCGGGGATTTACCGAGGCGGGGCCAAACCTGATCGAGGTTCTGCTTTAGCGGGGGTGGGGAGGGGGCGCTGCCCCCGTCGCGCCTTGCGCGACTCCCCCGGAGTATTTTCAGCGAAATGAAGGGTCAGAGGCGCAGCCCGCAGGCCTCAAAGGCAGCGCGGGTGGCGGATTTTTCCGCCTCGGTCAGCTCCTGCATGGGAAAGCGCACCCGCCCGCCGGTCTGTCCCAGCAGCTCTTGCCAGTATTTGCCATGCGCCTGCGGCTTGCCGCCCGGTTTGGTGGATTTGATTGCCTGGCGCACCGGGTCGAGGCTGTCGCGGATGGCGCGTGCCTCGTCAATCTGGCCGGCAAAGGCCAGTTGTGTATAGTCATGCATGCGCCGGTCGTTTGCGGTTTGCAGCTGGTAGGGCGGCGAGGAGCAGAGGTAAAGGCGCCAGCCCAGTTCCACGATATTGTCGAACCATTCCTCCTCGGAGGCAGTGGAGACCTGGATCCGGTCGCCCGCCAGTTCGGTCAGGCGGGCATACATCTCGCGCGGGACGGAATATTTGATCGCCACCACATTGGGCAGATCGGCGATGCGGGCGCATAGTTCGGGGCTCATCAGGTAACCGCTGTCAGGATGGCTCCACATGGCGATACCGATATCGACCGCCTCGCTGATGGCCTTGTAGTATTCAAATAGCAGCGCGTCGCGGTCATGCACGAAATGCAGCACGGGTGCATGCACCACGATGTAATCGGCGCCCACGTCCTGGGCATGGCGGGCCAGTTCCAGCACGGTGTCGAAATTCTGGTCCGAGACCGACATCATGGTGCCCGTGCGCCCGGCGCATTCCTCGACCGCAACCTCGAGGTTGCGCTTGCGCTCTTCCAGCGACATCGAGAAGAACTCTCCCTGTTTGCCGCAGATGAAGAGGCCCTCGATGCCCAGATCATCGACCCAGTGGCGGATGTTGCGGCGAAAACCGGCCTCGTCAAAGGACAGATCCTCGGCAAAGGGGTTGAGGGCGGCGGCCCAGATGCCGCGCATATGTTCGTGGGCATGGTCCTTGGCCTCGCTCTTGGCGTATTTCATGTCTGGGGTTCCTTGCTTGCATCGGTGATCGCCTGCCAGAGCGACAGGCTGGTAAGCGGCATTTGCAGATCGGTCACCCCCAGCGGCGCCAGCGCGTCCAGCGCGGCGTTCAGGATCGCCGCCGGGGCGCCGATGGTGCCGGCCTCGCCGATGCCCTTGGCGCCGAGCGCGTTGGTGGTGGCGAGGGTTTCGGTCTTGTGGATGGTGAGTGATGGCAGGTCATCCGCGCGCGGCATCGCGTAATCCATGAACGAGCCAGTGAGGAGCTGGCCCTCGTCGAAATGCAGCGCCTCCATCATCGCCTCACCCAGGCCCTGGGCAAAGCCACCCATCACCTGCCCCTCGGCCAGCATGGGGTTGATCAGCCGCCCGGCATCGTCGAGGGAGGCCATATGCGTCAGCTGCGGGGCGCCGGTGTCGCGGTCGATCTCGATCGCGGCGAGGTAGCAACCATGACCCCAGGCCTCGCCCGGGGCGGTATAGACGGTGTCGGCGGAGATCGGTTCACCTTCGCCCGCGTCGCGGCGGCGGATGATCTCGCGGCAGGCCTCGAGCACGGCGCTGGCGCCGATGGGGGTGCTGCGGCTGGCCAGCGCGCCGATGCCCGCCGGGCAGGTGGCGGTGTCGCCATGCAGCACGGTGATATCGGAGGGCGAAAGCTCCAGCGCGTCGGCGGCAATCTGGGCCAGCGCGGTTTCGCGCCCGTGGCCCTGGCTGCTGCCGCCAAATTCCACGGTGGCGCGCCCCGCCTCAAGGGTCACGCGCGCACTTTCCCAGCCCTTGCCCGAAGGTTCGACATAGAAGCCGAGGCCGATCCCGGCCAATGCGCCGCCGGCGCGCAGGGTGTCGCGCCGGGCGCGCCAGGCGGGGTAATCGGCCAGCGTCAGGAAGCGGTCGAGTGCCGTGGCATAATCGGCCCCTTCGACCCGGCCCGCGGGCAGGTCGCGCGGGCCGTTCAAGCGGTTCAGATTGCGGCGGCGGATCTCGACGGGATCAAGGCCGGTGGCGCGGGCGGCGGCATCGGCCAGACGCTCCATCAGCGCGCAGGCCTCGGGGCGGCCGGCGCCGCGATAGATGCCGGTGGGCGCGGTATGGGCGCGTCGGGCGCTGGTGCCAAGATCGGTGGCAGGGATGTCATAGGGGCCGGGCAGGATGCGGGCGGCGTTCCAGGCCGGGATCAGCGCCGAATTGGGCAGCCAGTGGCCCAGCGGTGCCTCGACGCGGGCCTTGAGCGCCAGAAACCGCCCGTCACCGTCAATGGCAAGCTGGCCTTCACTTGTCAGCCCCCGGCCATGGGTGGCCGACAGGAACTCTTCGCTGCGGGTGGCGGTCCATCGCACCGGGCGGCCCAGATGATGCGCGGCCCAGACTGCCAGCACCTCCTCGGGGTAAAGCGAGGCCTTCATGCCAAAGGCGCCGCCCACATCGCGGGCGATCACCCGTAGGTGTTCGGGGTTGAGCGACAGGATACGGGCCAGGTCGGCCCGCGCCCGGTGCGGTGTCTGAGTGGACAGCCAGACGGTCAGGCCGCCGCCCTCGGGCAAGACGGCGATTGCGCGCGGCTCCATCGGGCTGGGGGCAAGGCGAGGATGCGCGATCCGGACCGCGACCACATGGGCGGCGCGGGCAAACTCTGCCGCCAGATCGCCGCTTTGCCAATGTTGCATGGCCATAAGTTCGGAGGGTGGGGAGGGGGTCTCTTCGATCTCGGCCCAGATCTCCTCGACTGCGTCCAGCGCCTGTCCCGGTGTTTCGGCCAGCACCGCCGCGATGGGCTGACCCACTGCCGAGACCGTGTCGCCGGCAAGGATCGGATAGGGCGTGGCATGGTCAAGCGGCAGCACCGGGTTGACCTCGAGCCTGCCCAGTGCGCCGAGGTCGGCGGCGGTCAGCACCGCTGCCACGCCGGGCATCGCGCGCGCCGCGGTCACGTTGCAAGCGTCAAGCCGTCCACTGGCATGGGAACTGCGCAGAAAGGCCAGATGCAGCGCCCCAGGCAGATGGATATCACCCGTATACTGCCCCTCTCCCCGCAGCAGGCGGGGGTCCTCGCGCCGGGGCAGCGCTTGTCCGGTATAGGGTGCGGATCGGGTCACGGGGGTCTCGGTTGCGGTGGCGGGTGCCTCGATCCTGCAAGCCCGGCCGGGTGGGCACAAATCGCGAAATTGCATCCTGCTATCCGCAATCGGCATATCACAATCATGCTGATATGTGGAAACTATGGGGCAGTTGGCCAAAGGGGGACAGGGTGAGGATAGCACTGATCGGGCACGGGCCCATTGCCGCCCATGTGGCGGCGCATCTGCCCGAAGGCGTCAGGCTGACCGGGGCGCTGTGTCGCGCCGGGCGAGAGCAGGCCGCGCGCACCGCATTGGGCGTGCCGGTTGCGCAGGTGTTGGAGGGCCTGTCCGAGCGGCCCGACCTGCTGGTCGATTGCGCCGGTCATTCCGGCCTGCGCGCCCATGGGGTGGCGGCGCTGGGCGCGGGGGTCGAGGTGCTGACCGTCTCGGTCGGTGCATTGGCCGATGCGGTGTTCTGTGCCGAGCTTGAGGCTGCCGCCCGCGCTGGCGGGGCAAGGCTGTGCCTGGCCTCGGGGGCGATCGGGGCGCTGGATGCGCTGGCGGCGGCGGCGATGGGGACGGGCTTGCAGGTCACCTATACCGGGCGCAAGCCGCCGCAGGGCTGGCGCGGCAGCCGCGCCGAAAAGGTGCTGGATCTGGACACGCTTACCGCACCCGCCACCCATTTCACCGGCACCGCGCGCGCGGCGGCGCAGGCCTATCCGAAAAACGCCAACGTGGCCGCCGCCGTGGCGCTGGCCGGGGCCGGGCTGGACGCCACCCGGGCCGAGCTGATCGCTGATCCGGGCGCCGCCGCCAATATCCACGAGATCGCGGCCGAGGGCGCCTTTGGCCGGTTCCGGTTTCAGATCGAGGGGTTGCCGCTGCCGGGCAATCCGCGCTCCTCGGCGCTGACCGCCCTCAGCCTGCTGGCGGCGCTGCGACAGCGCGGCGCGGCGATCCGGCTATCGCTTTGACCGATAGCCACGCTTCGTGATATCGCGAATCTCATGAACCGCACCCAGATCCGCATCGTCGAGCGCGTGTTGACCCGGCTCAAGCTGAAACAGCTGCGCCTGCTGGTCGCCGTGGGCGAGCGGCATTCGATCCTGCATGCGGCGCAGGCGCTGAACATGTCCCAGCCCGCCGCCACCAAGCTGATCAAGGATCTGGAGCTGGATTTCGACGTGCAGCTGTTCGACCGCACCAATCGCGGCATGGTGCCCACCGTGTTCGGGGCGGCGCTGATCCGGCATGGCAAGCTGATCCTGGCGCAGATTTCCCATGCAGCCCAGGAACTTGACGATCTGAACGAGGGCAATGGCGGGCGCGTGGTGGTGGGCACGCTGCTGGCCGCCTCGGCCGAGTTTCTGCCCCGCGTGCTGACCCGGCTTCTGGCCGAGAAGCCCGGGCTGGTGGTGAAACTGGTCGAGGGCACCAACGAGGTGCTGATGCCGGCGCTGCGCTCGGGCGATGTCGATCTTGTGGTGGGGCGCTTGCCGATGCACCGGCACCGGGCCGAGATCGTGCAGGAACGTCTGTTCGACGAAGAGGTGATCTGTGTCGCCCGCACCGGCCATCCGGTGCATCGCCTTGCCGCGCCCGAGCTGACCGACCTGATGGAATACCCCTGGATCCTGCCACCGGCGGAAACCACGCTGCGCCGCCAGCTGGATCAGGTCTTTGTCGATCTGGGCGGTGGTGCGCCGCCCTATGCGGTGGAATCGGTGTCGTATCTGGCCAATCGGGGCCTGTTGGTGGGGTCGGACATGCTGGCGGTGATGCCCGCGCATGTGCCGCGCCACGATATCAGCGCCGGAACACTGTCACGGGTCGACTGGCAGGTGCCGATCCCGATCGGGCCGGTGGGGGTGTCGATGCGCAAATCTGCCAGCCTGTCGCCCTCGGTCGCGGGGGTGCTGGATGCGCTGCGGATAGAGGCCGCGCAAATGGCGCGTTGAGCTTGCCTCGGCGGACCCGATGCGCCACATCTGCCGCACCGATCAAGGAGACACCATGAGCGACATGCGCCTTTCCCTTTGCTCCAGCTGCCAGGGTGAGCGGGACCGTGACCAAGGGGCCGAGCGGGCCGCCGTGGCCGAGGCGTTGAAGCGCGCTGGGCTGAGCGGGCGGGTGGAGCTGATGGAGCATGCCTGTTTCGGCGCCTGCGCCACCCCGGTGGCACTGGCTCTTCAGGGGCCGGGGCGGGCCAGCTATGTGTTCTCGGATCTCGACGTGGTGGCGGATGCCGACGATATCGCCGCCACCTGCCGTGTCTATCTGGACAGCCCCGAAGGCTGGATTGCCGATGCCCGCCCCTGTGGACGGTTGCGGCAATGCCTTCTGGCGCGGATCCCGGCCTATTCCACCTGAACCGTGACCACGGCCTCGACCGGGGTGCCATCGACCATCAGCGGGCTGTGGCTGTTGGCGTTCAGCGAGACCTTCACCTCGACCGGGCCTTTGGGCAGGTCGGGGATATGCATCCATTCGCTGTAAAGCCGGGCCAGTTTCACGTCGTTGACATAGACATGGGCATGGCCTTCGCCCGGCACGTCACTCGCCGAGGCGTTTTCGGGGGCAAAGCGGAAATTCTGCGGGCTTACATGCAGGTTCCAGCCCGACATCGGATCGCGGGTCAGTGCCACGGATACACCGGGTGCGTCGGGGCCAGCGGGCAGATGGGTGGCCTGGGCGTGGTCATGGCCGCCTTGTGCCACGTCATGGGCGCCATGCTGGGCCGTGTCGCCATGATCATGACCGTCAAAGGTGACACCATAGGCCGCCGCGGTGACGAAACCGGCGCCGCCACCAAAGACAAGGCCGATGGCGAAAAGAGCGAGAGAGCGGGACATATCAGTCTCCTAGCAAAGGAAAACCCCGCCGGATGGGTCCGGCGGGGCATATGAGTTGACGGATCAGGCGTGCGCTTCGGCGCGCTTGCTCTCGGTCTGCCAGAAGTATCCGGCGAAGCCACCCAGCAGCACCCAGGCCGCCATCCCGACACCAAAGGCGCGGGCGGCAAACAGCGCGCCCAACTCGGTGGGGACCGGGCCGGCAAAGCTGTCAGGCTCGGGCGCGCCGATCAGATGCGGCGCCATCAACAGCAGCGCGGCGGCGCCATAGGCCATCAGGTTGCCGCCAAAGGCGATCAGCCACATGGCGATACCCGCTGCGGCCACGGTCGCGGTCCACCAGATCTGGCGGGCGGTGATATCGGTATAGGACACACCGGGCACCTCGGGCGCGAGGCTCAGTCCCGGGGCGAAGTGAAAGGTGATGAACCCGGCCAGACCCCAGAGCAGACCGGCGCGCGCGGTGACCGCATGACCCATCCCCTCGGCCACCGACATCAGGGCGACCATCACCACCGCATAGCCGGTATAGGTGAGCATTGCAAAAACGACCGTCAGCGCATCGCGCATCGGATCGGCGAACATGCCGGGCAGGTCGGGCTGGGCACTTACCGCCTCGGCGCCGAAATGCACCAGTTCGCCGGTTTCATACAACTCGGCATGCAGCAACACGGGCTGCACGAACAGAAACTGCAGCAAGGCGGCAATCAGCCCTGCTGCAGCGCCAGCGAACAACGCGCTGGTCAGAATGCGACTGAACATGGTTCAGTGGCAGGGAAAGCCGGTTGCGTGGCGCACGTCGTGGGCGGCGTCATGCAGCGCGGATGCCTGCACATGGCCCGCCAGGGTCACGATGCCCAGGCCCAGGATCACGGCGAACAGAGCCGGCAGGATCGCGGAACCGGTGGCCGATGCCTTGAGTGTTTTGGTCGTCATGTCATTTCCTCCTTGCCGCCGCACCCGACGGCCGGTGTTTCATTACCTGTCTGGCAGGTCTCCTGGCTCGCGGGTCGGTGCCTCTGTTCGCCTTCCCCCCGGAGCGAACCCGGGAGTGGCTGGTTGAACAGAGGCTCACCGCTTACAGTCGCGGGGGCGGCTTTGGCCTGAACCGACGGGCGGTCGCACCAAATTCCCTCTTAGCATCCGGATTGCTCCGGCAGGACCAGACCCCTCCATTTAGCCGCGAACGCGCATCCGGCGCAATCGTCATTTGCGACCTTTCCGGTCAGTTTCCGCGCTTTTTCAAAAGATAGATATCCATGATCCAGCCGTGATCGGCTCGCGCACGGGCACGGGTTTCGACGATTTCGCCCGCCATCTCGGCCAGTGGTCCCGCCACCAGAATCTGTTCCTCCATGCCCACATAGGCGCCCCACCAGATGTGGTAATCGGACATATCCAGCGCCTGGAACGAGCATTCGCCGTCCAGCATCACGGCCGCGGTATCCACCGCGGGCGGCCAGCCTTCGTCGCGCAGGCGCCGCCCGGTGGTGACCAGGAACGGTGCCCCCAATTCGTTGACCGGAATGCCATGCGCCGCTGTCAGCGCCTGCAGCGCGGTGATGCCGGGAATCACCCGTAACCTGGGTTGCGGATCGAGCCGCGCCGCGATTCGCAGCGAACTGTCATAGAGCGACGGGTCGCCCCAGATCAGCAGCGCCACCCGTGCCGTGTCGGGGTGGTCCTCCATCGCCGCCTGCCAGCGCAGGGCGATGGCATCGTGCCACTCGTCGACACCCTTCAGATACCCATCCTCGGCGCGGCGCGCGGGGATGTCGAAATAGGCGATCTGCGGCGGCGTGTCGGTGGCGTCAGTGATGATGCGTTCGCGCAGCCCGGCCAGATCGGATTTCCCCGCCCCCTTGCGCGGGATAAGGATCAGATCGGCGGCGCGAATGGCGGCGATGCCTTCGCGGGTGATATGGTCGGGATTGCCGGTGCCGATTCCGATCAGGAGAAGCTCAGTCATCGCCGAACTCCGCCAGCGGACCATAAAGGATCAGGGCAGGGGCGGTGCCGATCTCCGCTGCCAGCCGTTCGGCCAGTTCACCCATGGTGGCGCGGGTCAGGCGCTGTTCAGGGGTCGAGACGCTTTCGGCCATCAGCGCAGGCGTTGAACGTGGCAGGCCATGCGCCTCAAGCGCATCCAGCAGCAGTGGAAAGGTGCGCTTGCCCATGAATACGACCGTGGTGGCCTGCGGATCGGCCAGCGCGGGCAGGTTCAGGTCGGGGGGCAATTGCCCGCTGACGTCATGGCCGGTGACGAATTGCACCCGCCGCGCGGTCAGTCGTCGGGTCAGCGGGATGCCCGCCGCCGCCGCCGCCGCCACTGCCGAGGGGATGCCGGGGATGATCTCGTATCCGATCCCGGCCGCGCGCAGCGCGACCAGTTCCTCCTCCAGCCGGCCAAAGAGACCGCCATCGCCGGATTTCAGCCGCACGACATGCGCGCCGGTCTGGGCATAATCCACCAGCAGGCGGCTCACATGGTCCTGTTTGGGTGAGGCGCGGCCCGCCCGTTTGCCCACCCCTACCAGATCGGCATCCGCGCGCGCATGGGTCAGGATCGGACCGCTCGACAGATCGTCGAACAGCACCGCATCGGCCTTGCCCAGCCGATCCACCGCTTTCAGCGTCAACAGGTCCGGGTCGCCCGGCCCCGAGCCGACAAAGGAGACAAAGCCGCTCATGATCCCGCCTCTGCGATCAGGTGAAAGAAGGTGCCGGTGACATTCCCGCGCACGGACCCGGTTTGCGGCCCCTCGACGCCTTCGGCATCGAACACACGGGCCAGCGGCGCGTCGGGTTGCTCCAGGATCGAGGAATAGTGGAACTCGTGCCCGCGCAGGGTGGCACCGGTGCCATAGCCGGGCAGGGGCGCCAGCAGTTCGGCCCGGCGATAACCCAGGTTGAACTTGCGCTTTTCATACGAGGTGACGAGGCCCAACAGACCCGCCATCCGGTGGCGGGTGCCATCCTTGTCGATCAGCGCCTCACCCAGTGCCATGTAGCCGCCGCATTCGCCATGCACGGGCCGGGTTTCGGCATGTCGTCTCAGCCCCGCTCGAAAGGTGTTGGCGGCGGCGAGTGTGCCCGCATGCAGTTCTGGATAGCCGCCGGGCAGCCAGACCAGATCGGCATCGGGTGCGGGGGCCTCGTCAGCCAGTGGCGAAAACGGCAGGATCTCGGCGCCGCCCGCGCGCCAGCCTTCCAGCAGATGCGGATAGGTGAACGAGAACGCGGAGTCCCGCGCCAATGCGATGCGCTGGGCCGGGGGCGGCGGCAGCGCCGTCGACGATGGCCCATTGGGGCCTGAGGAGGCCGCTGCCCCCTTGATCGCCTCCAGGTCGACATGTTCGCGCAGGAACGCGGCATAGCCCGCGATGGCAGCCTCCAGGTCGGGATGTTCCACCGCCTGAATGAGACCCAGGTGCCGCTCGGGCAGGGTCAGGTCGCCGCGCCGGGGCAGCACGCCCAGAACCGGCAGGCCCGCGCGCTCCATCCCCAGCCGGGTCAGCCGCTCGTGCCGGGGGCTGGCACAACGGTTCAGGATCACTCCGGCAAAGGGCAAGTCGGGATTGTACATCCGGAACCCCAGCGCGGTCGCCGCCGCCGATTGCGCCTGTCCGCCCACATCAAGGACCAGCACCACCGGCCAGCCCATGCGCAGGGCGGTTTCGGCGCTCGACCCGTGGCCGGTTTCGCCCGGCTTGGCGACGCCGTCGAACAGGCCCATGGACCCTTCGGCCACCACGATATCGGCACCCGCCGCCTGCGCCGCGACAGCGCCCAGCAGACCCTCGCCCATCGCCCAGCTGTCGAGGTTGAACGAGGCCCGTCCCGCGGCAGCCAGATGAAAGGCCGGGTCGATGTAATCGGGTCCGCTCTTGAACGGCTGCACGGTCAGCCCATCCTCGGCCAGCGCGCGCAACAACCCCAGCATGACCGTGGTCTTGCCGGTGCCCGAGGCCGGGGCCGAGATCATCAGGCCGCGGGGGTTAGTCATCACCATGGCTCCAGCTCGACCACGGGCTGTCGGCAGATTGCGGCCGATAGCGGCGGTCGTATTCGCGGGAATAGAGGCAGCTTTCGTCAAACCCTTCGCCCTTCAGCACCGGCCCGACAAGGATCAGCGCGGTGCGCGAGATGCTTTCGTCCAGCGCCTCTTTCAGCGTCTCCAGCGTGGCGCGGATGATCCGCTCCTCGGGCCAGCTGGCGCGATAGACCACCGCCACCGGGCAATCGGCCCCGTAATGCGGCACCAGATCGGCGATCACCTTGTCCAGATTGCCGATCGACAGGTGAATGGCCAGCGTGGCGCCGGTGCGGGCGAAATTCTCCAGGCTCTCGCCCTCGGGCATCGACGAGGCGCGACCGGGCGTGCGGGTCAACACCACCGATTGCCCCAGCCCGGGCAGAGTCAATTCGGTGCCCAGCGCGGCGGCGGCGGCGGCAAACGAGGGCACGCCGGGCGTCACGCTGACCGGGATACCCATCTGTTTCAGCCTCCGGATCTGCTCGCCCATGGCCGACCAGACCGACAGGTCGCCCGAATGCAGCCGTGCCACATCCTGACCCGCCTTATGCGCAGCCTCGATCTCGGCCATGATCTGATCCAGATCCATCGGCGCGGTGTTGACGATCCTTGCCCCCTCGGGGCAATGGCTCAGGATCTCCTCGGGCACCAGCGACCCGGCATAGAGGCAGACCGGGCAAGAGGCGATGATATCGCGGCCACGCAGGGTCAGCAGGTCGGCGGCGCCCGGTCCGGCGCCGATGAAATGAACGGTCATGTCTTGTCTCCGATGGCGAGGGCGCAGGTGGCGCGCCGGTCGTCCGATATCTGTCTGGGGGTGATCAGCCGCGCGCCCGGTCCAGCGGCGACCAGTGCTGCGGCCTCGGCCACGCTGCCGGTGCCATAGCTTGCGCGGCTTTGCGGCGAGCAGGTGAGGGTGCGCTCTCCGGCAAGTTCAGCGGCCGGGATCAGGTACAGGGGCAGGGCGAGTTCCTCAGCCAGCGCCTCCAGCGCCGGGTGCCCGGCCTTGTCGGCAACGGTGGCGAGCGCGGCCACCGCCTGTCCGGCGGCGGCCTTGTCATAGGCCGCGCGCAGGCTGGCCGCCTCTGCCGTGGTGGTAAAGCCCAGTCCCGCGACGATCATAGCGTGACGCTCCACTGCACCACCGGATAGGCCGATTTCCAACCCCGGCGCGGCCCCAGCGGGGCGGCCTGCGCCAGTTCGATCCGCAGCAACTCGCCGCCCTTGTCGGCCTGCCATTGCGCCAGCAAAGCCTCGCTTTCCAGCGTCACCGCATTGGCGACAAGCCGGGTGCCTGCAGGCAGTTGCGCAAAGAGCCATTCCAGCAACGCCGCGCTCAGCCCGCCGCCGATGAACACGGCATCGGGCTGCTCGAGACTGCCCAGCACTTCGGGGGCGCTGCCTTCGACCACGCGCAGATGGTCCTGACCCAATGCGTCGGCATTGGCGCGGATGCGCGCGGCGCGGTCGGCGCGGGGTTCGACCGTGGTGGCGCTCAGCGTCGGATCGCACATCAGCCATTCGATCCCGATCGAGCCGCTGCCGCCGCCGATATCCCACAGGTGCTCGCCCCGTTGCGGCGCCAGCGCCGACAGGGTCAGCGCCCGCACCGGGCGCTTGGTGATCTGTCCGTCAGTCTCAAAGATGGCATCGGGCCTGCCGCTGGCCTTTGGGATCGCGGCGCCATCTCCCGCCACCTCGATGCCGACACAGACCGGGTGCGTGAAAGCACCGGCCTGCGCCTCGGCCAGCGACAGGGTTTGCAGGCGCTCGCGCGGCCCCCCCAGCGCCTCCATCACGTGCAGGCGACTGGCGGCAAAGCCGATCCGGTCAAGATAGCGCGCCAGTTCGGTGACCGCCGCGCCGTCGCGCAGCAGAACCAGCGCGCGCAGGCCGGCTGCCAGATGCGGGCGCAGCCGGGTCAGGGGGGCAGCGTGGAGGCCAAGAGTCAGGGTCTTCTCCAGCGGCCAGCCCAGCCGCGCTGCCGCTAGCGAAAAGGTCGACGCTCCCGGCAGCGCGCGCCACTCGCCTGCATCGAAATGCCGGGCAATGACCGCGCCTGCGCCGAACCAGAACGGATCGCCCGACGCCAGCACCGCGACGCGGCGCCCGCGCAGCCCGGTCAGAATCTCCAACCCGTCGGCATAGGGGACAGGCCAGGCGATGCGCTCTTGCGGTCCCTCGGGCAACAGCGACAGGTGCCGGGGCGGCGCCATGATCACATCGGCCGCGTCCAGGGCTTGACGGCTTGCGGGCGGCAGGCCATCCAGTCCATCCTCGCCCATGCCGATCACGCTCAGCCACGGAGCATCAGACATGTCCCACCTCCTGATCCTGGGCGGTACCACCGAAGCGAACGCCTTGACGCGCGCCGTGGCAGAGACGGGCCTGCGCGCGACCTATTCCTATGCGGGCCGGGTCGAGGCGCCGCGCGAGCAGCCGATCCCGGTGCGGGTCGGCGGATTTGGCGGGGTGACCGGTCTGGCGGATTTTATCTACAGCAACAATGTCACGCATCTTGTTGATGCAACGCATCCTTTTGCTGCGCAAATGAGTGCCAATGCCTGCGCTGCCTGTGCCCAAACGGACACGCCCTTGGCCGCGCTGACGCGGCCCGCCTGGCAGCCCGTCGATGGAGACAACTGGCGCCACGTTCGCGATATCCCTGCCGCTGTAGCCGCACTCGCGGGGACGCCGCAGCGCGTGTTTCTGGCGGTTGGAAGGATGCATCTGGACGACTTTGCCGCCCAGCCGCAGCACGACTATCTGCTGCGTCTCGTCGATGCGCCCGGCGGTCCGCTGCCCTTGCCCAAGGCGCAGGTCGTGGTATCGCGGGGGCCCTTCACAAGAGAGGGAGACAAGGCCCTGATGCAACAGCATAAAACGCAGCTTGTGGTCAGCAAGAACGCAGGCGGAGTGGGCGCGCGGGCCAAGCTGGATGCGGCGCGCGATCTGGGCCTGCCGGTGCTGATGATCGACCGCCCTGTTCTGCCACCCCGGACCGAGCTTGCCACCCCCGCCGATGTGCTGCGCTGGCTGCGTCATTCCGGCGTGAACCTCGGCGTGTAAACGATTGGAACGCTATCTCTTTCGATGACACGGGTGCGGGACGAACCGACCAAGACCACGGTCTGCATATCGGCCATCTCGGGCGTCGCCTCGGCCAGATGCGCGACGCGCAGCGCCTCGTCAGGGCGCGAGACCGCGCGGGCGAACAGGATCAGCCGCTCGGGTTCACATTCTTCGCGCAGGATTTGCAGCGTCTTTTCAAAACCTTCGGGCCGGGACTTCGAGCGCGGATTATAGAAGGCCATGGCGAAATCCGCCTGTGCGGCCAGCCGCAACCGGCGTTCGATAAGCGGCCATGGCTTCAGGTTGTCGCTGAGGTTGATGCAGCAGAAATCATGGCCCAGCGGCGCGCCTGCGCGCGCAGCAGCGGCGAGCATGGCGGTGATGCCGGGCAGCACCTGAATATCCAGATCGCGCCATGTGCGCGGCCCAGAGTCCACCGCTTCGAACACTGCCGAGGCCATGGCGAACACGCCGGGATCGCCCGACGAGACCACGACCACCCGGTGTCCGTCGGCGGCCATCTCCAGCGCATGGCGCGACCGGTCGATCTCGACCCGGTTGTCGCTGGCATGCAGCGTCAGGCCGGGCCGTTCAGCCACCCGCGCGACGTAGGGAAAATAGCCCACCACATCGGTGGCCTCGGCCAGCACCGCCGTCACCTCGGGCGTCACCAGTGCCTCGGCGCCCGGGCCAAGTCCGACAATCCGCAGCCAGCCGCTCATGGCCGCCGCCCCTGGCCATGCACGATGATGATCGAGAAATAGGGGGTGATGCCGGTGCATTTCTCGGACAGGCGCGAGACCTGCTGATTGGCCATCTGAGCGTATTCGACGATCCAGGCACGTTCGAACAGACCGGAGGTCTTGAGCGCGCGCACCACCTTGTCGAGGTTGCGGCCCAGCTTCATCACCACCAGCGCGTCGGTTTCGGCCATGCGGGCGGCCAGCACATCCTCGGGCAGGGTGCCGGGCAGCACGGTCAACACATCGTCGCCCCAGGTGATCGGGGTGCCGGTGGCGGTCCAGGCACCGGACATGCCGGTGATGGCGGGGATTACCTCGACCGGGACCAGATCGCGCAGGCGGGTATAAAGATGCATGAACGAGCCGTAGAAGAACGGATCGCCCTCACACAGGACAACCACATCCTCGCCCGCGTCCGCCAGCGCGCGCAGATGGGCGGCGGCACCCTCGTAGAACTCGGATAGCAGCTGGTTATAGCGGGGGTCAGTCACCGGGATCTCGGTGGTGACCGGGTATTCCATCGGAAACTCGACCGCGCCCTCGGGGACCATGCCGTTGACGATCTTGCGGGCCTGGCCGCTGCGACCGGGCTTGCGGAAATAGGCCACATGGCGGGCGCCGCGCAGCAGGCGGTCGGCCTTGACGCTCATCAGGTCGGGATCGCCGGGGCCAAGGCCCAGACCGTATATGGTGCCCGCGTTCATTCGGCGCGGCTCGCGATGGCGTTGATCGCCGCGACGGTGATGGCGCTGCCGCCCAGGCGGCCCTTGACGATGCAGCAGGGCACCGGCTGGGCCTCCCACAGGGCGTCTTTCGACTCGACCGCGCCGACAAAACCCACGGGGCAGCCGATGATCGCGGCGGGGCGCGGGCAGTCGGGGTCCTCGAGCATGTTCAAGAGGTGAAAGAGGGCGGTGGGCGCATTGCCGATCGCTACCACGGCGCCCGCCAGGTGAGGACGCCACAGTTCCAGCGCGGCGGCCGAGCGGGTATTGCCCATCTCGGCGGCCAGCGGGCGCACGCGCTCGTCATGCAGGGTGCAGATCACGTCGTTATCGGACGGCAGTCGAAACCGGGTCACGCCCTCGCTGACCATGCGCGCATCGCACAGGATCGGCGCGCCCGCCTCCAGAGCGGTGCGTGCGGCGGTGACGAAGCCGGGTGAGAAATGAACGAACTCTTCCAGCCCGACCATGCCGGCGGCATGGATCATCCGCACCGCGACCTGTTCCTCGTCCGGATCGAAGCGGGCCAGATCGGCCTCGGCCCGGATGGTGGCAAAGGACTGTTTGTAGATCGCCGCGCCATCGGTTTCGTATTCATAGGGCATCAGGTCAGGTCCATTGTCTTCAGTGTTTCGGGTGTCAGGCCGCGCTGGCAGGGCTCATCCCCCGCGCGGCCCTGTTTTAC
Organism: Ruegeria sp. SAZD011; assembly: GCF_059612545.1. NCBI lineage: Bacteria > Pseudomonadati > Pseudomonadota > Alphaproteobacteria > Rhodobacterales > Roseobacteraceae > Ruegeria > Ruegeria sp. SAZD011. Next base: position 176,612 of record NZ_JBXWQU010000014.1, on the reverse strand, counting down.
AAGGTCAAATCGCTCGCCATTACCGACAAGCGTGATATCGGCGGGCCCCATCCGGGCGCAGCCCTTGGCGCAGCCCGAGACATGCAGGCTGCCACTCACGCGCCCGGCCAGGGCGCGGGCCAGATCGCGCGTTTCGGCCTGGGCCTGCGGGCAATAGGGCGCACCGGGGCAGGCGTCGGTGGTCAACAGCGGATCGCCCGCTCGGGTGACAAAACCGGGGGCGGGGATGGCCTGCGCACCTTCTAGCAGGATCAGCCGCCAGGGGGTGACCCGCAAAGCGACCGCGCCGCTGTCGCGCAGCAAAGCAGCCAGCGATTGCGCGGGCAGCTGTCCAAAAGCCGCGCCATAAAGAGGGCCAAGCGCGGTGTCGCCGGGCGCAAGCGGTTCAGCAACTGGCACCGGTTCCGTGCCCTGCCAGATCGCGGGCAGGGGTAAGGCCCGCACGAGCCGCGCCATGCGGCGGGTGTCGGGGGTAAACCGGTCAGCAAACCAGCGCGCCAGTTCGATCAGGCGATCAATCGCTTCGCCTTCGGTCACTTCGCGCCCCGTGGCCATGCCATCGGCGCGCAGGATCAGGCCGTCCGCGCTCCGTTCCAGCCGGATATCCGCCGAATCCGCGCTCAGCAGACGGCCCGTCCCGGTGTCGATGGCAAAGCCGAATTTTGCGGGCAGCGCGGGCAGTTCGCCCAATCGCTCCGTCAACTCTCGCCCCAGCCGCTCGGTCAAGTCGCCATGAGTGTAAAGCGGTGAGAACAGGATATTGCGCCGTACCTCGATCCCCGGTTCACCGTCCAACAGGTCAAGCGCCGCCAGTTCCGCCAAGAGCGGCTGATGATCCGCCTCACCCACCCCGCGCAGTTGCAGGTTGGCGCGGTTGGTCAGGTCGATGGTGCCATTGCCGAACCGGTCTGCCAGCACGCAAAGACCCAGCGCCTGCGCCACGCTCAGCCGGGCGAGGCGCGGGCGCACCCGCACCACCAGCCCGTCGCCCGACATCATCGGGCGATGCGCGCCGGGGCACCAGCCCTGTACGATGGGTGCGGTCATGCCAGCCCCTCCAGATCGGCCCGGATCGAGTTGCGCCGGGTCTGCCACAGACCCGCCTCGTAGAGCGCGCGGAACCGGTCCAGCATGGCCTGATAGGCCTGCGGATTGGCCTCTTGCAGGAAGGCCGCGACCTGCGCGTCGCCCAGCGTGGCATCGTGGTAGAGGTCAAAGAGATGCGGCGCCACGCTGTCGGCCAGATGCGCGAACGAGGCCATGTGGTCGAGCGTCGCCGCGATCTCGGCGGCGCCCCGGAACCCGTGCCGCATCATGCCCGCGATCCAGCCGGGATGGGCGGCGCGGGCGCGCACCACGCGGGCGATTTCCTCGGGCAGGGTGCGGGCGCGCGGGGTGTCGGGATTGGTGTTGTCCAGATGATAGAGCTGCGCTTTGCCCCCGGTCACGCGCTTGGCGGCGGCAAAGCCTGCCTCATGGGTGGCATAGTCAGCCGCCAGCAGCAGATCGGTCTCGGCCAGATCCTGCAAATGCACGAACCCGTCGGCCTTGGCGACGCGGTCGCGGATGCCTTCGGCATCGCGGGCGATGTTCTCGCCCTCCAGCGCAAAGGAACTGGCCGCCAGCCAGGCCTCTCCCGCCTGTTGGCGGGCCTCGTCCGTATAGGTCTCGGGCAGGTGACCCATGCCCAGCCCATAGCTGCCCGGCGCCGGGCCATAGACCCGCGCTGCGGGCGCATGTCCGGCATAGGGGTTCCAATCGGGCGCCTCGTCACGCGCGCTGAGCGCGCGCACCGCCTGACCGAAGAGTGCCGAAAGGGTCGGGAACACGTCACGGAACAGGCCCGAGACGCGCAAGGTTACGTCGAGCCGGGGCCGGTCCAGGTCGGTGATCGGCAATACTTCGATCCCCGAGACCCTCTCGGACCCCGGATCCCAGACCGGTTTGACCCCCAACAGATGCAGCGCCATGGCGAACTCCTCGCCCGCCGTGCGCATGGTGGCCGAGCCCCAGAGATCGACGATCAGCCCCTTGGGGTAATCGCCTTCTTCCTGCAAATGCCGGCGCACCAGCTCCTCGGCCAGCTTCACGCCTTGGGCATAGGCCGCGCGGGTGGGGACCGACCGGGGATCGGTGGTATAAAGGTTGCGCCCGGTCGGCAGCACATCGGTCCGCCCACGGTAGGGCGACCCGGAAGGCCCCGCCGCGATCCGCTTGCCCGCCAGCGCGTCGAGCAGCGCGCGCGCCTCGCCCTGCGCCGAAGGGGTGGGATCGAACGGGCCGGTCACCTCGGGTACACGCCCATAGACGTGCAGCCCGTCGCCATACTGGCTTTCCTTCACGTCGCAGACAAAGCGGTCGATGCGGGTGATCGCCTCGGCGGTCGAGGTGGCGCGATCAAGGCCCAGATCGTCCTCCAGCCCCAGCGCCTGCGCCTCGGCCCGGATATCGCCCTGCAAGCGGTCGCGGCGTTTGGGGTCCAGCCCGTCGGCATTGGAAAACTCGTCGAGCAGTGCTTCGAGTTGCACCATCCGGTCCGGCGTGCCGCTGACGCGCAGGGCTGGGGGGATATGGCCCAGCGTCACCGCGCCGATGCGGCGCTTGGCCTGTGCGGCCTCGCCCGGATCGTTGACGATAAAGGGATAGATCACCGGCAGATCGCCGATCAGAATCTCCGGCCAGCATTCACCCGACAGCGCCACCGCCTTGCCCGGCAGCCATTCCAGCGTGCCATGGGCGCCGATATGGATCAGGGCATCGGCCCCCAGCGCCTGCCGCAGCCAGAGATAGAAGGCGACATAGCCGTGGCGCGGGGTGCGCGAGAGATCGTGATAATCGTCATCGTGCGCCTCGGGCGCGCCCCGCTCCGGTTGCAGCGCCACCAGCGCCTTGCCACGCCGGATGGCGCGAAACTGCAAATTGCCTTGCGAAAATGCCGTATCACTTTCGGGTTCACCCCAGGCGTCTTGCAGATTTTGGCGCAATTGTGGCGGAATGCTGGCCAAAGCTTTGCGGTATTCCGTGATTGGCCACGAAATCGACACAGTTTGCAGGTCTTCCGCAATCGGTTGCCCTGATACGACACCGTACCCTTCATCCTGCAAATCGCTCAGGATCGCCTCGGCCGAGGCCAGCGCGTCCAGACCAACCGCATGGGCCATCTGCCAGTCCTTGCCGGGATAGGTGGACAGAACCAGCGCCAGCACCCGCTGGGCAGCGGGTTTGGCCGCCAGCCGCAGCCAGCCCGACACCCGGTCCACCACCGCCTCGATCCGATCGGGCTCGGGCCGGTGCGCGAAACGGGAATACTCCAACTCCGGGTCGCGTTTGCCCGGCTCCTTGAACGAGATCAGGCCTGCGTCGATGCGCCCGTCGACCTCGGGCAGGACCACATGCATGGCCAGATCGGCGGGGGACAGGCCGCGCTCGGCCTCGGCCCAGGCCTTGCGGCGCGAGGTGGCCAGCGCGACCTGGAACACCGGTACACCGGCGGCATCAAGCGGCGAGGCGCCATTGGCGCCCTTGCCGGAAAACGAGGTGGCATTGACGATGGCCGCCGGGGCCAGCCCCGGCATCTGCGCGGTGATCCAGTCGGCAGCTGCGGGCGCCTTCAGCGAGGGCGCGAACATGCCCATCGCCTGAAATCCGCGCGCGCGAAAGGCCCGGATCAGCGCCGCGACCGAGGCCGTGTCGGCCGAAGTCAGGTAGGCGCGGTAAAAGGTTACCAGAATGCGCGGGGCGTTGCCCTGGAACACGGTCTCGGGGGCGATCACGCCGCGCTCGGGGCACCAGAAGCCGCATTCGGGTAGTATCTTTGACCCGACCACCGGCCCGGCATAAAGCCCGGTCGCCAGAGCCATCTGTGCCAGTGCCGCCTGCGCCGCCACCTCGCCGCCGGTATCGCACAGATGTTGCAGCCGCCGCAGGGTGGACACCGGCAGGGTGGAAAAGGCGTCAAGCCGCGTATCCTCGCGCCCATCCGCCGGCAGAACCGCCAGCGCCAGCCCCTTTTCCTGCGCCAGCGCCAGCACCTGTTGCAGCCCATAGGCCCAATAGGGCACCCCGCCGATCAGCCGGATCAGAATGCCCTTGGCCCCTGACAGGGTATTCTCGACATAAGTATCGACGGATAGGGGATGTTTCAGCGCCGTCAGGTTGGCCAGGCGTAGGGTGGGCATTCTGCCCACCGCCCCGCCGCCGCGATGCCAGCCCGCCGCAAAAGCCCCCAGGTCGCTGTCCGAGAACGACAAAACCACCAGATCCGCCGGGCTCTGGCCCAGGTCGGTCGGGGTCTCGGTCTCTTCCAGCCCGTGGCTTTCGCGGAAAACGACATGCATGGCGCGTGCTTACTCCGCAGGCTCTTCGATGCTGGTCAGGATGGCGCGGATCGCGGCCGGGTCGATGTCGTGATGCTCGGCGATCACCACCATGCGCGAGCGGCGCTCCTCTCCGGGTTGCCACGGACGGTCATACTGGTGACGCACCCGTGCACCCACCGCCTGCACCAAGAGGCGCATGGGCTTGCCTGCAACGGCGGCATAGCCCTTGACCCGCAGGATGTTCAATTCGTTGGCCAGCCGCTCGATCCGCGCGACCAGCTCTGCCGGGTCGGTTTGCTCGGGCAGCTCCACCACGATGCTTTCGAAATCGTCATGCTCGTGGTCGTCATGGCCATCGTGATGGCTGGGGCGGGCGTCCATGTCGTCCTCGGCGGCGGCGCCAAGGCCCAGGATCACTCGAACATCCACGGCGCCCTCGGCCACCTCGACAACCGGCAGCGGGCGGGGCGCCTCGGCGGCGATCACCTCGCGCGCGCGGGCCACGCCCTCGGGGCCGGCCAGATCGGGCTTGGTCAGCAGGATGATGTCGGCGCAGCTGATCTGGTCCTCGAACACCTCGGACAGGGGCGTTTCATGGTCGATCGAGTCGTCTGCCAGCCGCTGGGCGTCCACCGCAGCTACGTTGGGTGCGAAGCGGCCCGCCGCCACCGCCTCGGCATCGGCCAGCGCGATGACGCCATCCACCGTGATCTTGGACCGGATATCGGGCCAGTCGAACGCCTTCAAGAGCGGTTTCGGCAGCGCCAGGCCCGAGGTCTCGATCAGGATGTGATCGGGGCGCGGCTCCAGCGCCATCAGCGCCTCGATGGTGGGGATGAAATCATCGGCCACGGTGCAGCAGATGCAGCCATTGGCCAGTTCCATGATGTTTTCCGCCGGGCATTCCGGGATGGCGCAGCTTTTCAGGATCTCGCCATCGACGCCAACATCGCCAAACTCGTTGACCACCACGGCCAGCCGCTTGCCCTGCGGGTTCTGCATCAGGTGGCGGATCAGCGTGGTCTTGCCCGAGCCGAGAAAGCCGGTGATCACGGTAACGGGGAGTTTTTCAAGGGTGCTCATGGCTCAGGCTCCGATCGGGGGGATGCGCGCGGCGCAGTTCTTGCGGAAATGGACGGGACGCTCGCGCCAGGGCACCAGCCCGTCAGCGGTTGCGTGATATTTGGTGACGCCCTCGACGATGGTGGCCACGTCGTCGTCCTCGTTGAGGTTCTCATAGACAAAGGTCCAGCGCGCCGGGCCACCGCGCAACACGATGGAACAGCCCTGATCGCAATTGGACAGGCATTCGACCGGCCTCACGGTGACCCCTTCGGGCAACTCGGCCGCGCTCAGCGCGCGGTGCAGCAGGGCGCCGGGGCGCTGGGCATCGTCTTCGACCGGCAATCCGCGGCGGCAGGTGGTGCAGACCAGCAGTTCGACTGGTGCAGCTTCGGTCATGTCTCTCATCCCCCCTCGTTTGGTGCGGGGGACGGGGCTTGCGCGGGCCACGCTCTCGGACATGGACCCGACACCGGAACACCCCGTCCGGTCTTGTCTTCGGGTGCTGGCAGGTCTCCCGGCTTGCGGATGTCAGGGTCTTGCCCTGTCGGGCGTCCCGCCTTCCCGGCCAATCGGCCAGTGGCTTGGGCACCCTCTCCGGTCACGGTCGCGGGGGCGGCTGCGCTTGACGTCCGGCCTTGGGGCCGATCCGCTGGCACATTCCCTTTTCATCCGGTTTCCCGGACACCAACAGGGCGGACATGCGGCATGGGCAGGGGCCTTGTCAAGCGCGCTTGGCGGTGCGCCTGAGGGGGCAGGGGAAAAGCGACCTCTGACGTTCAGCCAGCGGCATCCGCCGCCAGCCGCGCACGCAGCCAGTCGAGGTAGAGCTGCGCCGGGGCACCGGGCGGGGCGGCACGTTCGGGGCGGACCAGGTAATGCGCCTGCGAAAAGGGAATCGGAGGTCCCGCCAGCCGCAGCGGGGCACCCTGGGCGATAGCGCCCTGGGCAAAGCGGGTCAGCACGATGGCCAGCCCGGCGCCCGCCATCACCAGTTGCAGCGCCGCGACGGTGGTATCGACCGAATAAAGGCTGCCGCCGGTCGGAGCGGGCAGGCCCTGCGCCGCGAACCAGCGCGGCCAGTTGTCCTCGTAACCCAGGATGTGGATCAACTGGTGCGCCTGTAACGCCGCGAGGGGCTGCTCCGGCGCCCCGGCCCGGACCACCGGCACGATGGTCTCATCGCAGAGCTTCTCGGTCACCAGCCCTGCCCAGTCGCCACGCCCCAGCCGGATATCCACATCCACGCCGCCCGCAGCCGGACCGTCATCCCAGATGTTCGAGACAAGCCGGACCGGGATGCCGGGATGATCGGTGGCAAAATCAGGCAGGGTGGCGGCCAGCCAGTAGGTCGCCGAGGAGATCGGCGCACGGATGCGCAGGATGCCGCGCCGGGCCGGGCCGAACAGGCTGGAGGTCGACAACGCCACATCCGCCAGCGCCTGCCGCACCGACAGCGCATAGCTGCGTCCCAACTCGGTCAGGCCCAGCCGCCGGGCGGCGCGCGTGAAGAGCGGCTCGCCCAGTTCCGCCTCGAGCGAACGGATATGCAGGGATACGGCGGTCTGGGTCAGCCCCAATTCGCGCGCGGCCTCGGTGAAGTTCAGATGGCGCGCGGCGGCCTCGAACGTCCGCAGCCAGACCGGGTTGGGCAGGCGGGCCATCTCAGCGTGGCTCCGGACCGAGGACCGGGGCGGGGCCCAGAAAATTCAAATTTTCTGGGACAAAATTTCCGGGGAAATTTTGTCGGCTGCGCTGGTTCGACATCCATCACCAAAAAATTCATGGCATCTTTTGATTTTTTATTCGTTTCTCTTGGCTAAATCCAGCTTTCATACTGCGCGCGAACCATGACCCCGGCAGGACCGGCAAGGGAGGACGCAATGAAAGTAGGCTTTATCGGACTGGGCAATGTGGGTGGCAAGCTCTCGGGCTCGCTCCTGCGCAATGGCATCGACCTGACGGTGCATGATCTCAACCCCGATCTGGTCGCGGGTTTCGTCTCGCGCGGCGCCAAGGCGGCCGAAGGGCCGGCGCAGATGATGCGCGATTGCGACGCGGTGATCACCTGTCTGCCTTCGCCCGCCGCCAGTGCCGCGGTGATGGAGGAGATGTTGCCCGAGGTCGGACCCGGCAAGATCTGGATGGAAATGTCCACCACCGACGAGGCCGAGGTCAAACGGCTGGGTGAACAGGTGATCGCGCGCGGCGGGGCCGCGGTCGACTGCCCGGTCTCGGGGGGCTGTCACCGGGCCGATACCGGCAATATCTCGATCTTCGCGGGCTGCGACCGGGCCACGTTCGAGCGCATCCTGCCCTTTCTGACCGTCATGGGCCGTCGCATCCTGCATACCGGACCGCTGGGCAGCGCCTCGGTCCTGAAGGTGATGACCAACTATCTGGCCACTGCAAACCTGCTGACCTGCTGCGAGGCGCTGGTGACGATGAAGGCCGCCGGCATGGATCTGAACACCACCTACGAGGCGATCAAGATCAGCTCGGGCACCTCCTTCGTGCACGAGACGGAAAGCCAGGTGATCCTGAACGGCAGTCGCGACATCAACTTCACCATGGACCTGGTGAAAAAGGACATCGGCCTGTTCCAGTCGATTGCCGACCGCACCGGCGTGCCGCTGGAAATCTCGCCGCTGATGATCAGCATCTTCGAGGACGGGATCGCCCGCTATGGCATGCGGGCCCAGTCCGACGACATCATCCGCCGCCTGGAAGAGGCGACCGGCCTCGACATCACCGCGCCGGGCTTTCCGCCCGAGATGGTGGACGACGAACCCGAAGAGCCGGGGTACGAGGTGGTTCCGCAGGGGCTTGTGCGCGCGGCAGGTTAAGGGACACGCCCCAAAAGGCATGACGCCGTGCAGGAGCAAGGTCCTGCACGGCGTTTCTTTTCGTTCAGATCTGTTCCACCTTGACGCTGTCGCTCAGCACAAAGGCCAGATGGCCCTTGATCCGCTCCATCGCGGGCAGCGGGTCCTCATAGCTCCAGACCGCGTCCTTGGTCACCGACGAGCGGTTGACGATCGAGTAATAGCTGGCATCGCCCTTGTGCGGGCAATGGGTGGTCTTGTCGCTGCGGTCGAGAAACGCCATGGCGATATCGGCGCGCGGGAAATAGATCACCGGCGGCAGATCGCCCTCGCTCAGTTCCAGCGCGTTGCTGCTTTCGCCCAGGATGGCGCCGCCCGACCGGACGCTCCATTTGCCCGGCGCCTTGCGGATGGTGATGTGATCGCTCATGTTCCGTTTCCTTCCCCGTATCTCGTATCTCGTTTTTTTCGGTCCGGCGGCGAGTGTTGCCCCGCCGGTGTAACAGCCGCGTGTCAAAGCGGCGCGGTTGCGGCATCCAACCACATCCGCGTCTCGGCGCCCAGACGTGGACCGATCTTTGCCGCGACGTCGGCATGATAGGCGTTCAGCCAGTCGCGTTCCTCAACCGTCAGCATCTCCGCGACGATCAGCCGCCGATCAATCGGGACATAGGTCAGGGTGCGCCAATTCAGCATGGCGCGCTCTGCGTCGCCACCGGGCAGGGGGGCGGCCTCTTGCACCACCACCAGGTTCTCGATGCGGATGCCGAATGCGCCCTCGCGATAATATCCCGGCTCGTTCGACAGGATCATGCCCGGTTCCAGCGGCACGTGGCTGACCCGTGCCAGCCGTTGCGGCCCCTCATGCACGCTCAGATACGCACCGACGCCATGCCCGACCCCGTGGTTGAAATCCTGCCCCGCCAGCCACAGCGGCAGCCGCGCCACGCATTCGATATCGCGCCCCGCCAGCCCCACGGGCCAGCGCAGCATGGACATGGCGATCATGCCTTTCAGCACCCGCGTGAAACAGGCTTTCTCCTCGTCCCCCACGGTGCCGATGGCGATGGTGCGGGTGATGTCGGTGGTCCCGTCCAGATACTGGCCGCCGCTGTCCAGCACCAGAAGATGCCCGTCCTCCAGACGGCTGTCGGTCTCCTCGGTCACCCGGTAATGCATGATCGCACCATTGGGCCCGGTGCCCGCGATGGTCTCAAAGCTGATATCCTGCAAGCCGTTATCGCGGCGGCGACAGGTCTCCAACTGGCTGACCACCTGCGTTTCAGTCAGGCTGCCGGGCTCTTGCGCATCGAGCCAGGCCAGCAGGTCCACCATCGCGGCCCCGTCGCGCAGATGCGCCTCGGCGGCGCCTGCGATCTCGGCGGCGTTCTTGCGGGCCTTGGGCAGGGCGCAGGGATCCCCCCCCTTGGCCAGCCGGTGTCCCAGCCGATCGGCGACAATCTGCGGTACCGTGCTCAGGTCAACCCGCACCGGACCTGCCAGTGCCTCTACCGCATCGAGGAACGCATCCGGTTCGTGCTGCGTCACCATCGGCCCCAGATGCTCCTCCAGACCGGTCAGCTTGGCCGCTGCCATGAACAGGTCGACCCGCCCGTCGTCATGCAGGATGGCAAAGCCATGTGCCACCGGGTTGCGCGGAATATCGGCGCCGCGAATGTTCAACAGCCACATGATCGAATCCGGCAGGGTGAGCACCGCCGCCTTCTGACCTGCGCTGCGCAGGTCCTCGGCCAGCCGCGCCGCCTTGTCGGCGGCGGTTTCACCCGCGAATTCCAGCGGATGCGCCTTGACCGGTTCCATCGGTGGGCTGGGTTGGTCCGGCCAGATCCGGTCCACCAGATTGTCGCAGCGCACCAGTTCGATCCCGCTGCCCTTCAATTCGCTCTCGGCCGTGCGGATCTGACCGGCTGCATGCAGCCAGGGATCGAACCCCACACGCCCGCCCTGCGGCAACTGCTTCTTGAGCCAGTCGGTCAGGCTTACATCGGGCCATGGAACGGGTGTAAAGACATCAGCCACCTGCGCCTTGACCTGTGTACGATAGCGCCCGTCGATGAACACGCCCGCCGCATCCTTGAGCGCGGCGCAGAACCCGGCCGAGCCGGTAAAGCCGGTGAGCCAGGCCAGACGCTCGTCATGGGCGGCGACATATTCGCCCTGATGCGCATCCGCGCGCGGCACCAGGAACCCGCTCAGCCCCTCGGCCTCGATTTCGGCGCGCAGGCGCTCCAGCCGCGGTGGCCCCTGTTCCGGGCGGGCGGTCACCTCGAAGCTCTGGTACATGCTGCGCCTCCGTGTTGCTGTTGCCGCGAAAGGTGCGGCGTGGAACCGGAAATGTCCAGCACCTCCGCGACGCTCTTGTGATGCGCGCGACTTGGCCTATCATGCCGGCATGATCCGTTTGCCTGCCCTGATTGTCCTTGCCAGCCTTGCCCTGCCGCTTGCCGCGCAGGAGGAAAAGCGGCCAACACCCGAGATCGCCCGCCGCAATGCGGCCGATGCCATCGGCAAGAAGCTTGCAAACCCGGCAAATCCCGGACAGGCGCGGGTCTCGCGGCTTGTCAAGCAAGGCGAGACGATCAAGCTTTGCGCCACGTCGGATGCCCGCAATGCCCGAGGTACCTATATCGGTCGCGACTATTGGGAGGTCACGCTCAGCGCGGATGGCGAGACCGTATTGAGGACCCGGAACGTTACCGGCCTGTTGTCCCACTGTTATGGGGCCGATTACAAACCCTTCAGGGAAATGCTGGGCGAGTGACCCCCTGGGCGGGCGACCGTTCCCGTTCCCCAAGGAAACCCAACAAGGTCGTTTGGTATTCGTTCCAGACCGCATTGCCCGGTATCGGGATGTGGTTGGCGGTTTCCAGCACCATCAGTTCGGCCCCTGGAATGCCGGCCGCCAGTTTCTGTGCCTCGGACAGCGGATGCACATTGTCATGCCGGGCATGGATGATCAGGGTCGGGCATCGCACCTGGGGCAACAGCGGCAACAGCGAGACATCGTGGATCGCCGCCCGAACCTTCAGCATGGTTTCGCGCGACGAAGCATTGATCATGTTGCGCGCCATGTCGTGAATCGCGTCCAGCGGACCTTCGGGAAAATAGCTCAGCATCATCGCCGAGACAAAGCTGATCTCCTGCGCGGTCCAGCCCTCGGTGACCAGCGATTGCATCACGTCGGACTTCAGTTCGGGATTTCGCCGCCCGCGCCCCTCGGCATAGCCGCCGACAATCGCCAGCCGGCTGACCCGCTCGGGGTACTTCACCGCAAAGCGCAGCGCCGACAGAACTCCGCCGGATTCGCTGTAGAGCGCGAACCGCTCGAACCCCGCCGCATCCGCTGCCAGCTTCAGGTTCTCGGCCAGGGTATCGAACGAGAATTCCTCCAGCGCCCGGTCCGACCGGCCGAACCCGATCGGATCGAAGCGCAGCAGGCTGTGGTGTTCCGAGATTGCATCGAACATCGCCCGTTCCGAGGGCGTGTTCCACTCTGCTTCCAGATCGGTGGTGTTGTAGCCGCCGCGCACCACCGGTGGGCCGGCTCCGATGACGGCATAGGCCAGCGACTTCCCCTCCGCCGTGCGTGTGTACCGGATGCGCTGCACCATGGGGGCAGGCCGGGGCAGGGCAGGCGGCGTGTCCGCCGTCACCTCGGCCACGAATTTCAGCCCCCGCCGGGCGATGGTACGGATGATCCGTTGCGCCTTGCCATCGTCACCCACCGCCTTGCGTGCCGCCGCGATGCGGGCGCTGATCGCGCTTTCCGAAACGATGCGCCCGTTCCAGACCTCGGCCAGGATTTCATCTCGGGTCACCAGCCGTCCGGGATTGCGCGCCAGCAGGTGTAACAGATCGAATACCTGCGGCTCGACGGCAATCTCCTCGGCGTCCCGAACCAGCGTCAACTCGTCGGTATCCAGCACGCAATTGGCGAAAGCATAGCGCATGGCGGTCTAGCCCACCCCCGCCGCAAGGAACCGGGTCAGCGTTTCCAGGTAGGTGTCATAGGCTGCATTGCCCTGCCAGGGAATGTGATTGGCGCATTCGAGCACCACCATTTCCGCATCCGCGATGCCAGCGGCCAGCTTGCGGGCCTCGGACAGTGGATGAACCGCATCGTGGCGGGAATGCAGGATCAGCGTCGGGCAAGTGATCCGTGGCAGGAAGTCCAGGCTCGAATGATGATTGATCACGTGGCGGTGGCGCAGGTCATGTTCCCTGGTCGCCGAATCCAGCATCATCCGGGCATAGGCCCGGACGGAGTCCAGTGGCCCTTCGGGCTGATATGCCAGCAGGAAGGCTTCGAAAAAGGTGCTATCCGACCGCGACCGCGCGGTTTGCAACATGGCTTGCAAGGGTTCGGCCTCCTTGCCATCCGCATTGTCGCGCACCGCGCGCCCTTCGGCATAGGCGCCCATCATGGCCAGACGGGTTACGCGTTCAGGGTGATGCGCTGCGATGTAAAGGCCCTGAGCACAACCACCGGATTGGGAATAGAGCGCGAACCGGTCGAGCCCCAGCGCGTCGGCAAGGCACAGGACATCTTCGGCCTGCTCATCAATCGTGGACCGATCGGACCGGGGGTCGGATTGCCCCGAACCAATGGCGTCGAACCGGATCAGCGCGTTCTGGCGTGACAAGGCTTCGAAGCGGTGACGTTCGAAAGGCAGCCGCCACTCCGCTGCAATATCCGAACGTGTTTGGCCGAGCAGGATCACAGGAGGGCCGGCACCCGAAACCGAATAGGCCATGGAATGCCCGGTGGGCAGGATGATGTAACGAATGCGTGGCTCGTCTGTCCTGTCCCCGGTCGCCACGGGGGCGGTGTCGTCGGTTCGTTCCGTGACCTCGGTCACCATCTGCAACCCCCGCCGGGCGATTGTACGGATGACCCGCTGTGCCTTGCCGTCGTCGCCCACGGCTTTGCGCGCGGCGGCGATGCGGGCGCTGATGGCGCTTTCCGAGACGATGCGCCCGTTCCAGACCTCGGCCAGGATTTCGTCACGGGTGACCAGCTGCCCGGCATTGCGTGCCAGCAGGTGCAGCAGGTCGAATACCTGCGGCTCGACGGCAACCGGCGCATCGCCCCGCATCAAGACATGCCGCCCGGTATCCAGAACGCAATCGCGAAACACATAGCGCATGGTGAATTAACACCCCGCTTTCGGTGTTTCGGCAAGCCCCAAGCAAAAAATAAGGATTCAGGCAGGGGTTTCCCAAGGCTGTCTGAAAGCGCCGCGCGCCCGACGCTGCCATGCTGGGAACACAACAAGGAGACCTGACATGATCCTGCATACCGATACCGCGCTTCTCAGCCACCGCCCTGTCCATCTGCAACTGCCGAGTGAGGAAGAAAGGACGGCCGCCCGATACGTGACACCGCGCCGGACTGCGAAAGCTTGGCGGGCAGGACGGATCGCCCGACTGTTCGCCTTACGGCGTCTTGTCAGCCTGTCTTGACGGGCTGAGGGGGGAGACGGACCCTGTGCTTCTTTCTGGTCGCAAATACTCCCGCCGGAGGCGCCCGAAAGCAAGGCAGGCGCCACCGATCCGGGTCAGCTGGCGCGTTTCATGCCCATCACCCGCGCGCGCGCGCGCGGGTCGCTGTCAAACAGCGCCGCCAGCTGCTCGGTCATCGCGCCGGCCAGCTGCTCGACATCGGTGATCGTCACCGCGCGCTGGTAATAGCGGGTCACGTCATGGCCGATACCGATGGCCAGCAGTTCGACCTGCTTGCGCTTTTCCACCATGGCGATCACGTCGCGCAGGTGTTTTTCGAGGTAGTTGGCCGGGTTCACACTCAGGGTGGAATCGTCCACCGGCGCCCCGTCCGAGATCACCATCAGGATCTTGCGCTGCTCGCGGCGGCCCAGCATCCGGCGATGCGCCCATTCCAGCGCCTCGCCGTCGATGTTTTCCTTCAAGAGGCCCTCTTTCATCATCAGGCCCAGGTTCTGCCGTGTACGCCGCATCGGCGCGTCGGCGGCCTTGTATATGATGTGGCGCAGGTCATTGAGGCGACCGGGCTGCTGCGGGCGGCCTTCGTTCAGCCAGGCCTCGCGCGCCAGCCCGCCCTTCCAGGCGCGGGTGGTAAAGCCTAGGATCTCGACCTTGACGTTGCAGCGTTCCAGCGTGCGCGCCAGCACATCGGCGCAGATCGCCGCGATCGAGATCGGGCGTCCCCGCATCGAGCCCGAGTTATCCAGCAGCAGCGTCACCACCGTATCGCGGAACTCGGTATCCTTCTCCACTTTGAACGACAGCGGCGTGGTCGGGTTGGCCACAACCCGCGCCAGTCGGCCGGCATCCAGGATACCCTCCTCACGGTCGAACTCCCAGCTGCGGTTCTGCTGTGCCTGAAGGCGGCGCTGCAGCTTGTTGGCAAGGCGCGACACCGCGCCTTTCAGCGGCTCCAGCTGCTGGTCGAGATAGGCGCGCAGCCGTTCCAGCTCGGCCGGTTCAGCCAGCTCTTCGGCGGCGATCTCCTCGTCATGGGTATCCAGATAGACCTTGTAGTTCGGATCGGCCTCCGAGGCGGGCGGCGGCGGGGGCGGCTCCAGCGGGGCCTCGCCATCGGGCATCTCGGTCTCTTCGGCCAGCTCCTCGTCGGCCAGCTCGTCCATCGAGACCTGGGCCTGGCTTTCGTCCTGCTGCTGTTCCTGGCTCTGCTCGGGATCGGCGTCGGCGTCCTGATCGTCCTGATCGTCCTGGCCGGTGCTGTCGGGATCGGGCTGCTCGTCGGCGTCGTCCTCGGCCTGATCCTCCTGATCCTCGTCCATTTCGTCCGGGTCATCGCCCAGCTGGTCGCCATAGCCGAGGTCCTTGATCACCTGGCGGGCGAATTTGGCGAATTCGGCCTGATCTGAGAGGATATCGCTCAGGTTTTCCAGCGTGCCGCCGGCCTGTTCCTCGATAAAGCCGCGCCACAGGTTCATCACATTGGCCGCAGCCGGGGGCAGGTCGCGCCCGGTGGCCAGATGCCGCACCAGATAGCCCGCCGCCACCGGCAGCGGTGCCTCGGAGGGCTGCTTGCACTGGTCATAGCCGCGCCGCAGCGCCTCATGCGTGATCTTCACGTCGATGTTGGACGCGGTGCCGGGCATGTCGCGGGCGCCCATCGCCTCGCAACGGGCGGTCTCCATCGCTTCGTAGAGGTCGCGCGCCATGTCGCCCGGCGGGGCATAGCGGCTGTGGGTGGCGTCGTCGTGATAGCGGCGATAGAGCGCCAGCGCATCCGCCGTGCCGCGCGCCAGCAACACCTCGTCGCGGGTCATCCGGCGGCTGACCTGCGGCAGGCGCATCGCGTCGCCGCTGACACCCGAGGGATCGACCGTATAGCTGACCGACAGATCCGGGTCGTCGGCCATCACCTTGGTCGCCTCGGCCAGCGCCTTCTTGAACGGATCGGCGGGGTTGTCGGTCGGTTTGCTCATGTCACTTCGGTCCTGCAAACAGGCGGTCGCGGCCCATGGTGGGCCGCAAGGCGGATATGGCGGCCGCCCGGATCACCCCAGGCTCGTGCTTGCCGCGCTTTCGGGCAGTTCCTCGTCGAAACAGCGCTGATAGAACTCGGCCACCGTCTGGCGCTCCAGCTCGTCGCATTTGTTGAGGAAGGTCAGCCGGAAGGCATAGCCCACATCGCGGAAGATCTCGGCATTCTGCGCCCAGTTGATCACGGTCCGGGGCGACATCACCGTCGACAGATCGCCGTTCATGAAGGCGGTCCGGGTCAGGTCGGCCACAGTCACCATCTGGCTGACCTGCTTGCGGCCCTTCTCGGTGTTGTAATGCGGCGCCTTGCTGAGCACGATCATCGTTTCGGCGTCATGGCTGAGATAGTTCAGCGTCGCTACCAGCGACCAGCGGTCCATCTGGGCCTGGTTGATCTGCTGGGTGCCGTGATAGAGGCCGGTGGTGTCGCCCAGACCCACCGTGTTGGCGGTGGCGAACAGGCGGAAACAGGGGTTCGGCGTGATGATCTCGTTCTGGTCCAGCAGGGTCAGCTTGCCGTCATGTTCCAGCACCCGCTGGATCACGAACATCACGTCGGCGCGGCCCGCGTCATATTCGTCGAAGACGATGGCCACCGGGTTGCGCAGCGCCCAAGGCAGGATGCCTTCGTGGAACTCGGTCACCTGCTTGCCGTCGCGCAGCTTGATCGCGTCCTTGCCGATCAGGTCGATCCGGCTGATATGGCTGTCGAGGTTGACGCGCACGCAGGGCCAGTTCAGCCGCGCGGCGACCTGTTCGATATGGGTCGATTTGCCGGTGCCGTGATAGCCCTGCACCATGACGCGGCGGTTGTGGCTGAAGCCCGCCAGAATGGCCAGCGTGGTATCGGGATCGAACTTGTAGGTCTGATCGATCTCGGGCACCCGGTCGCTGCGCTCGGCAAAGCCCTTGACCACCATCGGCGTGTCGATGCCAAAGACTTCGCGGACGGAAATCTCCTCGGTGGGTTTTGCGTTCATCGGGATCGTTCCGTCAGCCATACCAATCGTCCTTATCGCCTTGCCGCGCCTCGTCGGGGCGGGCCAATCTTGTCGGGGTGCACCATATCGCCCCCAGCCGCAAGGAAAAGGCGAAAAGCGCCGGGTGGGCGCTTTTTGCCGTCACGATATCGGGGGCATCAGTCGAGCAGTGCCGCGCGCATCCGAATGAGCCCTATCGACGGATTGTCACGGCCGTATCACGCCCCCAACGCGCGGACAGGCGCTGATGGGGCCGGTCGGCGCCGGAGCCGGCGCCTATTTGAAGTTCCGGCTGTCCTTGATCTGGTCCCAGGCCCAGACCACCTCTTGCAACTGCTCTTCCTGGCTGCGGTCGCCGCCGTTCATGTCCGGGTGCAGCACCTTGATGAGCTTCTTGTAGGCCGCGCGCACTTCGGCCTTGGTCCAGCTGTCCTTGGCTTCGAGAATCTCGATGGCGCGGCGCTCGGTCGGCGGCAGGCGGCGGCCGGTATTGACGCGGCCCGGATTCTGGGTGGCGTTGGCCCCCAGAACCTGATGCGGGTCCTCGATGCCCAGCCGTGCCCAGGCCCGCGCCTCGGGGTCGGTCATCGGCCGCGTCTTGCGTTCCCACACCTTGTCCTTGGACATTTGCGCGTTCATCTCGGCCTCGGTGGTGCCGTCGAAGAAGTTCCATTTCTGGTTATATTCGCGCACATGCTGCTGGCAGAACCAGAAATAGTCGTCCAGCACATCGGGGGCCTTGGGCGCGCGGAACTTGCCCGCCTCGGTGCAACCCTCGTGCTCGCAGACCCGGACCGAGGTTTCGGACGCGCCCGACATGCCCCGGCGCCCGCGCGGGTTCTTTTTCTTGGCGGAAGAGACGGACATATCGAATCCGAACGGATCTGATTTGCTCATGACGGGCCCTTTCGGTTGCGGCTTCTCGACTCGGAGGCAGGAGTTTAGTCTAAGTGACGCCAGATAGAAGAGGGCGGCGGCAAGAAAATCGCGGCCGCGCGGAAAAGAGCGCAGATTGCGCGGGAATGTGAGGGCAGACGGGCATGACAATCGCAGAGGAAATGCGCACGCGGTTGCAGGCGGCATTCGCGCCAACCGAGCTGGAGGTGGTGGACGACAGCGAAAGCCATCGCGGCCACGCCGGATTTCGCGAGGGCGGTCAGAGCCATTTCAACATCCGCATCCGTGCCGCCGTCTTTGCCGGGCAAAGCCGGGTGGCGCGGCACCGCGCGGTGCATCAGGCGCTGGGCGATATCGTGCCGCGCATCCATGCGCTGGCACTGGATATCGGCACCTAGTCCTTCTCGGCCTCGGCCTTGGCCTCGGGCTCTGTGCTGGCGGCGTCCGTGGTCTTGGCACCATGCATCGGCGGATCGTTGACCGGCGCCGCGATGGGCGCGGGCGCGCGGCGATCCGCCTCGGACGGGCCGGGTACGGGCCGGGCCAGCGGCGGGCTGTCGGCACTCAGGGGCGCGGTCGCCTCGGCCACGGGCTCTGCCGCGACCTCGGCCTCGGGCAATACTTCGGGACCTGCGGGCAGGGGGCGGCGGAACACCAGCACGTTGCGCCAATTGGTGGTCGAACCGGTCAGGCCCGAACGTTCCTCGCTGGGCAGCAACTCGGCCCGCTGATATTCCCAGCCCTCGGCGGCCATCTGGTTCAGCGCCTGTTCTACCGACAGTGCGAACCGCGCCGGCGCGGTCTTGACGCCCTTGGCCTTGATGCCCTTCTCCGGGGCGGGGACAACCTTGTATTCGTAGCGGATCATGCTCAGAGCCTCTTTAGATCGGGCGCAGACTACTCCAAGCGGAAGCAAAAAGGCCAGAGGTGGCGGCAGGCAGAGCGATGTCCCGCCGGCCCCCCATCCGGGAGGACCAAAGGCGGTGTTCAACGCGCTCTGTCCTGTTTCCCCGGGCTTCGTGTTCCGTCGCCGGTGTCGCCGGTACGCGGTTCGCTCCGCGCCCCGGCCGCCTCTTCGTTCAGATGTGTCAGTCAGACAGTTTCTTGCTGACCAGATCGTTGACCGCCTTGGGGTTGGCCTTGCCGCCGGTGGCCTTCATCACCTGACCGACGAACCAGCCCGCCAGTTTCGGGTTCACCTTGGCCTTTGCCACCTGTGCCGGGTTGGCGGCGATGATCTCGTCCAGCGCGGCCTCGATGGCACCGGTGTCGGTGACCTGTTTCATGCCGCGGGCCTCGACGATCTCGGCCGGGTCACCGCCTTCGGTATAGACGATCTCGAACAGGTCCTTGGCGATCTTGCCCGAAATCGCATCCGACGCGATCAGGTCGATGATGCCGCCCAACTGCGCCGGGCTGACCGGGCTGTCGGTGATGTCGTGGTCTTCTTTCTTCAGCCGTCCGAACAGCTCGTTGATGACCCAGTTGGCCGCCAGCTTGCCGTTGCGGCCCTTGGCCACGTCCTCGAAATAAGCGGCCGATTCCACTTCGGCGGTCAGCACCGAAGCGTCATAATCGGTCAGGCCGAAATCCTTGATAAAGCGCGTCTTCTTGTCGTCCGGCAGTTCCGGCAGGCTGGCCGCGATGTCATCGACCCAGGCCTGCTCGATCTCCAGCGGCAACAGGTCGGGGTCGGGGAAGTAGCGGTAATCATGCGCCTCTTCCTTCGACCGCATCGAGCGGGTCTCGTTCTTGTCGGGGTCATAGAGCCGGGTTTCCTGATCCACCTTGCCACCCGCCTCGACAATGGCGATCTGGCGCCGCGCCTCGTATTCGATGGCCGCCTGGATGAACCGCATCGAGTTCATGTTCTTGATCTCGCAACGCGTGCCGAGGTGCGAAAAGTCCTGTGTTTCCTGATACTTCTCATAGGCGCCCGGGCGGCAGATCGACACGTTCACATCGGCCCGCAGGTTGCCGTTCTGCATGTTGCCGTCGCAGGTGCCCAGATAGCGCAGGATCTGGCGCAGCTTGGCGATATAGGCGGCGGCCTCTTCGGGGCCACGGATATCGGGGCGGCTGACGATCTCCATCAGGCAGACACCGGTGCGGTTGAGGTCGACAAAGGACATGTTCGGATCCATGTCATGGATCGACTTGCCCGCGTCCTGTTCCATGTGGATACGTTCGATCCGGACCCGGCGCGCGGTGCCGTCTCCCATCTCGACCAGCACTTCGCCTTCGCCCACAATAGGATGATAAAGCTGGGAGATCTGGTATCCCTGTGGCAGGTCAGGATAGAAATAGTTCTTGCGGTCAAAGGCCGATTTCAGGTTGATCTCGGCCTTCAGCCCCAGCCCGGTGCGCACCGCCTGTTCGACGCAGAACTCGTTGATGACAGGCAGCATGCCCGGCATCGCTGCATCCACGAAAGAGACGTTGGAATTGGGCTCGGCGCCAAAAGCGGTCGAGGCGCCCGAGAACAGTTTCGCCTGCGACGCGACCTGAGCATGCACCTCCATGCCGATCACCAGTTCCCAGTCGTGCTTGGCACCGGCGATGGTCTTGGGTTTGGGGGTCTCGAAGGTCAGGTCCAGCATGGGTGTGCCTCTTGTCCGCTTGGTACAAACCGCCTTCTAGGCGCGTGCGCGGCGTTGGGCAAGGGGGCAAGGGGAAAGGGGCTTGATCTCAACCATGGTTGAGGCGGCAGGTTGGAGCGAATCCAGAAGGGAGGCACGGAAATGAGGCTGTTTGTGACAGGGGCCAGCGGATTGGTCGGGGGGGCGGTTCTGCGCGCTGGCGTCGCGGCAGGGCACCAGGTGACCGGGCTGGCCCGGTCCGGCCACACGGCCGCGCAGGTCGAGGGTGACGGAGGGCAGGTCTGTCGCGGCGATCTGCGTCAACCCGAGGTCTGGGCGGCAGAGGCGGTGGCGGCGGATGCCATCATCCATGCCGCGGCCTCATTCGGCCCGGATATGGGCGACGTCGACCGCGCCGCGATGGAGGCATTGATAACGGCAGCGTGCCGGGCCGGGCGCCGTCCGCGCCTGATTTATACAGGCGGCATATGGCTTTACGGCGATACCGGCGGGCAGGTCAGGGATGAAACCGCGCCCTTTGACCCTGCCACGCCCTGGGGCTGGATGCTTGATACCGTGGCGATGCTCAAGGCCAGCGATGCCACCGATCTGGCAGTGCTGCATCCGGGTGCGGTCTATGATAGCAACGCGGGTGGCATGCTGGAACGGTTTCACGCGTCCGAGGTCGAGATCCTGGGCGACCCGGCGATCCGCTGGCCACTGGTGCATGCCGATGACCTGGCACAAGCCTATCTGCTGCTGGCGGGGCTGCCGGGGCAGGGCGGAGATTTCCTCGCCACCGCCGAACCGGGCCGCCCGGTGGGCGAGATCGCGCGCGCCGTCGCCGGGCCCGATGCGTCCGTCAGGGTGCTGGACCGGACCGAGGCCTTGGTGCGTTATGGCGACAGCGCCTTGGGGCCGATGCTGGATCAAAGGCTGGCTGCACCGCGCCTGACCGCGCTGGGCTGGCGTCCCCGGTTCGACGATGTCACCCGAAGCGGGGAACCTCAGGCGCCGTGCAGCTGAGGCCCCTCGGGCGTGAAAACGACCCGGTTGCCGTCGCGGATCTCGTCGCGGAACAGATTGGCGATGACCTGCAGGGCATCGGCCCGACCGCGCGCGGCGAACCGGCTGGGTGAACTGACGCGCATGTTGTTGTCGAAGCCATCGGCGGCATGCGCCCAGATCATCGGATGCACTTCGGTCAGGTGGTCGCGGATCAGCCAATCGGCCGCGTTGCAGATACGGATGCGGTTCAGATCCGCTTCTTCATGCAGGCCAAGATTGCCGCGCAGGGTCACCGCGCAATAGGATGCCAGCAGGTTGATGGTCTCTTGCTCGGGGCGGGCGCGCACGATGTCCCGCAACCCGTCGACAAAGAAGTCGACATCGACGCGGGCACAGGCCTCTTCATCCTGGGCGATGGCGTCCAGGCTGACCCAGGTATAACCGCCGGCGCCCCAGATATCCTGTGTCCGCGCGGCGGTCCGGCGGGCCTCCAGTTCCAATTCCGCGTAGGAGCCGAACCAGCGCGGCAACAGGTGGTTGCCCAGCGCGCGCATGTGGCGGGGATTGTACGGGTCGAGATCGATCAGTGCCTCGTAGCAATCCGCCACCCTGCGTTGTGGCGTCCGGCGACCGGCCAGCAAGGCGCAGCAGGCCGATTGCAGGACCGGGCTGTCCATCCTGACGCCGCACCAGGGTGACAGGATCTCGATGGCGCGGTCGAAATGCGCGGCGCATTTCTCGCGGTGGAGTCGGGGCACGATCGTGTCCCATCCGGTGCCGCGCCAGGCCCAGGCCAGGTCGATATGGGTCAGCGCCACGATCAGCGCGATATAGGGATCGTCGGCATGATCCTGACGCATGAATTCCAGCGCCCGGATCCCGTCGATCAACGGGGCCTGATCGGTGCGATGGCTGTCCATCAGCGCCTCTTCGACGGCCAGCACCACGTCGGACCGGGCACCAAAGGCCAGCAGGTCGGCAACCGGGGTCCCGCCCGGCGTGGTTTCGCGAGTGGCATCGGCGGCGCGGATTTCATCCGACAGGTCCTGCCAGCGCTCTTGCCGGGCCAGGAACTGGCCATGAGCGCGCAGCCTGGCGCGGATGTCTTCGTCCTGTCCGTGCTCGGCGATCGGGATCGACAGGAAATCTTCGAGCCGGATCGGAGGGCGCGGTTCTGTCTGAGCCGAGAAGTCGACCGCGCGACCGAACAGCCGCGCGGTCAGGTCAGGCAAGGAACTCAGAACGGTGCGGGATCTTTTCAGCATACTGATTAACGCTTGGCCTGTGTGGTGTCGTATTGGCTTCAGGCTGACGCTGATTTGCGGCACAAAAAAGGCCGGAGCGGGGTGTTTCGGGACAGGTTTTGCGGCGGGCTCGGGGGATTGCGCCCGGACTGGCATCAATCCGCTAACGACCGGCGAAATGATGCCGAACCACGGCCAGTCCACGCGCGGTCAGGATCTCTTCGAACTCACGATGCGGCGGCAGCGACTCTTGTGGCAGCCGTATCTCGTTGCCTGAATGCAGGCACAGCGTGGCGCGGACGCTGAAATCCCAGCGCGTATCCAGCCGTACCTGCGCGATCTCGCTCAGCGCGACAGACCCGTCCAGGCGCCCCGAGAACCAGCTGAGCCGAACGGCGTCCAGATCGAGACCCGCGCGGCGGTCGGTGATGATCTCGGACAACAGCGGCAGCGTCGGCAGCGCGCACAGCGCGATCAGCCACCAGGCGGCTTGAAACAGAAGCATCACTGTCGCAAGCCCCGTCCAGACCGCCAGCAGCAGCACGACATTGCGCGGGCTGCGGGCGTGGCGGACATAACGGAGCGGTTCGGTATGCTCGGGCATTACCGCCCACCGCTGACGTCCAGCGTGGTGCCGGTGATGTAAGAGGCCGCGTCCGAGAGCAGGAACAGCGCCGCCTCGGCCACCTCGGTCACTGTACCGGTCCGCTGCATTGGGACCCCCGGCACCAACCGTTTCGTCCGTTCCGGGTCGCCACCCTTGGCATGGATACCGGTCTCGATCAGACCGGGGCGGAGGGCGTTGACGCGGATGCCCTCGGGCGCGACCTCGTCGGCCAACCCCTTGGTAAATGTGTCGATGGCGGCCTTGGTGGCGGCGTAATCGACATATTGGTTGGCCGAGCCCAGACGCGCAGCGGCAGAGGAAAGATTGACGATGGCGCCGCCCCGACCCTGGGCCTGCATCCGCAGCACGGCCTCTTTGGCGACCAGAATGGCGCCGATCACGTTGACATCGAACATACGCCTCAGCCGCGCATGGGTCAGGTCGGTGACACGGGCGGCGCGGTCGACGATGCCAGCGTTGTTGACCAGCCCGTCGAGGCGGTCAAAGCCCTCATCCACCCGCGCATAGATGCGCCGGATGTCTTCGGGGTCGGCCACGTCGCCGGGGCACAGGATCACAGTAGCGCCCGCATGGCGGGCGGCCTCGGCCACCGACTCGGCCCCGGCCCGGTCCCGCCGGTAGTTGAGCGCGAGGTCATAGCCGCGCGTGGCGGCAAGGCGGGCGATGGCGGCGCCGATCCCGGCGCTGGCCCCGGTGATGAGCAGGGTCCGGCGCATGGCTCAGCTGCCCCGGATGCGGGTCAGCATCTCGGTGGTGTCGCGGCTGAGGTTTGGCTGGGCCAGAATGCGATCCAGCTGGGCGCCGATCAGCAGCTGCCGGTCGTCGTCATACCGTCGCCAGGTCTGATAGGCCGAGCACATCCGCGCGGTGGTCTGCGGGTTTACCGGATCGAGCCGGATCAGCCAGTC
The DNA here is from genome assembly GCF_059612545.1 of Ruegeria sp. SAZD011. Taxonomy (NCBI): domain Bacteria; kingdom Pseudomonadati; phylum Pseudomonadota; class Alphaproteobacteria; order Rhodobacterales; family Roseobacteraceae; genus Ruegeria; species Ruegeria sp. SAZD011. The sequence continues at coordinate 152,647 of NZ_JBXWQU010000014.1, read as the reverse complement.
CGCCAACAGCTGATATGCCGCGCCCGAGGCATGATGGAAGCCGGCGTGATGCATGGCCAGCGCGCCGAAGACGGCACGGAACCGGTTCGGATTGCGCCAGTTGAACTCGGCATGCGCGCTCAGGCGCCGGGCGGTTTCCGCCGCCTGTTCGGGCGCCGCCAGTGCCACCTGAAGCCCGAACCATTTGTCGATCACCAGCCGATCGCCGCGCCACTGGTCATAAAAGGCGGCCAGTTCGACTTCGCCCTTGCCCGCCTTGAGCAGACAGGACAGCGCCGAAAGTTGCAGCGTCATGTTGTCGGCGCAGGCATAATCCGCCGCCGCCTGCGTACCGCTATCGAGCCGCGACAGCAGTGCCAGCGCGGCGCTGCCCAATGCGCGCTTGCCGGCCTGGTCTGCATCGGGCCGGAACGGTGCCTCGATCTGTGCCTCGGCCCTGAGCCGTGGCAGCAGATCCTGCATATGCTGGGCGGTGGCCTGGCGCAGGGTCTCGGTTGCATCCCAGATCGCCTGCGGATCGGGGATCAGGCCGCGCTGATGCAGGGTGGCGGCCAGTTCCGACTGGCTGGGCAGGCCCAGCATCAGCGCGCGATAGGCCGGGTCCAGCCCATCGTCGCGCAGCACCGCCGTCAACCCGTCCAGATAGGCGGTATCGGGCGCGGCGTCCTCGGTGATCATGTCGAGCAGGCATTGCCCGGCCAGCGCACGGCCCGCTTCCCAACGGTTGAAGGGATCGGTGTCATGGGCCAGCAGAAAGGCGCGCTGCTCGGGCGAGAGGTCATGGTCCAGAACCACCGGCGCCGAGAAATCGCGCAGCACCGAGGCCACTGGACGTGCCGCCAGCCCGTCAAACGAGAAGCTCTGCCGCGCCTGCGTCAGTTCCAGCACCTCGGTGGCGCGCACCTCGTCGCCATTGGGGTTGAGCAGTCCGACGGCAACCGGGATCACCTGTGGCAGCTTGTCGGGCTGGCCGGGCGTGGCGGGGGTCTCTTGCGACAGGGTCAGGGTAAAGGTGCCGTCCTGCCACGCCTCCTCGACCGTCAGGCGCGGGGTGCCGGCCTGGCTGTACCAGCGCTTGAACTGCGACAGGTCGTGCCCCGTGACATCCTCGAACACCTTGAGCCAGTCCTCGATGGTGCAGGCCTGCCCGTCATGGCGGGCGAAATAGAGGTCCAGCGCCTCGGCATAGGCGGCATCGCCCACCAGCCGTTTCAGCATGCCGATCACCTCGGCACCCTTTTCATAGACGGTGGCGGTGTAGAAGTTGTTGATCTCCTGAAAGCTCTCGGGCCGCACCGGATGGCTGAGCGGGCCCTGATCCTCGGGGAACTGGCGGGCGCGCAGGTCGATCACGTCGCGGATGCGCTTGACGGGCGCGCTGCGCAGGTCCGAGGTGAACTGGGCGTCGCGGAACACGGTCAGCCCTTCCTTGAGGCAGAGCTGGAACCAGTCGCGGCAGGTGATGCGGTTGCCGGTCCAGTTGTGGAAATACTCATGCGCGATGATCGCCTCGATCCGTTCGAAATTGTCGTCGGTCGAGGTCTCGGGGCTGGCCAGCACGGCGGCCGAATTGAAGATGTTCAGCCCCTTGTTCTCCATCGCGCCCATGTTGAAATCGTCGACCGCGACGATGTTGAACACGTCCAGATCGTATTCACGGCCATAGACCTCTTCATCCCAGCGCATGGATTTCTTCAGCGCCTCCATGCCAAAGGCGCATTTGCCCTCGTCTCCGGGACGGACCCAGAGGTTCAGATCCACTTCGCGGCCCGAAACGGTGGTGAACGTGTCGGAATGAGCCACCAGGTCCCCCGCCACCAGTGCAAAGAGATAGGCCGGTTTTGGCCATGGGTCATGCCATTCTGCAAAGCCCTCGCCGCTATCCACCGGGTTGCCATTGGACAAGAGCACCGGATGCGTGCCGTTGATACGCACGGTAAAGGTGCTCATGACATCGGGGCGGTCGGGGTAATAGGTGATCTTGCGAAAGCCTTCGGCCTCGCATTGGGTACAGTACATCCCGTTCGAGAGATAAAGCCCTTCGAGCGCGGTATTGGCGGCAGGGGCGATCTGGACCTCGGCTTCCCAGACAAAGGGCGCATCGGGAACGGTGCAGGTCAGACCCTCGTCGGTGATCTCGGGCGCGATCTCGGCACCGTCGATGGCGGCGCGCAGCAGGCGCAGTTCCTCGCCATGCAGAAAGAACCGGCGGTCGGTCGTCTCGGGATTGGGGCGAAAGGCGATGCGCGAGGTGACGCGGGTTGCGTCGGGCGCCAGGTCAAAGGTCAGGCGCACCTCGTCCACCAGATAGCCGAACGGGGTGTAATCCTTGAGGTGGATGGTTTTGGGGGCGGCGTCGCGCATGGGAACCTCGGCTGCTGTCGGTTTGGCGAGACGTTAGGTAGAACACGCCGAGGGTGCAAGCGGCGCTCCTTTGCCGTTCATGGTCTGCGCTGTTCGGGAATGGTGGAAACTGCCTTCGGCTTCATTGGTAAATCCGGCGTGCCATTTTGTTGTTTGACCGCTGCATTCGCGATAACTGGAGTATGCGATTGTACACAGGCGGCAAGGCGGAGGCGCGATGATGAGCGGCAGAGTGGAACGGAACGGGCTGAAAGTCGCCGGGGAACTGGCGGATTTCATCGAGACGCGCGCCTTGCCCGGTACCGGGGTGGAACCCGCCGATTTCTGGGCCGGGATGGCACGGATGGTGGCCGAACTGGCACCGGTGAACCGCGCATTGCTGGCGCGGCGCGAGGCGCTTCAGGAGCAGATCGACGCCTGGCATGTCGCCCATCGCGACCGGCCGCATGATCACGAAGCGTACAAGGCGTTTCTGGCCCAGATCGGTTATCTGCTGCCCGAAGGCGCGGCGTTCGAGATCGAGACCGAAGGGACCGACCCCGAGATCGCATCGGTGCCGGGGCCGCAGCTGGTGGTGCCGATCACCAATGCCCGCTACGCGCTCAACGCCGCCAATGCCCGTTGGGGCAGCCTGTATGATGCGCTTTATGGCACCGACGCCATGGCCGGGCCGATACCGGCGGGCGGCTACGACCGGGGTCGTGGCGCCCGTGTGGTGGCGCGTGCGCGCGTCTTTCTGGACGAGGCGTTTCCGGTGCAGGGCGTCAGCCATGCCGATGCCCGCCGCTATCACATCCGTGAAGGCGCGTTGCTGGTCGATGGTCAGCCGCTGATCGACCCGGCGAAATTCGCAGGCTATCGCGGTCACCCCAAGGCGCCAGACGCGGTGCTTTTGTGCAACAACGGGTTGCATGTGGAGCTGGTCTTTGACCGCACCCATCCGGTGGGCTGTCACGATCAGGCGGGTCTGGCCGATGTGCGGCTGGAAAGCGCGGTCTCGGCGATCATGGATTGCGAGGATTCCGTGGCCTGTGTCGATGCCGAGGACAAGGTGTTGGCCTATGGCAACTGGCTGGGCCTGATGCGTGGTGACCTGAGCGAGGAGGTGACCAAGGGAGGTGCCACCTTCACCCGCGCGCTGGCCGGTGATCTGGACTATCTCGCCCCCGATGGCAGCCCGATGAGCGTCAAGGGCCGGGCGCTGATGCTGGTGCGCAATGTCGGTCACCTGATGACCAACCCGGCGGTGCTGGATGCGGATGGGGCGGAAATCTTCGAAGGGTTGATGGACGCGCTGGTCACCGTCGCCATCGCGATGCATGACCTGAACCGGGCGGGCGGCAATTCGCTTACCGGCTCGGTCTATGTGGTCAAGCCCAAGATGCACGGGCCGGAAGAGGTGGCTTTTGCCGTCCGGACCTTTGACATGGTCGAGGATATTCTTGGCCTGCCGCGCAACACGGTCAAGATCGGCATCATGGACGAGGAGCGGCGCACCAGCGTCAACCTCAAGGAATGTATCCGTGCCGCCAAATCGCGGGTCTGTTTCATCAATACCGGGTTCCTCGACCGGACCGGCGACGAGATCCATACCTCGATGGAGGCGGGGCCGTTCAGCCGCAAGGATTTCATCAAGCGCAAATCCTGGATCACTGCCTATGAGAACCTGAATGTCGATATCGGTCTGGAATGCGGCCTCTCGGGCAAGGCGCAGATCGGCAAGGGCATGTGGGCGATGCCGGACCGGATGGCGGCCATGATCGAGACCAAGATCGAGCATCCCAAGGCGGGCGCCAATTGCGCCTGGGTGCCCAGCCCGACGGCTGCCACCCTGCATGCGCTGCATTATCACAAGGTCGACGTGTTCGCGGTGCAGGCTGCGCTGCGCGCTGGCGGACGGCGGGCGCATGTGGACGGGATCCTGGAAATCCCTCTGGCCAGCTTCCGCAAATGGTCGTCCGATCAGATCCGTCGCGAGGTCGAGAACAACGCGCAGGGCATCCTGGGTTACGTGGTGCGCTGGGTCGATCAGGGCGTTGGTTGCTCCAAGGTGCCGGATATCAACAACGTGGGCCTGATGGAGGACCGCGCCACCTGCCGTATCTCGGCGCAGCATATCGCCAACTGGCTGCATCATGGCGTGGTGGATGCGCAGGAGGTGATGGCGGCCATGCGCAAGATGGCGGCGGTGGTCGATGATCAGAACGCGGACGACCTGGCCTATCGCCCGATGGCGCCGGGGTTCGACGGCATCGCCTTCCAGGCGGCCTGCGATCTGGTGTTCAAGGGGCGGGTGCAGCCTTCGGGCTATACCGAGCCGGTTCTGCACGCGCGGCGGTTGGAACTGAAAGCCAGCCTTGGCGTCTGATCCCGCCAAGCCGGTCACGCCCCTGTGTGCGCAGGTGAACACGCGCCTGCGCGCTTGCTGCGATGCGGCCGCTGTTGCAGCGCTTGTGAGGCGCGGCTAGGCTGCGTCGAAAGGGGCAAGCGCAAGGGGACGGGATGACGCGGCCAGTCGTAGGGATCATCGGCAACTCGTATCTGCTGAACGATCAGTATCCGACCCATGCGGGCGGGACGATGAATTCGGACGCGGTGGCCAATGTCTCGGGTTGCCTGCCGCTGCTGATCCCGGCCGACCCGCGCTATGTCTCGGTGGCCGAGCTGCTTGATGTCTGCGACGGGTTCCTGCTGACCGGCGGTCGCCCCAATGTCCATCCCGAGGAATATGGCGAGAGCGAGACCGCCGCGCATGGCGATTTCGACCGTGCCCGCGATGCCATCACCCTGCCGCTGGTGCGCGCCTGTGTCGAGCGGGGCCAACCCTTTCTGGGCATCTGCCGCGGCTTTCAAGAGGTGAACGTGGCAATGGGCGGCACGCTCTACCCCGAGATCCGCGACCTGCCGGGCCGGATGAACCACAGGATGCCACCGGATGGCACGCTGGAAGAGAAGTTCGCGCTGCGCCATATCGTCAGCGTGAGCGAGGGCGGCGTGTTTCACCGCATATTCGGCGCCTGCGAGGTGATGACCAACACGCTGCACGGGCAGGGGATCAAGACCGCAGGTGCCCGGATCGAGATCGACGGCCATGCCCCTGACGGCACCCCCGAGGCTATCTATGTGCGCGACGCGCCGGGCTTTACCCTGTCGGTGCAATGGCATCCGGAATGGGACGCGGCCAGCGATCCGGTCTCGCGGCCGCTGTTCACCGCCTTCGGCGACGCCGTGCGCGCCTGGGCCGCGCGCGGAACCGGGCCCGTTTTGCAAAAAACGGGCTAGAGTTCCTCAACTGGCACAATCCACCCAATTGGAAGTCATGTTTCGGGCATGTGGCCCGCTTGGTTGGTACGAGGGCCTCCGATGAGGGCTGTTTGCCCGCAACGGCTCTTTTGAACTGTCATACGGGCGGGGAGCGGGCTTTCGCTGCAGAAGCGGTCTCAAGTCTGCTTTTCGGCGAGAACGGTTCTCGCTATAGTGGTACCATCTGATTGCAACGAATGTGGAATCCTCGATGAAATTGCGAGAAGTTGGCGCGAAGAGTTTTCGTACACTTGAAGATTTGACTGTTGAGTTCAAAGACGATTATTGCACTTTGAGTGGGCGAAACAACGCCGGGAAAACAGCGATTGTCGCCATAATCCGCCATTTTCTTGACGACGGGGATCGGCCCTATTTCTATGCTGAGAATTCCTTGTCGTTCGCTCGGGATCATACACAGTGGTCTTCAACAGAAGAGATGGAAATATCCGTCCGGCTGGAACTGCATCGCCATGATGATGCGGAGGTCTTCTTTGTGGTAAACAAATATACGTCATTGCCAATTGAAGGGGATGTCGCGCGTGTCAGACTAACTGAAAAGTTCAATGCCTCTGGGGAGAGAAATCTTGCCTGCCGCGTCAATGGTATCGATCTAGACAGCCAAAATTCGAGTGAAATCGCCAAGAAGCTGAAGTCCGCTGCAAACTTGGTGGTCCATAATTCTACGGCCCCGATTAGCAATTTTTATTACTTCTCTGGCGAAATGACAGAGGTTCTAGAATCCCATTTTTCGCAAGAAGATCGTAAGAAAATTTCTGACGCTGAGCGAAACCTCTCGAACAAAGTAAAGAGCGCGGCGAAAAAGCACAAAGAAGAACTGAGTCAACTCCTAGGCCGGCTTGGCGAAAACTATGACGTTGAACTAACCACTCTCGACAGAGGGGGCTCCTCGCGTTTCCCCTTGAATGTGAAGCTAAACGACAAAAGCGTCGATGTTAATTTGAGTGGATGGGGTTCAGGCACTCAAAACCGAACGAGGGTATTGATATCTGTTTTGGAAGCCGATCGTATTAAAAAGTCACAATCTGCAGAAAACAGATCAGCACCCGTTGTTATAGTCGAAGAACCTGAGAGCTTTCTGCATCCTTCAGCACAAGCCGAATTTGGAAAAGTTCTGAACAACTTGGCAGAAGACTTCGGAATTCAGATTCTCGCGACCACCCATAGTCCCTATATGCTTAACCAGACAAATCCGGAGGCGAACCTTCTCTTGCAGAGAAAGGTGTCGCACAAAAAGTTAAAGGAAACGGAGAGAGTGAATACGTCTGGAGACGACTGGATGTTACCGTTCGCCGATAACCTCGGAGTTCTTTCGGATGAGTTCATACCATGGAAAAAGATTGTTGGCTCAGCAAACTCAAAAGTTGTCTTGGTTGAAGGTGTAATTGATGTTGAGTACTTTGATATTCTTCGGACGAAGTTTCCTGAAATTTACGATCTACCGGATGATGTCCAGGTCGTCGGGTATGGCGGTAAGGACGCATTGAAGAACACGCAAGTTCTGCAATTCATGCTTTCTCGCCTCGAAAGGGTTTTTATCACTTTTGATCTGGACGGTAAAAGTGAAGTTGTCCGAAAGCTGGAGTCTATCGGACTTACGGCTGAAAAGGATTTTTGTGCTATAGGAGTTGGAAAGCCTGGCCGAGAGTGCATCGAAGGTTTGCTGCCAGAAACCATTATGTCTGAAATATACGCGGAACGCGTTGATGATGTAATGGCTCTTGGATCAGCTAACAGCGATGCAAGAAAATCAGCAAAAAGTAACTTAAAGAAGGCTGCTTTAGAGAAATTTAGGAACTGTTCTTTGTCGAGCACGGAAATTCCGGAGATGGTAAAACTAGTGAAGAAGATCGCAAAGGTATTTTAGAAGTTGGATAATTGACCGGCTTGACTTCGGTTCTTGCTTAACTACCATTCATACATTCGCGGTTGAACGATCTTGAACGGCAGCTCTGGGCCGTTCACAAGACTCAAGTGTTGCACGCTGCCTTTGACAGCCGCGCGGGTGCTTGTCTGTTCCGTCAGGGGTGTATGACCGCTTACGCCGCCAGAATGCGCGCCTCATGCGCCTTGAGGCAGAGCCGCGCGGTATCGCCAAAGGCACCGGCGTGGCTGCGCAGTTCGGGGAACAGGTCGAACACTTCCTGCCGGGACCGATCGCTGAGCGCGCCCAGACCCTCGTCGCCGGGAAAGAAGCTCTCGGTCGCGGCATCGTTGGCATAGATCACCTCGTGCCGATCCAGCATCAGATGCATATAGGTGACGTTGCCGCCCTCGATCCGGCGTGCTGCCGGGCTGCCCAGCAGATGGGTTGCGGCCACCAGAACCTCGCTCTCGCCGAAATACATCTGGGCCCGCGATCCCGTCCACAGCATCCGGTGCTGGGGCGACACCAGCAGGGGGGCGCTGGCACTCTGCAACAGGATCGGGTCCAGTTGGATCGGGGCGTGTTTGCCCTTGGCGGCCACGGTGCGGCTGCCGACCCAGCGCAGCGGTTGCAGGCCGTTGTCGCGGGTGACGATCAGGTCACCCGGACGCAGCGTTTCGATCGCGCGCGGGCCATGGGCGGTGGCGATCAGCGTACCGGGAGTAAAGCAGATGATATTCTCGATGTTCGAGAAGGTGACCAGGGTGCCGTCGGTCAGTTCGACCGTACCGGCCAGTTCGCCGGGCACGTTGCTGGTCAGGTTCAGCGTGTTGCGGTCGGCGATGCCGTTCAGGTCGAGCGTGTCGCCATTGATCTCGTCTTCCTCGTTCCCGATGATCGAGATGGTGCCGCTGCCCGCTTCGCCAAGCTCGGTGAGGATGAAAAGGTCATCGCCCGCACCGCCTTGGGCTGCGTCTCCTTGTGCGGCTTCGATGGTATCGTTGCCATCGCCGCCGAACACCTGATCGGAACCGGTATTGCCAAGCAGAAGATCGTCACCGCCCTGGCCCGAAAGTGTGTCATCGCCGCTGCCGCCGTCGATCGTGTCGTTGCCGTCCTGTGGGACGCGCGTGTCGAAGTAGACGTCACTGACCCAAACGGCCTGAGTTCCGTTGAGTGTGTTTGAGTAGACGATCTCGATCGCTTGAACCGGTCCGGCAATCTCGACGAGGACGGACCCGGATTCGTCCAGGGCGCTGTCGGACTGGCTCCCGGCAGTAATCGTATTGCCCGAGACAGTGTCGGGGCTGGTGCCCGCGCCGGTAGGGGTAAGGGTGACGGCAACCGGATTGCCGTTGGCGTCATATGCATTGACCTCGAGAATATCGCGGTGATTGCGGTTGGCCCAGTCAATATCGTTGATGCGGAACATCACGTTCTCGACTTCGTTTTCGACATCGAAATCGGTACGGGCTGCAAACTCTATCCGGGTCGTCGAGGTTGCTCCGCGGCCTTGTCCGGCAAGATAGAGAGAAGAGAACTCGGACTGCGTCTCGCCGCTGCGGACATAGCTTTCCTCACCGGTATCGACCTCGAAAGCCGGGCTGTTATTACCATCATCGGTAAAACTGACCGACACGTTCATACGTCCGGTTGCCTGCGTGAAACCGGCCGAAAGGTCGGTGCCGTCGGTGCCTTCGGCGAACCAGTTCAGGGATTCGGTGCTGCCACCCTGACCGTCACCATACAGCAGGTCATCGCCGTCGCCGCCCTGGATGTCATCATCGCCGCTGCCACCATAGACGATATCGTTCCCGAGGCCCGCATCGACGGTGTCGTTACCCTTGGAGGCAAAGACCTGATCGCCATTGCCGTCAGGGCCGGTACCCTCACCGCTGTCGACCGAGTTGCCGTTGTTGTCGACATAAGTATCGTCGATCAGGTCGTCGTTGGTCGTGCCCTGAACCTTGTTGAAGGGCGAGAAATAGGGTGCTGCCACTGCCTCGGCGCCGGACAATGTGCCGACCGGCCCCAGGTCGGGCACAAAGTACAGGTTCCCGTCCGTGGCCAGGTAATACTGGCCGGTTTCCAGTTCGTTGTTGTACGAGGTGCTGCCGACTGATCCCGTCCAGGCCCATTCGCCGGTGCCGATCAGTTGGGCGGTGGTGAAATTGACCAGCGCGCCGCCGATGCTGGCGGCAAGCGACAGGTCCTGATCGGCTCCGAGCGTGACGAGATAGCCGCTGGGCATGGGTTCACCTCTATCGCGGCCTGGGACCGCCTGTTCCTTGTTCATGCTGCGGCTGGGTCGAAACCTTTGCCGTCATGGTCAGGAATAGAGAGGGGGCGTGGCAAATCCGGGGTCGGATTTTGTCCGATCTGGAAACAAATTTGGGTAAAATTGTGGTGAGTTTCGCCCGTATCCGACCGGATACGGGCGAGGTGCAGGGTCAGACCAGCAGGTTGAAATGCTCGGCAAAGGGCATGCTGCGCACACGTTTGCCGGTCAGATCGAACAAGGCATTGCCCAGGGCGGGCATCGCGGGGGGCGTGCCGGGTTCGCCCGCGCCCCCCATATGGCGGTTTGTTTCCAGAACGCGAACCTCGACCTGCGGCGTGTTGTGCATGCGCAGGGCGTCGTAATCGGGGAAATTGCCCTGTTCCACCGCGCCACCGGCAAAGGTGATCTTGCCATGGGCCGCCGCCGACAGGCCATAGACCATGCCGCCGAACATCTGCGCCTTGACCGTTTCGGGGTCGAGTGCCAGACCGATATCGCAGGCGATCCAGGCGCGCGCGATGCGGATGGTGCCGTCTTCGTCGACCACTTCGATCACCTGCGCGACCGAGGTGCCGAAACTATAGGTAAAGGCCACGCCGCGTCCGACACCCTCGGGTGTCTTGCCGGTCCAGCCCGACATCTCGCGCACCGCCTCTAGGCACCCGGCCGAGGGCGCGTGTTCGGCGCGCATCAGTTCCAGCCGGAACTCCAGCGGGTCGCGCCCGGCGGCATGGGCCATCTCGTCGACAAAGGTCTCGTGGAAGAACCCGTTATGGCTGTTCCCGACCGAGCGCCAGAAACCCACCGGAATGGCCAGATCGGCGATATGGCCGCTGATCCGGTAATTGGGCACCGCATAGGGCTGGTTGAAGAACCCCTCGACCAGCACCTTGTCGGGGCCGGCGCCGGGCATGCCTGTGACCCGTTCCATCGCCTGGCGCGAGGGCGACTGTGTGGCCAGCCGCCCGTCGATCATCACCGCCTTGCCGTCCTTGATGGCGCCGCGCATCCGGGCCAGCGCGCCGGGGCGGTAGAAATCGTGGCGCATGTCCTCTTCGCGGCTCCAGGTGGTCTGTACCGGCACGCCGGGCAGGGCCATCGCCACACGGGTGGCGATCACGCCGAAATCGAACTCGGCCCGGCGGCCAAAACCGCCGCCCAGATAGGTAGTGTGCACCTCGACCGCCTCGGTGTCGAGGCCCGCGGTCTCGGCGATCTTGCTCTGGATGATCGTCGGCGCCTGGTTGCCGCCCCAGAATTCCACCCGGTCGCCGGTGTAAAGCGCGGTGCCGTTCATCGGCTCCATCGTGGCATGGGCCAGATAGGGGGCGCTGTACTCGGCCTCGATCACCGTCGCGCCCTCGGGCAGGGTGGTGACATCGCCGTCGTCGCGCATGGTCGAGTTGGGGCTGTCGTCAAAGGCGCGGGCAATCTGAGCAAAGATGGCGTCGGTTTCGGGCGGATAGGGCGCCGCTTCCCACTCGACCGCGATCGCCTCGACCGCCTGCATCGCCAGCCAGGTGTTGGACGCAATGACCGCCACACCGTTGCCCAGATCGACCACCTGTTCCACCCCGGGCATGGCGCGGGCGGCGCTGTCGTCAAAACCTTTCATGCCGCCGCCCAGATTGGGGTTCATCCGCACGCTGGCGAATTTCATTCCCGGCAGTCGCACATCGACCCCGAATTCGGCGGTGCCGGTGGATTTGGCCACCATGTCGAGCCGGGGCAGACTGCGGCCCAGATAGCGCCATTCCGACGGGTCGCGCAGGGGCGCCTCGACCGGGTCCAGCTTGGCCGCGTCCGCTGCCAGCTCGGGATAGGGGATGCGACTGCCATCGGGGGCGATCACCGCGCCCGCCTCGGTCCGCAGGGTATCGCGCGCCACTCCCAGCCGGTTGGCAGCGGCCTGTTTCAGGGTCTCGCGGGCGCTGGCGCCGGCCTCGCGCATCCGCACGAACCCGTCTTTCATCGAGGTCGAACCGCCGGTGACCTGAAGGCTCAGCACCTTGCCGATCACTCCCAGCGCCTCGCCAAGGCTGTGCTGGAAATTCGAGGTGTCATAACCCTTGCCGGGCAGGGCGTCGCCCATCAGGGCGCTGTTGTAATAGGCCGCCGCCGCCGGGCCGTGCAGCACGCGCACCTGATCGGGGATCACGTCCAGTTCCTCGGCGATCAGCGCGGCCCAGGTGGTCATCACGCCCTGACCCATCTCGGCGCGCGGGGCAAACAGGGTCACGCCCTGCTGGTCGATCAGCACAAAGGGGTTGAGCGCGGCCTCGCCCGGGCCGGGTTTCAGCGGGTTGGGGGCGGGGCGCGAGACGTAATAGGCGCCAAAGGCCACACCGCCGACAATGGCGGCGGAGCCGATCAGAAAGGTGCGGCGGACGATCTTGCCAAGACGGGCCATGGATCAGACCTCCTTCAGCTTGGTCGCGGCGCCGTGGATGGCGGCGCGGATACGGGGATAGGTGCCGCAGCGGCACAGATTACCCTGCATCGCGTCGTCGATCTCGGCGTCGCTGGGGGCGGGGTTTTCTGCCAGCAGCGCGGCGGCCTGCATGATCTGGCCCGACTGGCAATAGCCGCATTGCGCCACCTGATGCTCGACCCAGGATTGCTGCAGGATCGACAGCGCCTCGGGCGTGCCGGTGCCTTCGATCGTGGTGGCCTGGCCCCAGACATCGCCCAGCGATACCTGGCAACTGCGCACCGCTTCGCCGTCGATATGCACGGTACAGGCGCCACAGGCGGCAACGCCGCAGCCGAACTTGGTACCGGTCAGCCCGATCTCGTCGCGCAGCACCCACAAGAGCGGGACATCGTCGGGCAGGTCGATCCGATGGGTTTCTCCGTTGACGGTCAGGGAAGTGGCCATGGCGGTCCTCGCTTTGCTGTGCTGATGGCTGGCAGATGAGCTTATGACAAAATTAGTACTCTTTGTCAGAGTGTCAATTGACAAAATCGCGAAAAACTGTCAGAGGTCGGACATGAAAGACGACGTTATCGACCCCAAGAAACAAGCGATCCTCGACTCTGCCTGGCAGGTCTTTGCCGCCTATGGGTTCCGCAAGACCTCGATGGACGACATAGCCCGTGGCGCCCGCATGTCGCGGCCAGCGGTCTATCTGTATTTCAAGAACAAAGAGGCGATTTTTCGCGCCGTGGTCCAGTATTGCTATGACCTGACCGCCGAGGCGGTGGCCGCCGCGCTGGGCGCGGGCGGCGCTGTGCCCGAGGTGCTGGAACGCGCCTTTGCCGCCCATGGGCAAACGGTGATGGCCTTGCTCGACTCCCCGCATGGGGTGGAGTTGCTGGATGCCGGCAGCTCGACCGCGCCCGATATCGTCGAGGCGGGCGAGGCCGGGCTTTGCGCGCTTTATGCCGACTGGCTGACGCGCGAGGCGACCGCCGGGCGGGTCATGCTGTCGGGGCCGGCGCCCGAGGTGGCGGCGACCATCGCCGCCGCGCTGAAAGGGGTCAAGATGACGACCCCCGATTTTGCGACCTATCAGACCCGCATCGCGCAACTGGCGCAGATCCTCGGCGCCGGGCTGATGCGCGGGTAATCCGCGCTCAGGTCACACGGGCGCGGGTCTTGTATTCCGGTTTGTCCCACAGCCGGTTCTGCATCACATCGGCGATGATCGCCACGGCGGCCTTTACATCGCCTGCGTCGATGAACAGCGGGGTAAAGCCGAACCGCATGATATCGGGCGCCCGGAAATCGCCGATCACACCGCGCGCGATCAGCGCCTGCATGGCGGCATACCCATCGGCAAAGCGGAACGAGACCTGACTGCCGCGCTGGGCGGGGTCGCGTGGGCTGGCCAGTTCCAGATCGGGGCAGGTGGTTTCGACCCCGGCGATGAAGATCTCGGTCAGTTCGATGGATTTGGCGCGCACGTCGGACATATCGGCCATGTCCCAGACATCGAGCGCCGCCGACAGCGCCGCCATCTGGATCACCGGCGGGGTGCCGACCCGCATCCGCTCGATCCCGGCGCCGGGGCGATAATCGAGATCAAAGGCAAAGGGCGCCTGATGACCCAGCCAGCCCGACAGCGCCGGGCGCACCTGTTCCGCATGGCGGGGGGCGACATAGATGAAGGCGGGCGCGCCGGGGCCGCCGTTGAGGTATTTATAAGTGCAACCCACCGCGAAATCGGCGCCGCATCCGGCCAGATCGACCGGCAGCGCCCCGGCGGAATGGGCCAGATCCCAGACCGTAAACGCGCCCGCCGCATGGGCGCGCGCGGTCAGCGCCACCATGTCATGCTTGCGCCCGGTGCGGTAATCGACCTCGGTCAGCATCAGCACTGCGATCTCGTCGGTGATCGCCGCCTCAACCGCTTCGGGGGCGACCACGCGCAGCTCGTATCCCGGACCCATCGAGCGCAGCAGCCCCTCGACCATGTAAAGGTCGGTGGGGAAGTTGCCGTTATCCGACAGCACCACCTTGCGGCCTGGGTTCAGCTCCAGCGCCGAGGCAACCGCCTGATAGACCTTGATCGACAGGGTATCGCCGGTGACAACATGGCCCGGCTCGGCCCCGATCAGCCGACCGATGCGGTCGCCCAGCTCGCTGGGCTGCGCCATCCATCCGGCCTTGTTCCAACCGGTGATCAGCATCTGGCCCCATTCGTCGGTCACCGCCTGCTGTACCCGCGCCGCCGCGGCCCGCGGCAGCGGTCCCAGCGAATTGCCGTCGAGATAGAGCACCCCCTGGGGCAGGTCGAACATGGCCTTGGTGGCGGCAAAGTCGGTCATGAGTCCTCGCACAGATATTTTAAGCATAAAGCATTCTGCGCAGAGATACGCGCCACCGCTTGTTCTGTCCAGCTTTTGTTGATCCGAGCGCGACTGTGCAAGGGGCGCCGCGCGCGGGCATTTGCCGTGCCGCGCCAAAGGTATGTTTAAATAACAATGTCTTATGTGATGTGGGGCGGACGGTATTCCGATTTCGTAACCGCCCGCGCCAAAATGCGATACCGGCTCAGGTCTGACCGCCGGCGATCTCGATGCACTGGCCGTTGATGCTCTGCGAGCCGGGACGCACCAGCCATAGGGCGGCGGCGGCCACCTCTTCGGGGGCGATCAGCCGCTTGTGCCGGTTCTGGTTCACCATCAGTTGCAGGGCGTCATCCGCTCCCATGCCGGTGCGTTGCGAAATCGAGGCGGTATTGCGCTCGACGATCGGCGTGTCGACATATCCGGGGCAAAGCGCGTTGAATGTGTAGGGCGTTCCCATGAACTCTTCCGAGTAGGTCCGGGTCAGCCCGATCATGCCGTGTTTGGAGGCCGCGTAGGCGCCCGCGCCGGGGGCGCCGCGCAGCCCGGCAATCGAGGCGACCGTGATCACCCGGCCCCAGTCGGTTTCCAGCATCGAGCGCAGGCTTTCGCGGATGGTCAGGAACGCGCCATCGAGATTGGTCGCCATGATATCGCGCCAGAACGCCATGTCGGTCTTTTGCAGGGTCTTGCCCACGGCGATGCCGGCATTGGCGACGCAGATCTGCACAGGGCCGCGTGCCTCGACCGCGCGGGCAATGCCGGTGACGACCTCCTCTTCGTGGCGTACGTCCATTGCCAGCGGATGCAGCCCCTCGGTCGCCACCTGCTCCAGCACCTCGGCCCGCCGTCCGGTGATGGTGACCTGGGCGCCTTCGGCGGCCAGTGCCTGCGCAATCGCCAGACCGATGCCGGTGCCGCCACCGGTCACCAGCGCATGTTTGCCGTTCAGATGCATTGCGGGTCCTCCCTGTTCGCCGGATCAGCCTATCGGCGCGCCACCCTGTGACAAGGGGTTCCGTATCGTTCCGTTCCGTCCTATGCAAACATATGAATGATTCATTGGGAGGAGAGTGACATGACACGATTTCTGGCCACGACGCTGATTTTTGCCGCCACCGCGGCGGCGGCCAGCGAGGATATCGCCGACCAGTATCCGCAGTCCGAGCTTTACTCCAAACCGGTCGAGGTCATTCCGCATGTCTTCTCGGCCATCGGCGCCACCGCGCCGCCGACCTATGAAAATGCCGGACATAACAACAACCTCTCCTTCATCGTGACGGATGAGGGGGTGGTGGTGATCAATGCCGGGGCCTCGGCCCGACTGGCCGCCGCGCTGCATGACGAGATCAAGCAAGTCACCGACCAGCCCGTGGTTCTGGTCATCAACGAGAATGGGCAGGGCCATGCCATGCTGGGCAACAGCTATTGGCGCGACCTTGGGGTCGATGTCCTGGCCCATGTGGACGCGGTCGAGGAAACCACCCAGAACGGCGATTTCATCCTGATGGGAATGGAGAACTACAACCGCGACCGGGCCGAGGGCACGCGGGTGGAGCACGCCAACCTGACCTTCGAGGATCGCTATGACCTGACGCTGGGCGGCGTGGCGATCGAGGTGATGCATATGGGCCCGGCGCATGATCCGGGCGATATCCAGGTCTGGATCCCCGAATGGAAGATCCTGATCGCGGGCGACATCGCCTTTCACGAGCGGATGCTGCCGATCTTTGAACATACCTGCACCAGTTGCTGGCTGGAAACCTGGGAGACCAGGATGGAGCCGCTGGCCCCCACCTATGTGATCCCCGGCCATGGGCATCCGACCAATCTGGATCAGGTGCGGCGCTATACCTATGACTATCTGACCGACCTGCGCGAAAAGATCGGCGCCCATATCGAAGAGGGCGGTGACCTGGCCAGCGCCTATTACGTGGATCAGGAGCGCTGGCGCAACCTGGACACGTTCGAGGAACTGGCCACCAAGAACGCGGGCCGTGTCTTTGCCGAGATGGAATGGGAGTAAGCGGCGGAACAATCGTTCCGATCCGACCTAAATTCGGGAATATCTGCCCTGGTTGTGGCACGGCTGCCGCCGCTGCCTCCCTAATTGTCGCAGGCGGGTCGGTTTTTTTGCAAATCCCGTCGCAACCGGGTAGAGGTGCGCCATGAACGCTTGGGGATATTCGGGCGAGTGCCCGGAAAGGAACGGCCATGCACCGCATTGACCTGCCGCCGATATGGCTGGCGGCCTTCATTGTCGTGGCCTGGTTCCAACAGCGCTATTTCTCTCTTGGCCTCTCGCTGGACAGCGGACTTGCCGACCTGATCGCCGGGCTGTTGATCGGGGGCGGGGTGCTGTTGATGCTGATGGCAGCGGTCGAGTTCCGTCGCCACCGGACCACCATCATCCCCCATCGCGCGCCATCCGCCATGGTACAGAGCGGCATCTACAAACGCAGCCGCAACCCGATCTATCTGGGTGACGTTCTGGTTCTGGCCGGCGTGATTCTGCATCTTGACGCGGTTCTGTCGCTGGTTCTGGTGCCGGTCTTTGCCTGGCTGCTGGAAAAACGCTTCATCGTGCCCGAGGAGAACCGCCTCCGACGGCAATTCCGGGCGGATTTTGCCCGATACGCACAGAAAACGCGGCGTTGGATATAGGACATGACAGGTTCGGACCCAACGTCGCGCATGCTGCGCTTGCGAAATAAAATTGCGCAAGATACATCTTTGCTTTGCAAACCTAACTGTGGCGCGTCCGATCTCCGGGCCGAATAGGGGGACCTGACTGGTGAAAATAGGCACACCAAAGGAAATTTTCGAGGGCGAGAACCGCGTCGCGATGACACCGGATTCCGCTGTGCAGTTGCAGAAACTGGGCTATGACTGCGCGATCGAGAGCGGGGCCGGTGCGGCCGCGGGCTTCTCGGACGCGCTGTACGAGGCGGCTGGCGTTCAGATCGTCAAGACCGCGGCGGCGCTGTGGAAAGAGGTCGATATCGTCGCCAAGGTGCGCCAGCCCGATGCGACCGAGCTGAAGCGGCTGAGCAAGGGCAAGACGCTGATCTCTTTCTTCAACCCGGCCGGGAACGAAGAGGGGATGGAAGCGGCCAAGTCCAAGGGCGCCAATGTGATCGCCATGGAAATGGTGCCGCGTATCAGCCGCGCCCAGAAGATGGACGCGCTGTCCTCGATGGCCAATATCGCGGGCTACCGCGCGGTGATCGAGGCGGGCAACAACTTTGGTCGTTTCTTCACCGGTCAGGTGACGGCGGCGGGCAAGGTGCCCCCTGCCAAGGTGCTGATCGTGGGCGCCGGTGTGGCCGGTCTGGCCGCCATCGGGACGTCGACCAGCCTGGGCGCGATCACCTATGCCTTTGACGTGCGGCCCGAAGTGGCCGAACAGGTCGAGTCGATGGGCGCCGAGTTCGTCTATCTCGATTTCGAGGAAGAACAGCAGGATGGCGCGGCCACCGGCGGGTATGCCTCGGTCTCGTCCCCGGAATTCGCCGCCGCGCAGCTGGCCAAGTTCCGCGAACTGGCGCCCGAGATGGACATCGTCATCACCACCGCGCTGATCCCCAACCGCGAGGCGCCGGAGCTGTGGACCGAGGACATGGTCGCGGCGATGAAGCCCGGCTCGGTCATCGTGGACCTTGCGGCGGAAAAGGGCGGCAACTGCAAGCTGACCGTCAAGGACGAGAAGATCGTTACCGAAAACGGCGTAACCATCATCGGTTACACCGATTTCCCCAGCCGCATGGCGGCGCAGGCCTCGACGCTTTACGCCACCAACATCCGTCACATGATGACCGATCTGACGCCCGAAAAGGACGGCCAGATCAACCACAACATGGAAGACGACGTGATCCGGGGCGCCACGGTGACGTTCGAGGGGGACATCACCTTCCCGCCGCCGCCGCCCAAGGTTCAGGCGATTGCGGCCAAGTCCAAGGAAAAGCCGAAAGAGCTGACCCCCGAGGAGAAGCGCGCGCAAGAGGCTGCGGCCTTCAAGGCGCAGACCAAGAACCAGGTGACGCTGCTGACCGTGGGTGGTCTGTTGCTGCTGCTGGTGGGTCTGGTGGCCCCGGCCAGCTTCATGCAGCATTTCATCGTCTTTGTGCTGGCGGTGTTCGTGGGCTTCCAGGTGATCTGGAACGTCTCGCATTCGCTGCACACGCCGCTGATGGCCGTGACCAACGCCATCTCGTCGATCATCATCCTGGGCGCGCTGATGCAGATCGGGTCTGGGTCGTTTCTGGTGATCCTGCTGGCCGGCCTGTCGGTCTTCATGGCCGGGATCAACATCTTCGGCGGCTTCCTCGTGACGCGGCGCATGCTCGCCATGTTCCAGAAATCCTAAAGGAGTAGAGGGCTATGGACTTTGGATTTACCACTGCCGCCTACGTCGTGGCGGCCGTTCTCTTCATCCTTTCGCTGGGTGGCCTGTCGGGCCAGGAAAGCGCCAAGCGCGCTGTCTGGTACGGCATCGTCGGTATGGGACTGGCGGTGTTCGCCACCCTCATCGGGCCCGGTGCGGGCCTGTGGTGGCTGTCGATCATCCTGGTCGCGCTTGGTGGCATGATCGGCTTTCAGCTGGCGTCAAAGGTCGAGATGACCCAGATGCCGGAACTTGTAGCCGGTATGCACGCCCTGGTCGGTCTGGCGGCCGTGTTCGTGGGCTTCAATGCGCATTTCGAGCTGGGCCGCGTTCTGCTCATGGATGACAGTGCAAAGAAGGCACTGGAAGGTTTTGCGGCGCTTCTTGCCAAGAAGGACGCCGTCGAAATCAACATCCTGCGGGTCGAGGCGGCGCTGGGCATCTGGATCGGGGCGGTGACCTTTACCGGTTCCGTGATTGCCTATGGCAAGCTCTCGGGCAAGGTGACCTCGGCGGCGACCAAACTGCCGGGTGGTCACGCGCTGAACGCTGGCGCGGCAATCCTGTCGCTGATCTGCCTGATCTGGTATCTGAACTCGGGTGGGTTCTTCCCGCTTCTGATCCTGACAATCGCGGCGCTTTTCATCGGCTATCACCTGATCATGGGCATCGGCGGTGCCGACATGCCGGTGGTGGTGTCGATGCTGAACAGCTATTCGGGCTGGGCGGCGGCGGCTATCGGTTTCAGCCTCGGCAATGACCTGTTGATCGTGGTCGGCGCGCTGGTCGGCTCGTCCGGTGCGATCCTGTCCTACATCATGTGCAAGGCGATGAACCGGTCGTTCATCTCGGTGATCCTGGGCGGCTTTGGCGGCACCTCGGGCCCGGCGATGGAGGTCGAGGGCGAACAGATCGCCATCGACGCCGAGGGCGTGGCCGCGGCGCTGAACGATGCCGACTCGGTCATCATCATCCCCGGCTACGGCATGGCGGTGGCGCAGGCGCAGCAATCGGTCAGCGAACTGACCCGCAAGCTGCGCGCCAAGGGCAAGAATGTACGTTTCGCCATCCACCCGGTGGCGGGCCGTCTGCCCGGGCACATGAACGTGCTCTTGGCCGAGGCCAAGGTGCCCTATGACATCGTGCTGGAAATGGACGAGATCAACGAGGACTTCCCCGATACCGATGTGGCCATCGTGATCGGCTCGAACGACATCGTGAACCCGGCCGCGCAGGAAGACCCCAACAGCCCCATCGCCGGCATGCCGGTTCTGGAATGCTGGAAGGCGAAACAGGTGTTTGTCTCTAAGCGCGGGCAGGGCACCGGCTATTCGGGCATCGAGAACCCGCTGTTCTACAAGGAGAACACGCGCATGTTCTATGGCGACGCCAAACAGTCGCTGGACAAGCTGCTGCCGATGATCGACTGATCCGGCTGAAACAGGTGGGGAAAGGGGCGTCCATGCGGCGCCCCTTTTCGTTTCCGGGTCGGCCGTGCGGTGGGTGTTCTTGCTCAAGAGGCGGGATGTATGCCAATGTATCCTGTAACTGCCTGAAATAAATAAATATTTGCTGTCTCGCCTTGCTCGCGTATAGTGCGCGAATACCGGAGAGCCCCCAATGACGCCCATTCAGGACCATCCCTTGCGCTTTGCGCTGGCCAACGAGCTGCACGCGCGCCCCTTTCCCATTTCGCGCGCGCCCTGCACGGTGGCCTATCTGGCAGTGAAGCAGCCGGATGCGGCGGTGGGGCGCGACCGCGAGGCGGACCGGGCGCATCTGATCGACCTGCTCGACCGGCATGGCGCGGCGCATCCACAGCCGGGGGCCACGCACTATGCGGGCCAGATCGGGCGCCACTGGCTGAAATGGGAGAGCCATACCGAGTTCGTGACCTATACGGCCTTTGCCACGGGTGTCAGCGCGCGTCCCTTCGATCCGGTCGACTTTGAAGTTTTCCCGCCTGACTGGCTGGCCGCCGCGCCGGGCCAACGGGTGACCTCGGCCCTTCTCAGGGTCGAGGAACAGCCGCCCGAGGCGGATATCATCGCCGCGTTGGCCGACTGGTTCGTGCCTGAAAGCCTGGCCGCCGCGCATGTGCTGGACCGGGCCGCGGTGGCAGCGGGCGATTTCCGCATCGACCCGGCGGGCCACATGCGCTTTGCCGTCTTTGTGGCGCCGGACACCGGCGAGCGCCGGATTGGCCGCATCATCCAGCGCCTGTGCGAGATCGAGACCTACAAGGCGATGTCGATGCTGGGCTTTGCCCGGGTCAAGGCGCTGGGGCCGAAGCTGGGTGAACTGGATGCCGCGTTGACCGCGCTGATGGTCAAGATGACAGATGGAGACCACCCGGCCGAGGAGTTGCTGCCGCAATTGCTGTCCACATCTGCCGAACTGGAGACCATGGCCGCGCGGGCTGAATTCCGTCTGGGCGCCACCGGTGCCTATGAGGCCATCGTAGGGCAGCGCATCAGCTCCTTGCGAGAGGAGCGGTTCGGCGGGCGCCAGACCTTTGCCGATTTCATGCTGCGCCGCTATGAACCCGCGATGCGGACGGTGAAATCCACCGAACAACGGTTGAAGCGTTTGTCGGACCGGGCGATCCGGGCCGGCGACCTGCTGCGTACCCGCGTGGATGTGGAACGCAGCGCCCAGAACCAGGCGCTGCTGGAGAGCATGGACCGCCGCGCCGACCTGGCCCT
Source organism: Ruegeria sp. SAZD011 (assembly GCF_059612545.1). Classification (NCBI taxonomy): domain Bacteria; kingdom Pseudomonadati; phylum Pseudomonadota; class Alphaproteobacteria; order Rhodobacterales; family Roseobacteraceae; genus Ruegeria; species Ruegeria sp. SAZD011. Next base: position 130,934 of record NZ_JBXWQU010000014.1, on the reverse strand, counting down.
GCGCCTGCAACACACGGTCGAAGGCCTGTCTGTGGTCGCGGTCAGCTATTATGCGGTCTCGCTTGTGTCGGCCTTTCTGCTGCCACTGTCAGAGTGGTACGGGATCGACAAGAAGACGTTGATCGCGCTGGTCACTCTGCCGGTTGTTGGCCTGGTGTGGTTGGGTATCCAGCGGATCCGGAAGAAGCTGCATTAAGCACCGCATCGGTCAGTTTTGCACCCAGCGCGATAGCGGCCAGCGCCAGCAGCGCGGCAAGGCTGAGCGTGGGAATACCGGCCAGACCGGCACCCAGGGTGCAGCCACCCGCCAGCACGCCGCCCATGCCCATCAGCGCGGCCCCGGCCAGATAGCGGCCGGTCTGGCGCGGGCTGTCAAAGCTCTGCCAGCGGAAGCTGCCAAAGAGCAGCGCCGCTGCCAGTGCGCCCAGCAGCACGCCGCCCACCAGCCCGGTGCCGAAACCGGGCGCGATCGAGGTCGAGGCGATGGTGTAGAACAGCGTATCGGCGGCAGGGGCGGTGAATGAGAGGCTCTCGATCGCGATGGGGTCGAATTCGTCGAAGAGGACATAGCCGGTACCGACCCAGCCCAGCGGCACCAGCAGGCCGATCAGGGCCGCGCCCAGCAAGGGGAGCGCCCGATTGCCCGAGCGTGCCGCGACCAGCAGCGCGGCCAGCGCCAGCGCGGCGGTCCAGAGCGCAGCGCCGCCGGGCAGGGCGGCCAGCGAGACGGTCTCGCCCAGATCGACGGTCACCGCGCCAAGGCCGGTGCGCAGCGGTGCCAGCACGCCCTTGAGCATCGCATGGGCCACCACGGCAAAGACCAGAAGAACCGTCAGCGCCCGCAGGTTGCCGGTTCCGCCCAGCACGGTGAGCCGCGAGATACAGCCGCGTGTCAGCACCATGCCGGCGCCGAACATCAGCCCGCCCAGCACCACCGCCATTACCGGCAGGTCCGAAGTCAGAAGGCGGTGATCGGCAAAGCCGATCAGCCCGGACGCCACGGCGGCCTGAGTGCCCAGGATGGCGGTGGCGAGTGCGGTGAACCAGACACCGGCGGCCTGACGCGCGTCCGCACCCACCATGGCGCGGCGGAAACAGAACCGCGTCCGTTCGGCCAGAAGGCCAAACAGAACGCCCAGGATCAGGCCCAGAAGAACGCTGATCTCTTTTGCGGTGGTCTCTTCGAAACCAAGGGACTCGAACATGGCAGCCTCACGGGGAATTGAGAATATTTTCCCAGATGCGGGCAAAATGCACAACAATCAAGCACATCAGAATGTGTGCTGGCGTTCTCTTGTGGAAGATTCTCCCGTCCATGAGGGGGCTTCGAAAATGTTGTTCCGGCCTTGCCGGTTGCAGGAAACCAAAAGGCCGCCCCGGATCGGAGCGGCCTTTCTTTCGTTCTTTTTTGCCTCAGCGGCCCCGGATGCGCGGGTCGAGCGCGTCGCGCAGGCCGTCGCCCAGATAGTTGACGCTCAGCACCGTCAGCGAGATCGCCATACCGGGCCAGATCACCCGTTCGGGGAATTGTTGCAGATAGTCGACGCCATCGAACAGCAACCGCCCCCAGGTCGGGAAGTCGGGCGGGAAGCCGAGGCCCAGGAAGCTGAGCGCGCTTTCGGTGATGATCGCGGTGGCGATGCCCAGCGTTGCCGAGACCATGATCGGCGACAGCACGTTGGGCAGGATATGGCGGGTGATCAGCCGCGTGTTCGTGGTCCCGATCGAGCGGGCGGCCAGCACGAATTCCCGCTCTTTCAGGGCCAGCACATCGCCGCGCACGATCCGCGCCGTGGGCATCCACGAGGTGATGCCGATGGCAGACACGATCAGGATGAATATCCCCCGCTCCAGCCCGAAGGCGGCGTTCAGCGGCTCGCGGAACAGCAGCATCATGACCAGCAGCAGCGGCAGCAGGGGCAGGGCGAGGAACAGGTCGGTCAGGCGCATCAGCGGCCCGTCGAGCTTGCGAAAGAACCCGGCCAGCACGCCGACGAAAGAGCCAAGGAACAGTGCCAGCAACATCGCGGTGATCCCCACCGAGACAGAAGTGGCGCCGCCCGCCATCATCCGGGCCAACAGGTCGCGACCCAGCTGATCGGTGCCAAAGGGATGGGCCAGGCTGGGCCCTTGATTGCGTTCCCGGATCGCCGTCTTGGTCGGGTCGAGATCCCAAAGATACGGACCCAGATAGACAGCGGCCACGATCAGGAAGAACAAGGTCGCCCCCATCATCGCGCCCTTGTGCTGACGGAACTGGTCCCACACGTCATACCATTGGCTGCGCGGCGGTTTGGTGGGCTGGGGTTGGCTCAACTCAGTCATAGCGGATCCGCGGGTCAAGGATGCCGTAAAGAACGTCGGCGATCAGGTTGAAGAGGACGATCAGCACGGCAAAGATAAAGGTCAGGGTCTGCACCATCGGCAGGTCGTTGGCCTGAAGCGCACCGATCAGCAGCTGGCCGATGCCGTTCACCTTGAACACCTGCTCGGTAATGATGGCGCCGCCAAAGATCGAGGGAATGCCCAGCGCGATCACGGTCACCACCGGGATCATCGAGTTGCGCAGCACGTGTACCATCACGACGACATATTCGCTGAGCCCCTTGGCGCGGGCGGTGCGGACGTAGTCCTGGTTCAGGTTGTCCAGCATCGAGGCGCGCATGAAACGGGAAAGCTGCGCGGTGATCTGGAGCGCCAGCACCATCACCGGCATGATCATCTGTTTGAGCTGATAGACGAAACTGTCCCAACTGTTGACCACATGCGTGGTGTCATAGATCGACGGGAACCAGCCAAGCTGGACCGAGAAGATCACGATCACCAGCACGCCCGAGAAGAAGGGGGGCACCGAGAAGCCCACCATCGAGACAAAGGTGCCGAGCTGGTCGAACCAGCTGTATTGCCGATAGGCGGAATAGATGCCGATGGGCAGGGCGATGATGATGGCCACCACATAGGCTGTGCCGACCACCCACAGGGTCTGGGGGATGCGCTGCACCACGATGTCCATCACGGGCGAACGGGTCTGCCACGAGATCACCCGCAGCTTGCCCTCGGAAAGGGCCGTACCAAAGTAATGGTCGATCAGCACCTGCGGCTCGATCCAGAAGAACTGCACGATCCATTTCCAGAACCGGATATGCAGCGGCTGGCCCAGGCCCAGCGCCTCGCGCATCTTTTCCTTGACCTCGGGCGGCACCGTCAGCGGCACCTGCGCCATCGGATCGCCAGGGGCGAGTTCCAGCAGCAGGAAGATGACAAGACTGATGAACAAAAGCGTCGGGACGGCCAGGACCAGACGACGGATGGTGAAGGTCAGCATTCGGGTGCGCCTTTGTTTACGAGTCTTTTTGTTGGGACGGATGCCAGAGCGCCGCGCCCCGATGTTGGATCGGGACGCGGCTGAATGGTGTTGGCGTTACTTGATGCGGTGCCAGTCGGCTGCGTTCCACAGCTCGCTGTCCCACACGTTCAGGACGACGCCGCCCAGCGTGTTGGAATGGGCCGACAGACGACCACGGTGCACCAGCGGGATCATGCCGCCGTTTTCAACCATGATGTCGTTCAGACGCTTGGCGATTTCCGCGCGCGCATCCGCACCAGCCGTTTTGGTGAGTTCCGCATGCAGCGCGTCGAACTCTTCGTTGCAGAAGCGGCTGATGTTCTCACCCTGCCACTGGCTTTCCGGCTTGGGGGCCTTGTCGCACAGGCCGTTGCCCAAGTAGGACTGCGGGTCGGTGCCGTTGAAGGTGTTGGCGTACATTTCAACGTCGGCATAGAACTTCTGGAAGGTGTCGGGCGAGCCCGGGTCACCACCGAAGAACACGGATGCGTTGATGTTGCGCAGTTCGGTCTCGATACCGATCTCGGCCCACCACTCCTTGATCAGCGCCTGGAAGTCCTGACGCACGGCGTTGGTCGAGGTCTGGTAGACCACTTTCAGCGGCACGCCGTCCTTTTCACGCACGCCGTCGCCGTTGGTGTCGACGATGCCGGCATCATCCAGCAGCTTCTTGGCGCCTTCGATGTCCTGGGTGTCACAGGAGAAGGTGTCCGAGTTCACCGCGGCAGGTGCCGGAACCCAGTTGCAGGTGACCTTGCCGGCCTGGCCATAGCCGATCTCAACCAGCAGCGGCCGGTCGATGGCCATCGACATCGCCTTGTAGACAGCCGGATCCTTCAGGAAGGGATGCGGATGCTTGGCGGTCGAACGCTCGCCTTCGGGCAGGTCGGGCGAGGGGTTCGTCTGGTTCAGCATGATACGCTCGACCAGCGGGCCGAAGCCCGCGACCGGGGTACCCTTGCCGCCGGCCTGCATCTGCTGGATCACCTCGGGCGCCAGCTGCAGGTTCCAGGCATAGTCGAACTCGCCGGTTTCCATCACGGCACGACCGGCCGCGGTGGCATCGCCGCCGCCCTTGAAGGTCAGCGTGGCAAAGGCCGGCTTGTTCGGGTCACGATAGTTGTCGTTGGCCTTCATCGTGATCACGTCGTTCGGCTTGAACTCGGTGACGACAAAGGGGCCGGTGCCGATCGGGCCAAAGTTCTCGGTGGTGCATTCGGGGGCCTTGGCGCCCATGCAGTTCTCGAACTGGGCCTTCTGGATGATCGGGCTTTCGCCACCCACGAAGGGGCCATAGGGGAACGGGGTCGGCTTGTCGAAGGTGACCTTGACGGTCATGTCATCGAGCGCCTCGACCGAGGTCACGCCTTCGAACTTGGTCAGCTGCGCGCAGCCGCCTTCGGGATGCATGCAGTAATCGGCGGTGAATTTCACGTCATGGGCGGTAAAGGCGCTGCCATCCGACCACTTGATACCGGGTGCGATCTTCCAGGTGATCGAGGTCAGATCCTCGCTCACGCCGCCATTCTCGACGGTCGGGATCTCGGCCGCCAGGAAGGGCACCATGCCACCGTTTTCGTCGTAGCGGGCCAGCGGTTCGATGATCAGCGAGGCGGATTCAACGTCCTTGGTGCCGCCCGACAGGAACGGGTTCAGGATCGAGGGTGCCTGCCAGTAGATGATGCTGACATTGCCGTCCGCACCACGCTCGGCAAAGGCTGCCGGGGCGAGGGCCGTGCTGGCGATTGCACCCATCAAAAGGGCCTTGAGTTTCATACTACACTCCTTGTTGGACACGGATGTGTCGTGATTTTTTCCACGGTTAACCGTGGCTTGGGTGTTGCCGCCCGTTGGGTAAATCCTTGAAAGAAAAATCCTAATCCATTCGCGCTACGCGAAAGAACCAGGCTCCCCCAGGAACGGTTACGGGTCGTATCGAAACAGAGTTTTGGAAAATTGCAAGCCTTGCCGTCGGGAAAACGGTCAATGGGTTTGACTCCCCCCCCGCGAGGGCCTTAGCGTTTGCCAACAACCAAAAAGGGCGACCAAGGGGAGCGCGCGCGTGCTGGATCAGCCTATTGCACAGATCAAGAAGCTCAGAGTCGAGTTCCAGACAAAGGACGGACCTGTTGTCGGGGTCGAGGATGTCTCGTTCGAGATCAATCCGGGCGAGACGGTCTGTGTTGTCGGCGAATCAGGCTCTGGCAAGTCTGTTTCTTCCTTGTCGCTGATGCGATTGGTGGAGTTCGGCGGCGGTGACATCGCCGGTGGCCAACTCTTGTTCGACCGCCGCGATGGTGGCGAGCTGGACCTGGCGACGGCCGACCAGGACTATATGCGCCACATTCGCGGCAACGAGATCGGCATGATCTTTCAGGAGCCGATGACGGCGCTGAACCCGGTCTTTACCGTCGGGCGCCAGCTGACCGAAGGCTTGCGCGTGCACAAGGGCATGAGCCAGTCTCAGGCCGAGGCGCGCGCGCTCGAGCTGTTGCGGCAGGTCCGCATTCCCGAACCCGAGCGCCGGCTGAAGCAGTATCCGCACGAACTCAGTGGCGGCATGCGACAGCGGGTGGTGATTGCCATGGCGATGGCCTGCGAACCGCGTCTGCTGATTGCCGATGAACCCACGACCGCGCTGGACGTGACCATTCAGGCCGAGATCCTGGCGCTGATGGACCGTTTGAAGCGCGAGACCGGCACAGCGGTGATGTTCATCACCCATGACATGGCGGTGGTGGCCCAGATGGCCGACCGCGTGGTGGTGATGTTCCGTGGCAACAAGGTCGAAGAGGGTACGGTCGAGGAAATCTTCGAGAACCCGCAGCACGATTACACCAAGGCGCTGCTGGCTGCCGTGCCCAAGCTGGGCGAAATGCGCGGCAAGGTGGCGCCCGAACCGATGAAGCTGATGGGGGTCGCCGATCAGAAGATCGAGCCGATCATGGGCACCGAAACCCCGCTGTTGACCGTCAAGGGGCTGACCACGCGGTTCCCGGTCAAGGGTGGTTTCTTCCGCCGCACGGTGGCCAATGTGCATGCGGTCGAGGATGTCTCGTTCACCCTCAACAAGGGGCAGACCCTCAGCCTGGTGGGTGAATCGGGCTGCGGCAAATCCTCGGCGGGTCGTTCGATTCTGCGTCTGGTCGAGCCGATGGCGGGCGAGATCGATCTGGACGGCGTCGATATCATGCAGCTGGATCAGGCCGGGCTGCGCAAGGCGCGGCTCGACATGCAGATGATCTTTCAGGATCCGTTCGCCTCGCTGAACCCGCAGATGCAGTTGCTGGAGCAGGTGGCCGAACCCATGCGCAACTATGACGTTGCCAGCGGCTCGGAACTGGTGGACCGCGTCGCCTCTCTGTTTGACCGGGTGCAATTGCCGCGCAGCTTCATGCGCCGCTATCCGCATGAAATGTCGGGCGGTCAGCGGCAGCGAATCGCGATTGCGCGCGCGCTGGCGCTGAACCCCAAGCTGATCGTCGCCGACGAGGCGGTCTCGGCGCTGGACGTGTCGGTGCAGGCGCAGGTGCTGAACCTGATGATGGAATTGCAGGCCGATCTGGGGCTCAGCTATCTGTTCATCAGCCATGACATGGCCGTCGTCGAACGGGTCAGCCACCATGTGGGTGTCATGTATCTGGGTCGCATCGTTGAACTCGGGCCGCGCGTGCGCGTGTTCGAAAACCCGCAGCACCCCTATACCCAGGCTCTGATGAAGGCGGTGCCGATCGCCGACCCGCGCCGGCGCAAGTCCGAGAAGGACCTGAACTTCAAACCGATTCCCTCGCCGATCCATCCCATCGGCTACGACCCCGATCCCTCGCGCTATATCGAGGTTGAGCCGGGCCATTACGTGCTGGATGGCGAATGGGCGGGCTATACGGTCGACCGCGACTCGATCAATGCGGCCGCTCTGTCGCACGCGGGGCAGGGCGGACACTGACCCATGACTGAACGCCTGTCGCCGGTCGAGATCATGGGCGCGCTTGTCGCCTTTCCGACCGTCAGCCGCGATACCAACCTGCCGCTGGTGGACTGGGTCGAAACCTATCTGGCCGGGCACGGCATCACCGCGCAGCGCTGGGTCGATCCCGACCAGCCGCACAAGGCGGCGCTCTTTGCCCATGTCGGCCCTTGGGAAGAGGGGGCCGTGGTGCTGTCGGGCCATACCGATGTGGTGCCGGTCGACGGCCAGCCCTGGGACAGCGATCCGTTTACCGTGGTCGAGCGCGACGGCAAGTATTTCGGGCGCGGCACCTGCGACATGAAGGGATTCGACGCGCTGGCGATCTGGGCGCTGGTCGAGGGGCGCTATCGCGATCTGAAACGCCCTTTGCAACTGGCGCTCAGCTTTGACGAGGAGGTCGGCTGTACCGGCGCGCCGCCGATGATCGTCGAGATGCAGAACCACCTGCCCAAAGGCAGCGCCGTGATCGTCGGCGAGCCGTCGATGATGCAGGCGGTGACCGGTCACAAGGGCGGTTTTGGCTATGACACCCATGTTGTCGGCTTCGAGGTGCACAGCTCGATCATGCATACCGGGGTCAACGCGATCATGGCCGCCGCGCCGCTGATCGACTGGGCCAATCACCGCAATGCCGAAAACCGCGCGGCCACGCCCTCGGCGCTGGCGGCGATGTTCGATCCGCCCTGGACCACCTGCCATGTGGGCATGATCTCGGGTGGAACCGCGCATAACATCACCGCCAAGGACTGCCGCTTTGCGATGGATTTTCGCATCGTGCCCGGCGAGGCAAAGGAGCGGTGGCGCGACGCCTATTTCGAGGCGGTGCGCGAGGTCGAGGCGCAGATGCAGGCGGTGCATCCCGAGGCGCGGATTGATCTCTCCGAACAGTTCCACGTGCCGCCGCTGGTCCCCGAGCAGGAGGGCGAGGCCGAGATGCTGGTGCGCGCCCTGACCGGTGACAATGCGGGTCATGTCGTCAGCTATGGCACCGAGGCCGGACAGTTCCAGGAGGCGGGTTACTCCGCCGTGATCTGCGGCCCCGGCGACATCGCCCAGGCGCATCAGCCCAACGAGTTCATCACCGTCGCCCAGTTCGAGGCGGGCCATGGCTTCATGGCGCGATTACTCGACCGATTGTCGGAGTAACGGCGATGCAGGTGCGACCGGGCGCAACAGGATGGACCCCAACAGGTCGGCGCACCGGCGCAGCCGCCAAGCCCCGTTTTCACGCGCCGTGCCCCCGGAACTCCGGGGCGCGGCGTTTTCGTTTGTGTCAGGTGCCCGGATGTATCCGGCAAGGAGAGCAATAAATGCCGATCAAGAACCGTCTTGCGGACATGAAAGAAGAAATCACCGGATGGCGCCGGCATCTGCATGCCCATCCCGAGCTGTTGTTCGATGTGCATCAGACCGCCGCGTTTGTGGTCGAGCGTCTGCGTGAATTCGGTGTGGATGACATCACCACCGGCATCGGTCGCACCGGGGTTGTCGCCACCATCAAGGGCAAGACCGACACGGTGGGCAAGGTGATCGGCCTGCGCGCCGATATGGACGCGTTGCCGATCACCGAGGCGACCGGGCTTGACTATGCCTCGACCGTGCCGGGCAAGATGCATGCCTGCGGTCATGACGGGCATACGGCCATGTTGCTGGGTGCTGCCAAATACCTGGCCGAGACCCGCAATTTCGACGGCACGGCGGTTTTGATCTTTCAGCCCGCCGAAGAGGGCGGCGGCGGTGGCCGCGAAATGTGCGCCGATGGCATGATGGATCGCTGGAACATCCAGGAGGTTTACGGCATGCACAACACGCCGGGCCTGCCGGTCGGGCAATTCGCCATCCGGCCCGGCGCGCTTCTGGCCTCGTCCGACGAGTTCGAGATCGTGGTGACCGGCAAGGGCGGCCATGCCGCCGCCCCGCATGATGCCATCGACACCACGCTGGTGGCCTCGCAGATCGTGGTCTCGCTGCATTCCATCGTCTCGCGCAACGTGGACCCGGTCAAGCGGGTGGTGCTGACCGTCGGCACGTTCGAGACGGACAGCGTCGCCTCGAACATCATCGCCCATACCGCGCGGCTGTGCGGAACGGTGCGCACGCTTGATCCCGAATACCGTGCCCTGGCCGAGGCGCGCGTGCGCCGCGTGGCCGAGGATATCGCCTCGGCCTATGGTGCCACGGCGCAGGTGATCTGGACCCCCGGCTATCCCGCCACGATCAACAGCGAGACCGAAACGCACCATGCCGCCGAGGCCGCGCTTGCCGTTTCAGGCGCGGTGGACGATGCCGTCGATCCGATCATGCCCAGCGAAGATTTCGCCTATATGCTGGAAGAACGGCCCGGCGCCTATATCTTCCTCGGCAACGGGGATACGGCGCAATGCCATCACCCGGCCTATAATTTCGATGACGAGGCGATCCCGGCGGGCAGCAGTTGGTATGCCGAGATGGTCGAACGCCGTATGCCCGCCCGCTGAGCGGTCAGGAAAGACAGGGAAGAGAACGAGATGCCGATCAAGAACCGCCTGGCGGAAATGCAGGACGAAATCGCCGGCTGGCGGCGGGACATCCACCAGCACCCCGAGATCCTGTACGAAACCCACCGGACTTCGGCCATGGTGGCGGACAAGCTGCGGTCATTTGGGTGTGACGAGGTGGTCACCGGCATCGGCCGCACCGGCGTTGTCGGGGTGATCCGGGGCAAGGCGGATACGGCGGGCCGCGTGGTGGGTTTGCGTGCCGATTTGGATGCGCTGCCGATGCAGGAGCAGACCGGGCTGGCACATGCCTCGACCATTCCCGGCGCGATGCATGCCTGCGGCCATGATGGCCATACCGCGATGCTGCTGGGCGCGGCCAAATACCTGGCCGAGACCCGCAACTTCGACGGCACCGTGGTGGTGATCTTCCAGCCCGCAGAAGAGGGCGGCAATGGCGCCGAGGCGATGGTCAAGGATGGCATGATGGACCGGTTCGGCGTGCAGGAGGTCTATGCCATGCACAACAATCCGGGCCTGGCCGCCGGCCAGTTCAAGATCCGCCCCGGTCCGCTGCTGGCCGCTGCCGACACGTTCGAAATCCATCTCGAAGGGCGCGGCGGCCATGCGGCCAAACCGCATGAGACAGTCGATACCACGGTGATGCTATCGCAGATGATCGTGGCGCTGCAAACCGTGGTGTCGCGCAATACCGACCCGATCCTGCAGGCGGTTCTGTCGGTCACCTCGGTCGAGACCTCGTCCAAGGCGTTCAACGTGATCCCGCAGGCCGCCACCATCCGGGGCACCGTGCGCACCCATTCCGGCGAGATGCGCGACCTGATTGAACGGCGTCTTGGCGAGGTGGTGCAGGGCGTGGCCGCCACCTTTGGCGGCAAGGCCGATGTGAATTACGAGCGCGGCGTGCCGGTGACGGTGAATGCCGAGGAACCCACCCGTTTCGCCGCCGAGGTGGCCACGGCCGTCTCGGGCGGTTGTGGCGAGGCGCGCATGGTGATGGGGGGCGAGGATTTCTCCTTCATGCTAGAGGCGCGCCCCGGCGCCTTCATCATGATCGGCAATGGCGACAGCGCCGGGCTGCATCACCCCGAATACGATTTCAACGACGAGATCATCCCGGCCGGATGCAGCTGGTTCGCCGAAATGGTCGAACGCCGCATGCCCGCCGCCTGAGAAGGACCCCGCCGATGCCGGTCAGAAACCGATTTGCCGAGTTGCAGGATCAGATCGCCGAATGGCGACGTGACATCCATGCCCATCCAGAGACCCGCTTTGAAGAGCACCGTACCAGTGCGCTGGTGGCCGAGCGGCTGCGCGCCTTTGGCTGCGACATGGTGGAAACCGGGGTCGGGCAGACGGGCGTTGTCGGCGTTATTCACGGACGCCAAACCGGCTCGAGCCGGGTGCTGGCGTTCCGCGCCGATATGGACGCGCTGCCGATCACCGAGGCGACCGGGTTGCGGCATGCCTCGACCCATCCGGGCAAGATGCATGCCTGCGGTCATGACGGCCATACCGCGATGCTGCTGGGCGCGGCGCAATACCTGGCCGAGACCCGCAATTTCGACGGCACTGTCGTGCTGTTGTTCCAGCCCGCCGAAGAAGGCGGCGGCGGCGCCAAGGCGATGCTTGCCGACGGCGTGATGGACCGCCACGGCGTGACCGAGGTTTATGGCCTGCACAACTGGCCCGGCCTGCCGGCGGGCCAGTTCGGCTTACGCGAAGGGCCGATGATGGCGGCCACGGATTTCTTTGAAATCCGGGTGCAGGGCCGTGGCGGGCACGGGGCCATGCCGCATCTGACCGCCGATGCCACGCTTGCCGCCGCGCAACTGACCGTGGCCCTGCAACAGGTGGTGGCGCGCAATGTCGATCCGCTGAAACCGGCGGTGCTGTCGGTCTGTTCGCTGCGCACCGACAGCGACGCTCATAACGTCATCGCCGACAGCGCTCTGATCAAGGGAACGGTGCGCCACCTGCACCCCGAGGTGCAGGCGCTGATCCGTGCACGCATCGCCGAGGTGGCCCGTGCCACAGCAGAGGCGCATGGCGCAACGGCCGAGCTGAACTACATGCAGCTGGTGCCGGTCACCAGCAATCCGGCCCCCGGTGCGGCCCATGCCGCCGAGGCGGCCCGGGCTGTGACCGGCCAGGCGCCGCTGGAGATCGACCCGGTTATGGGGGGCGAGGATTTTGCCGACATGCTGGCCGAACGCCCCGGCGCCTTCATCTTTCTGGGCAATGGCGACAGCGCCGATCTTCACCACCCCGCCTATGATTTCAACGACGCGGCCATCCCCGCCGGATGCAGCTGGTTCGCCACGCTGGCCGAGCAGCGAATGCCGCTTAATCCCTGATATGACGCAAGAGGAAACACACTATGCCCGTCAAGAACCGCTTTGCAGAATTGCAATCCGAGATCACCGAATGGCGCCGGGATATCCATGAAAACCCGGAAATCCTGTTCGAAACCCACCGGACCAGCGCGCTGGTGGCCGAAAAACTGCAAGAGTTCGGCTGTGACGAGGTGGTCACCGGCATCGGCCGCACCGGCGTTGTCGGTGTCATCAAGGGCAAGAGCGACAGCAAGGGCAAGGTGATCGGACTGCGCGCCGACATGGACGCGCTGCCGATCCACGAACAGACCGGGCTCGACTATGCCTCGAAGACGCCCAACGCCATGCATGCCTGCGGCCATGACGGCCATACCGCGATGCTGTTGGGCGCGGCCAAATACCTGGCCGAGACCCGCAATTTCGACGGTACCGTGGTGGTGATCTTCCAGCCCGCCGAAGAGGGCGGCGGTGGCGGCCGCGAGATGTGCGAGGATGGCATGATGGACCGCTGGAACATTCAGGAGGTTTACGGCATGCACAACTGGCCCGGCGCGCCCGTGGGCAGTTTCGCGATCCGGCCCGGTGCCTTCTTTGCCGCCACCGACCAGTTCGACATCACCTTCGAGGGACGCGGCGGCCATGCGGCCAAGCCGCATGACACGATCGACACCACGGTGATGACCGCACAGGCGGTGCTGGCGCTGCAAACCATCGCCAGCCGCAACGCCGACCCGATCGATCAGGTGGTGGTTTCGGTCACCTCGTTCGAGACCTCGTCCAAGGCGTTCAACGTCATCCCGCAGCGGGTGCAGATCAAGGGCACCGTGCGCACCATGTCCAGGGAGATGCGCGATCTGGCCGAAAAGCGCATCAACGAAATCTGTTCGGGCATCGCGGCCACATTCGGCGGTACCGCCGATATCCGCTATATCCGGGGCTATCCGGTGATGGTGAACTCGGACGAGCAGACCGAGTTCGCCGCCAAGGTGGCCCGCGATGTCTCGGGCGGCTGTGACGAGGCGGCGCTGGTCATGGGGGGCGAGGATTTCGCCTATATGCTGGAGGAACGCCCCGGCGCCTATATCCTGGTCGGCAATGGCGACACCGCGATGGTGCATCACCCCGAATACAACTTCAACGACGAGGCCATTCCGGCAGGATGCAGCTGGTGGGCCGAGATCGTCGAACAGCGGATGCCTGCTGCCTGAGCAAGAAACAGGGAGAGGCGCCGCCTCTCCCATAGCCTCGCAAGGCGCGTGTCACCCAGATCGTTACCCGGTCTGTGGTGGCGCGAATGCTGTCTCGTCCAGTTCCGACCAGCCATCCGCGCCAGCCAGTTCGTGGATTACCGGAGCCGAGCGGCAGATCACCGCGCCCTTGCGGATGGTGGCCAGGCGATGGGCGCGCAGGCGGATCGCCTCGATTCGGTCGCGCGCCTGCAACAGCACGAAATTCGCGGCGCAGCCCTTGGCCAGACCATAACCGTCGAGCCCCATGATCCGGGCCGAATTCTCGGTGACAGCGTCAAAGCACCAGTCCATGTCGGCGCGGCTGGACAGTTGACCCACATGCAGTCCCATGAAGGCCACGTCGAGCATGCAGGCGCGGCCCAGCGAATACCACGGATCCATCACGCAATCCGAGCCGAAGCCCACGGTGATGCCCGCATCGCGCAGCTCGCGCACGCGCGTCTGGCCGCGCCGTTTGGGATAGCTGTCGTGCCGGCCCTGCAACATGATGTTGATCAGCGGATTGGGAATGGCATGAACCCCGGCCTCGACCATCAGCGGGATCAGTTTCGAGACATAGTAGTTGTCCATCGAGTGCATCGAGGTCAGGTGCGAACCCGCCACCCGGCCCTGAAGGCCCAGGCGCCGGGTCTCATAGGCCAGCGTCTCGATATGGCGGCTCAGGGGATCGTCGCTCTCGTCGCAATGCATGTCGACCATCAACCCGCGCTCGGCTGCCATCTCGCACAAGAGGCGCACGCTTTCGGCGCCATCGGCCATGGTGCGCTCGAAATGCGGGATGCCGCCCACCACATCGACGCCCATGTCCAGCGCCCGCACGGTGTTGGCCATCGCGGTCGGGTCGCGCAGCACCCCGTCCTGGGGAAAGGCCACCAGTTGCAGGTCGAGCCGGTCCTTGACCCGCTCGCGCACCTCCAGAAGGGCCTGCACGCCTTTCAATTCGTCGTCGCAGGTGTCCACATGGCTGCGGATCGCGCCGATCCCCTTGGCCACCGCCAGATTGCAATAGCGCAGCGCGCGGGCAATGATGTCATCGATCGATTGGATCGGCTTCAGCTCGCCCCACAGCGCGATCCCCTCCAGCAGCGTGCCCGAGACGTTCATGCGCGGCGTGCCCAGCGACAGGGTTGCGTCCATGTGGAAATGCGGATCGACAAAGGGCGGCGAGACCAGGTTGCCGCCCGCCTCGATCACCGTGCCCGCCTCGGCGGTGATGCCGGGTTCGACGGCGGCGATCAGGCCATCCTTACAGGCGATATCGACGCCGCTCTGCCCGTCGGGCAGATTGGCGTTCTTGACGATCAGGTCGAACATGGCAGGCTCCTATCGTTGGCCCTTGAACCAGGGTTGCAGCAATGCGCGCGGATAGTCGGCAGAGCGCGCGGCGATGACAAGGGCGATGATGGACAGGATATAGGGCGCCATCAGGAACACCTGTCCCGGCACCAGCGCACCCATCTCGGTCTGCAAACGGACCTGAAGCGCATCGAAGGCGCCAAACAACAGCGCCCCGAACAGCGCCTTGCCCGGTCGCCAGCTGGCAAAGATCACCAGCGCGATACAGACCCAGCCGCGCCCGTTGACCATGCCGAAAAAGAAGGCGTCGAACGCGCTCATCGTGAGGAAGGCGCCGCCAAGCGCCATCAGCGCCGACCCCGCCACGATGGCACCGATCCGCAGCCCATAGACCGACAGGCCCTGCGCATCGACACTGTCGGGATTGTCGCCCACCGCCTGAATGGCCACCCCCAGCGCGGTGCGGTTCAGCACGTACCAGACCAGCCCAACCATCATCAGTGCCAGCCAGGTCAGCGCCGTCTGCTGAAACAGGACCGGCCCGAGGAAGGGCAGATCGGACAGCACCGGCAGGTCCAGCGGCTGAAACGGCTCGATCCGGGGCGGCGACGAGACATTGGGCAGCGCGGTGCGATAGGTGAAATAGCTGACCGAGGTGGCAAACAGGGTGATGCCAAGGCCCGAGACATGTTGCGACAGGCCCAGCGGCACGGTCAGGATCGCGTGCAGCAGGCCAAAGAAGGCCCCGGCCAGCGCCGCCACCAACACGCCCCCCCACAGGCCCGCGCCCAGCCAGACCGCCATCCAGCCGCACATGGCGCCGACCACGAATATCCCCTCGATACCAAGGTTCAGCACGCCCGCGCGTTCGCAGATCAGTGCGCCCAGCACGCCGAATATCAGCGGGGTCGCAATCCGCAGGCTTGCGGCCCAGAAGCTGTCGCTGAGCAGGATGTTCAAGATGTCCATCATGACGCGGCCCTTCCCGTGCCCGAGCGGATGATCCGGTAGCGGGCGATGAAGCCGCCCACCAGAACGCAGAGCAGCGACATCGACACCACCAGATCGGCCAGAAAGGACGATACTCCCATCGCCCGGCTCATGCTGTCTGCTCCGACAAAGACCGAGGCGATGAACAGCGCGGCGATGACCACCCCCACCGGCGACAGGCCCGCCAGCATGGCCACCACGATGCCGGTATAGCCGAAACCGGGCGACAGGTCGGCGGTCAAGTAGCCCTTGAGGCCCGCGACCTCGCTGACACCCGCCAGCCCGGCCAGCCCGCCCGAGATGATCGCCACGCCAAACAGCGAACGGTTGACGTTGATCCCGGCATGGCGGGCGGCGGCGGCGTTCTCGCCCACCGCGCGCAGCCGGAACCCCCAGACCGAGCGCGCCAGCATGAATTGCGCCACCGCGGCCAGAACCAGCGCCAGGATCAGCCCGGAATGCACCCGCATCCGGTCCATCAGTGGCGGCAGCATGCCCTGGTCGAGGATCGGTGCCGATTGCGGCCAGCCCAGCCCCATCGGATCCTTGAGCGGTCCTTCGAGCATCATTTGCAGGAAAATCAGGATGATGAAGTTCAACAGAAGCGTGGTCACCACCTCGTCGGCGCCAAAGCGCGATTTCAGGTAGGTCGGCACCGCCATGCCCGCCGCCCCGGCCGCAGCACCAAGGATCACGATCAGCGGCACCAGCACCAGCCCCGGCAGGTCGAGCCAGCCGGCGCCGACCGCCACCGCCGCCATGGCGCCAAGGTAAAGCTGCCCCTCGGCCCCGATGTTCCAGAGCTTGGCGCGAAAGGCCAGCGCGGCCGCCAGCCCGGTAAAGATCAGCGGTGTCGCGCGGGTCAGCATCTCGGACAGGGCAAAGACCGAGCCAAAGACACCCTTGACCATCTCGCCATAGGCGGTGATCGGGTTGGCGCCCGCCGCCATCAGCGGAATGGCGGCAAAGGCCAGCGCGATCACGGCTGAAAGCACCGGAATGCCCAGGTCCATGGTGCGCGACCTGTGTTGGCGCGGTTCAATCCGGATCATGCCGCCTCTCCTGCCATCATCAATCCAATCCGCTCGCGGTCATGGCTGCCGGTCTCGACAATCTGGCCGTCGCGGATCACCACGACCCGGTCGGCCAGGCCCAGGATCTCGTCCAGATCCTCGGAAATCAGCACGATCCCGGCGCCGCGTTCGCGTGCCTCGAGCAGGCGCCGCCCGACCTCGGCCGCCGCCCCCATGTCCAGACCGCGTGTCGGCTGGTTGGCCAGGATCAGGCGGGGCGCGCGTTCGAACACCCGCGCCAGGATCAGTTTCTGGATATTGCCGCCCGAAAGCAGCCGCGCAGGTGCCGTCACGCCCGGACCACGCACGTCATAGGCACGGGCCAGTTCCTCGGCATGGGTCGCGATCGCCTCGCGACGGAGCAGCCCGCGCGATTGCACCTGCGGGTCGTCCAGCCTCTCGATCACCATGTTCTCGGCCACGCTCATGGCGCCGACGATGCCCTCGTGATGGCGGTCCTCGGGGATGCGCCCGACACCGGCGCGCACCATCCTGGCGGGAGAGGGACGGGGGATCTCGCTCCCATCCACCCGGATATGCCCGGCGATGGGGACGGAAAGGCCCGAGATCACGTTGGCCAGCGCGCTTTGCCCGTTGCCCGAGATACCCGCAACGCCAAGGATCTCATGGGCATGTACCGTCAGATCGGCCTGTTTCAGGCTGTCGCGCTGGGACCGGCCCGCAACCGAAACCCCCTGCAAATGCAGAACCGGGGCACCCGGCGCCATCGCGCTGCGCGCGATGCGCGGCGTGTCGGCGCCTACCATCATCCGGGCAATCGCCGCTTCGTCGGCCTCGGATGTGGCCATCTCGCCCACCTTGCGCCCATGGCGCAGCACCGCGATCCGGTCGGAAAAGGCCAGCACCTCGCGCAGCTTGTGCGAGATGAAGATCACCGACAGCCCCTCGGCGGTCATCGCCTTGATGCTGGCAAACAGCGTATCGGCCTCTTGCGGGGTCAGCACCGCGGTGGGTTCGTCCAGCACCAGGATGCGGGCGTCGCGGTAGAGCGCCTTGAGGATCTCGACCCGCTGCCGCTCGCCCACGGAAAGGCGGCCCACCGGCACGTTCAGCGGCGCCTTGAGCCCGCTATGGGCCATGATCGCCTCGATCCGTGTCCGCGCGCCGCGCCGGTCGCGGCGGATCGCGCGCAGCGGTTCCGCGCCCAGCGTGATATTGTCCAGCGCATTCAGGTTCTCGGCCAGGGTGAAATGCTGGTGCACCATGCCCACGCCGGCGGCCAGCGCCGCCTGCGGATGGCCCAGCGGCAGGGGCGCAAGATGCCCGGCCTCGTCCGCCACCTCGACCGTTCCCGCGTCGGGCAGGTAATGCCCGAACAGCATGTTCATCAGCGTGGTCTTGCCCGCGCCGTTTTCGCCCAGCAGCGCCAGCACCTCGCCGCGCGCCAGCGACAGGCTGACATCGTCATTGGCCACCACCGGGCCAAAGCGCTTGCTGAGCCCGTTCAGCCTGAGAACCGTTCTATCTGTCATGGGGAAACAGGCTGGCGGTCACCCCGCCAGCCCTGCTTTCATCAGTTGTCCGAGACCGGGCGGTCGTCGTTCACGTTGACACGGAACAGACCGTCCAGAATCTCGGCTTCCTTGGCCTTGACCGCCGTGACCGTTTCCGGTGCGACCAGGGTCTCGTCCATCACCAGCGAACCGCCGCCATAGGCCATGAAACTGTACTGGCCATAATCGGCGGCCTCGAAGCTGCCACCCGCGACATTCTCGATCGCCTTGTCGATGGTGGCCTCCATGTGCCACAGCGCCGAGGCGACGATGGTGCCGGGATAGTCGCTCGAGGTGTCGATCACGTTGCCGACCGCCTTGACGCCGCGCTCGACCGCGGCGTCGGAGACGCCAAAGCGTTCAGCATACATCACGTCCGCGCCCGCATCCATCATCGCAAAGGCGCTTTCCTTGGCCTTGGGCGGGTCATACCAGCTGTCGATGAAATTGACGATGAACTTGACATCGGGGTTGACCGAGCGCGCGCCGTCCATGAACGCATGCATCAGCCGGTTCACCTCGGGGATGGCATAACCGCCGACCATGCCGATCACGTTCGATTCGGTGGCGGCACCGGCCACCATGCCGGTCAGATAGCTGGGTTCGTGGATCCAGTTGTCGAAGACCGAGAAATTCGGCGCCACCGGCCCGAAGGACGATCCCATCAGAAAGGCGGTGTCGGGATAGTCCTTGGCCACCTTGCGTGCGGCGCGTTCCAGACCGAACACCTCGCCCACGATCAGTTGTGCACCCTGTTCGGCATATTCGCGCATTACCCTTTCATAATCGGTATTTGCGACATTCTCCGAGAAGGTATAGTCGATATCGCCGCGGTCGGCGGCGGTGTTCAGGGCCTTGTGAATGCGGCTGATCCATTGCTGTTCGACCGGCAATGTGTAGATGGCCGCGACCTTGACCTTCTCGGCGGCGGCAGCCCCCGCCGTCATCAGGGCCGAGGCCGCGACGGCCGCAGCAAGCATGACCCTGCGCGTGATTGATGTATTCTTCATGATCCTCTCCTGCTTTTTTCAGGAAGCGGAGCATTATTTTACCGATTAGTCAATTTTTTCACGCAGGCGCGTGTGTAAACGGGGCTTGAATTCGGCCGTCCTGCCTCCGCTTTGCGCATTTGGCCGGGTCAGGCCTTGGGGGCAGCCTGCGACCAGAGCTGTTGATAGACTTCCTCGATCCCCGCGGCCTCGCGCGCGGCGCTGAAACTCTCCACCGCGATCTCACGGGCGGCAAGGGCGGCGGCACCGTGGATATCCTCGTCAACCAGCAGCGCACGGGCAACCTCGGCCCCTTGGCTCGGATTTTCCAGCGGCACCACCCGCCCGGTGCGGCCCTGGGCCGAGAATTCGCGAAAGAATCCGGTGTCCGAGCCGACAAAGGGCACGCCCGAGGCCATCGCCTCGAGCGGGACCATGCCATAGCCCTCGTAGCGGGGCAGTTGCACCACCAGCGACAGGGCGCGCATCAGGTCCGGCAGGCGGTCGGGCGGCACCTCGTCGATGAAACGAATGCGGTCGATCATGCCGGCGCGCTGCACCTTGTCCTTGAGGGTCAGGGCGAATTTCTGGTGTTCCTTGGTGGCGCGGCCCACCACCAGCGCCAGCGCGCCCGGCAAATCGGGCAAGAGGCGCAGCATCGCCTCGACAAAGAGATCGGTGCCCTTTTCCGGGCGCACCCGGCCGATGGTGGCAATACCAAAGCTGCCGCCATAGCCCTGCGCCGCCCAGGCGGCGGGGCGGTCGGGGGCAGGGGTAAAGCGGTCGGTATCGACGCCATGGGGCACCACGGCGCGCACATGCGGGACAAAGCCCGCCGCCGCGTCGGATGTGGCCACCACCGCGTCCATCCGGCTGATCAGCCAGCGCGGAAAGGCCGAATGCCGCCGGATCGCGGCCGAGGTAAAGACGATGCGGATCGGCAGGCGCAGCACATCGCGCGCCCAGATCGCGGTCTGCATCTCGAGGTTGCGACGCACATGCCAGATGGCAAAGGGCTTGCCCGGCGGTGGTGTGCGTGACAGCGCGCGGGCGGCGCGGGTGCTGATCGGTGTGGGGCAGCCGGGCAGGGCGTGGCCCACCAGTGCCAAATCATGGCTTTGGACCTGCTGGCGGATCACATTTGCCGCCGTGGCCGAGACGCCGGTGAAGTTACGGTTGAAATTGGTGACGAAGAGATCTGGCATCAATCCAGCTCCAGCCGGGTTATCAGCGTGTCGATGACTCCCTCCAGCGCGGTTTCCTGCGCGGCGACCAATGCGCGGGCCTGAGTGCGGGCGGTGTCAAACGCCTCTGCATCGTCCAGCCAGCGGCGGACGGCGCGGGCCAGCGGCGTGGCGCCCGTCACCTCCATGGCGCCACCGCTCGCAATCAATGGCTGAAAGGTTTCGGCAAAGTTGAAATAGCCCGGCCCGGTAATCACCGCCGCGCCCGCCTGGGCCGGTTCGAACGGGTTGTGGCCGCCGATCTCGCGCAGCGAGCCGCCGAGGAAGACCAGCGGGCAAAGCGCGTACCAGGTGCCGGTCTCGCCCAGCGTGTCGGCCAGATAGACCTGCGTGCCGGGGGTGATGCTCTCGCCGATGCTGCGGCGGGCGGAGGTGAGTCCGGCAGCCGTGACCAGCGTCGACACTTCAGTGCCGCGCTCGGGGTGGCGCGGGATCAGCAAGAGCAACAGGTCAGGGTGGTCGGCCAGCAATTGGCGATGTGCTTCCAGAACCACCTCCTCTTCGCCCGGATGGGTGGAACTGGCGACCCAGATCGGGCGGGGGCCGATGGCTGCACGCATCTCTGCCAGCAGGGCGGCATCGACCGGCAGCGGTCCGGCCATAGCCTTGAGGTTGGAGCCGGGCGTGACCCGCGCCGGGTCGGCGCCCATGGCGATCAGGTTGTCGGCGGTCTGCCGGTTCTGGGTCAGGAACAGGCGAAAGCGATCGAGGAGAAAGCGCGCAGTCGACGGGAACCGTTGCCAGCCGCGCACCGATTTCTCGGACAGGCGGGCATTCAAGAGGGCCAGCGGCACTCCGGCGCGGGCGCCCTCGACGATTATGCGCGGCCAAAGCTCGCTTTCGACAAACACCGCCGCGTCGGGGCGCCAGTGGCGATAGAAGCGCGCCACCGGGCCGGGCCCGTCGAGTGGCGCGAATTGGTGGCGGCAGCGCGGCGGCATCCGCCGCGCGATCAGATCCGCCGAGGTGGGCGTACCCGAGGTGATCAGGAACTCGAGGTTCGGCAGCCGCTCGCCCATGCGGGTGATCAGGCGCAACACCGACAGGCTCTCGCCGACGCTGGCGGCATGGAACCAAACGAGCCGACCTGGGGGGCTTGGCAGGCTGGCATGGCCCAGCCGCTCGTGTTGACGCTCCAAGGGCACTTCGGCGCGGCTCAGTTTCTTGCGGACCGCGCGCCACGCAAACGGAACCAGCACCGACGAGGCCGCGCGATACAGGTGATAGAGCGGGGTCGGCGACAGGCCTGGGCCGGACACGGTCAGCCGCCCGTGTGGCTCATGTGCCGGGTCATCCTGCCGTCGACCTGCTGGCGGGAATAGTCGAAATCATGGCCCTTGGGTTTCAGCCCGATAGCGGCACGGATCGCCTGTTCCAGCGGTTCCTCGCTGCCCGGATGGTCGCGAAGGGGCTTGCGCAGGTCGGCCATGTCCTCTTGGCCGAGGCACATATACAGCTCGCCGGTGCAGGTCAGGCGCACCCGGTTGCAGCTTTCGCAGAAATTATGGCTGAGCGGGGTGATGAAGCCGATCTTTTGCCCGGTCTCCTCCAGCCGCACATAGCGCGCCGGGCCACCGGTGCGTTCGGACAGGTCGGTGACACGGTAGTGGTTTTCATACTCCGCGCGCACGTCCTTGAGCGACCAGAACTGGCCCAGCCGGTTCTCGTTGCCGATATCGCCCATCGGCATGACCTCGATCCAGGTCAGGTCCATGCCGCGTTCGGCGCACCATTCGGTGATGCGCGGCAGTTCTTCCTCGTTGAAGCCCTTGAGCGCCACCGCGTTGATCTTGATCCTGAGGCCCGCGCGCTGGGCCGCGTCGATGCCGCGCAGCACCTGCGGCAGGCGGCCCCAGCGGGTGATGTCGGCGAATTTCTGATCGTCCAGCGTATCAAGCGAGACATTCACCCGGCGCACGCCTGCGGCATAAAGCTGATCGGCAAAGCGTTCCAGCTGCGAGCCATTGGTGGTCAGCGTCAGTTCTTTCAGCGCGCCGCTGTCCAGATGCCGTGTCATGCCGTTGAAAAAGGTCATGATGTCGCGACGCACCAGCGGCTCGCCACCGGTGATGCGCAGCTTCTCCACTCCCATGCGGACAAAGGTCGAGCACATGCGGTCCAGCTCTTCCAGCGTCAGAAGCTCTTTCTTCGGCAGAAAGGTCATGTTTTCCGACATGCAATAGACGCAGCGGAAATCGCAGCGGTCTGTGACGGAGACGCGCAGATAGGTGATGGCGCGCTGGAACGGGTCGATAAGCGGAGCTGTCATGGCGACATAGGTAAAGCGGGTCGCTGCCAGCGGCAAGGGCGATGTGGGTTTGGGCTGGCGCAGGCCCGCTCTCTGGCGCTAGGGTCGGGCCATGAGATACCTGGTTCTGATTTCCCTCGTGGCGCTGGCGGGCTGTGACCGCGTGCGCACCACCACCGACAAGCTGTTCGGGGGCGGCAAGGCCCCGGAAACCACCGCCGCGCCGCAGGCCGAAACCGCGCCCGAAGAGGCACCCGAAACCGCCGCGCCCGAGGTCGAGGCCGCGCCGGCCGCGCAACCCGGCGATGACATCCAGCCCGGATGGGAGGGCGCGCGCCAGACCGTGGCCGGTCTGGGCGATCCCGCGATTCCGGGCCGCTGGATGGAGACTGCGCTGGTCGAGCAGGAGCGCAACGGCCGCGTGGTGGTGCGCAAGACCGGCGCCACCGCCCATGTCACGCTGATTCCCGCAGGGGGCGATCCGGGCAGCGGCAGCCGCCTGTCGCTTGACGCCATGCGGGCGCTCTTGGCGCCGATCGACGAACTGGTCGAGCTTGACGTCTATTCCAACTGAGCTTTCAGGTATTTGCCCGCCTCCTTGCGGGCAAATGCCTTCATGGCGGGGCCGTGTTCGGCCAGAAAGGCGCGCACCGCTTCGGGATCGTGCTTGGAATGGTCGCGCAGCCACCAGGCCACGGATTTCTGGATGAACCAGTCTCGGTCGGGCACATAGCCCGCGGCCCATCCCAGGATACGGTCGCGCGCGGCGGTATCGGCGGGTTTGGGGTTGCTCATCTTGGCCCAGGGCAGGGTGGCCACCAGCGCGGCGCGCCGGGTCCACATGTGGTCCGAGCGGATCCAGCCCTCGACCTGGTCCAGCCGTGCCGGATCGGCCACCAGCCGTTTCTGCATCGCCATCGCCGCATGATCGGCAATTGCCCAGGCATCGAAATCGGGCAGCCACGACAGCAGCAGGTCCCAGACCGCGTCGTCGGGGCGGATGCGGGCCTGGGTCAAAAGCTTGGCGGCAGCCACCCGCGCCTCGTGGATATCGGTCTGCCAAAGCGCCTTGGCCAGCGCCACCCGGTCGGGAACAGCCAACTGTTGCCGCCAGTCCCGGCTCAGATCGTTCAGCACCGGGTTGGCGACCCCCAGATAGACGCGCGGAGCCTTGTGATAGGCGGCCATCTCGGCGGCGCGTTCGGGGTCGGCATGGGCGTGGATCTGGTCGAGATAGGGGCTGAGCATGGCGTCCTCCACGGGCGGGGTAGTGACAACCGGCGCGGGCGCCGGTCGTCGTGAACCTGTCGCAGGCAGAGGCGCGTCAGGTGTCTTTCTGCTTGCGGGCCTTCTTTGCGCGCAGCATGTCGAACAGCTTGCGCGCGCGGTCGGGCTTGTTCTCCTGCTTGGTGCGGGCAACGGCCAGCGCGTCGGGTTCGACATCGCGGGTCACCACGGTGCCGGTCGCGGTCATCGCACCGTCGCCCAGGGTGACCGGCGCCACCAGCATCGTGTTCGAGCCGATAAAGACATTGGCGCCGATGGTGGTGCGGTGCTTCATCACGCCGTCATAATTGCAGGTGATGGTCCCGGCGCCGATATTGCTGTTCGCGCCGATGCTGGCATCGCCGATATAGGTCAGGTGGTTGACCTTGGCGCCTTCGCCGATCTCGGCATTCTTGATCTCGACGAAATTGCCGATGCGGGCATTTTCGGCCAGTTCGGCACCGGGGCGCAGGCGGGCATAGGGGCCGACCACCGCGCCCTGGCTGACATGGCAGCCCTCGAGATGCGAGAATGCGCGGATGGTGGCACCGCTTTCCACCGTGACGCCGGGGCCGAACACCACGTTGGGCTCGATCACCGTGTCGCGTCCGATCACCGTATCGGCGGCCAGATAAACGGTGTCCGGCGCCATCAGGGTGACGCCCAGATCCAGCAACTCGGCCCGGGCGCGCTCCTGAAAGATCGCGTCCGCCGCTGCCAGATCGGCGCGCGAGTTGACGCCCAGCGTCTGCGCCTCGTCACAGGCCACCGCGGTCACCGCCAGCCCCTGTTTGCGCGCGATCTCGACCACGTCGGTCAGGTAATACTCACCCGAGGCATTGTCGTTGCCCACCGCCGCGATGAGGCCAAAGAGGGTTTCCGCGTTGCAGGCCAAAAGGCCCGAGTTGCAGAAGCGGATCGCGCGCTCGGTTTCGGTGGCATCCTTGAACTCGACGATCCGCTCCAGGCTGTCGCCCTGCATCACGAGGCGACCATACCGGGCGGGGTCGGCGGCCTCGAACCCGAGGATGACCAGGTCGTGGGTCTTGCGGGCGGCCAGCATCCGCTCCAGCGTGTCGGGTTGCAGAAAGGGCGTGTCGCCATAGAGCACGACCACATCGCCCGCGAACCCTTCGAGCGCGGCGCGCGCCTGATCGACCGCATGGGCGGTGCCCAGCTGCTCCTCTTGCAGGACAACCGCTGCACCCTCGTCCTCGGCCAGGGCGGCGGCGCGCACGGCGTCGGCGCCATGACCGGCCACGATCACGGTGCGCTCGGGCTCCAGCACGGCGCCCGCGCGCATGGCATGAACCAGCATAGGGGCGTGGGCGATGGGGTGCAGAACCTTGGGAAGATCGGATTTCATCCGGGTTCCCTTGCCTGCGGCGAGAATGACCAATGCAGTGCTCATAATGCGTTTTCTCTTTAGTTTTCCTGGCGCCCGTTTTATCCGCTGGACACACAGGCGCAAGCGATAGTGCGGGCGGGCAGTGGCAGAGTGGGCGGTGCAGCGCCCGGAAAGGGGCGGAATGCGCACGGTGATCTTCGATCTGGACGGCACGCTGGCCGATACCTCGGGCGACCTGCTGGCTGCGGCCAATCATTGTTTCCGCGACATGGGGCTGGGCGATGTGCTTGTGCCGGGGCAGGATGCGGGCATCGCGCTGCGGGGCGGACGCATGATGCTGACGCGCGGGCTGGAGCGTGCGGGCGCCTATGACGCGGCTACCGTGGAACGCTATTACCCGGTGCTGCTGGAGGCCTATCGCGGCGCGATCGACCATCACAGTTTCCTCTATCCCGGCGCCATGGAGGCGGTCGAGGATCTGCGCGGTCTGGGCTACGGCGTCGGCATCTGCACCAACAAGCCCGAGGCGCTGGCCGACCTGCTGTTGCAACGGCTGGGGGTACGCGACGTCTTTGCCGCGCTGATCGGCGCCGATACGCTGCCGGTGCGCAAGCCCGACCCCGAACCGCTGCGCGCCGCCGCGCGGGCGGCGGGGGGCGATCCGGCGGCCTGCGTCCTGGTGGGCGACAGCGATACCGACCGCAACACCGCGCGTGCCGCTGGCGTGCCCTCGATCCTTGTCACCTTCGGCCCTTCGGGGGCCGATATGGCGGCGCTGGAACCCGAGGCACTGCTGGACCGGTTCGAGGACCTGCCGCAGGTGGTGACCCGGCTGATCGGATAAAACCCGATTTGGCCTTTGCAAAACTGCATCTCGGCTCTTGACCACCTGTCGGGCGCCGCCTCAGATACCAGCCATGACAGAGACATTCTCGGGTAGTTTCACCCAGCAGGAACCCATTCCGGACGAGGCGATCGAGGCGGCACTGGCGGTGCTGCGTCATGGCCGGTTGCACCGGTACAATCTGGCCAAGGGCGAGTTGGGCGAGACCGCCCTGCTGGAACAGGAATTCGCGGCCCAGACCGGCGCGCGCTATTGTCTCGCGGTGGCCTCGGGCGGCTATGCGATGGCCACCGCGTTGCGCGCTGTGGGGGTGGGGCCCGGCGATGCGGTGCTGACCAACGCGTTCACCCTGGCACCGGTGCCCGGTGCCATCGCCTCGGTGGGGGCGCGGCCGGTGTTCGTGGGCGTGACCGAAAGCCTGACCATCGACCTTGACGATCTGGCGGCCAAGGCGGGCACGGCGCGGGTGCTGATGCTGAGCCACATGCGCGGGCATCTGTGCGACATGGACCGGCTGATGCAGATCTGCGACGACGCCGGGATCACCGTGATCGAGGATTGCGCCCATACGATGGGCGCGGCGTGGAACGGGGTGCCTTCGGGGCGGCAGGGCGCGGTCGGCTGTTACTCCTGCCAGACCTACAAACATGTGAACTCGGGCGAAGGCGGGTTGCTGATCACCGATGACGAGGAGATCGCGGCGCGGGCGGTAATGCTGTCAGGATCCTACATGCTCTATGAACGTCACCTGGCGGCGCCGGGGCCTGAGGTGTTCGAGCGCATCAAGTATCACACCCCCAATATCTCGGGCCGGATGGACAATCTTCGCGCCGCGATTCTGCGGCCCCAGTTGCGTGCGCTGGATGCGCAGGTGGCGCGCTGGAACGAACGCTATCAGCGGATCGAGGCGGGCTTGCGCGGCACACCCGGCCTCACGGTGATCGAGCGGCCCGAGGCCGAGACTTATGTCGGCTCGTCCATCCAGTTCCTGCTGCTCGACTGGGCGGCGGACAAGGTGCAGGAGGTGCTGCGCCGCTGTATTGCCCGTGGGGTCGAACTGAAATGGTTCGGCACGCCCGAACCTGTGGGCTTTACCTCGCGCTATGACAGCTGGCGCTATGCCGAGAGCGCGCCGATGCCTGCCAGCGATCGGGTGCTGGCCGGGATCGTCGACATGCGGGTGCCGCTGACCTTCAGCCTCGAGGATTGCGATCTGATCGCGCGCATCATCCGGGCCGAGGTAGGGGCGGTCCACCAGTCCTGACATCGCGAAACGCCGCAAAGCCGCAAAGGCGCCGTTCCGCAAGGGGCGGCGCCTTTGCTGTTCTGCTTCATATGCAGGAATCGTTGACGGGTGGGGAAAACGCTGGTATCGCCTTTATTGAACAGTTGTTCATTAATGCGGAGAGGAGAGCGCGATGTTCGCAGCTACCATGCAATTCGATCTGGGCGAGGACGTGAACGCGCTGCGCGACATGGTGCATCGCTGGGCGCAGGAGCGGGTTCGCCCGATGGCCGCCGAGATCGACCAGACCAACGAGTTTCCCAACGAGCTGTGGCGCGAGATGGGCGAACTGGGCCTGTTGGGCATCACCGTGCCCGAGGAGTTCGGCGGCGCCGGCATGTCGTACCTGGCGCATGTGGTGGCGGTCGAAGAGATCGCGCGCGCCAGCGCCTCGGTCAGCCTAAGCTATGGCGCGCATTCCAACCTCTGCGTCAACCAGATCAAGCTCAACGGCAATGACGAGCAAAAGCGCAAATACCTGCCGGGCCTGGTTTCGGGCGAGCATGTGGGCGCGCTGGCCATGTCCGAGGCGGGCGCCGGATCGGACGTGGTGTCGATGAAGTTGCGTGCCGAAAAGCGCAACGACCACTATCGCCTGAACGGCAACAAGTACTGGATCACCAACGGCCCCGACGCCGATACGCTGGTGGTTTACGCCAAGACGGACCCGGAAGCGGGCAGCAAGGGCATCACCGCCTTTCTGATCGAAAAGTCGATGAAGGGTTTCTCGACCTCCAAGCATTTCGACAAACTGGGCATGCGTGGCTCGAACACGGCCGAGCTGGTGTTCGAGGATGTCGAAGTGCCGTTTGAAAACGTGCTGGGTCAAGAGGGGCGCGGCGTTGCCGTGCTGATGTCGGGCCTCGATTATGAACGCGTGGTGCTCGCGGGCATCGGCACCGGCATCATGGCCGCCTGCCTGGACGAGATCATGCCCTATATGGCCGAGCGCAAGCAGTTCGGCAAACCGATCGGCTCCTTCCAGCTGATGCAGGGCAAGATCGCCGACATGTACACGGCGATGAATTCGGCCCGCGCCTATATCTATGAGGTGGCCAAGGCCTGTGACCGGGGCGACGTGACCCGTCAGGACGCCGCCGCCTGCTGTCTTTATGCCAGCGAACAGGCGATGGTGCAGGCGCATCAGGCGGTGCAGGCGATGGGCGGTGCCGGGTTCCTGTCCGACAGCGCGGTCAGCCGCATCTTCCGCGATGCCAAGCTGATGGAGATCGGCGCTGGCACCTCGGAGATCCGCCGCATGCTGATCGGCCGCGAACTGATGAACACGGTGCTCTGAAAACGCAAACGGCCCGCAAGCCGAGGGAACTTGCGGGCCGCCTGTCTTGCCGAGGAGGGATCAGAACCGATGCACGTACTGGACGCCGATCACCAGCGGGTCGATCTCGGCCGTGCCGATGGCGGCGCCGTTCAGGGTGGTGTCGGTTTCGATGTTGATCCAGCGCGCGTTCAGACGCAGCGCGCCCCGATCGCTGATCTGATAGTCGAGGCCCGCGTTGACGGCGACACCGAAACTGTCATCCAGCTTGAGCGTGCCCAGCGGCGAGCTTTCCTCGAAGAAGGTGGTATAGTTCACACCGATACCCAGATAGGGCTTCCATGCGGAATTGGTCGGGAAGTGATAGTTCAGCGACAGGGTGGGCGGCAGTTGCTTGACATTGCCTGCATAGCCGATGCCGCTGATCGAGACGTCATGCTTGAAGGGTGTGGCAGCCAGCAGCTCGATGCCCAGATTGTCACGGATGAAATATTCGACGGTAAAGATCCCCTGGGTGCTGTCATCCACCGTGGCCGCGCCACCGGCCAGGGTGCCGTTGTTGGATTTGGGGTTCACATAGCCCACACCGACACCAACGGTCCAATCGCCCTGAGATTGGGCCGCGAGTGGTCCGGCAAGGGTGACGAGAGCTGTGGAAAGCGCCAAGGCAGCAGCGATACGTGTCATGTGGGTACCTTTGGTTTAGTTGACGCTCCGGTTTTGAGCACGGACATATGCAAATTCCCTGATCTGGATCAAAATGCAGGCGAATTTCACCCCGTAACCAATTACGTTCATTTGAGAAACACGTTTCAAACCCCTTCTTTCAAAGGGGCTTTGCGGGGTCGGGTCCTATGACATTCGCGGCGCGCATACCGGGTTTGCGCCCTGATGGCGCCTGGGACCTGCCCGAGCGTCTGAACATGGCGCGGCAATGCCTGTCCCAACCTGCCGATGCGCTGGCCATCATCGACCTGACCGGGCCCACGCGGCGCGATGTCACCCATGGCGACTTGTCGGGCATGGTGCAGGGACTGGCGCGGGCGCTGATGCGGCGCGTGGCGCCGGGGGACCGGGTCGGCGTACTGCTCAGCCATTCTCCCTGGTGCGCGGCGGCGCATCTGGCGCTTTGGCATATCGGTGCCATTTCGGTGCCGCTTTTCAAGCTGTTCCAGCAGGACGCATTGCGCAGCAGGCTGGAGGATTCCGGCGCCCGTCTGGTGCTGACCGATGCCGAGGGCGCGACCCTGCTGGGCGATCTGGCGACGCCGTTGATGGCGGCCGAGATCGGGCTGCCCGGCGAGCCGGTGCCGCAAGCCGATACAAGGCCCGAGGATCCGGCGGTGCTGATCTATACCTCGGGCACGACCGGCCGGGCCAAGGGGGCGCTGCATGGCCACCGGGTGCTGACCGGCCATTTGCCGGGCGTTTCGATCAGTCACAACCACCTGCGCCCGGGCGATTGCCTGTGGACGCCTGCCGACTGGGCCTGGATCGGTGGCCTGTTTGATGTGCTGATGCCGGGGCTGGCGCTGGGCATTCCGGTGGTGGCCGCGCGGCTGGACAAGTTCAGCGCAGAGGCCTGCGCCGATGTGATCGCGCGCGGCGGGGTTCGGAACGTGTTCTTTCCGCCTACCGCGCTCCGCATGCTCAAGGCAGCGGATCAGGCCATACCCGGCCTGCGCTCGGTCGCCTCGGGCGGCGAGCCGCTGGGGGCCGAGATGCTGGCCTGGGGCGAGGGCGCCTTTGGCCTGACGATCAACGAATTTTACGGCCAGACCGAATGCAACATGACCGTGTCCTCCTGTGCTGCCGATTTCCCGGTGCGTCCGGGCTGTATCGGCAAAGCGGTGCCGGGGCACGAGGTTGCGGTGATCGACGATGCGGGCCAGCCCACGACAGGAGAGGGCGATGTCGCCGTGCGGCGCGGTTCGGCCTCGATGCTGCTGGAATACTGGCGCAACCCGGCCGCCACCGCCGAGAAGTTCCGGGGCGATTGGCTGGTGACCGGTGACCGCGGCGTGTGGGAGGGCGACTACCTCCGCTTTGTCGGACGCGAGGATGATGTGATCACCTCGGCCGGCTACCGCATCGGCCCGGCGGAGATCGAGGATTGCCTGTTGACCCATCCGTCCGTCGCAACCGTAGGCGTGGTGGGCAAGCCCGATCCGCTCAGGACCGAGATCGTCAAGGCCTATGTGGTGCTGAAACCGGGCGCCCGGGCCAGCGCCGAAGAGCTGCAAGCCTGGGTCAAGGACCGGCTCGCCCAATACTCCTACCCGCGAGAGGTGGCGTTTCTGGACGCGCTGCCGTTGACGGTGACAGGCAAAGTGATCCGCAAGGAATTGAAGCGCCGCGCAGCGGCAGAACTGGAGGCCAATCCATGAAACTCACATCCAAGGCCATGCCCGCCTCCGAGGGCTTCAAGCAGAACCGCGCCGCGCATCTGGAGGCGCTGGCGCAGATCGGGGCGGCGGCCGAGGCCGCGCGCCTGGGCGGCGGCGAGAAATCGCGGGCCCGCCATGAAAGCCGGGGCAAGATGCTGCCGCGCCGCCGGGTGGCCAACCTGCTGGATGCGGGCTCTCCCTTCCTGGAGATCGGCGCCACCGCAGCCCATGACATGTATGATAACGCGGCCCCCGCCGCCGGTGTCGTCGCCGGGATCGGCCGGGTCGAGGGGCAGGAGGTCATGGTCGTCTGCAACGATGCCACCGTGAAGGGCGGCACGTATTATCCGATGACGGTCAAGAAACACCTGCGCGCGCAGGAGATCGCCGAGGAAAACAACCTGCCTTGCATCTATCTGGTGGACAGTGGCGGCGCCAACCTGCCCAACCAGGACGAGGTGTTCCCGGATCGCGACCACTTTGGCCGCATCTTCTATAATCAGGCGCGGATGAGCGCCAAGGGCATCCCGCAGATCGCGGTTGTGATGGGCTCGTGCACCGCAGGCGGCGCCTATGTCCCGGCCATGTCGGACGTCACCATCATCGTCAAGGAACAGGGCACCATCTTTCTGGCCGGTCCTCCGCTGGTCAAGGCCGCGACGGGCGAGGTGGTCAGCGCCGAAGACCTCGGCGGCGGTGACGTGCATACCCGCCTGTCAGGCGTGGCCGATTACCTGGCGGAGGATGACGCCCACGCGCTGGCGCTGGCGCGGCGCGCGGTGCGTTCGCTCAACCGGCGCAAGCCGCTGACGGTGGACTGGGCCAGCCCCGAGGAACCGGCCTATGACCCCGAGGAGATTCTGGGCGTGGTGCCCGCCGACCTGAAAACCCCCTATGACATCCGCGAGGTGATTGCGCGGCTGGTCGACGGCTCGCGCTTTGACGAGTTCAAACCGCGTTTCGGCGAGACCATCGTCTGCGGGTTCGCACATCTCAAGGGTTGCCCGATCGGCATCATCGCCAATAATGGCGTGATCTTCAGCGAGGCGGCGCAAAAGGCTGCGCATTTCGTGGAACTGTGTAGCCAGCGCAAGATCCCGCTGGTGTTCCTGCAGAACATCACCGGTTTCATGGTGGGCCGCAAATATGAAAACGAAGGCATTGCGCGCCATGGTGCCAAGATGGTGACGGCGGTCGCCACCACCAGCGTACCCAAGATCACCATGCTGGTGGGCGGCTCGTTTGGTGCAGGCAACTATGGCATGGCGGGCCGCGCCTATCAGCCGCGCTTCCTGTGGACCTGGCCCAACAGCCGCATCTCGGTGATGGGCGGCGAACAGGCGGCCGGCGTTCTGGCCACCGTCAAGCGCGACGGGATCGAGCGGCAGGGCGGCAGCTGGTCGGCCGAAGAAGAGGCCGAGTTCAAGCGCCCGACGCTCGAGATGTTCGAGCGCCAGTCGCACCCGCTTTATGCCAGCGCCCGGCTTTGGGATGATGGCATCATCGACCCCCGCAAGAGCCGCGATGTGCTGGCCCTGTCGCTCAGCGCCGCGCTCAATGCACCGATCGAGGACACGCGGTTCGGCGTGTTCCGCATGTGATCCTCGTTTCGCAGAAAATATTCCGGGGGCGCCAGTGCCGCGCCGTTGGGTTGCCCCCAATGGCGACGGGCAAAGCTCCCGAACCGACCCTTGAGTCAAAAGGACCGATCCCATGTTCGACAAGATCCTGATTGCCAATCGCGGCGAGATCGCCTGCCGCGTTATGGAAACCGCGCAGCGCATGGGCGTGGCCTGTGTCGCGGTCTATTCCGATGCCGATGCCGGCGCCAAACATGTGGCGATGGCGGATGAGGCGGTGCATATCGGCGGTCCGGCTCCCGCCGACAGTTACCTCAAGGGCGATGTGATCATCGCCGCCGCGCTGGAAACCGGTGCGCAGGCCATTCATCCCGGCTATGGCTTCCTGTCCGAGAACCCCGATTTCGTGGATGCGGTCGAGGCGGCGGGCCTGACCTTCATCGGTCCCTCGGCCAGCGCGATCCGGGCCATGGGCCTCAAGGACGCCGCCAAGGCGCTGATGCACGAGGCGGGCGTGCCCGTGGTGCCCGGC
This sequence comes from Ruegeria sp. SAZD011, assembly GCF_059612545.1. Taxonomy (NCBI): domain Bacteria; kingdom Pseudomonadati; phylum Pseudomonadota; class Alphaproteobacteria; order Rhodobacterales; family Roseobacteraceae; genus Ruegeria; species Ruegeria sp. SAZD011. The sequence continues at coordinate 97,662 of NZ_JBXWQU010000014.1, read as the reverse complement.
TATCACGGCGACAATCAGGACCCCGAGCATCTGGCGGGCGCCGCCGATACCATCGGCTATCCGGTGCTGATCAAGGCGGTCGCGGGCGGCGGCGGCAAGGGCATGCGCCTGGTCGAACGGCCGCAGGATTTTGCCGCCGCGCTCGACAGCGCGCGGGGCGAGGCCAAGACCGCCTTTGGCAATGACGCGGTGCTGGTCGAGAAATTCGTGTCCAAGCCGCGCCATATCGAGGTGCAGGTGTTCGGCGACGGCACCCATGCGGTGCATCTGTTCGAACGCGACTGCTCGCTGCAACGTCGCCACCAGAAGGTGATCGAAGAAGCGCCCGCGCCCGGCATGACCGAGGAGATGCGCGCCGCGATGGGGCAGGCGGGCGTGCGTGCCGCCGAGGCCATCGGCTACAAGGGTGCGGGGACCGTTGAATTCATCGTCGACGCCTCCGACGGGCTGCGCGCCGACCGGTTCTGGTTCATGGAGATGAACACCCGCCTGCAGGTCGAACACCCGGTGACCGAGGCGATCACCGGCGTCGATCTGGTGGAATGGCAGCTGCGTGTCGCCGCGGGCGAGAGCCTGCCCGCCAGACAGGAGGAACTGGCCATCACCGGCCATGCCTTCGAGGCGCGGCTATATGCCGAGGACGTGCCCAAGGGCTTTCTGCCCGCCACCGGCACGCTCAGCCATCTGGCCTTTCCCGAAGGCTGCCGCGCCGATAGCGGCGTGCGTGCGGGCGACACCATCAGCCCCTGGTACGATCCGATGATCTCGAAGGTCATCGTGCACGGCCCGACCCGCGCGGTGGCGCTGTCACGGCTTGACCGGGCGCTGGCGGGGACGCAGGTGGGCGGCACCGTCACCAATCTGGCCTTCCTTGGTGCGCTGACCCGGCATGCGGGTTTTGCCGCCGGTGACGTGGATACCGGCCTCATTGGCCGTGATATCGACGCGCTGGTCGCGGCCCCCGCGCCCGAGCCGCGCCATGTGGCCGCCGCCGCCATGGTGGTGCTGGGACTGGACGAGGATCAGGCCGAGCAGGGCTTTACCCTCTGGGCGCCGCTGCACCGGGCGATCACGCTTGGCTGGCAGGGCGAGGAGATTGCCGTCGATGTGCAGGTCGAGGGACGTGACCGCCAGCTCTGGCAGATCGGCGCGGATCAGGTGGTGGCCGAACGGCGCGACGGGCGCTGGCGCATCGGCGGGCGGGCGATGCCCGATGTCTCGGTCGCGGGCGGGGTGGCCACCGTGTTCGACGGCTATGGTCTGCCCTTCGACATCATCGATCCGCTTGATCGCGACAGCAGCGCGGGCGGTGACACCAATGTGGTGCTGGCCCCGATGCCCGGCCTGGTCAAGGCCGTCTTTGCCAGCGCCGGTCAGTCGGTGAAGGAGGGCGACCGCCTCGCCATCCTGGAGGCGATGAAGATGGAGCATTCGCTGCTGGCCGCCCGTGACGGGGTGGTGGCCGAGGTGCTGGCCGAGGCCGGCGCCCAGGTCGAGGCCGGTGCCGCGCTGGTGCGTCTGGAAGAGGAAGAGGCTTGACGCGCCGCCGCGGACATGCGGCGGTGGGGCAGGTGAACTGAGCGCAACGGGACAGGAGTGCGGCGATGGGCGATTGGGTCGAAATCTTCGAGATGGGGCCGCGCGACGGGCTTCAGAACGAGAAACGCGAGATACCGGTGGCCGAGAAGGTGGCGCTGGTCGATTGCCTCAGCCGGGCCGGGTTCCGCCGGATCGAGGTGGCCAGCTTTGTCTCGCCCAAATGGGTGCCGCAGATGGCCGGGTCTGCCGAGGTGCTGGCCAGGATCACCCGCGCCGAGGGGGTGCGCTATGCGGCGCTGACCCCGAACATGCGCGGATACGAGGATGCGCTGGCGGCGCGTGCAGACGAGATTGCGGTCTTTGCCTCGGCGTCCGAGGGCTTTTCCAAGGCCAATATCAACGCCACCATCGAAGAGAGCATCGCGCGGTTCGAACCGATCCTGGAGGCCGCGCGCCATATCGACCTGCCGGTGCGGGGATATGTGTCCTGCGTGACCGATTGTCCTTATGATGGCGCGGTGGCGCCCGAGAAGGTGGCCGAAGTGGCCGACAGGCTGTTCTCGCTGGGCTGCTACGAGATCTCGCTGGGCGACACGATCGGGCAGGCGACCCCGGACAAGATCGCGCGCATGCTGCTGGCAGTGCGCGAGCGGGTGCCGGTCTCGCGGCTGGCGGGGCATTACCACGATACGGCGGGCCGGGCGCTGGCCAATATCGACGCCTCGCTGGCGCTGGGTGTGCGGGTCTTCGATGCTGCCGTGGGCGGCTTGGGCGGGTGCCCCTATGCACCGGGTGCGGCGGGCAATGTGGCGACCGAGGCAGTTGCGGCGCATCTGGAGCGGCTGGGCTACCAGACCGGGCTCGACATGGATGTGATCGCCGAAGCGGCGGATATGGCACGCGCCATGCGTACCGGGTGAGACCCGGAATTCTGCAAGAATTCCGGCCCGTTTTCCGTGCCGGAAAACGGTTCTGAAGGAGAGGTCATGTACGAAACCATCACCATCGACACCGACGCGCGCGGGGTCGCCACCCTGACGCTCGACCGGGCGGAGAAACACAATGCCATGTCGGCGCAGATGCTGGCCGATCTCAGCGCCGCCGCAGCGCAACTGGCCGCGGACGACGCGGTACGGGTCGTGGTGCTGACCGGCGCGGGCAAAAGCTTTTGCGCGGGTGGCGATCTGGGCTGGATGCAGGCGCAGATGGCCGCCGATGCCGAAACCCGCTTTGTCGAGGCGCGCAAGCTGGCCGAGATGTTGCAGGCGCTCAACAGCCTGCCCAAGCCGCTGATCGGCGCGGTGCAGGGCAACGCATTTGGCGGCGGCGTCGGCATGGCCAGCGTCTGCGATATCGCGATCGGTGTCGACACGCTCAAGATGGGCCTGACCGAGACCCGGCTGGGGATCATCCCCGCCACCATCGGCCCCTATGTCATTGCCCGCATGGGCGAGGCGCGCGCGCGCCGGGTCTTCATGTCGGGGCGTCTCTTCGGGGCCGCCGAAGCGGTGGAACTGGGTCTGCTCGCCCGCGCGGTACCCGCCGCTGATCTCGCCGCCGCGATCGAGGCCGAGGTCGCGCCCTATCTGGCCTGCGCGCCCGGCGCGGTTGCCTCGGCCAAGGCGCTGATCCGCGATCTGGGGCCGCGTGTCGATGACGCGGTCATCGACCGCACCATCCGGGCGCTGGTCGACCGTTGGGAGACGGATGAGGCCCGCGAGGGAATCGGCGCCTTTTTCGACAAGCGCAAACCTGCATGGAACACTCAGGTTTGATCTCCTGTCGATCGCCGGTGCCTGACCGAAAATATACCTGAAAACCGATACCTGCTGCGTCGAAATATGCGCGGCAGGACGCGTTCGTTCAGTTGACCCTCTGAGCGGGCACGGGTAGAGAAGGTCCAGTCAACACGCCAATTGACGGCGCGTCCCGAGGCGGGCGCGCAGGAAAGGAGCCACTCGTGGAAGAGCTGTTGCGGGAATACCTCCCGATCCTGGTGTTTCTGGCCGTCGCCGCTGGCCTTGGACTTGTCCTGATTCTCGCCGCCGTCGTGCTGGCGGTCCGCAATCCCGATCCCGAAAAGGTCAGCGCCTATGAATGCGGCTTCAACGCATTCGACGATGCGCGAATGAAATTCGACGTCCGGTTCTATCTGGTGTCGATCCTGTTCATCATCTTCGACCTGGAAATCGCCTTCCTGTTTCCCTGGGCCGTCGGCTTCAAGGACATGAGCGATGTGGGATTCTGGTCGATGATGGTGTTCCTGGGCGTGCTGACTATCGGCTTTGCCTATGAATGGAAGAAAGGGGCGCTGGAATGGCAGTGATGACGGGTGCCAATACCGCGGGCGTCGACAAGGAAGTCGCCACCCAGGCCCTGAATGCCGAGTTGCAGGACAAGGGTTTCCTGCTGACCTCGACCGAGGACATCATCAACTGGGCGCGCACCGGCTCGCTGCACTGGATGACATTCGGTCTGGCCTGCTGCGCGGTCGAGATGATGCATACCTCGATGCCGCGCTATGACGCCGAACGGTTCGGCATCGCGCCGCGCGCCTCTCCGCGCCAGTCGGACGTGATGATCGTGGCCGGCACGCTGACCAACAAGATGGCGCCCGCCCTGCGCAAGGTCTATGACCAGATGCCCGAGCCGCGCTACGTGATCTCGATGGGCTCCTGTGCCAATGGCGGCGGCTATTACCACTACAGCTATTCCGTGGTGCGCGGCTGTGACCGGATCGTGCCGGTGGATATCTACGTGCCGGGCTGCCCGCCGACCGCCGAAGCGCTGCTCTACGGTCTGTTGCAGTTGCAACGCAAGATCCGCCGCACCGGCACCATCGTGCGCTGAGGAGAGAGCCAAATGAGCGACGCACTCAGAGAACTGGGCACCCATCTGGAGCTGAAACGCGCCGACTGCATCCTGTCCTGGGATGTGACCTTTGGCGAGTTGAATGTCGATGTGGCGCCGTCGAACCTGGTCGATTTCGTGGATTTCCTGCGCTCGGACAGCAGCTGCCGCTTTTCGACGCTGGTCGATATCACCGCTGTCGATTACCCCGAACGGGCCAAGCGGTTCGACGTGGTCTATCACCTGCTCAGCATGTATCAGAACCAGCGCATCCGCCTGCGGGTCTCGATCCGCGAAGAGGATATGGTGCCCTCGATCACCGATGTGCACCCCTCGGCCAACTGGTTCGAGCGCGAGGTGTTCGACATGTTCGGCATCCTGTTCACCGGCCACCCGGACCTGCGCCGCATCCTGACGGATTACGGGTTCCGGGGCTATCCGCTGCGCAAGGATTTCCCGACCACCGGCTATACCGAGGTCCGCTATGACGAGGCGGAAAAGCGGGTTGTCTATGAACCCGTGAGCCTGGTGCAGGAATACCGACAGTTCGATTTCATGTCCCCCTGGGAAGGCGCCGATTACATCCTTCCGGGAGACGAGAAGAAAGAGGGCTAAGCCATGGAGTTCCTGATCTGGATTGCATTGGCGGCTGCGACGATCATTCCGATGATCAAGCTGCTGCCGCATTTCGGGATCAACCGGAACTGGGCCTTTGCCTGCGTGATCTCGCCGGTGGTCATCGTGCTGCTGTGGATCATGGCCATGAAGCTGCAAGAGATGGAGCGGCGCTGACATGCTGACGATCCTGGGGGAACTGGCCGCGCTGGCGGCTCTGGGACTGGCCCTGGCGGGGGCTGCGGCCAAGGCGGCGCAGGCGGAACGTGCCCGCGTGCGGGCCACGGCAATACGGAATGCGCGGGCGCGTCGCTGACGCCCGCATGGGCCGCGCCCCGCTGGGGCCGGTACGACACGACAAGCCGGGCAGGGCGCCCGGACAGGAGAGACAGATGATGGATGGCGGCAAGGGCTTCGAGGACGCGCTGACAGGCGAGCAGAAGATCCGCAACTTCAACATCAATTTCGGTCCCCAGCACCCGGCGGCGCATGGCGTGCTGCGGATGGTGCTGGAGCTGGACGGCGAGATCGTCGAACGCTGCGACCCGCATATCGGGCTGTTGCACCGCGGCACCGAAAAGCTGATGGAAAGCCGCACCTATCTGCAGAACCTGCCCTATTTCGACCGGCTCGATTACGTGGCGCCGATGAACCAGGAGCACGCCTGGTGCCTGGCCATCGAAAAGCTGACCGGTGTCGAGGTGCCACGCCGTGCCAGCCTGATCCGGGTGCTGTATTCCGAGATCGGGCGCATCCTGAACCACCTGTTGAACGTGACCACCCAGGCGATGGACGTGGGCGCGCTGACGCCGCCGCTGTGGGGGTTCGAAGAGCGCGAGAAACTGATGATCTTTTACGAGCGGGCCTGTGGCGCGCGTCTGCACGCGGCCTATTTCCGGCCCGGCGGCGTGCATCAGGACCTGCCCGACGCACTGTTGGACGATATCGAGGCGTGGAGTCATACCTTTCCCAAGGTGCTCGACGATATCGACGGCCTGCTGACCGAGAACCGTATCTTCAAGCAGCGCAACTGCGATATCGGCGTGGTGAACGAAGAAGAGATCCTGCAATACGGATTCTCGGGCGTGATGGTGCGCGGCTCGGGCCTGGCCTGGGATTTGCGCCGTGCACAACCCTATGAATGCTATGACGAATTCGAATTCCAGGTGCCGGTGGGCAAGAACGGCGACTGTTACGACCGTTACCTGTGCCGGATGGAAGAGATGCGCCAGTCGATCTCGATCATCCGCCAGGCCATCGCCAAGCTGCGCGATTGCCCCGGCGACGTGCTGGCGCGCGGCAAGCTGACCCCGCCGAAACGCGGCGACATGAAAACCTCGATGGAAAGCCTGATTCATCACTTCAAGCTTTATACCGAAGGGTTCCATGTGCCCGCGGGCGAGGTCTATGCCGCCGTCGAGGCGCCCAAGGGCGAGTTTGGCGTCTATCTGGTGGCCGATGGTACCAACAAACCCTATCGCTCCAAGATCCGGGCGCCGGGCTATTTGCATCTTCAGGCGATGGACCATGTCGCCAGGGGCCACCAACTGGCCGACGTCGCCGCCATCATCGGAACGATGGACGTTGTGTTCGGGGAGATCGACAGATGAGCCCGATGCGATCCGCTTTGACAGGGATGGGCGTGCTGGCCGGGCTGGCCGCTTGTGACGTGGCGCCGACGGGCGAGGGCAGCACCGGCGTGATCACCGGTGAAATGCGCGCCGACTATCTGGACGCCGTGGCCAGCGTCGGTTGCGTGCTGCGGGACGAGCGCCAATATGGCGCGGTCGATTTTCAGGCCGGTCTGAGCCGCGAGCAGACGCTTGCGATCACCGCGAGTTATCTGTCGAGAGGCAAGGCCGAACGGGTGGGGGATGGGAACTCCATCCGGATCAACACCGGGCCCTGTACCGCGTAACGGGAAATAGAAGGACAAGAACACAATGCTACGCCGTCTGCATCCCGAACAGCCCGACAGCTTTGCCTTTACGCCCGCCAATCAGGCCTGGGCCGAGGCGCAGGTCACCAAGTTTCCCGAAGGCCGCCAGGCCAGCGCGGTTATTCCGCTGCTCTGGCGCGCGCAAGAGCAGGAGGGCTGGCTGACCCGGCCCGCCATCGAAGCTGTCGCCGACATGCTGGGCATGGCCTATATCCGGGTTCTGGAAGTGGCCTCCTTCTACTTCATGTTTCAGCTGCAACCGGTTGGAACCGTGGCTCATATCCAGATTTGCGGCACCACCTCCTGCATGATCTGCGGCGCCGAGGATCTGATCGCGGTCTGCAAGGAAAAGATCGCCGATAGGCCGCATACCCTGTCCGCCGATGGCAAGTTCAGCTGGGAAGAGGTGGAATGCCTCGGTTCCTGCACCAATGCGCCCATGGCGCAGATCGGCAAGGATTATTACGAGGATCTGACCGCCAAGCGGTTCGGCGAGCTTCTGGACGAGCTGGCCGCTGGCAAGGTACCGGTTCCGGGTCCGCAGAATGGGCGTTACGCGTCCGAGCCTCTCAAGGGTCTGACCAGCCTGACTGAATATGACAGCGGCAAGACCCGCTATAATGCCAGCGTGCAACTGGCCACCGATATCGGTGACACGGTCAAGCGGATCGATGGCACCGAGGTGCCGCTCCTGACCCCCTGGATCGGCAAGGATGGCACGGTTGCCAGCCGCGCGGGCAAGGTCAGCCCGCCGCCCGCACCCGCCGCGCCGAAACCGGCGGTCAAGCAGACCCCCAAGGCCGAGACGAAACCTGCGCCCAAGCCCGCAGCGGAGCCGGTGCTGAAACCCTCGACCGCACTGCCGGGGCAGGAGGAACTGGCCAGCCGCAAGGGCACCTGGCGTTATGAGGCCGAGGGTGCCGAGACCACGACCGACGAGGCGGGCGAGGAACAGCCGCTGTCCCTGAGCGCGGCGCGCGAAGGTGGGGCCGATGACCTCAAGCTGCTCAAGGGTGTGGGACCCAAGCTCGAAGGTCTGCTCAACGAGTTGGGATTCTATCATTTCGACCAGATTGCCGCCTGGACCCCGGCCCAGGTTGCCTGGGTCGATGCGCGGCTGAAGTTCAAGGGCCGGATCGAACGGGACGGCTGGATCGATCAGGCCCGCCAACTGGCAGCGGGCGAAGAAACGGAATTTGCCAAAAGGGCGAAGAAGGACGGAATTTACGACGAATAACTGATAACAGGGAGACCACATCATGACGACCTCAACGGACAAATCGGCAGACACGGCGCGTGTCTGGAAACGGGCGGCCTATGGCGGGCTCGTGGTCGCGGGTGTGATCCTGGTATTCGGTCAGACAAGCTTCATGACAGCTGTTGTCGCCGGACTGGTGGCCTTTGCCGCGGGCGGCTACCTAGGGGGCAGAATGACCGCGGCCGCGCAGCAGGCCGAGGCGCGGGGCAATCTGGCCGAGGACATTCGTGCCGATGTCGCCCAGAGTGCGCCGGCGCCGATGGCGGAACCTGAGGTGGTCAACGTCGTGGCAGAGCCCGAGCCGGTCGAGACCGTGGCAGAGCCCGAGCCGGTCGCGACCATGGCAGAGCCCGAGGTAGAAGAAGAGATGAAATTGGTTCAGCCTTCCAAGGTCTTGCCGGGCGAAGCTGAACTTGCCGCGCGCAAGGGCACGTGGCGATACGAAGGAAACAGCGCCACGGCATGATCCGTGGCGCGCACTGGAAACATGGACGAGAAACTGGAACAGGTCATTGCCCGCAAGGGGCGCCATATAGCCTTGGTCATCGCCGTGACCATGGTGCTGTGGCTTGTCCTGTCGATGTTCATCGGTCCGGCGCTGGGGCTGCCGGGCCGGTATGCGCTGCTAATAGATTTCGCAGCGCTTGCGGGTTTCATCTATGCGGTGATCAACATTTTTCAACTCTGGCGCCTGCGTCAGGATAGCCAAAGGTAGGCAGGAAGCATGCTGAAGGATCAGGACCGGATCTTTACCAATCTCTACGGGATGCACGACCGCACGCTGAAAGGCGCGATGGCACGCGGCCATTGGGACGGAACCGCCGGAATCATCGCCAAGGGGCGGGACTGGATCATCCAGCAGATGAAGGACAGCGGACTGCGCGGGCGCGGCGGCGCGGGCTTTCCCACCGGTCTGAAATGGTCCTTCATGCCCAAGGAAAGCGATGGCCGCCCATCCTATCTGGTGGTCAATGCCGACGAATCCGAGCCGGGCACCTGCAAGGACCGCGAGATCATGCGCCACGATCCGCACACGCTGATCGAAGGCTGCCTGATCGCCAGTTTCGCGATGAACGCAAACGCCTGCTATATCTATATTCGCGGCGAATACATCCGCGAGCGCGAGGCGCTGCAGGCCGCGATTGACGAGGCCTATGACGCGGGCCTCTTGGGCAAGAATGCCGCCAAGTCGGGCTGGGACTTCGACCTCTATCTGCATCACGGCGCGGGCGCCTATATCTGCGGCGAGGAAACCGCCCTGATCGAAAGCCTCGAAGGCAAGAAGGGCATGCCCCGGATGAAGCCGCCGTTCCCGGCGGGCGCGGGGCTGTATGGCTGCCCGACCACGGTAAACAACGTCGAATCCATTGCTGTTGTGCCCACCATCCTGCGGCGCGGGCCGGAATGGTTCGCGGGCTTTGGCCGCCAGAACAACGCGGGTACCAAGCTGTTTGCCATCTCGGGCCATGTGAACAACCCCTGCGTGGTCGAAGAGGCTATGTCGATCTCGTTCCAGGAACTGATCGAGACCCATTGCGGCGGCATTCGCGGCGGCTGGGACAACCTGCTGGCCGTGATCCCGGGTGGCTCCTCGGTTCCCTGCGTGCGCGGGGAAAAGATGAAGGACGCGATCATGGATTTCGATTACCTGCGCGGCGAACTGGGCTCGGGCCTGGGCACGGCGGCGGTGATCGTGATGGACAAATCCACCGACATCGTTAAGGCGATCTGGCGGCTGAGCAAGTTCTACAAGCATGAGAGCTGCGGCCAGTGCACCCCCTGCCGCGAAGGCACCGGCTGGATGATGCGGGTGATGGACCGCCTGGTGCGCGGCGAGGCGGAACTGGAAGAGATCGACATGCTGTGGGACGTGACCAAGCAGGTCGAGGGCCACACCATCTGCGCCCTTGGCGACGCGGCGGCCTGGCCGATCCAGGGCCTGATCCGCAACTTCCGCGAAGAGATCGAGGATCGCATCAAGGCGCAGAAATCGGGCCGCATGGGCGCGATGGCGGCGGAGTGAACGCGATGAGCAAACCCACTGCCTCTCGTTTCCCCCAACGGGCCGCGCTGGCCCTTTTGATCGGTGCGGTCGCCGTGACGGCGGCCTGCAACAGCACCAAGCGCGAGAACCGGCTGCTGTTCGGCGGGCATTACTTTCCGGTCAAGGCCAAGCCGGTCGACAAGAAAGCGACGCTGTCGGTGTTCACGGTGACGGTGGACAAGGTCAGCCAGTCCTTTGACGACGCGCGCGAGGCGGGGCGGCATGGTGGTGTCTCGTACTGTATCGCCAATTACGGCAACTCCAGGATCGACTGGCAGGTCGGCCCCGACAGCGACCCCGCGCAACTGCGGATCGAGGGCGACAAGATGACCTTTCAAGGCACCTGTCAGCGGCCATGAGCGGACGGTCGGCATATCCCTGCCGGTCGGGCGCGCTGTTATTGCATAACAGGCCCGGCATGCATCGGTCTGGTTCTTCCAGACCGAAAGGACATGTCATGTTCAAATCCATCCTGACCGCCACCGCCAGCCTGGCCGTTGCTGCCTCGACCGCTGCGGCCAAACCGCCGCTGCGCGAGGTGCCCGAGATCGCCGACGGTATCTTTACCATCGTGGTGGCCAACGAGATCCGCAAGAATTGCGAGGATATCGACGGGCGCCTGTTCAAGGGGATCGGCGAGATCCGCCGCCTGCGCGCCCGCGCCAACGAGTTGGGCTATTCCGACAGCGAGATCCGCGCCGTGCTGGACAGCGACGTCGAAAAGGAACGGTTCCGCGACCGTGGGCGCAAGTACATGGCCGAACTGGGCCTCAACTATGACAAGCCGGGCGACCTGTGCCGACTGGGCCGGCTGGAAATTTCGAACAACAGCGCAATCGGCGCGCTACTGAGGGCGAATTAGATCATGTCTGACCTCCGCAAGATCAACATCGACGGGCACGAGATCGAAGTCGAGGGCGCAATGACCCTGATCCAGGCCTGCGAAGTGGCCGGGATCGAGGTGCCGCGCTTCTGCTACCACGAACGTCTGTCGATCGCGGGCAATTGCCGGATGTGTCTGGTCGAGGTCGTGGGCGGTCCGCCGAAACCGGCGGCCTCCTGCGCGATGCAGGTGCGCGACCTGCGCCCGGGGCCGGAAGGCCAGCCGCCGGTGGTCAAGACCAACTCGCCCATGGTCAAGAAGGCCCGCGAAGGCGTGATGGAATTTCTGCTGATCAACCACCCGCTGGATTGCCCGATTTGCGATCAGGGCGGCGAGTGCGATCTGCAAGACCAGGCCATGGCCTATGGCGTCGACTTCAGCCGTTTTCGCGAGGCCAAGCGCGCGGTGGACGATCTGAATCTGGGCCCGCTGGTCGGTACCGCGATGACCCGCTGCATTTCCTGCACCCGCTGCGTGCGCTTCACCACCGAGGTGGCGGGCATCACCCAGATGGGCCAGACCGGCCGGGGCGAGGATGCCGAGATCACCAGCTACCTGAACCAGACGCTGGATTCGAACCTTCAGGGCAACATCATCGACCTGTGCCCGGTGGGTGCGCTGACCTCGAAACCCTATGCATTCACCGCTCGTCCCTGGGAACTGACCAAGACCGAGAGCATCGACGTGATGGATGCGCTGGGGTCGAACATCCGGGTCGACACCAAGGGGCGCGAGGTGATGCGTATCCTGCCGCGCAACCATGACGGCGTGAACGAAGAGTGGATCAGCGACAAGACCCGCTTTGTCTGGGACGGGCTGCGCCGCCAGCGGCTTGACCGCCCCTATGTGCGCGTCGATGGCAAGCTGAAGCCCGCGACCTGGCCCGAGGCGCTGAGTGCTGCTGCTACCGCGATGAAGGGCAAGAAACTCGCCGGCCTGATCGGCGATCTGGTCCCGGTCGAGGCCGCGTTTGCCCTGAAACAGCTGGTCGAGGGACAGGGCGGCAAGGTGGAATGCCGCGTCGACAATGCCCGCCTGCCGATCGGTAATCGGGGCGCCTATGTGGGCACCGCCGCCATCGAGGATATCGACGGTGCCGAGATGATCCTGCTGATCGGCACCAACCCGCGCGACGAGGCGCCGGTGCTGAACGCACGTATCCGCAAGGCCTGGACCCGGGGCGCCGAAGTGGCGCTGATCGGGCCCGCCGCCGATCTGACCTATGACTATTTCCACGCCGGAACCGACCGGCAGGCGCTGGCCGACATGATCGCCGAGGGCGTCTCGGACGAGACCCGCGAGAACAAGAAATCGCTGGTGATCGTGGGGCAGGGCGCCCTGCGCGAGGCCGATGGTCTGGCGGTTCTGGCAGCGGCGCAGAAGATGGCCGAAATCTCGGGCTCGGGCCTGTTGGTGCTGCACAGCGCGGCGGGCCGCGTGGGGGCGATGGATATCGGCGCAGTGGCCGAGGGCGGCATCGAGGCCGCCATCGACGGGGCCGAGGTGATCTATAACCTGGGTGCCGACGAGGTTGAAATCGACGCCGGTGCATTCGTTATCTATCAGGGCAGCCATGGTGACCGGGGCGCGCATCGTGCCGACGTGATCCTGCCGGGTGCCGCCTATACCGAGGAAAACGGCCTGTTCGTCAACACCGAAGGCCGCCCGCAACTGGCCATGCGCGCGGGCTTTGCTCCGGGCGAGGCCAAGGAAAACTGGGCCATCCTGCGGGCGCTGAGTGCCGAGCTGGACGCCACGTTGCCCTACGATTCGCTGGCGCAACTGCGTCAGGCACTGGTGGCAGAGGTGCCGCATCTGGCGCAGATCGACCAAGTGCCGGAAAACACGGTCGAGGCGCTGGAACAGGGGCCGCTGGGCGCGGCCAGCTTCCGCAATGCGGTGGACGATTTCTATCTCTCGAACCCGATTGCCCGGGCCAGCGCCCTGATGGCCGAACTGTCGGCCGCCGCCAAGGCGCGCCGGGCGGAGAAGATCGCCGCCGAATGACCCGCCTCGTGCTCATATCGCCCCTGGCCCTGATGGCCTGCGCCGAACCGGTGCAGGATCAGGTGTCGCGTTTCGCGCCCCAATACATGGGCGTCGAAACCGCGCTGCTGGAAGGTGATCTGGTGCAATTCGGGGTGCGGATGAGCGGCGCGCGCAGCGCCGCCGATCTGGACGATTATGCCGAATGCGCGGCGGCCCAATATGCCCTGATCCGGGGCTATGGCTTTGCGCGTCATTTGCGCACGAATGTGAATGAAAAGGGTGGCGTGTGGGCGGCGGATGCTGTTTACACCATCTCGCCATCCCTGCCGCGCGGGGCAAAGACCATCGACGCCGAAGTCGTGGTCGCGCACTGCGCGGAAAACGGAATACCCACGGTGTGAGGACCTATGGCTGAATTCTTTGACACCCCAGGCGGCATAGCCCTGATCATCTTGGCACAAGTGCTTGCGGTCGTTGCCTTTGTGATGATCTCGCTTCTCTTCCTCGTCTATGGCGACCGCAAGATCTGGGCCGCGGTCCAGATGCGCCGGGGCCCCAACGTGGTGGGCGTCTATGGCCTGCTGCAATCGGTGGCCGACGCGCTGAAATACGTGGTCAAGGAAGTGGTCATTCCCGCCGGCGCCGACCGGACGGTGTTCATCCTCGCGCCGATGACCTCGTTTGTGCTGGCGATGATCGCCTGGGCGGTGATCCCGTTCAACGACGGCTGGGTGCTGAGCGACATCAACGTCGCCATCCTCTATGTCTTTGCCGTCTCCTCGCTTGAGGTTTACGGCGTGATCATGGGCGGTTGGGCCTCGAACTCGAAGTATCCGTTCCTGGGCTCGCTGCGGTCTGCCGCTCAGATGATCTCTTACGAGGTCTCCATTGGCCTCATCATCATCGGGGTGATCCTGTCGACCGGCTCGATGAACTTTGGCGATATCGTGCGGGCGCAGGATACCGGCTGGGGCTTTTTCGGCTGGTACTGGTTGCCGCATTTCCCGATGGTCTTCCTGTTCTTCATCTCGGCGCTGGCCGAGACCAACCGCCCGCCCTTTGACCTGCCCGAGGCGGAATCGGAACTGGTGGCGGGCTATCAGGTGGAATATTCCGCCACGCCCTTCCTGCTGTTCATGGCCGGGGAATATATCGCCATCTTCCTGATGTGCGCGCTGACTTCGCTCTTGTTCTTCGGCGGCTGGCTGTCGCCCATTCCCGGCCTGCCCGACGGGGTGCTGTGGATGGTTGCCAAGATGGCGTTCTTCTTCTTCCTCTTTGCAATGGTTAAGGCGATCACGCCCCGCTACCGGTATGACCAGCTGATGCGGCTGGGCTGGAAAGTCTTCCTGCCGTTCAGCCTGGTCTGGGTGGTGTTCGTGGCCTTTGCGGCGAAATTCGACTGGTTCTGGGGCCTCTTCGCCCGCTGGACCGTGGGGGGCTGATCATGGCGAATATCGACTATACCCGCGCCGCCAAATACTTCCTGCTTCAGGATTTCTGGGGTGGCATGAAGCTGGGGCTGAAATACTTCTTCGCCCCCAAGGCGACCGTGAACTATCCGCATGAAAAGGGGCCGCTGTCGCCCCGGTTCCGCGGTGAACACGCGCTGCGCCGTTACCCCAATGGCGAGGAGCGTTGCATTGCCTGCAAGCTTTGCGAGGCGATCTGCCCGGCGCAGGCCATCACCATCGACGCCGAACCGCGCGAGGACGGCAGCCGCCGCACCACGCGTTATGACATCGACATGACGAAATGCATCTATTGCGGTTTCTGCCAGGAGGCCTGCCCGGTCGATGCCATTGTCGAAGGCCCGAATTTCGAGTTTGCCACCGAGACCCGCGAAGAGCTGTTCTATGACAAGGAGAAACTCCTGTCGAACGGCGACCGCTGGGAGGCCGAGATTGCCCGCAACCTGGAACTGGATGCGCCCTACCGATGACCGATGCGCCGAAAAACCCGTTCGAGATGATGCTCGCCCAGGCCCATGACATGGCCAAGGCGTTCAATCCGGCATTGGAGAACTTTTCGCCCTCCGAGGCCTTCAAGGGGTTCGAGGCGATGTGGCCCACCATGCCCAAAGAGGTCATGGAGCTGATGTTCGGCAACACCGTCAACAAGGACGGGCTGGATGCCAGGACCCGGCTGCTGCTGACGCTGGCGGGGCTCACCTGTCAGGGCGCTCAGGCCGATACCGCCGTGCGCCAGACGGTGCGCCACGCGCTGGAAGCGGGGGCAAGAAAACAAGAGATCGTGGAAACGATCGGACAGATGTCGGTCTTTGCCGGCATTCCGGCCATGACCCGCGCGCTGAACCTGGCGCAAGAGGTCATGGGCGATAATGGGGACGATGATAAATGAGCGTGTTTGCCTTTTACCTCTTTGCCATCAGCGCCATCACCGGCGGGCTGTTCACCGTGATCAGCCGCCAGCCGGTGCATTCGGTGCTGTGGTTGATCCTGGCCTTCATCTCTTCGGCGGGCCTCTTCGTGCTCCTGGGGGCCGAGTTCGTGGCCATGCTGCTGGTCATCGTCTATGTGGGCGCGGTCGCGGTTCTGTTCCTCTTCGTCGTGATGATGCTGGACGTGGATTTTGCCGAGCTGAAGGCCGAAATGGCGCGCTATATGCCGCTGGCCTTGCTGATCGGGCTGGTGATCCTGATGCAGTTCGTCATGGCCTATGGCGCCTGGGAAACCGCCGAGGGTGCCGCCGGGCATCTGGCCCAGCCGGTGCCGGCGGATCGCCACAATACCGAGGCGCTTGGCCTCATCATCTATGACCAGTATTTCCTTTTGTTCCAACTTGCCGGTCTGATCCTGCTGGTGGCGATGATCGGGGCCATCGTGCTGACCCTGCGCCACCGTCAGGACGTCAAGCGCCAGGATATCGTCGCACAGATGATGCGCGACCCGGCCAAGGCGATGGAACTCAAGGACGTGAAACCGGGGCAGGGGCTGTGAGCGACCCGATTTTTTGCAAAAAAATCGGCCCGAAATCTTTGCAAGATTTCGGTGCCGCGCGAAGGACAGGATGGACGAATGATCGGACTTGAACATTATCTAACGGTCGCGGCGACGCTGTTCGTCATCGGCATTTTCGGTCTGTTCCTGAACCGCAAGAACGTGATCGTGCTGCTGATGAGCATCGAACTGATGCTTCTGGCGGTGAACATCAACCTTGTGGCCTTCTCCTCGTTCCTGGGCGATCTGGTCGGGCAGGTCTTTACGCTCTTTGTCCTGACCGTCGCTGCTGCCGAGGCCGCCATTGGCCTCGCCATCCTCGTCTGTTTCTTCCGCAACCGCGGCACCATCGACGTCGAAGATGTCAACGTGATGAAGGGGTAAGGGATCATGGAAACAACCATCCTCTTTGCCCCGCTTGTGGGCGCCATCCTGTGCGGGTTCGGCTGGAAGTTCATCGGCGAAAAAGCCGCCATGTGGACCGCCACGGGCCTCTTGTTCCTGGCCTGCGCGCTCAGCTGGATCGTGTTCCTGGGCTTTGACGGCCATACCCAGCAGATCGAGATCCTGCGCTGGATCGAGAGCGGCTCGCTCTCGACCTCGTGGTCGATCCGCCTCGACCGGCTGACCGCGATCATGCTGATCGTGGTGACGACCGTCTCGGCGCTCGTGCATCTCTACAGCTTTGGCTACATGGATCACGACCCGCAGTGGCGCACCGGCGAAAGCTACAAGCCGCGCTTCTTTGCCTATCTGTCCTTCTTCACCTTCGCCATGCTGATGCTGGTGACGGCGGATAACCTGGTGCAGATGTTCTTTGGCTGGGAGGGTGTGGGCGTCGCCTCGTACCTGTTGATCGGGTTCTACTATCGCAAACCCAGCGCCAATGCGGCGGCGATGAAGGCGTTCATCGTCAACCGGGTGGGCGACTTCGGCTTTGCCCTGGGTATCTTTGCCCTGTTCTTCCTGGTCGACAGCATCAACTTCTCGGACATCTTCGCCGCTGTGCCGACGCTGGCCGAGACGCAGATGACTTTCCTCTGGCGTGAATGGAACGCGGCCGAGGTGATCGGCGTGCTGCTCTTCATCGGCGCAATGGGCAAATCGGCGCAGCTGATCCTGCACACCTGGTTGCCCGACGCAATGGAAGGCCCGACCCCGGTGTCGGCGCTGATCCACGCCGCAACCATGGTGACGGCGGGCGTGTTCCTGGTTTGCCGGATGTCGCCGCTTTACGAATTTGCACCGGGGGCTGCCGGGTTCATCACCGTGCTGGGCGCCACCACCGCGTTCTTTGCCGCGACCGTGGGGCTGGTGCAGACCGACATCAAGCGCGTGATCGCCTATTCGACCTGTTCGCAGCTGGGTTACATGTTCGTGGCCGCCGGCGTGGGCATGTATTCGGCGGCGATGTTCCACCTGTTCACGCACGCGTTCTTCAAGGCGCTTCTGTTCCTTGGCGCAGGCTCGGTCATCCATGCGATGCATCACGAGCAGGACATGATGAACTATGGCGCGCTGCGCAAGAAGATCCCCTATACCTTCTGGGCGATGATGATCGGCACGCTGGCCATCACCGGAGTCGGCATCCCGCTGACTACCATCGGCTTTGCCGGGTTCCTGTCCAAGGACGCGATCATTGAGAGCGCCTATGCGGGTGGGTCCGCCTACGGCTTCTGGCTGTTGGTGATCGCTGCGTTCATGACCTCGTTCTACAGCTGGCGACTGATCTTCCTGACTTTCTATGGCGAGGCGCGGGGCGACAAGCATACCCATGACCACGCCCATGAAAGCCCCAAGGTGATGCTGGTGCCGCTGGGCGTGCTCAGCCTGGGCGCGGTGTTTGCAGGCATGATCTGGTACGGCAACTTCTTTGGCCATGCCGATCAGGTGGGCAAGTTCTATGGCATCCCGGTGGCCGAGGCCGCGGCGGGTGGTCAGGACGCGGCCCATGGCGCCTCGGACAGCGACACGGTCAGTGGCAGCGATGCAAGCCATGGCAACGCGGACGCCGGTCACGGCGATGACGCGGCGCATGGCAAGGCCGAGGGCGAGCATCACGCAGCCTTTGCCGGGGCACCGGGTGAGGGGGCGCTTTACTTCGGTCCCGACAACCATGTGCTGGACGATGCCCACGCGGCTCCGAAATGGGTCAAGGTCTCGCCCTTCATCGCCATGGTGCTGGGTCTGGCGCTGGCCTACCTGTTCTACATCGTCAATCCCGAGCTGCCCAAGCGGCTGGCGGCCAATCAGCGTCCGCTCTACCTGTTCCTCAAGAACAAGTGGTATTTCGACGAGATCTATGACGCCATCTTTGTGCGTCCGGCGCTGGCCCTGGGCCGGCTGTTGTGGAAACGCGGTGACGGCGGCACGATCGACGGCTTCCTGAACGGCGTCGCCATGGGCGTGGTGCCCTATTTCACCCGCCTCGCGGGCAAGGCTCAGTCGGGCTACATCTTCACTTACGCTTTCTGGATGGTTCTGGGCATCGCTGCCCTGGTCACCTGGATGTCGATCGGCGGGGGCGCACACTGATGGACAACATCCTTTCCATTGTCACCTTCATCCCGGCCCTGGCCGCGGCGATCCTGGCCGTGTTCCTGCGGGGCGAGGATGCCGCAGCCCAGCGCAATGCCAAATGGGTGGCGCTGTTTGCGACGACCGTGACCTTCCTTGTGTCCATCGGTATCTATGCCGGCTTTGACCCGGCCGACACCGGCTTTCAGATGGTGGAAGAGGCCGAATGGCTGATGGGCCTGAAGTACAAGATGGGCGTTGACGGGATCAGCGTGCTCTTCGTGCTGCTGACCACCTTCATCATGCCGCTGACCATCCTGGCCAGCTGGGAGGTCACGACCCGCGTCAAGGAATACATGATTGCCTTCCTGCTCTTGGAAACGCTCATGCTGGGCGTGTTCATGGCGCTCGATCTGGTGCTGTTCTACCTGTTCTTCGAGGCGGGCCTGATCCCGATGTTCCTGATCATCGGTATCTGGGGCGGCAAGGAGCGCATCTATGCGTCCTTCAAGTTCTTCCTCTATACCTTCCTCGGCTCGGTGCTGATGCTGGTGGCGATGGTGTCCATGTATGTGGATGCCGGTACCACCGATATCGCGCTGCTGATGAAGCATCAGTTCTCGTCCGAAAGCTTCAGCGTGCTGGGCGTGCATGTGTTGGGCGGTGCGCAGACCCTGATGTTCCTGGCCTTCTTCGCCAGCTTCGCGGTCAAGATGCCGATGTGGCCGGTGCATACCTGGTTGCCGGACGCGCACGTGCAGGCGCCGACCGCCGGTTCGGTGGTGCTGGCTGCGATCCTGTTGAAGATGGGCGGCTACGGCTTCCTGCGCTTCAGCCTGCCGATGTTCCCCGTGGGGGCAGAGGTGATGACCGATCTGATCCTGTGGCTCTCGGCCATCGCGGTTGTCTACACCTCGCTTGTGGCGATGGTGCAGGAGGACATGAAGAAGCTGATCGCCTATTCCTCGGTCGCGCATATGGGCTTTGTCACCATGGGCATCTTTGCCGCCAACCAGCAGGGTGTCGACGGGGCCATCTTCCAGATGCTCAGCCACGGCTTCATCTCGGCGGCGCTGTTCCTGTGCGTGGGCGTGATCTATGACCGGATGCATACCCGCGACATCGACGCCTATGGCGGTCTGGTGAACCGGATGCCGACCTATGCCCGCGTGTTCATGCTGTTCACCATGGCTAATGTCGGCCTGCCGGGCACCAGCGGGTTCATCGGCGAGTTCCTGACCCTGATGGGCACCTTCCAGAAGAACACCTGGGTCGCGGCGGTGGCCGCCTCGGGCGTGATCTTCTCGGCGGGCTATGCGCTGTGGCTTTATCGCCGGGTGGTGTTCGGGGACCTGATCAAGGAAAGCCTGAAGGCAATCACAGACATGACCTCGCGCGAGCGCGCCATCTTTGCGCCGCTGATCGTGATGACCATCCTGCTGGGGGTCTACCCCGCGCTGGTCACCGATATCATCGGCCCCTCGACCGCCGCGCTGATTTCGAACTTTGACACGGCCCTGGCCGCGGCCGAAGCCGCGACCCAGGTCGCATCGCATTAAGGGAGCTTTGGGAACATGATCCAGGCTGATCTGTACATTATCCTGCCCGAGATCGTTCTGGCGCTCTATGCGATGGCGGCGTTGCTGGGGGCGGTCTATACGACCAAGGACGGGATGGGCCCGGCGCTGGTCTGGGCCACGGCGGCGCTGATGGCGGTGCTGGCGATCTGGATCGCGACCCAGGACAGCGGCACCCGCGTGGCATTCGGCGGCATGTTCGTCGATGACGCGTTCGCCCGCTTTGCCAAGGTGGCGATCCTGCTGTCGGCCGGTGCCGTTCTGCTGATGAGCCAGGATTACATGGCCCGGCGCGGGCTCTTGCGGTTCGAATATCCGCTGTTGGTGGCGCTGGCCGCTGTCGGCATGATGATGATGGTCAGCGCCGGCGACCTGATGTCTCTCTACATGGGTCTCGAACTGCAATCGCTGGCGCTCTACGTCGTGGCCTCGCTGCGTCGCGACAGCGTGAAATCGACCGAGGCGGGTCTGAAATACTTCGTGCTGGGTGCGCTGAGTTCCGGCCTGCTGCTTTATGGCGCCTCGCTGGTCTATGGCTATACCGGCACCACGCTGTTCTCGGGCATCCTGACCAGCGCCCATCATGGCGAGGTCTCGATCGGCCTGCTCTTTGGTCTGATCTTCCTGATCTCGGGTCTGGCGTTCAAGGTCTCGGCGGTGCCCTTCCACATGTGGACGCCGGATGTCTACGAAGGCTCGCCCACCCCGATCACCGCCTTCTTTGCCACCGCACCCAAGGTGGCGGCGATGGGCCTGTTCGCGCGGCTGATGTTCGATGCCTTCGGCAACGCGGTCAGCGATTGGCAACAGGTTCTGGTGGTGCTTTCGGTGCTCAGCATGTTCCTGGGCGCGGTGGCCGCGATCGGCCAGCGCAACATCAAGCGGCTGATGGCGTTCTCGTCCATCGCGCATATGGGCTATGCCCTGATCGGTCTGGCGGCGGGCACCCAGGCGGGCGTGCAGGCGATGCTGGTCTATCTGGCGATCTACGTCACCATGAACGTAGGCACCTTTGCCTTTATCCTGATGATGGAGCGGGACGGCCAGCCGGTGGTGGATATCGACGCCCTGCGCCAGTTCTCGCGCCGTGATCCGGGCAAGGCGCTGGCGGTGCTGATCCTGATGTTCAGCCTTGCGGGCGTGCCGCCGATGCTGGGCTTCTTCGCCAAGCTGGGCGTCTGGCAGGCCGGTATCGATGCCGGGCTGATGGGGCTGGTCGTGGCCTCGGCCATCGCGTCGGTCATTGGTGCCTTCTACTATCTGCGCATCGTGTTCTACATGTATTTCGGCGCCGAGAACGAGGAACCGATCGACACCCATTCCTCGCCCGTGCTCTGGGTGGCGCTGATGGGGTCGGCCGCGATGATGCTGGTGGGGCTGTTCTATCAGTTCGGGGTTGAAGGGGCGGCTGCGGCCGCGGCGGCGACGCTTGTCAACTGATCCTGCAACACAACCGACAAAGGGGGGCTCGGTCCTAGGACCGGGCCTTTTTGCGCAATGACTGATTGGCCCCAAGGCTATGGCAAGCGGGTGCTGGACGAGGTCGACAGTACCCTGAACGAGGCAGGCCGGATCGCGCCCACGCTGTCGGGTCCGGAATGGATCATGGCGCGGCGCCAGACCGCCGCCCGAGGGCGGCGGGGCAGGGCCTGGGTGCAAGCGCAGGGCAATCTGGCGGCAACATTGGTGATGCGCCCGGTGGGCGAGGCCAAGCAGGCCGCGCTGCGCAGTTTTGTCGCGGCGCTGGCGCTGTTCGATGCCTGCGTGGCGGTGACCGGACGGGCCGAGGGGCTGTCGCTGAAATGGCCCAATGACGTGCTGCTGAACGGCGGCAAGCTGGCGGGTATCCTGCTGGAAAGCTCCGGCCTCGGCAGTGGTGTGGCGCACTTGGCCATAGGCGTTGGGGTCAACCTGGCCGATGCCCCCGGCGCCGACGCGGTCGAGCCGGGCGCGGTCCGCCCGGTCTCGCTGTTGTCAGAGACCGGTGCGCAGGTCGAGCCCGAGTTGTTCCTGACCGAACTGGCCGCCGCCTTTGCCCGGTATGAGGCGCAATTCCTGACCTATGGCTTTGCCCCTATCCGCAGTGCCTGGCTGGCCCGCGCCGCCCGCCTGGGCGAGGTGATCACCGCCCGTACCGCAACGTCTGAAACCGTGGGCACCTTTGAAACGGTGGACGCCGACGGCAACCTTGTCCTAAACACCGCCCAGGGCCGGGTCAGCATCCCGGCGGCAGAGGTCTATTTCTAGGGGAGACAAGGCCATGCTTCTGGCCATTGACTGCGGCAATACCAATACCGTCTTCTCGATATGGGATGGCGAGAAATTCCTGTGCACGCTCAGGACCTCGACCCATCACGCGCGCACGGCGGATGCCTATTTCACCTGGTATTCCACCCTGATCAAACATTACGGGATCGAGACCGACATCACCGATGTGATCATCTCGTCCACGGTGCCGCGCGTGGTGTTCAACCTGCGCGTCTTTGCCGACCGGTTCTTTGGCTGCCGTCCGCTGGTGGTGGGCAAGCCCGACTGCCTGTTGCCGGTTCAACCGCGCGTCGATGCGGGCACCGCCGTCGGCCCCGACCGTCTGGTCAATGCCGCCGGTGCCTATGACCGGCATGGCGGAAACAAGATCGTGGTCGATTTCGGCACCGCCACCACATTCGACGTGGTCGATGACGATGGCGCCTATGTGGGTGGCGTGATCGCGCCCGGTGTGAACCTCAGCCTCGAGGCGCTGCATATGGCGGCGGCGGCGCTGCCACATGTGGATATCGCCAAGCCGCAGGCGGTGATCGGCACCAATACAGTGGCCTGCATGCAATCGGGCGTGTTCTGGGGCTATGTCGGTCTGGTCAAGGAAATCTGCGCCCGGATCAAGGGCGAACGCGACCGGGATATGCAGGTCATTGCCACCGGCGGGCTGGCGGCGCTGTTTCAGCAAAGCGAAATTCTGTTCGATATCTTCGAAGACGATCTGACGATGCACGGGCTGACCGTGATCCATCGCTATAACAAGGAAAACGGGACCGTATGAGCCGTGAGAGATTGATCTACCTTCCATTGGGGGGCGCCGGCGAGATCGGCATGAATGCCTATGTCTATGGCTATGGCCAGCCGGGCAAGGAGCGGCTGATCCTGGTCGATATCGGTGTTGCCTTCTCCGATATGGACACCACGCCGGGGGTGGATCTGATCTGGGCCGACATCTCGTGGCTGCGCGAGAATGTCGACCGGCTTGAGGCGGTGTTCATCACCCATGCGCATGAGGATCACGTGGGCGCGGTCGCCCATACCTATGACCAGTTGCGCAAACCGATCCACGCGCGTGCCTTTTCCGCCAATATCGCCCGGCGCAAGATGTCCGAACTGGGCCTGCCCGAGGAGGCGGTACAGACGGTTTCGGCCTGGCCCGAGCAGGTGCGGGCCGGACCCTTTACCGTCGGGTTCCTGCCGGTGTCGCATTCGATCCCGGAAAGCGCCGCGCTGGTCATCGACACGCCGGCAGGACGGATCGTGCATAGCGGAGATTTCAAGCTCGACCCCAACCCGGTGGTAGGCGAGGCCTTTGATCCCGAACTGTGGGGCTCGGTGGGCAAAAGCGGGGTGCGGGCACTGGTCTGCGACTCCACCAACGTGTTCTCGCCCAATCCGGGCCGTTCGGAATCCGAGGTCGGCCCCGAGATCGAGAAACTGGTGGCGGGCGCCACCGGCATGGTGGTGGCGACCACCTTCGCCTCGAACGTGGCGCGGGTGCGGACCCTGGCCGAGGCGGGCGCCCGGGCCGGGCGCTCGGTGGTGCTGCTCGGTCGCGCGATGCGGCGGATGATCGAGGCCTCGATGGAAACCGGCGTGCTGACCGAGTTTCCGCCTGTGATCAGCCCGGAAGAGGCGCAGGACATCCCGCGCGATCACCTGATGCTGATCGTGACCGGCAGTCAGGGCGAACGGCGCGCCGCCAGCGCCCAGCTGGCGCGCGGCAAGTATCGCGGGCTGGAACTGGCCGAGGGCGATCTGTTCCTGTTCTCGTCCAAGACCATCCCGGGCAACGAAAAGGAAGTCATCCGTATCATCAACCAGCTCAGCGAAAAGGGCGTTGACGTGGTCGATGACAGCTCGGGCCGGTATCACGTATCGGGCCATGCCAACCGACCTGATCTGGAGCGGGTACATGCGCTGATCGACCCGCAGATGGTGATCCCGATGCATGGCGAGCACCGGCACCTGCGCGAACATGCGCGCGTGGCCGAGGCGGGCGGGCGTCAGGGCGTGGTGGCGGTGAACGGCACCATGCTGGACCTCAGCGGCAATGCGCCCGTGGTGGCCGCCCATATCGAGACCGGGCGCACCTATCTTGACGGCACGGTGCAGGTGGGCGCGCTGGACGGGGTGATCCGCAACCGTATCCGGATGGCCCTGAACGGGCATGTGACGGTCACGGTGATCCTGGACGAAGAGGACGAACCGCTGGGCGAACCCTGGTGCGACATCATGGGTCTGCCCGAGATCGGAAGCTCCAAGGCGCCGCTGGTCGATGTGTTGGAGGAGGACCTGAACCAGTTCCTCATGCGCTCGAACCAGAAGACCCTGCGCGACGACGACCGGCTGGAAGAGGCGCTGCGCCGCATCGCACGCCAGACTGCTCAGGCGGAGATCGGCAAGAAGCCGGAAGTAACGGTGGTAATCAGCCGCATGCGCTGAGCCGGGCGCGGGACAAGGTCTTGAAAAAGACCTTGTGGGCAAGATTTGACTTCAAATCTTGCCGCGCCAGGCCAAGGCCGGGTTACCCGGTCTCGGGCATCGGATAGCCGCGCAGGCGCAGGAACAGGCTCGCCTCTTCGTTGTTGTGGAAATAGGGCACCGAGGCGGGCGGTTCCGGGTCGGCCACCCGGCCCGCGACCTCTGCCAGCACCACCTCGGTGATGAAGGGCAGATCGAACCGGCGCGCGTCTTTCAGCGGGATCCATTGCAGGTGTGACAGCTCGTCCGAGGCATGGGTGAAATCGTCCAGGTCGCCCGAGATCGCCCCGGCATCGACCAGAAAGAACCGCGCGTCGAACCGGCGCGGTCTGCCGGGTGGGGTGAGAGCCCGGAACACGAATTGCAGCGCCTCGGCCGCCGGCAGGTAGCCGGTCGCCGCAAAGCTTTGCCAATCGGCGGGCACCGCGCCGGGCCAGTCACCGGGGCGGCCCAGGATCAGGCCGGTCTCTTCCCACAACTCGCGCACCGCGGCCACCGCCAGCGCATGACCCAAGCCCTGAGGCGCCTTTTCGGTCAGCCGGTCGGCGCAGACAGGTGGCAGGGGGCTTGCCAGCGGAACCTGCGCGTCCTCGGCATCCACCGCGCCACCGGGGAATACGAACTTGTTGGGCATGAACGCCGCCTTGGCGCCACGCTGCCCCATCAGGATGGCGGGATTGTCCAGCCGGTCGCGCAGCACGATTACCGTGGCCGCATTGCGGATTGCCGTCTTGTCCTGCTGCTCTGTCATGTCCCCTCCTGCCGGGCCGGGGATCAGCGGTTCTTGTCGAACCCGTGCATACGGCGTGCCCATTGATAGGCGACCACCATCCCCTTCAGCCGAGGCAAAAGGTAGAGCGAGAGGCTCAGGCATCCAAGCGCAAAAATGGTGAACAGCGTCATCGGGCTGGGCCGCCAGGTCTCGAACACCACCAGCAACAGCGGTGCCATCAGGTGGCCCACCAGCAGGATGGTCAGATAGGCCGGGCCGTCATCGGCACGGTGATGCATGTATTCTTCGCCGCATTCGCTGCAATGGTCGTTCACCTTGAGATAGGAATGCAGCAGCCGCCCCTCGCCGCAATTGGGGCAACGCCCGCGAAAGCCCGTCAGGATGGCGGGCCAGGTCGGGCGGTCGGTCTCGGCGCAGAGGGCTTGATCGGTCATGGGGTCTCTCGGTCTGGGATTGCCCGTCAATCTGGGCCTGTTTCGTCGCCGGGAAAAGGCCACTTGCGGGCCTTGCGTCGGCATGTCGCAAAAAGGGGCGGGTTCAGGGCATCTTTACCCCGGCGCGCCAGCAATGGCAAAATATTGTCGCCGCCCGCGACGGAGTTTCACCGCCCGGCCGTTACAAGGATACGAACGGCGGCACGGGGCCGCTGGCGAGCAAGGGAAACCGATATGAAACATGCAGGCTTTATCGCAGCCCTCCTTTTGACCGGTGTCGCGGTCACAGCCACCTCGGCGCTGGCGATGGGTCCGGGGGGCGGCATGCGCCACACCTTTTCCGAGATCGATGCCGATGGCGATGGCAAGATCACTCCTGAAGAGATGGAAGGCCATCGGGCCGCCATGTTCACCGGTGCCGATACCGATGGCGACGGCAAGCTGAGCCAGGCCGAGCTTGAGGCGCAGGCCATGGCCCGCGCCAAGGAGCATGTCGCAAGGATGCTGGAGCAGCATGACGCCAACAAGGACGGAGCATTGAGTCAGGACGAGATGCCAAAGCACCGGAAAGAGGGCAAATCCAAGCGTATGTTCGAACATATGGATGCCGATGGCGACGGGGCGATCTCGGAGCAGGAGTTTTCGGAAATGCAGGCTCGGGGGCATGACCGCCATGGCGGCCATGGCATGAAACACGGTTGCGACGGTAAACGGAAAAACTGAGACCGATGGAGCGACGCGCTTCGACAGACGGGCCGGCAGAGGCCGCCGGCCCGGCGGACGAGGCGCTGTTGCGACTGTTTGCCAAGGGCGATCCCCAGGCGGCGCGGGATCTGACCGGTCGCCTGGGGCCTCGGGCCTTCTCCGTGGCGCTCAGGGTGCTGGGCAACCGGGCCGAGGCCGAGGACGTGGCACAAGAGGCGATGCTGCGCCTGTGGCGGATGGCGCCCGAGTGGGAGCCGGGCCGGGCGCAGGTGAGTACATGGCTCTACCGTGTGACGCTGAACCTGTGCCTTGACCGCAAGCGGCGGGCGCAGGCGGTCGATCTGGGCACCGTGCCCGAACCGCCGGACGAGGCGCCACCAGCGATCGAGGTGCTGCAACAGGCGGCGCGGGTCGATGCGTTGCAGGCGGCACTGATGCACCTGCCGGACCGGCAGCGGCAGGCGGTGGTCCTGCGCCATATCGAGGAACTCTCGAACCCCGAGATCGCCGAGATCATGGGGATCGGGGTCGAGGCGGTGGAAAGCCTGACAGCACGGGGGAAACGGGCGCTTGCCGGGCAACTGGCCGGTCAGCGCGCAGCTTTGGGGTATGACGATGACGGATGACATGACCGATCTGGACCGGATGCTGCACGCGGCGCGCGCCGGGCGGGACGACCTGCCCGAGGCGCTGGCGCAGCGGATGCTGGCCGACGCGGCCGGGGTACAGGCCAGCCTGACCCCACGGCCCGTGCCGGGGCGCGATCTGCATGCGCATGGCGCCTGGCGTGCTCTGCTGGCGGCGCTGGGGGGCTGGCGCGGCATGGGCGGGCTGGCCACCGCCTGCGCGGCGGGGGTCTGGATCGGCGTCGCACCACCCGAATTCCTGCCGGATCCGGCGCAGCTCGTGCTGGGTGCGCAGACCGAAACCGAGACGCTGGGGTTCTACGACCTGGCCGACATCATCAGCGAGGATGGGTGAATGACAGAGGAGAAAAAGACGCTGGGCTGGCCGCTCCGCCTGTTGTTGCTGGGCTCGCTGGCCCTCAACCTGCTGGTGATCGGTCTGGCGGTGGGGGCCATCTGGCGCTTTGGCGGTGATCATGGTCATCGGCCACCGCTGCCGATGGCGGCAACGCTGTACAGGGCCTTGCCGGATGCCGACCGCGACTATCTGCGCCAGCATGCGCATGGGCGGCTGGATGCCCGGCAGACACGTCGCGCGCAGGATATGGCCGAACTGGCGGCGGCACTCAGGGCTTCGCCCTTCGACGCCGCGCGGTTCGCCGCGCTTCTGGAACAGCATGAAATGCGGCGGGCCGAGGGGCATGAGGTCATGCGCGCGGCATTGATCGACCGGATCGCCGCGATGGATACCGGTGCGCGTGCCGCCTATGCCGGCCGCATCGAACGGATGCGGATGCACGGACATCCCCGGCGCGACCGGGACTAGGGCGAAGGGTGGCTCAGGCCGCTGCCGCCTCGGCCAGCGACACCCGGTTGCGCCCGGTATCCTTGGCCCGATAGAGCGCCCGGTCCGCTTGTGCGATCAATTCGCCGGGGCTGAGCGGTGGTTCGGTTCCGGCGGGGGTGACGGTGACAAGCCCGATACTGGTGGTGACCGTGATCGGTTGGGCCTGACCCGGCACCACGAAGGGTTCCCCATTGATGCGGGCACAAAGCCGCGAGGCGGCCCCAAGCGCCTGTGTCTGCGAAACGCCCGGCAGCACGATCAGAAACTCCTCTCCGCCGATGCGGGCTAACAGGTCGCCCGCGCGCATCTGACAGCTCAATCGCCGGGCGGTTTCGACCAGAACGGCGTCGCCGGCGGGGTGACCAAAGCGGTCGTTGATGCCCTTGAAATGGTCCAGATCCGCCAGCATCACCGCAAAGGGCTGCCCGGTCTCGGCGGCCTCGTTCAGGATGCGGTCCAGCGCGGGCAGGGCGTACCGTCGGTTGTGCAGCCCGGTCATCGGGTCGGTCAGTGCCGCCTGCAGGCGCGCGTTCAGCGTGCTGCGGAACCGGTCCGCGCGGGCCTTGCGCCGCAGCAGCGTTTCCAGCCGGAGCACCAGTTCACGCAGGGCAAAGCCGCCGGGCATCACATCGTCGGCGCCCCGGTCCAGCGCATCGGCGGCAAGATGCGCGTTGGCGGGATTGGGGATGGCCAGGATGGCGGCATTGCGTGTGCTGCCGCGGGCGCGCAGATCGGCCAGCAGGCGCAGGCCGGTGGTGCCGTCGCTCAACTCGACCACGATCACATCGGGCTCGCGGTCACGCAGCAGGTGCTGGATATCCTCCATCCGATGCAGGTCGATCCGATGGGCCACATGCCCCTTGAGGCGGCTGCGCCAGATGGCGCCGGTGCCGGGGGTCTGGGTGACCAGCGCGATATCGGCGATCCGGGCAGGACCGCGGAACGCGGCGGTCTCCTCGGAAAAGCCCATGTCGCGAGCGCCGCTTTGCAGGCGCAATTCTTCGATCCCGGCATAGGCGCGGATCAGGCTGCGGACCCGCGCCAGCAGCACCACGTCGTCATAGGGTTGGGACAGCACGTCCTCGATCCCGCTCTCCAGCGCGCTCAGCCGGGCGGTATGGTCGTTCTGCCCGGCGATGGCGATCATCGGGATATTGGCCAGGCTCTCATCGGCGAGCAGGACGCGTTTGACATCCATCGCGGTGCCATCTGGCAGGGTCATCGCGCACAGGATCAGGTCCGGGCGCACCCGGCGCAGCAACGCGCCTATCCCCTCCAGCCGGTCGGTCTGCACCACATGGTACCAGGCTGCCGACAGCTGCACCTTGAGCATGATCCGGTTGGTGGAGACACCGTCGAGGATCAGTATCGTTCCCTGCACGGTCCCAGCCTTTCGACTATTGTTTCCAATTCTTGTCAAAGTGTTTATGAGACAGGTTAACAAACCCTTTCCAACCCTCTCCCAGCCGGAGCTTGCATGCGAATTTCCGCCGATGCCGCCGAAACGCTGGCCTTGCAGGCGCTGACCTGGCTGGTGACCAATGACGAGCTGTTACCTGTGTTTCTGGGGTCGACCGGCGCCGATATCGGCGATCTGCGCGCGCGGGCGGGAGACAGGCAGTTTCTGGCCTCGGTGCTGGATTTCCTGACGATGGATGACGCCTGGGTCATTGCCTTTTGCGATGAACAGGGCATTGCTTATGATCAGCCGATGCAGGCGCGCGCCGTTCTGGGTGGTGGCGAGATGCATTGGACCTGACCCAGACAGACGGAGCCATATCACATGCCGATCGACGCGCTCTTGTTCGACAAGGACGGAACACTCTTTGACTTTGCCGCCACCTGGGGGGCCTTCGGGCGTGCCTTTCTGATCCGCATCGGCGATGGCGATGCGGCACGTGCGGCGCAGTTGGGCGCCATGATCGGTTTCGATTTCGATGCCGCGCGCTATGCCCGTGACAGTGTGGTGATCGCAGGCACGCCGGGCGAGATCGCCGAGGTTTTGCTGCCAGAGCTTCCGGGGGTCAGCCACGGCGCGTTGGTCGACATGATCAACGAGGAAAGCGCCCGCGCGCCGCAGGTTCAGGCGGTGCCGCTGGCGCCCTTTCTTGATGCGATGCGCGCGCGCGGCCTCAGGCTGGGCGTTGCCACCAATGATGGCGAGGCCCCGGCGCGGGCGCATCTGGGCTCGGTCGGGGTGGCGGACCGGTTCGATTTCATCGCCGGGTTCGACAGCGGCCATGGGGCGAAGCCGGGGCCGGGGCAGTTGTTGGCCTTTGCCGACCGGATCGGGCTTGACCCGGCGCGCGTGGCCATGGTGGGCGACAGTACCCATGACATGATGGCCGGGCGCGCGGCCGGCATGACCACGGTGGCAGTGCTCACCGGTCTGGCCGGGGTCGAGGATCTGTCCCCTCATGCCGATGTCGTCCTGCCCCATATCGGCCATATTGGCGACTGGTTGGGGCACTGACGCGAAATTTTGCGTCAATACGCCGCTGCGCTGACCAAAAGCGACATGACGTGTCGTGGATAGAGCGGCTTTGCCCCGACAAGATGGGAACCTGACCAAAATGTCAGGAGGGTTCCATGGCTGATACCGATACCCGCAAACGCCGCGGCGGAGGCCGCGCCGGCGCCGCCGCCCGCAGGGGCAAGGCCGTCATCGAGCAGATGCCGTGGCGCCTGCCGGTCAATACCGACCGCCCGACCGAGCCGCTGCCCCCCGAGGGCGTCGAGGCGATCCATGACGGCGCCATGCGCATCCTCGAAGAGATCGGCGTCGCCTTTTACAACGAAGAGGCATTGGCGCTGTTCCGCGAGGCCGGGTGCAGCGTGGATGGCGAGATCGTCCGCATGGGCCGCGACTGGGTGATGGAGATGGTGGCCAAGGCGCCGCACGAGTTCACCCTGACCCCGCGCAACCCGGACCGCACGCTCAGGATCGGCGGCAATGTGATCCTGTTCGGCAATGTCTCCTCACCGCCCAACTATTGGGACATGGAGATCGGCCGCAAGGTGCCCGGAAATCGCGAGCAATGCCGCAACCTGTTGAAACTGACGCAGTATTTCAACTGTATCCATTTCGCGGGCGGCTATCCGGTCGAGCCGGTGGATATCCACGCCTCGGTCCGGCATCTCGACGTGCTCTATGACAAGCTCACGATCTCGGACAAGGTCATGCATGCCTATAGCCTGGGCAAGGAGCGGGTCGAGGACGTGATGGAGATGGTGCGCATCGCCGGGGGCCTCAGTGACGAGGAGTTCGAGGCGACGCCGCGGATGTATACCAACATCAACTCGACCTCGCCGCTGAAACACGACCATCCGATGATCGACGGCTGCCTGCGGCTGGCGCGGCGGGGACAGGCGATCGTGGTGACGCCCTTTACGCTGGCGGGCGCGATGGCGCCGGTGACCATGGCAGGCGCCGTGGCGCAATCGCTGGCCGAAGCGCTATGTGCCATTGCCCTGTTCCAATATGTGCGCCCCGGCATTCCCTGCGTGATCGGCACGTTTACCAGCAATGTGGACATGAAATCCGGTGCGCCCGCCTTTGGCACGCCGGAATACATGCGCGCCACCCAGATGACCGGCCAGATGGCGCGGTTCTACGGCTTGCCGGTGCGGTCCTCCGGGGTCTGCGCCGCCAACGTGCCCGATGGCCAGGCCATGTGGGAGACGTCGAACTCGCTCTGGGCGGCGGTGCAGTCGGGCACCAACATGGTCTATCACGCCGCCGGTTGGCTGGAGGGCGGGCTGATCGCCAGCCCCGAGAAGTTCATCATGGATTGCGAGGTGCTCCAGCAGATCCAGCGCTATATGGAGCCCGCCACCTATGCCACCACGCCGGACGATATCGCGCTGGAGGCGATCCGCGCGGTGGGCAATGACGGGCATTTCTTTGGTATCCAGCACACCCAGGACCGCTATACCACCGCCTTCTACCAGCCGTTCCTGAGCGACTGGAAGAATTACGAGGGCTGGGAGGCGGCAGGCGCCATCTGGACGCCCGAACGTGCGCATCACCTGTTCAAGGAGATCATCGGCAGTTTCGAGGCGCCGGAGATGGACGAAGGGATCCGCGAGGAGCTGGCCGATTTCGTGGCCCGCCGCAAGGCCGAGGGCGGCGCGCCCACGGATTTCTGACCGCTCTGCCTGTGCGTCTTTGCCGTTGGCATTCGCCACACGCGCCTCATAGACTGGGGCAGGGCAGGTGGCGCAAGAGGCGGGCATGACGGATCTGGACGTGACGGTTGCGATACGGGACCGGCTGGCGCAGGCCGCCGCCGGGACGCTGGCCGCGCTGGCGCTTTGGGCGCTGGCCGAGGTCTGGGGCCGCGAGGTGCTTCCCGAACGGGTCTGGCTCTGCCTGCTGAGCCTGGTTCTGGTGCAATCGGGCGCCACGCTGGCGCTGGCGGGTCCGGTGGGCCTGTTGCGGGGCGCGGTCATGAGCCTGTGGCTGTCGCT
Source organism: Ruegeria sp. SAZD011 (assembly GCF_059612545.1). Taxonomy (NCBI): domain Bacteria; kingdom Pseudomonadati; phylum Pseudomonadota; class Alphaproteobacteria; order Rhodobacterales; family Roseobacteraceae; genus Ruegeria; species Ruegeria sp. SAZD011. The sequence continues at coordinate 64,933 of NZ_JBXWQU010000014.1, read as the reverse complement.
GCCCGCGACCCTGCTGACCTGGTCGGTGGCCAGCAGGTTCGACCCGGCCTCGCGCCTGTTGCAGCATCCGCAACTGGTGCTGGCGCTGGCGGGCTTTGTCTTTGTCGCGCTGCCCTTCCTGGTGGTCCGGGCCGAGGGGCGGGGCCGCATGTTCGATTATGCCAGCCTGTTTGCTGCCACCTGGGAAACCGCCCTGCGCTTCGTGTTGGCCTGGGTCTTTGTCGGCCTGTTCTGGGGCGTGCTGTTGCTGTCGGATGCACTGCTTGACCTTGTCGGGGTGGGGGTGATCGACAGGATACTGGAAGAGGGGGTGCTGTTTTACGCGCTCAGCGGCGCGGTGCTGGGTTTCGCCCTTGCGGTGATCCACGAGGCGCGAAGCAGGGTTTCTCCCTATCCGGTGTTGCGGCTCTTGCGGCTGCTGCTGCCGGTGTTGCTGACCGTCATGGTGCTGTTTCTGGCGGCGTTGCCGCTGAGGGGGCTGAGCGGACTGTTCGGCGATCTGTCCTCGGCCGCGATCCTGCTGGCCACTGCCGCTGCGGCGATCACATTGATCTCGACCGCGCTCGACCGGGACGAGGCGCATGCGGTCAACTCGCCTGGTCTGCGCAGCAGCACCCGGGCGTTGGCCATCCTGCTGCCGGTACCAATCGCGCTTGCGGTCTGGGCGCTGGGCATCCGGGTCACCGGTTATGGCTGGACGCCCGCGCGCCTGTTCGCCGCGCTCAGCGCTGGCTTGATGGCCATCTATGGGCTGGGCTATTGCCTGCTGGCGCTGCGCGGTGGCGACTGGACCGCGCGCCTGCGCCGGTTCAACGTGACGATGGCGGTGTTGTTGCTGGTGGCCTCGGCCCTGTGGTTGACACCGCTGCTCGACAGCCTGCGGATCTCGACCGCGAGTCAGGTCGCGCGCTATGCCGAGGCGCGGGCGGAGCGGGGCGAATTGCCGATCTGGGAGATGACCCATGACTGGGGCCGCGCCGGGCAGGCCGGGCTGGAGCAGCTGCGGCAACTGGCCATGGCACGCGAGGACGCCGGGCTGATCCGAGCGCTGGAGCGGGCCCGCGAGGTGGACAGCCGCTATCTTTTCGAGACGCCGGAACTGCCGCTGACCGAGGATCTGGTGCCCGAACTGGTGGCGCGGATGCAGGTGCGCCCGGACAGTGCCGGGCTGAGCGCGGCGGATCTGGCCGGCATTCCGCAACACGAGTTGCAAAGTTGGCGCGATGGATGCGCCCGTCCGCTGCCCGATGGGCGACCGGGATGCGCGCTGATCCGGGGCGCCTTCAGCCCGGCGGTTGCCGCCGAAGATCAGGCCATCGTGCTCTTTCTCGACGAACTGGGCCGGGTCCGGGCCACGCATCTGCGGCGGAATGCGGCGGGGGATCTGTTCCTGCGCCCTGCCGGAGACCCGCGGCAGAGCGGCGGACTGTCCGCGGCGCCAGAGCTGCTGATGCAGGCGCTGGATGGCGGCTTTGCCATCGTGCCCTCGGGCCAGCAGGCGCTGGAGATCGACGGAATGCTGATCTCACCCCGAGATTAGGAGCAATTCAAGGTAAAGACAGGGCGCTGTTGGCGCTTTGTTAATGTTTCGGATGCGACAGTACGGGCAAGCGTTAGGGGACCATCCATGCATGGGCTGATCAACAGGGCCATACAATCCTTTGTATGCAATACCTACGGGCAGAGCCGCTGGATCCGCGTGACGGAGGCGGCGCATCTCGGATTTGTCGAATTCGAGGCGATGCTTGTCTATGAGGATGAAACCTCGTTGCGGGTCTTGCAGGAACTGTGCCTGGAACTGGGTCGCCCGCAACGCGAAGTGCTGGAGGATCTGGGTACCTACCTGGTGTCGAACCCCAATACCGAGGCGCTCCGCCGGCTGCTGCGGTTCGGTGGCGTGACCTATCTTGAGTTCCTGCATTCGCTCGATGACTTGCCCGACCGGGCACGGCTGGCGGTGTCGGACCTGTATCTGCCAGCGCTGGAACTGCGCGAGGAGGCGGGAGGCCGGTTCAGCCTGACCTGTCATGCGGGCCTGCCCGGCTATGCCAATGTGATGATGGGGGTGCTGCGGGCCATGGCCGACGATTACGGTGCCTTGGTGATGCTGGAACATGCCGGAACGCGCGGCCGGGCCGAGGTGATCGAGATCACGCTGATCGAAACCGCCTTTGCCGAGGGGCGCAGTTTCGAACTGGGGGCGCGCGCGGGATGATTGATCTGGAAGACCTTGCCTTTCTGCTGGAACGGCTCTGTCCGATGTATGTGCTGCTGGACCGCTCTGGCCGGATGACCCGCGTCGGGCCCACCTTGCAGAAACTGCGTCCGGAGCAGCCGATGCAGGGCGAGAAGTTTCTGGAGACCTTCGAATTGCTGCGCCCCCGATCGGTGGCGACGGTACCGGCACTGATGGCCAGTTCCGGGGCCAAGCTGCATCTGAGCCTGCGGGACGAACCGCGCACCGCGCTCAAGGGGCTGATCGTGCCCCTGCCGGGCGAACAGGGGGCCATCGTCAACCTGTCCTTCGGCATCTCGATCCTGGACGCGGTGCGTGACTATGCACTGACCAGCGCCGATTTCTCGGGCACCGATCTGGCCATCGAACTGCTCTATCTGGTCGAGGCGAAATCGGCGGCGATGGAGGCCTCGCGCAAGCTAAACCTGCGGCTTCAGGGCGCGATGATCGCTGCCGAGGAGCAGGCCTTTACCGACACGCTGACCGGGCTCAAGAACCGCCGCGCGATGGATCATATCCTGTCACGGCTGCTGTCGGGGACCACCCCGTTCGCGCTGATGCATCTGGATCTCGACTATTTCAAATCGGTCAATGACACGCTGGGCCATGCCGCAGGTGACCATGTGCTGCAACACGTGGCCCGGGTCATGGTCGAAGAGACCCGCGGCGACGATACGGTGGCGCGGATCGGCGGTGACGAGTTCGTGCTGATCTTCAATCACCTGCAAGAGCGTGAACGTCTGGACAGCATCGCCCGCCGTCTGATCGACCGGCTGGAGGAGCCCATTCCCTTTAACGGCGAGGAATGCCGTATCTCGGCCAGCGTCGGAACGGTGCTGTCCTTGCAATTCGCCCGGCCCGAGGCCTCGGCCCTGCTGCATGCGGCCGATCTGGCGCTTTATGCCGCCAAGAGGGCAGGTCGGGCAACGCATCGGTTCTATGACGCGGACCTGTCCTCGGCGCGCGTCGAACCGCTTGAACGGGCGGGTACGCTGCTTGCCGGAGACGAGGCCGAAATCAGCCAGAGGACGGCCCGCAACCTGGCGGGTTGACGCCAGCGGTCCAAAGGCTGCGCTACAACAACCTTGACATTCCGCCGTGGGTTTGGTCGCATTGATCCAGTTTAGGTCATTTTCGAAACCGGGCCGTTGCGCGCCCGAACATGCGCGGTCAATGGCAGCAAGGAAAGGTCATTGACATGATGAAGCGACGCCTATGTGCATCTTTCGTAGCCGCGAGCATGGTGATGGTGCCGGCTCAGCGCGCCATGGCCGACGAGGCTGCCGCGCTGATCGGTGGCGCCTTGCTGGGCGGTCTGATCGTGAACGAGGTTCACAAGAACAAGCAGCGCCAGCGGCAGGCCCAGACTCAACGCAGGACCTATCAGTCTACCGGTGTTTCCTCGGCCCAGCGCCAGCAGAACCGCGAAGTGCAGACCGCACTCAACTATTTCGGCTATAATGTCGGCAGCGTCGATGGCTCGCTGGGCCGCCGCAGCCGGGCAGGTATCTCGCATTTCCAGGCTGATATGGGCTATCCGATCGACGGGTATCTGGACGATCACGAGCGCGGGTTCCTGCTCGCCTCGCACCAGCGCGCGTTGGCCAGCGTCCATGTTGCGCCGTACAATCAGATTCTGGCCAGCCAGGGGCAGGGCGGGCTGCTGCGCACCTATCGCAATGAACAGTTGGGAATACAGACCCCGCAGGCCGTGCAACCGGTGCAGCCCCAGACCCATATGGCGGCAACGGCCCCGCAGACGTCGCAGGTGGTGACCGCGCGGGCGGCGACCGGTGCGGCCCTGCCCAATTTCGGCTTCGCCCAGACCACACCTGTTTCGATCAACGCCCATTGCAACGAGGTCAATCTGCTGACCACCTCGAATGGCGGTCCCAGCCGTCCGGGCCAGGTGCGCGAGCCGGTCTTTGCATTGAACGAACAGTTCTGCCAGGCCCGCAGTCAGGCGATGACCGAGGCAAGCCAGATCGAGGTCACGATTCCCAACATGACCGCCGTGCAGGTCGAGCAGCAATGCGATGGCCTCGCCCAGGCGATGGCGCCGCAGATGGTGGGCATCGACACCAAGGCCCCCTCCGAGGTGGTTTCCGCCACTTCGGCCTTCTTGCAGGCCTCGGGTCAGCCGATGGCCAGCCTGATTTCGGGCGGCAAGATCTGTCTGGGTGTCGGATACCGAACCGACAACGCCGAGATGGCGCTGGCCTCGGCGACGCTGTTGGCCTCGGCCGGGCAGCTTGGCTATGGCGAGGTGGTGAGCCACCAGTTGCGTCAGGGCTTTGGCGCTCCGGTCGGCATGGCACGCGCCGGTGAGTGGATGCGGCTTGCACTGAACGCGGCGCAGAGCGGGTCCGGCGTGCTGGGACAGACGCCGGAACGGGTCGCCGTGCTGACCGAGGCCTCGACTTCGGCTGCAGGGGCACCTGCGATCCCGGTCTTCTCGGCCTCGACCAGCGGCAACTGAGCCTAGCGGCCCGCCTCGGAAATCCGGCGCGCGATCAGCGCCGGAACCGGGGGCAGGTCACCCAGAACCGGCAACAGCGCCCCGGCATAGCCCGCCTGTTCCAGCGCCTGCGGCACGTCCTCGTTGGCGTGGCCACCGGCGCAGGCAAAGAAGGGCAGGCAGAGCGACATCGCGCCATGCCCGCTTGCGGCCTCGGTGATCGAGGGCGCCTCTTCGACAAATCCCACGGACAGGCGCGCCACGGGCAGATGCGCCCGAAGGTGCTCGGCAAAGCCACGGGCCACGGCACTCGGGTTGCGGCTGCGCCCCGATCCATGGGCAGCCAACACCAGCTCGCTTTCGGCCACCGGCCAGCCGCGCTGCTCCAGCTCCGTTGTCAGATGCGCGGCGATCAGGGCGGGCAGGTCGGGGTCGATGCCCAGCGGATCGAGGATCGGATTGCCCCGCGCGCCCAACCGGCGCGGCAGGGCCGAGGTGACGAACCAGCCCCGTGCCATGAAGAGGGGATAGATCGGCACCGTTTCGGGCAAGCTCTCCAGCGTGGCCTCCAGCCGGCCCGGAGCGGCCAGGGTGGCAGAATGTACGGTCAGGCCGGGGGCGGATGCAGCGACCTGTGCGGCAAAACGGGTCAGCGCGGCTTCGGCCGGGTCCGGGTCCGAGGGCTGGCCATGGGCGACGATCAGGGCGGTTGTCTCTGTCATGGTCCGAGTTGTGGGGCGCGGGACGGCGAAGTCAACCCAACTCACCCCAAGAGCATCAACCACATCCACACGGTCAGGATCGAAGCCGCGGTCGCCACCAGCACCGACGATGCGGCGACCCGTTTGGCGCGGCCATAGATATTGGCAAAGATATAGGCGTTGAACCCCGGCGCCATGGCCGCGTTCAGCACGCCTGAGCGAAACAGGTCCTGCGGCAGCGCCAGCGCCGAGCCGAACAGCCAGACCAGGCCGGGATGCAGCAGCAGCGAGATGGCGCAGATATAGGCGATCACGCGGGTGTCGCCCTCGGGCCGGTACTGTACCAGCACACCTCCCAGCGCAAACAGCGCCCCCGGCAGCGCCGCGCGGATGATCAGCGACAGCGCGTCATCTGCGATCTGGGGCAGCGAGATACCGGTGAGATTGACGACAAAGCCCAGTGCGATCCCCAGGATCAGCACGTTGCGGAACATGGCGTTCAGGACCGAGGTCACCATCTTGCGCCCGCCGCGCCCGCGATTGCGGATCACCTCCATCGTGGTGATGCCCAGCGCATAGCAAAAGGGTGAGTGGATGGCGATGATGGCATAGTTGCCGACCAGGTTCTCGGGGCCATAGGCGCGCTCGGTGATGGCCAGGCCCAAGAGGACCGAGTTGGAAAACAGGCAGCAAAAGCCGATGGCGACGCTGTCCTCCCAATCGCGGTTAAAGAGGAACCGCGCGCCCAGCAGGCCAGCGGCGAAACACAAGAACGCCGCCATGTAGAAACTGGCCAGCAGGGCCGGGTCAAAGCCCGCGTTCAGATCCAGATTGGCAATGGCGCGAAACAGCAGGCAGGGGATGGCGAAGCCCTGGGTGAACCGCATCACCCCGTCGATATGCTCAGGCTTGAAATAGCCCGCCAGCGTTGTGCCATATCCCGCGCCGATCACCAGAAAAACCGGCAGAACAACATCTATCAGCGCTTGAAACATGGTTCAGCCGGCCCCCTGTTGCGGGGCCGGGAGCATATGGCGACGCGCAGACAGAGCGACCTCAGAGCGCGTAACGGATCACCATCCCGTCATAGGCGGGGGTGATGTGATCGGGGGTTTCGGCGGCCACGGTGTCGTGGTCGAGATCGATATGCATGTTGGTCAGCACCGCCCGGCGCGGCGCGGCGCGTGCGATCCAGTCCAGTGACTTGTCCAGATGCGCATGCGTCGGGTGCGGGGTCCGGCGCAGCGCGTCCAGCACCCAGCAATCGAGATCCTGCAACTCGGCCCAGGCCTCGTCATAGATCTCGGCCACGTCCGGCAGATAGGCCAGATCGTGGATGCGAAAGCCCAGGCTGTCGATCGAACCATGGCCGACCCGGAACGGGCGAAAGTCGATCGGTCCACCGGGGCCGTCGATCTCGAACGGGCCCGAGATGGTCTTCATCTTCAGGATGGGCGGATAGGGCGAGCCATCGGGCTGCACAAAGGCATAGCCGAAGCGCGACAACAGCGCGTTCTGGGTGTCGCCATCGGCCCAGACCGGGATGCGGGCGCGCATGTTGAACACGATCATGCGCAGATCGTCGATCCCGTGCACATGATCGGCATGGGAATGGGTATAGACCACCGCGTCAAGCCGACCGGTGCCGGTATCCAGCAGCTGGCTGCGCATGTCGGGCGTGGTGTCGATCAGTACGGTTGTCACACCTGCCTCGCTTTCACGCTCGACCAGCATCGAGCAGCGGCGGCGGGTGTTGCGCGGGTTCTCGGGGTCGCAGTCGCCCCAATGCCCGCCTAGGCGCGGCACCCCCCCGGACGAGCCGCAGCCCAGGATGGTAAAGCGCAGCTCGCCGCTCATGCGGCGGCCTTGAAGCGGGCGGCCTTGGTGAACAGCCGGTCGAAATTGGCCTGCGTGCGGGCGGCGAATTCGGCGTAATCCAGCCCGAACAGCTCGGCCCCGACCCGTGCGGTATGGGCAGTGTAGGCGGGCTCGTTGCGCCGACCCCGATGCGGAGGCGGTGCCAGATAGGGGGCGTCGGTCTCGACCAGGATACGGTCGAGTGGCGCTGCGGCGAAGATATCGCGCAGATCCTGGCTTTTGGGGAATGCGGCGATGCCCGACATCGACAGGTAGAAGCCCAGATCAAGGGCGGCCCGCGCCAGCGCGGGCGAGGAGGAGAAACAGTGCATCACGCAGGAATAGGGCGCGCGCTGGTACTCCTCGGCCAGGATGCGGGCCATGTCGTCATCGGCGGCGCGGGCGTGGATGATCAGCGGCAGGCCGGTTTCCTGCGCCGCGCGGATGTGAATGCGCAGCGAGCGCTGCTGCACCTCGGCGCTGTCGGCGGTGTAGTGATAGTCGAGCCCGGTCTCGCCGATGCCGACGAATTTCGGGTGCCGGGCCAGCGCTACCAGTTCCTCGACCGTCGCCATGGGTTCCTCGGCGGCGCTCATCGGGTGGGTGCCAGCGGCATAGAAGACGGGCGCATGCGCCTCGGCGATGGCGCGCACGGCGGGTTCGTTCTTCAGCCGGGTGCAGATCGTCACCATCCGGGTGACGCCGGCCCGCGCGGCGCGGGCCACGATCTCGTACAGCTGCCCCTCGAAATCGGGGAAGTCGAGGTGGCAATGGCTGTCGGTGATCTCGGGTGTGGTGTCGGTCGTGCTCATCGGCCCCAGCTGGCGGTATCCTGCATCTTGAACACCGTATCTAGGACAAGCGCTGCGGGGTCAAGGTTCACCGCCTGCCCGTGACGGGCCCGGGCCGAGATGGTGGCCGCCACGTCGGCCCAGCGGCGGCCGCTGTCAGGGTCGGAGGCGAGGCGAGAGAGAACCTGCGCCTCTCCCATCGCGGCCTCGGGCTGGGGGGGCGTGCCGGTGGCGCCGGTACGTGCTAGTCGGGCCAAGGCAATGTCGACAAGGCCCAGCAGAAGATCGAACCGTTCGGTCGCGCCGCGCCCAGCCGCAGCCTCGGCCAGCGCCAGCGCGCGGGGGCGGTCGAGCCGGGGCATCGTGTCCAGAAGCGCGATCAACTCGGCATAGAGGGCCAGACCGTCTAGGTTCAACAGTCGCAGCGCCCGCCCGACCGAGCCCGAGGCGAGCGCGGCCAGATGCTCCGGCATCGCCTCGGTCCCGGCGCCCGCCTGTTCCAGTGCCGCCTGCATGTCGGCGGGTGACAGCGGTGTCAGGCGCAGGGTGCGACAGCGCGAGCGGATGGTCGGCAACAGGCGCGAGGGCTGGTGCGAGACCAGCAAGAGCGTCGTTCGCGCAGGCGGCTCCTCGAGCATCTTCAACAGCGCGTTGGCGGCGCTGGTGTTCATCTCGTCGGCGCTGTCCACAATCACCACGCGACGCCCGCCATCGGCCGAGCTGAGACCAAAGAAGCGGCCCAGCTTGCGGATATCCTCGACCACGATCTCGGAGCGCAAGCGCCCTTGGTCGTTGATCGAGCGGGTGATCACGGCCAGCCCGGGTTCGGCCCCGGCCTGCATCCGGCGCGCGACCGGGTGTTCGGGGTCGATGTCAAGCGACTGTGGCGGCGGGGGAGCGCCGAACAGGCCATCGTCGGACTGTGGCGGCGTGGCCAGCAGAAAGCGTGCGATGCGCCAGGCCAGCGTAGCCTTGCCCACCCCCTCGGGCCCGGTCAGCAGCCAGCCGTGATGCAGCCGGTCCGAGCCATAGGCGGAGAGAAAGGCCCGTTCCGCGGCGTCCTGGCCAAACAGGCGGGGCGTCTCGCGCGGATGCGGTGCACCGGGCGCCTGGTCCGGGGTGGGGAGGTCGTCGCTCATTGGGCTGGGTTCAGGTGGCGCAGCGCGATTTCGGTCACATCCGCCGCCACGCTGTCCATGTCGCGATTGCCGTCGACGATGCGGAACCGATGGTCATATTCCCGCGCCAGGTCGAGAAACCCGGCGCGCATGCGCTGTTGCAGCTCGGGACCGAAATCCTCGAACCGTTCCTCGCTGCCCTGTCGGCCCTTGGCGCGGCTCAGGCCGGTTTCGGGAACCATGTCGATCAGCAGCGTCAGGTCCGGCTCGCGCCCGATCATCAGCGCGTGCAACTGATCGACCAGCTGCCGCAGATCGCCGCGCGACAGGCCCTGATACATGCGGGTGCTGTCGGCGAAACGGTCGCAGATCACCACGCGGCCCGCGGCCAGCGCCGGTTCGATGGTGCGTTCCAGATGGTCGCGCCGCGCGGCGGTAAAGAGCAGGATCTCGGTTTCCGCCGACCAGCGGTCTGGATCGCCTTCAAGCACCAGACGGCGGATTTCCTCGGCCCCGGGCGAGCCGCCCGGCTCGCGCGTCAGCACCACGTCATGACCCGCCGCGCGCAGGGTTTCGGCCAGCAGCCGCGCCTGGGTGGATTTGCCCGATCCGTCGATGCCTTCGAAGGTCAGGAACAGCCCCGTGCCGCTCACATCGCCTCCGCCGGTCCGGCGTTGAGCTGGCGCAGCAGCAGGTTGGCGGCGGTCTTGATCCGCACCACAAAGCCACCCGCCGGCACCGCCTCGGCCGCAACCAGAGGGCGGCGGATTTCGGGCAGGTCGTCGGGCTTGATCACCAGCTCGGCCAGTTGCTGGCCTTTGGCAATGGGCGCGTTGATCGGACCGTCATAGACCACTTCGGCTGCGACCTTGGTGTCGGACAGAACTGGCAGCAGCAGGTTCAGATCCTCGGCCGGAACCAGTCCTACCGATTGTTTTGCTCCCATCCAGACCTCGGCGCGGGCGACCGGGTCGTCGGCGCGGGCAACGGTTTTGGTGGCAAAGTGGCGAAAGGACCAGTTCACGATCGCTTCGGCCTCCTCTGCGCGGCGGGCTTCGCTCTCGAGGCCGGTGAGCACGAAAATCACCCTGCGATCGCCCTGCCGGGCCGAGCCCACCAGACCATAGCCCGCCTCGGCGGTGTGCCCGGTCTTGAGCCCGTCTGCCCCGATATCGAGCTTGAGCAGCGGGTTGCGGTTGCGGACATTCGATGGCGCGCGGCCGTCAAAGGCGAATTCCGTTTCGGCAAACAGCGGATAATACTCGGGAAAATCGGTGATCAGCCGGTTGGCCAGCACCGCCAGATCATGCACCGACATCAGATGTCCCGCCGCCGGCCAGCCGTTGGAATTGGCGAATGTCGAGCGGGTCATGCCCAGTTGCTCGGCGCGCTTGGTCATGAAGCGGGCAAACCCGGCCTCGGTGCCATCGGGGCTGAGCGCCTCGGCGATCACCGCGCAGGCGTCGTTGCCGCTGAGCACGATGATGCCGCGCAGCAGGTCCTCGACCCGTACCCGGTCGGTGGTGTTGAGGAACATGGTCGAGCCGCCATAGCTCATTGCGTGCTGCGAGACCGGCAACCGCTCGTCCAGCGTCAGCCGTCCGTCGCGCAGCGCCTCGAAGGTGACGTAGAGCGTCATCAGCTTCGACATCGACGCAGGCGGCAGCGCCTCGTCGGCGTTCTTGTTGAGCAGGACGGTGCCGGTGCTCTGATCCAGCACATAGGCGGCGCGCGCCGAGGTGTCATAGGCCAGCGCGGGCAGGGCGGCGAGCGCCAGGCCCAGGGCCAGCAGGGCGGAGCGGATGAAAGTCGGCACTGGGATACCCTCCCGTCTTAGTTCTTCACTGCATAAGCGTCCGAAAAACCGGTGCCCTGAACCTGTTTCAGCAGCGCCGTGCGTTCGGATTTCGACTGCGCCGGGCCAACCACGACCCGCCAGAAACTCTTGCCGCTGGTGGCCTCTTGCCGGATCGTCGGCACCATGCCTGCGGCGCGCATCTGGTCGGCGGCGCGTTTGGCATTTGCCTCGACGCTGAAGATGCCGATCTGGATATAGGGCTTGTCCAGCGACGAGGTCTGCGGTTTCGGTTTGGGCGGTGCGGCGGGGGCGGGGGCTGCCGCCGGGGCCGGGCTGGGCGCGGCGGCCTCGATCGCTGCGGCGGCACCGGCAACCGGATCAAGCGTGGTTTCAGCCACCTCGGGCAGCGGTTCGACCGCGTCGGCCTCGGCCAGCGTCTCTTCGAGCGGCGGCTCCTCCTGAACTTCTTCGCGGCGCAGCGCGGTCACGTTCAGTTCCACCGGTGCACCGGCCAGCATGCCCAGCGCGGCAGCGGCATCGGACGAGGCCTGAATGCGCGGGCCGGGAATGTCGCGCTCGCGCCGGAACAGGGCGCCGATCACGAACTTGTCGTTGGTGGCGTTGCGAATGATGACACGCTCGGGTTCCTTGACGTCGGGATGCGCCACCCAGACACCACCCAGCGAGGGCCGCCCGTCCCACAGACCGGCCTCTGTCACCTGGAACACCTCGGGCGCCTCGACATCGCGTTCGACCAGTTTGGTGCTGCGGGTCTCGGCGCTGGTGGCGGCGTCCTTGTCCTTGGGTTGAAGAAAGGACAGGTTCGCACCTTCTTCGCACCCGGCAAGCAGCAACAGGCTGAGGCCCACGGCCGACAACCGGGTCAGTGGGCTGGACAATGGCGTCTTGCGGTGCATATCGATCGTTTCCTTGCCTGTATCGGGGCCTGTGCGGCCCCTTTGCCGGTTGTCCGGTCATTACGCTGCTGCGGGCGCCGCGGCCCGGTTTCGGGCGGATCATAACGCGCAGACCCGCCCTTTGAAAGCCTGCTGCACGGGCTTCGGCAAGTTTTCCCGGCTGGCCTCTTGCCTCGTCCGGGGCGAACGCATAGAGGGAATGCGACCGGGGAGGTGGCAGAGTGGTCGAATGCGGCGGTCTTGAAAACCGTTGATGGTGAGAGCCATCCCAGGGTTCGAATCCCTGTCTCCCCGCCACTTGCCCCCGCGAAATGTTTCTCCGCTTTCAGGAGTCGCCAGAATTTCTTTTTGTTTTTGAGGGTTATAGCGAATGGGCTATTCACCTCGATCTGCTGAAATAGGCCGGAAACCGTTCTCTCAGACCCAAATTCTCTGAACCTGATGACTGCATCGATTTGGTGAATTTCTTGTAAGACTATGGGATTACATAATTTTTCGAAGACTCAAGCTGAACACTTCGACCTCAGTGGCGCTCGCCGAGATGGAACAGAAATCGAATGTTCGCCAGTACTCGGAGCCGCGTTTGTGATTGCGGCATCCAAGCAAGACGGAACAGGTTCTTCACGTGAAGCTGCCGTTCGTTTTGCGATGTCCGAACTCACACTATGCGGACTTTGCGGCCTTATGCTGATGCAGCGACAATTAGAATGGTTGCTCGATCGGACCGTCTAATGACGCGCGGCGGCATAACTAAACATTTCAAGTGAGAGCAGTTTTCGTCACGTTTCTTCAGTGTTACGCTATGCAGTACCGCCCGCAATTTCGAAGGAGAGGGGCAGACCTTGGAACGCAGGCTTGCCGCCATATTTGCCGCAGACGTGGTTGGTTTCAGCCGTATGATGGCTGAGGATGAGGTGGGCACCTTCGAACGTTTGACCGCTTTGCGCCAAGACATCATAACTCGTTTGATAGAGGAAAAGAGCGGACGGGTCGTCAAGCTAGTCGGCGACGGGCTACTGGCCGAATTTGCAAGTGTCGTCGATGCTGTAGAAGCCGCAATCCAGATACAGGAGGCAGTTTCCAACAAAAACGCCACCACTGATCCCGGCGAGCAAATCGAGTTGCGGATCGGTATCAATCTGGGCGATCTGATTATCGATGGTGACGACATTTACGGAGACGGCGTCAATGTCGCCGCGCGCCTAGAGCCCCTTGCGAGGCCGGGAGGCATTTGCATCTCGCGCCAAGTATACGAAAATACGCGCGGCAAGGTCAGCAGACCATTCGAGCCTGCAGGTGTCCACCGGGTCAAAAACATACCTGAGCCTCTTGTCGTCTTCCGGATGGCGGACCCGAATGGCCAAACAGACCCGATCTGGTCTCGCTTGAATGTTCGCTTCGCTGTCACGGCGATGGCCGTGATTGCTATTCTTCCAAGCGCCGCTTTTGTTCTGCGCGAAGACCTAATGGACCTGTTCAGCGGCGCGAAGGGTGAAATGATAGCAGCAGAGGACGCGCGTCCCTCTATCATCGTTTTGCCCTTTGAAAACCTGGGTCTGCCAGAAGCGGAGCGTTACCTCGCCGATGGCCTCACGGACGACCTGATCACCGATTTCTCGAAAGTGGCGGGGTTGATGGTGATCGGCAGTAATACGGCGTTTTCCTACCGAGACCGGACAATTGACAGCAGAGCCGTTGGCCGCGAGTTGGGTGTCCGCTACGTTCTCGAAGGCAGCGTTCGAAAAGTAGGGGCACGGCTGCTGGTCAACGCACGGCTGACAGATGTGAACAGCGGGCAAACGCTTTGGGCCGAACGGTTGGAGCGAGACGAAGCCGAGATTTTCTCTATTGAAGTCAGCCTAATAAACGAGATCATCGACCAACTAGGTGTGGATGTCAGTGTTTTCGAGCGGGAGCGTATCGAGCGTCTCCCAACCACAGACCTGGAAGCATACGACTTGTTCCTCAGGGCGGAAGAGGCCGCACGCAGCGGCTTTCGGCCGAGGCTGCGCGAGGCGTTAGGTCTCTATTCGGACGCGACCGCAATCGATCCGAACTTTGCACTTGCTTTCGCATCACAGGCGCGTACCGAGGCATTGGTTATGCGCCGAAATTACGACGATGTGCTGCCGTTTCCGGTCGCTCGGAAACGCGCCTACGAACATGCCGGACGTGCCTTAGCAATTGATCCCGATGCTGCGATGCCTTTTGCCGTGTTGAGCGAACTGCAAACTGTGGATCGACGATATGAAGAAGCGATGCGCTCCGCGCGGCTTTCCGTCGAGAAGGCTCCCGGTGAAGCTTCGGCCTATCTTGCACTGAGCTTTGCGCAGACATTCTACGGGCGCCATGAAGACGCAATCGAGAATTTCGAAAAGGCGCTGCGTCTCAACCCGCTGTTGCCGGGCTATGCGCGGCAGATCGCAAGCTTGTCTTATATACTTGCAGGGCATCCACAACGGGCTGTCGAAATCCTTGAAGAAATAAAGGACAGTTCTCAAGGCATTGAGGATTACTTCAATATCCTCGCCGCCGCCTATGCAGCGGCCGACCAGATGCAGAAGGCGCAAGCAACTGCAGAAGAGGTCGCCAGATTTGCGCCGCATACTTCGGCGCAACTATACAGGGTCATTTTTGCGCATTTTCAGCGTCAGGAGGAGCTCGATCGGATCATTGGTGCAATGTTGCACGCTGGCGTGCAAGAATGGACCTTCGGTTTTCAACCTGGTGCGCGCGAAAGACTGTCTGCGGACGAAGTTGCCGCCCTTATCGATGGGAGTGTGTGGCAGGGAAATTTCGAAGGTCGCGGCCCTGGCTTGATGCAGATATCAGACAACGGAAGCGTGGCGATGCGAACATCTACTATGTTTATTACTGGATCGGCCTATGTAAAGGACGACACCTTATGCATCCAACAACCTGGTCTCGCACTTGGCCGCCCGGCTTGTGGCCCGATCTACAAACAAGCCGAAGAACCATCTGGGGCGGCCCTCCCCTATAGTTACGTCAACGCTCATATTCTGTTTCACTTCGGCCCGGGCGGGTGATCCGCAACCACGGTGCGCGTCAGTTGGAGTAATCCTTAGTCGCCAGCGGCTTGGTGCTTTCCCAGTTCGCATCCGCCTTGGCGAGCACCGCTTCCCCCTCTGGATGGTCGAGCATTTCTGCACCGGTTGGGTCCGATATGAAGTAAAGCTTACCATCTATGATCCGCCACGAATTTACGGGGTCGATGTTTTCGGACGCATTGGCTCCAAGCCCGACACCCAAAGCGCAATATCCACCGTATTGCGGCGCGTATTTGGCTGGGTCAGACTTGAAGAGGTCGCGATTCTTGGCGCTATTGAAGTGCCATGGCGTGCCGAGCCACTCATAAGCGAAGTCACTTGATCCTTTAACGGCACGGTTTTCCGTGAAATAGGCAACGGTGTCATAGCCCTTGATCGCAACGTCGCCGAAGGGTCCAGTATTGATGGGCTCATCGGCCAGCGCGGCAATACTCATGCCTACTAAAAACAGGCCACTCATCAGAAGTCGAAAGCTCATATTTTGACCTTCCCGTATGTGCCTGCCTCCATGCACAGACGACGAAATTCCGGACCGAAGGCGTCTTGCGGGGGGCATGTGGCTCCGTTTTGCTTGAGCAGACCCACGATATCATAATGCTTACGGAACATCGTTCGGATCAGAACTGAAAAGCCATCGTTGTCGAGGGTCACGATGTCCGCATTATGATCGAGCAAAAGCTTTATCATCTCGATATGGCCCTCATCAGCCGCCATGAAGATGGGTGATTTTTCGGCCCTATTGATGCGCCCATTCACATCTGCCCCACTGGCAAGAAGCAGTCGCGCTGTCTCAACATGTCCGCTAAAGGCTGCTGCATGAAGTGCTGTGAAGCCGCTGCGGTTTCGCGCCATCACGTCAGCCCCTGCCTTGATGAGAGCCGCTACCGTATCGGTGTGCCCCTCTAATGATGCGGCTATCAAAGGCGTAGCCTTGTTCGGCCCGCGCTCATCGACCGAGGCACCGCTTTCCAACAGAGCCTTAACTGTCAGAGCATCTCCCTGTTTTGCGGCGTCGAACAACGGACCCGCTTGAGCGGGCCCAAAAATCAAAAATAACATGCCAAGGATGGCACCAATCCACCGCATGGATCCAACTCCTCAGACTGAACAGTACAATGAGCCGCACTTGCGCGCAACGACGGGTTATTTGCTGCGGTGCATATCACGAGGTCGGCCATGTGGGTTGCTGCACCTGCGAACACCAGCGTTGCTTGGCTTCAGGAATGGGCTCGCTCCAGCCATTCGCCGCACCGTTCACGAACGACTGCTTCAAGCGATATGCCCAAAGTACTCCGGCTGAGCGCTCCAATCCCCCGGGAATGGCTCCAGCACCTGGGCCAGCGTCGCCTCTGGCCCCTGCTTCCCGTCCAAGATCGCGTCGACAATGTCGGGCGCGAGCAGAGTGAGCCGCATTACCCGGGTCATATAGGACGGCGCGATTCCCTCACGCTCGGCCAGCTCGGCGATGGTGGCGAACTCACCCGACTCCAGCATTCGCTTCCAGCGGAACGCGCGCGCAAGAGCCTTGACCAGCGTGTTGTCGGTTCGGCGCGGCTGGGCAGAGCCGTCTGGCAGCTGCATCTCCTTCCGCCCGCCGCGCTTCACGACGCGGAACGGGACATGGATGGTGACTGTGTCGGGGATGGGCGTGGCGCGGATCATGCGACTGCACCTACATCGGCGGTGATTTCGCGCGCCAGTGCCGCCAGCCCGTCTATGCGCAGGCGGACCTTGAGACCGCTGCTGCCGATCTCGACCCGTTCGACCGATAGGGCCACAATGCGCGCCTGCTCGGCTGGGAACAGTTCGTCCCACAGCGGGTCGAGTTGCTGCAGGGCGCTGCGAGCGTCGGCCTCGCTGATGTCGTTGGCGTGGGCGCGCGCGGCTTTCCATGTGCCCGCAACGATCTCTGGCTGTCGGAACACGGCGCGCAGCTGGTCTATGACGGCCGCCTCGATCTCGCCAGCGGGCACGCGGCCGACCGGACACGACCCGGCGCCATGTTTCAGCACCGTCTGGCTGACATAGTATCGGTAGAGCCTGGCGCCCTTGCGGGTGTGGGTCGGCGAGAATGCCGCGCCGTCGGGTCCGAACAGCAGGCCCTTCAGCAGCGCGGGCGTCTCGGCGCGGGTGCGGGCGGCGCGCTTGCGGGGGCTCTCCTGCAGGATGGCGTGGACGCGGACCCAAATCTCGGGATCGATGATGGCGTCGTGCTCGCCGGGATAGCTGTCGCCCTTGTGGACCGCCTCGCCGATGTAGGCGCGGTTGTTCAGCATCCGGTATAGGTACTTCTTGTCGATCCGGTTGCCCTTGGGCGTGCGGATACCGCGCTTCGCGACCTCGCGCGCCAGTTCCGTGCCCGAGCCGATCTCGAGGAACCGGTCGAAGATCCAGCGAACATGCGCCGCGTGCTCGTCGTCGACCACCAGCTTCCGGTTCTCGACGCAATAGCCGTAGGGCGGCACGCCGCCCATCCACATGCCCTTCTTGCGGCTGGCGGCGACCTTGTCGCGAATGCGCTCGGCCGTGACCTCGCGTTCGAACTGGGCGAAGCTGAGCAGGATGTTCAGCGTCAGCCGCCCCATCGATGTGGTCGTATTGAAGGACTGGGTCACCGAAACGAAGGTGACCCCATTCCTGTCGAACACCTCGACAAGCTTTGCGAAATCCGCCAGCGAGCGGCTGAGGCGGTCGATCTTGTAGACCACGACCACGTCGACGAGCCCATCCTCGATATCTTCCATCAGACGCTTGATACCGGGCCGCTCCAGCGTGCCGCCGGAAATGCCCCCGTCGTCGTATTGATCGCGGACCAGCACCCAGCCCTCGGAGCGCTGGCTCGCGATATAGGCCTCGCAGGCCTCTCGTTGGGCGTGGAGCGAATTGAACTCTTGCTCGAGCCCTTCCTCGGAGGATTTGCGCGTGTAGATTGCGCAGCGCAGTTTCCGGATAATCGGCTTGGTCATGCGCCCCTCCGGTGGTTTTTCAGGCCAAAGAAGACCCAGCCGTTCCAGCGGGTGCCGGTGATGGCGCGGGCGATGGCGGACAGCGACTTGTAGGGCCGCCCCTGCCATTCGAAGCCGTCAGCGGTGACAGTTGCCACATACTCGACGCCCTGCCACTCGCGGATCAGTCGAGTGCCTGTGATCGGTATCAAGTCCGCGCGCATCCTGCTCTTCTTGCGATCACCGCCGTCGAGCTCCTCCCCGAGGCGTTCCAACCGCCGAACGGTCTCAGGCTTCAACCCGCCATAGGTCAGTTCCTGGATGCGATAGGCCAGGCGGCTCTCGAGGTAGCGCCGGTTGAACGGCGGCGGTTCGCTGTCGAACAGGTCGCGCCATTGCGCCTTCAACTCGGATGTTTTTGCCGTCTTCAGGGCGGCCAGGCGCGCGGGGATGGGATCGTGATTAGTCATGCGGTTCTCCGGTTCTCGGTGGTTGCATGACCGCTCTGGTCGGCTGAGTTGTGTAGCGAAATGTCTCCGATACCTGCAGATTGTCCGCTTGACTGCCGGACGTGCAACCGGACCAGGCCCAACGCCAAGATGCGGCACAGCTCGGCGCGGCGTTCGGTTGGCGTCATCCGGTCGGGCGGCAGTGGGTTTGACCCCAGTCGCGATGTGTTGATCGTGTTTCGCATGGGAAAACGCTATCGAAACGTTCGCCGTTAACAATACAAAACAAGAGCTTAACGTAACCCAGCGCAGTCCTGCGGTATCATTAGAATTGCGAGCAGAAAATCGCCGTACACGCGGCTTCTGACGGTTTGGAACGGACGCAAATCGCGCTACAATTCTGAAAGAGGCGCGCTTGGTCGTCAGAAATCAGCCGAGCCGCCGGTAGTGTGACGGGAAAAGGCAGATGATAACGAAACTGTTGAACCGCCGTACGTTGCTGGCCACTTTCGGTGCCGGCCTGGTGACCGCAGCTTCCGGTTTACTTGTGCCCGCCACGGCGAAAGGTCTGGCCCCCACGACATCGATGCGGGGTGGGTCCAACAATTACCGTCCCGGCGCTCCGATCGTGGAGCGGATCGGAGGTGGCGGTTTCTGGATGTCGGGAACGGTGCGTCGCGCCGGTGACGGGATGCCGCTCGCCGGACAGCGGATCCAGATCTGGGCACACACGACCGAGGGCCACGAGCGCGACTGGCATAGCCATGGCGCCACCCTGACGGATGCAAACGGCGTGTTTCGTCTGGAGATGCCGCAGATCGTACCAGCATTCGGACAACCTCATGGCCATCTCGCCTATGACAGCGGCGACTACGAGACGGTTTTCCTTCGCCCTGTCATGCGGAGCGCGAAGGATATCAGCCTGGAGGCGCATTTCGTGCTTCAGCCGGTCTGATCTGGGGGCAGGCAAGCGGATGAGCCGCGCACGAAACAACATGACCTGGGCGGGGCTTGCCTTTGTTATTGCCTTGCCGATGGCATTGGCTGCAACCAGCCCGCTTCTCGCCTGGCGCCAGCCGATCTACATTGCGGCCGGCTTTGCTGGTATTGCCGCGATGGCCTTGATGTTGGTTCAGCCGCTCCTCGCGGCGGGGTATCTGCCAGGCCTGTCGATGATGCGGGGTCGGCGCATCCACCAATGGATCGGGGGGCTTCTTGTCGCGACTGTTGCGTTCCACGTGGTTGGGCTCTGGATCACCAGCCCACCAGACATGGTTGACGCTCTGCTGTTCCGGTCGCCGACGCCGTTTTCAGCGTGGGGCGTCATTGCGATGTGGGCGCTGATGGCCGCGGCACTGGTGGCGGTGCTCCGGCGCCGGTTGCGCCTGCGGCCGCGCATCTGGCGTATGTGTCATACGTCGCTTGTCCTGCTGGTCGTGGTGTCGACGGTGATCCACGCCGTGCAGATCGAGGGAACAATGGAACCGTTATCGAAACTGATGCTATGCGCGCTGGTTCTGGCGGCGGCGCTAAAAGCCGTGGCAAGCCTTGGGGTCTGGTCGAAACGCTCATTACCCCGATGAGATTTCTTCCCGGGCATCATCTGCCTTGGCCTCGGGCGAAGCCGTTCACCTACCTGCTTGCAACGTCATGGGACGGGAGTTCCCCCGATATCTCCAGGATCAGCTTCCGCCGAATGGACTCGGCCAGATCGGCTTCGCTGGTTGCGGTCACGACAAAGGCGCCAAGGCCGCCGATGATCTGCTCCTCATAAATGGCGCCGAGGTCCGGGTAGCGGGCCGGCGTGTCGCAGAACCTGCAAAGGATGGGCAACCCGTTGATCGTGATCCCGGCCGCGACCACCGCGTCGCGTGCAGACTGAATGGAGGGCCCGGAAAAGCTGTTGGGGCTGTCGCCCGAGAAATCGATGACCTTGCGCCATCCGTCGAACGCGTTTTGTTCGATCAGCCGCTTTCCATCGAGCAGGGCCGTACCGATTGCATTGCGGCCATAAGCCTGTCTCGGCGGTGCAATCAACGCGTCCGCAAATGCCTGTGCACTTTCGGGACCATCAATCCTGGTCCAATCGACAACAACCGCAGTGTTTGCCGCCCATTCAACATAGGTCACGGCGATTGCGCCGTAAGCGGTGTTGCCGATAGCGGAAAGAACGCGTGGATCGGTCAACGCCTCGGCATATCCCTGCCTCTGAAACCGGATTTCTTCCTCTGAGATCGATCCGGAGGCATCGGCCAGCAAAACCAGTTCAAGGTCGACGTCTTGTGCAGCGACCGGGACCGCAAAAAGGAAGGTCAACAGGCAGGAAAAGACACGCATTTTGGAAGGGTATCACAACTATGAACCCGAGCCACCAGTAACGGGCTTGTACGTAGCCTCAGCTTCCCGCCCTTCAAATCTCCCGCGCGAACCACCTGATCCGCCCGACGATGTGAACTTCCTCGGAGGACCGCTCATAAGGGCTGTAGAGCCGATTGTCGGAGATGATCCGCACTGCCGGCGGATCGCTGCTCGGCACATGTTCGAGCCGCTTGGCCACGAGCCCCACACCGTCGTCCAGCACGAAGATGCCGGGCGGGTTTGGCGTCCGCCGGGTCAGGTCGACCAGCACGGTATCGCCATCGCGCAGCGTCGGTTCCATGCTGTCGCCCTCGACATGCATCATCCGCAGCTGCGACGGGCTGGCCTTGAGGCTCTCCTTGATCCAGGAGCGCCGGAAATGATAGGCGCGACCACTGTCTTCCTGGAACTCGTCGACAACCGCGCCGCCCCCCATGGACGGGCGGGCACCGGCATGGGCGATGGCCACGAATGCCTGGTCAGGGTTTTCGATGAAGGGAGAGACACCTTCCACTTCACCGATCCCAAGCAGCAGCCAGTCGAGATCGACGCTCAGCAGTTCGGAGATTGTCGCGAGTTTTTCCCGGCTGGGATGCGCCGAACGCCCGCGCAGGATGTCGTAGACGAAGGATCGGTTCACGCCGGCCTTCTCGGCGAGATGCGCCGGGGTGATGTCCAATTGCCGCGCCCGGGCACGCAGACGATCGGCGAGAGTATGATGTGCGGTCATGCTGTCCCCAGCAGTCTGTGGATAATATTAGGACAAAATAGGATTGCCTCGACTCTGTCAAGAAGATAGGAACAAAAGGCAAACAAAAGTGCCGCGATTGGAATCTGAATGGGGCTTATCCGGAAGGCATATTACACACTCGACGAACTCGTCGAGATCTGGCGATTCCCCGAAGCGGATCTCCGCTATGTCGTGGAGAACGATCTGCTCGGGCTCTCGTTCCGCCTCGTCGGCTCCTGGGTGGAGGTGGGCGAGTATGAGTCCACCGACGAGGGGCACTGGTTCTCGATACCACATGAACACCTCCGCTATGACGGGCTCGTGGATCTCCACAAGCGCGATGCGATCGCGCTCTTGCGGGATGGTCGGGTAGAGGTTGCGCATTTCGTAATTCGCCCCGACGGCTATGCATCTCTGCTGCGCGATGAGGAATTCGTGGTGGTGAACCGGGTCGATGTGCTGATCCGCTCCGAGGAACGGCACCGCTTCGAAGCCGAGGTGATGCCGTCTCTGATGGCTCCGGTAGAAACTCCTAAGCTATTCGAAAACTTCACCTATCAAGGCCGAACCTATCGCTTCACTCCGACCCAGGCCAGGGTTCTGGCATTTCTTTTCGAAGCGGGTCAGTCCGGCAAGCCATGGCAGCGCGGAAAGGTGGCTCTGACCGCCGCTGGATCGAGTTCATTGAAAATGGGCGATCTGTTCAAGCGCCAACCGGAATGGCGCGATATCGTCGAGCATGACGGCCGCGGCAGTTATCGCTTGGAGCCGGCTCTCTTGCACCGACAGGCGGCCTGAGCGCACCGCCTTTCTGAAGCCTGTCCCATTTATCTTTGCCCGCCGAGGAGGCGGGCTTTTTGATTCGTGGTGCGGCAGGTTTTGACCATTCGGGTGTGTGCTGCAGGGCAGACGTAAAGGGCGACGCCGGGGGGACACGGGGGCGACGCGTCTCCTCTTCAGGCCGACACGCATTGTTTTTGCCAGAGAAAAGAAATCGCGTTTGTCTGCCACGTGTCCGCCGACGTCCTACCCTGTCCTGATGCAGTCTCTTCTCAGCATAACGAGAGGAGATATCGATGCCGCAGAAGCATTGTCTGAACCAGAAGGAGCTGGCCCGGCGCTGGGGAATTTCTCACCGCACTTTGGAACGCTGGCGCTACACCGGCCTGGGACCGGCCTTCCTGAAGCTCGGCGGTCGTGTGCTGTACCGGCTGCCGGATATCGAGGCCTTCGAGCAGAGCCAGCTCCAGCGCGCCGTCGCGATCAGCAAGGCCGTCGCTCGAGTGGAGCAGGCGCCGCGGCGTCTGACCGCCGATCCGGCCAGAGCGACCGGTCCTGCCGATCCGTTCCATCGGGTCGCGCGGGCATGCTGATGGTAACCCCGAGCCATATCGGGCGACCCGTGTCCGAACCACGCCTCAGCGACATCGCCTTCTGTGCCTGGATCAGCCAGGCAGGCCCCGGGGAATGCCTCGAGTATCACCGGGGCTTTCTCGGCATCGACGTCACACCCGTGATCTCGCTGCTGCCGGAGACAGAGCGTCGTAGCCTCTGTGATCTCGCGCAAATGGCGCTGCGGGCCTTCGAGGCCGGTCTTGTCCACCTGGTGCAGGTGCGCCTCGGCCCGGATCGGTTCGCCTATCTCGCCATCGCCCGCCGGCGGTCCCGCAGCGCGGAGGCGTCGCTGTCGCGGTTGCTTCTGCCGGACCCGGAGGCTGCGTGATGTCCACTTTTCAATCCCTGTTTGCCACCCCTGGAGACTCGTACATGCCCTTTCCCGAGAATGCCCCTACGGCGGACGATCTCTTGTCACTGAGTTCGACCGAGATAGCTGACCTTCCGGTCGAATTGCTCGCGGTGCTGCAGCGAGAGATCGACGAGCAACTGAAGGCTGTAAAGACGGCCAAGACCCGGTTCGACAGCGCTCTGACCGTCCGCTACGCCGCCCGCGCAGCCGCGGAACGGCAGGCTTTGACGAAGGACACAGGCACTGTCCGCTTCGATGATGGAGATTTCACCATCGTCGCGGATCTGCCGAAGCGGGTCGAATGGGATCAGGATCGCCTCGCCGCCATGGTCGAGCGTATTCGCGCCGCCGGGGATGACCCGACCGAATATGTCGACATCAGCTTCAAGGTGCCCGAGCGAAAATACACTGCCTGGCCGGATGCGATCCGTACCGGGTTCGAGCCCGCGCGTACCGTGAAGGTCGGTGCACTCAAGGTCACGATCGAGCCGAGTGAGGCCGCGAAATGACCGCGCCTGCTCCCATTCCATCGAGTGTTCCGGATCTCCCCGGACTGATTGACCGGGCGGCAACCATGCTGGCCAACGCCAAGACGGCTGCCGAGGTGCTCGAAGCCCGTGAAGCTGCCGGGCTTGCCTACGATGTCGCCAAACGGGCCGCACGTTTGAAAAACGCCAAGTCTGCGCATGATGATCTGATCGCCGCCGCCCATCGCGCGCAGGCCGACGCGCTGGAAATCGAAGCCGCCGCCAAGCGGCGACTGGCCGATGAATATGATGCGGCCCAGGACCGCGGCGAGGTTGCGGGCCGGTCTCGGAGCTGCGTTGGCGCCGACAACGCACCTGCAACCGCCGCCGACCTCGGTCTCCGCCGCGATCAAATCCATGAAGCGCGGCTGATCAGGAACGCAGAGGTTGCTGATCCGGGCATCGTGCGCCGCACGCTCGACGAAAAACTCGAGCGTGGTGAAGAGCCGAGCCGGGCCGCGCTGCGCAAGATGGTGGTCGATGCTGCCATGCGGGGAATGCGCCCTGAGCGCAAACCAAGTCGCCGGAACCCGCTCTATGTCCCGCCGACGCCGCAGCAGGCCGCCTGGCAGCATGTCACCGGTACGTTCCGCGCCTTCGCCGAATGGGCCTCGGACGACACGCTCGCCTTGGCCCGCGAGGGCATGAACGAGGCCCAGGGCAGCCAGTTTCACCATCTCGACATCGCTGCCATCGCGGCGGGGTCGAAAGCTTTCACCAAAATCAAGGAGTGGTTCGATGCTTGACAGCCAGTCAGCAGCCTTTGCCGAACGCGTCTGGGAGGTGGCCTCCCAACTCGGCAACAATGCCCCGAAAATAGCCGACGACATCATGGGCGCGGCCTTCCCGCTGACCTGCGCGCAGGCACGGGCGGAAGGCGCGATGCGCATGCTGCGCACCGGGATCATTTCCGAAGTGAAACGGATCCTGCGCAACCGGTGTGATGGGCTGACCCAGACGGATTTCGCTGACCGCTGCGATGCCTTTGCGCCTCTCGTGAGCGACCTGCGCTCGAAGTCCTACTTCGTCGAAAGCGCGGAGGAATACGTCGTGGTCCCGGACCTGATCGAAGACCCCGATCTGCTCAATGACGCGCGCCAGTTCATGCGCCGCAAGGGCCGCGAATGTCTCGCCGAAGCCGACCGGCTCGATGCGCTATATACCGCTGTCACTGGTACCGCCTGCACTTCCGACGCCAACGGCGAGGTGCAGTCATGACTGGCGCGCTCCCCATCATCACCGCCGATCAGCGCATGGCGGAATCCCGCGGCATCAAGGGCGTGATCTTTGGCCGCTCGGGGATTGGCAAAACCAGCCTTCTCTGGACACTGCGGAACTCCACCACGCTGTTCTTCGACCTCGAAGCCGGTGATCTGGCCATCGAGGGTCTGGCAATCGACGCAATTCGGCCGCGCACCTGGACGGAATGCCGGGACTTCGCGGTGTTCATCGGCGGGCCGAACCCGGCGCTGCGCGACGATCAGGTGTACAGCGCCGCCCATTATGCCGCCGTTTGCAAGAAGTTCGGCGATCCTGCTGCGCTCAACAGATACGACACGGTGTTCATCGACTCGATCACCGTGGCCGGGCGGCTCTGCTTTCAATGGTGCAAGGGCCAGCCCGAGGCGCATTCGGAAAAAACCGGCAAGCCTGACGTGCGCGGGGCCTATGGGCTGCATGGGCGCGAGATGATCGCGTGGCTGACGCATCTGCAGCACACCCGCGGCAAGAACATCTGGTTTGTCGGCATCCTCGACGAGAAGCTTGATGACTTCAATCGCAAGGTCTTCGTCCCCCAGATCGATGGCTCCAAGACCGGTCTCGAACTGCCGGGGATCGTCGATCAGGTCATTACAATGGCCGAGATCAAGGGCGACGGTGATCAGCTGCAACGCGGCTTCGTGTGCCAGACCCTGAACCCCTGGGGCTACCCTGCCAAGGACCGGTCCGGCCGCCTCGATATGATCGAGCCGCCGCACCTTGGCCAGCTGATGGACAAGATCCGCGGCCCGCTTGTGCCCGCCGAGCGCCGCCTGACCTATCAGCCGCCCCAGCTTCCGAGGCCGCCCGCTGCGACGGCGGACACCCCCAACGCTTCCTCCAACTGAAAGGACCCGAGCCATGTCTCTCTGGAACGATTTCAACGACGCGCAGTCGAATGCCAATGTCATCCCGAAGGGCACGCTGGCCAAGGTGCGCCTGACCATCCGTCCGGGCGGATTTGACGATGCCTCCCAGGGCTGGACCGGCGGCTATGCGAAGCGCGGTGGCACCGGGGCGGTGTTCCTCGATGCCGAATACACCGTGCTCGAAGGTCAATATGCCAAGCGCAAGATCTGGTCGATGATCGGGCTCTACAGCCCGAAAGGCCCGGACTGGGCCAACATGGGGCGCAGCCTCATCCGGGGCATCCTGAACTCGTCGCGTGGGCTCTCGGACAAGGACAAATCTCCCGAAGCGCAGGCGGCACGGCGCATCAACGGCTTTGCCGATCTCGATGGTCTGGAATTTGTCGCGCGGATCGATATCGGCACCGACACCAATGGGGACGAGAAGAACGAGATCCGCAATGCGGTGACGCCCGATCACAAGGAATACGCCCGGATCATGGGGGGATCGGCCCCCATGGCCTCCGCCCCCTCCCATGCTCAGCCCCACGTCCAGCCGGGTCATGCCCCCTCGACGCCCAACTATGGCGTGCCCGTGCAACAGGCACAGCCGCATCAGCCGCATCAGCCGCAACACGCGCCGGCGCCCGGATTTACCGGCCGCCCGAGCTGGGCTGAGTGAGGCCAAGCCCCATGCGCTTGCGTCCCCGCCAGAAACTCTTCGTCGAGCGCAGCCTTGCTGCGCTCGCCACCCGAGCCAACACGCTCGGCATCGCCCCGACGGGGGCGGGCAAAACGATCATGCTGTCGGCGGTCACTGGCGAAAGCATCTGCAACAGTGACGCCAAGGCCTGCGTGCTGGCCCATCGCGATGAGCTGACGGCGCAGAACCGTGAGAAGTTCGGCCGGGTGAACCCCGCGATCACAACCTCGGTGCTGGACGCGACGACCAAGTCCTGGGGCGGTCAGGTCACCTTTGCCATGGTGCCGACACTGGCGCGCGAGGGCAATCTCGCCGCCATGCCGAAGCTGGACCTCCTGGTCATCGATGAGGCCCATCACGCGGTGGCCGACAGCTATCGGCGCGTCATCGGCCGGGTGCGCGATATCAATCCCGATGCCCGGATATTCGGGGTGACGGCCACGCCAAACCGGGGCGACAGGAAGGGCCTGCGGGCGGTCTTTGACAATGTCGCGGATCAGGTCAGGCTTGGCGAGTTGATTGCCTCCGGGCACCTGGTGCCGCCGCGCACCTTTGTCATCGACGTGGGCGTGCAGGACAAGCTCAAAGCCGTGCGCAAGACCGTGTCGGATTTCGACATGGCGGAAGTGGCCGAAATCATGGACCGCGCGCCGATCACCGAGGAGGTGATCCGCCACTGGCAAGAAAAGGCGGCAGGCCGCCCGACAGTCGTGTTCTGCTCGACCGTGGCGCATGCAGCCCATGTGGCCGAAGCCTTCAATGCGGCCGGCATCCCCGCTGGCCTGATCCATGGCGATCTGCCCGGAGAGGAACGGCGCAATATCCTTGCCGCCTTCGCCCGCGGCGAAATCCGCGTCATCACCAACGTGGCGGTGCTCACGGAAGGCTGGGACCATCCGCCCACCTCCTGCGTCGTGCTGCTGCGCCCCAGTTCCTACAAATCGACCATGATCCAGATGGTGGGCCGGGGCTTGCGGACCGTCGATCCCACCGAGTTCCCCGGCGTTGTGAAAACCGACTGCATCGTTCTCGACTTCGGTACCTCGAGCCTGACCCATGGCACGCTGGAACAGGATGTCGATCTCGACGGCAGCGCTGGAACCGGCGCCGCCCCGACAAAGACCTGCCCGGGGTGCGACGCCGAAATTCCGCTGGGCTGCCGGGAATGTCCGATCTGCGGCGAAGTGCTAGTCGACGAAGAGGATGAAGCTGAAACCCGCGAGAGCGCACTTGGCGGGGCATTGTCTGGCTTCGTCATGACGGAAATCGACCTCTTGAAGCGCTCGAGCTTCGAATGGGTTGATCTCTTCGGGTCCGAGGATGCGCTGATGGCCACGGGCTTCACGGCCTGGGGTGGCATCTTCTGGATGGAGGGCCTCTGGTATGCAGTTGGTGGTGGCAAAGGTGAGACGCCCCATCTCCTCGGCGTCGGTGAACGCGCCATTTGCCTCGCTCAGGCTGACGACTGGCTGAACACCCACGAGACCGACGAAAGCGCCTTCAAGACGCGCGGCTGGCTGAACCAGCCCGCCACCGAAAAGCAGCTGCAGTACCTCACGCCCGCCGCGCGCAGTGACTTTGGCCTCACCCGCTACAAGGCCTCGGCGCTCATGACCTTCGGGTTCAACAAGCGGGCGATCCGGGAGTTGATCCTGAGTGCGGGCCCCACCGTACGGGAGGCCGCGTGATCCATGTCGCATCATCCACGCCCACAGCCCCGCTGGCTGCTGATTGCGCGGATCGCCTCCGCCTTTGGCATCCGCGGTTTCAGCCCTGCGCGATCTGCCTGCGCCCGGCACAGGGGTTCGGCTTCTTCGGCCCCAACAAGCGGCGCCCACGGGACTACCGCTGGTTCTGCTCCATGCCCTGCCAAGGGTTCTACGCCACACGTTTCAAGAAAGGACGGATCATGATCGGCATGACCGAGGAAGAGCGGCTTGCGATCGCGCTGGTGATGAAGCGCCTCGGCCAGACCATGGAGGGTATCGGCTGGCAGAAGCGTCTTTGCGATCTCTCTGAGACCGATGTGACGGCGCTGATTGAGGAAATTCTCGAGGGTTACGGCGCGGAAATGGCGCGCATCGCCAAATCTCAGGAGGTGCCGTTTTGACCCTCAATTACAACCGCACTCCCAGCTTCGCGGACTGCGTGAACGACGCCGTCGATAATGCGCTGACATCCGAAAACGCTACCCGAACGCCCCGCGACTATCTCGGGGGTTCCCGTCTTGGTCATGCCTGTGAGCGCGCTTTGCAGTTCGAGTTCACGGCGACGCCGAAGGACGACGGCAAGGACTTCTCGGGTAAGTCGCTGCGCATCTTCGCGATCGACCATGCGCTCGAGGACCTCGCTGTGGCCTGGCTTCGCCAGGCGGGGTTCGATCTCTACACCCGCAAGGGCAACCGCCCCGAAGGCTGTCAGTTTGGCTTCTCGGTCGCAGGCGGGCGCATCCGCGGTCATGTCGATGGCATCATCGCCGCCGGGCCTGAGGGGTTCGGTCTCGCCGTTCCCGCGCTCTGGGAATGCAAGACCATGAACGCCAAGAACTGGCGCGCCTGCGTCAAGGACGGTGTGACCAAATCGAAGCCGGTCTACGCCGCCCAGATCGCCGTCTATCAGGCTTACATGGAGGCGCAGGTGCCGGGGATTTCCGCGAACCCGGCGCTCTTCACCGCGATCAACAAGGACACGGCCGAACTGCACCATGAGCAGGTCGCCTTCGACGCCGATCTTGCGCAGCGCATGTCCGACCGGGGCGTGCGGATCCTGCAGGCGACCGACGCGGGCGAGTTGCTGCCACGGGTCGCGGCCAATCCCGACTTCTTCGAATGCCGGTTCTGCTCCTGGGCCGAGCGCTGTTGGAGCCTGCCCACATGACCGACGTCCCAATGGCCCCGCCGCCCGAGACACCCGAGACACCCGAGGATGCCGCAATGACCCACGATCCCGAAGACCGCGCTGAGCTGCCGAAGGAAAACCTGATCCATTTCAACCCATGGCGCGACTTCAACGATGCGGCACCCGTGGAGGATGTGTTCGGCGATGAGCCCGATCCCGAGCAGATCGCCCAATTCATGGAGGTGGTCTTCGGTTATTGCGACGGGCTGATCCCGGTCCGGAGTTTCATCGACAAGGGCCAGGGCATCGATGGGCGCCCCCATAACATCTGGATCGAGGCCAGCGGCGCTGTCTCCGAGAAGATGGCGACCTTTGCCCATTGGGCGTCGCGCGAGGGTGCGGCCGTCTATGTGATCCCCGGCACGGTCGCCGCCGCAGGGCAAGCCAAGGCCGCTGAGGTGCTGCAGATGCAGGCCGTGGTGGTCGATATCGACAATGGCGACATTGCCGCAAAGCGCGCCCATCTCGAGCGCCACCTCGGGCCGCCTACCATGGTGGTGGAAAGCGGTGGCATCACGCCCGAGGGTCAGCGCAAGGCGCATGTCTGGTGGAAACTCACCGAACCCGCCGAGGGCAGCGATATCGCGCGGGTGACGCGCCTGCGGGGTGATATCGCGGCCAAGGTGGGGGGTGACCTGCACTTCCGCTCTGCCCACCAGCCAATCCGGGTGGCGGGCTCGGTCTATTACAAGAACAACCTCAAGACCCAGGTGCAGATCGTCGAATTGCACGCGACCCTCGAACGGGATCTGGGCGAGTTCATCGAGGCCGTCGCCGACATGCCGCCCGCGCCGGGGATCAATCTTGCGCCGGATTTTGCAACGCCGGAGAAGCCGCGTACCGACGACGTGCTGGTCACGCCCGTGCGCGAAGGCGGTCAGGATGACTGGTCGCGGTTCGAGGGCGCTTCGGCTGCCATTGGGTATTTCATTCGCATGGTCCACGACGGTCGCCTCTCGAAGGATGAGGGCTGGGAAGCGATCTGTGGCTACAACGCCGCCATGCTACGCCCCCAATGGCCGGTGGAACGATTGAAGCGCGAGTCCGAGCGGCTCTGGGCCCTCCATGTCGAGAAGCATGGGCCCCCGCTCATCCGCCTCGACAGCGCGGCCCCTGCACCGAACGAGATGCCCACCTTCACGCTGGGCGCGCTCCTGGATGACACCACGCCAATGCCGGCCGACATTATCGCGCCGCGTGTGCTGACGCCTGGTGGGCTCCTGGTGCTGGGCGGTGCGCCAAAGGTGGGCAAGAGTGACCTCCTGATCTCCTGGCTCGTACACATGGCCGCCGGGCAGCCGTTTCTTGGCTTCACGCCACCCCGGCCGCTCAGGGTCTTCTACCTGCAGGCCGAGATCCAGTATCATTACCTGCGCGAACGGATGCAGCAGATTAGCCTGTCGCCGCACCTCCTAGCCGCCGCGCGCGACAATCTCGTGGCCACGCCGAAGCTGAAGATGCTCCTCGACACCGAGGGCAGTATCCGCGTGGCGGAAGCCATCCGGCGCGCCTTCCGCACAGAACCCGTCGACATCATCTGCATCGACCCGATCCGGAACCTCTTTGACGGCGGCCCCGACGGCGGTGGCGAGAACGATAACACCGCCATGATGTTCTTCCTGAAAGATCGGGTTGAGGTTCTGCGCGATCACATCAACCCCGACTGCGGGGTGATCCTCGTTCACCACACCAAGAAACTCTCGAAGCAGCAGGTGAAGGACGACCCGTTTCTGGCCCTCTCGGGCGCCAGCGCGCTGCGCGGGTTCTATACCTCTGGCCTCATCCTGCACCGCCCCGATGAGGACAGTCCGCAGCGCAAGCTGGAGATCGAGCTGCGCAACGGACCGGCGCTGGACCCGAAACTGATCGACAAGGTCAAGGGAGAATGGGTCGAAATCAATCCCATGAACGAGCGGCTTGTGCGGGCGGAACTCGGGGCACGGCACGATGCCGAGCGCGAACGCAAGGGTGAAGTCATCACCGATATTCTGGAGCGTGAAGCGCGCGCAGGCCGCATGTACACGATGACCTTGTTTGCCCAGTCCTTTGAGAACCAGAGCGGCCTCAGCGGCCAGACGAGCATTCGTGATCGGTTGAACGTCCTGACCACCAAAGGTGTGATCAAGTTCGTCAAGGGTGAGGCTGCGTCGGGTCTCCGACGCAACCCAGAAAACGCCGCCGCTGTCCGAACCGGCACGCACCATCCTTGCCCTCGATCTCGGCACCACGACAGGCTGGGCGCTCCGGTCCGCAGACGGTCTCATCACCAGCGGCACGGCGAGCTTCAAGCCCGGTCGCTACGACGGTGGCGGCATGCGCTACCTACGTTTCACTAACTGGCTGACGGAACTGGACCGGCTGTCCGGCCCGATCGCGGCCATCTGGTTCGAGGAGGTCCGCCGCCATGCCGGCACGTATGCGGCCCATGTCTATGGCGGGCTGATGGCCTCGCTGACCTGCTGGGGTGAATTGCGCGGCGTGCCCTACGAAGGCGTTCCCGTTGGCACGATCAAGCGCCACGCGACCGGCAAGGGCAACGCACCCAAACAGGCGATGATCGATGCCGCCCGCACGCGTGGTTACAGCCCGGCCGATGACAACGAGGCTGATGCCATCGCCCTGCTGCTCTGGGCCATCGAGACGCAGGGAGGTGTGGCATGAAGCGCATGAGTTTTGCTCCTCGTGGCTTTGGCGGCACCCGCCGCAGCCCGGATGAGGTCAAACGTGAGGGCTGGAAGGAGCAAGGTGTCCTTGCGGTTTCCGTCGACGATCATCGGCTGACATGGCCCGAGCGTGAGCTGGTTCGACAACTCGGTGAGAAACTTTACGGCCAGGGGCAGAAGGAGAGTCAAAATGGCTGATTGGACAACCGCGATGGTCCAGGACCGGTTGGAGCTGGCGGCTGACGTCTTTTCGCAGTTGCCGGCTGTGAAACCGCAGGGCTACTTCAACGCCTGGCCCGAGTATTTCCACAGCTTCGCCGATCAGGTCGGACAGGAACCGCAGATGCGTCGGCCACGACCGAGCCCGCGCCAGATCACTCAGGCCGAGGAGGCGTTGCTCTGGCTGCGCTGGCTCGAGAAGGATGACGCCCGGATCGTCTGGCTCCGAGCGAACCGAAAGCCCTGGAAGCCGATCTGCTGGGAACTGGGCATCAGCCGCGCGACTGCCAACCGGCGCTGGCAGTATGGCATCGCGGTGATCGTGTGGCGACTGAACGGGAGACGGGTGCCGCAGAAGCGGTCGATGGAGTTCGTGATTAGCGGGGCGCGGTGACTGAACAAGCGCAAAGGATCATGGAGTCAAAGCTCCAAAGGGGGCGGCGCGCCTTGCGGATTGGTCTGCAGGGGGTTGTGATCGGTTTTCATTGGCGCACAGAAAATGCGTGGCGTAGGATGTTTTTTATGAGACATTTTGGACATATCCGTCCGGCCTATACCCGCGCCGAGCGGCTCAGCGATGGCGTTATTCACATCGTCGGGGTCACTCTGGCGCTGATCGCGGTGCCGGTTCTGATCACGCTCACGGTAATCTACCGCTCAGAGTCTGCCGCCGTCCTGGGAGCCTCGATCTATGGGACAACCCTGATCCTGATGCTAACGTTTTCTGCCCTCTACAACATGATCGACAGTGTGAGATGGAACGGCCTGTTGCGGCGTCTGGATCACTCGGCAATCTATCTGAAGATTGCCGGCACTTACACGCCGTTCATGCTCTTGTCGGGTGCGCCAATGACTGGGGTTCTTGCAGGTCTCTGGGGCTCGGCGGCCATTGGCTCATTCCTAAAGATGTTCGCACCCGGGCGATTTCGGTGGTTTGCAATCACTCTCTATCTCGCGATGGGCTGGGCGGTTGTCTTCGTTGGTGGCTCGGTGCTCGCCTCACTTTCAGGGACAGTTCTGGGGCTGATGATTGTCGGCGGGATCGTCTACACGGGTGGCGTTGCCTTCTATCTGTTCGAGCGGCTCCCTTTCCACAACACCATCTGGCATGTGTTCGTGCTGGCAGGCAGCGTGCTCTTTTTCATTGCGGTTGCCCTCTGCATCGCCGGTCTGCCGATCGACGAACTGGCGCCTCTTCGTGACTGACTTGAAGCGACCGATTGCATATGAGGCGAGCCGTTACGGCAGGTATTTTCGCTCATCGCCGGGTTGGTGGGCGCACGTCGTGTCAACCCCAATCTGTCGCGCGAGACATTTTTTTGCGAGACATCGAGAGGGGTTACAGAACCCGACTCTGAGGGCTACAAACTTGGCATACTCGCAAGAAGCGTGTGAGACACGAGGGTGTGATCGAATGAGGGGTTCGAAGAAGGCGAACGGGGAGCAATTGACCACACAAACCGTTCTCCAGACGATTTCGTGAGACAACTAACCCACTGAAATTGAACGGGTCCTTCCTGCCGGGGATTGTATTCGGGCGGGCGAGGCGCGACGCTTTCCCAGTGACGCCCCCGAAAACACCCGTTTCGTTTCGCTTTGCGCTCAAAGCCAACAAAACAAGGGCCTGAAGGCCTGAGAACCCCCGCCTGAACCGAAACGGGGTGTGGACCCCATTTCGCTTTCGGGCATCTCCAAGGACATTCCCATGGACGTCGTCGACCTGCCGCTCGAGCAGATCATTCCCTATGCGCGCAATCCGCGGCGCAACGAGCAGGCCATTGCCACGGTCGCCGCCTCGATCCAGGAATTTGGCTGGCGCCAGCCTATCGTCGTGGACGAGGCGATGGTCGTTCTGGCCGGGCACACCCGACTGGAAGCGGCGCGCAAGCTTGGGTTCAAGACAGCCCCGGTACATGTCGCCAAGGGTCTGACCGAGGCCCAGGCCAGGGCGTTCCGGATCATGGACAACCGCTCGAGCGAGAATGCCGAGTGGGACAAGGACCTCTTGAACCTCGAACTGGTCGACTTGCTGGAGGCGGATTTCGACCTCGGGCTGACCGGCTTCACCGAGGACGAGTTGAACGGGCTGATGTCGAGCCTTGAGGAAGGGACCGGCCCGCAGGAGGGCGAAGACGAGATCCCGGAAACCCCGGAGGATCCCATCAGCCGCCCCGGAGATCTCTGGGTCCTCGGCAACCATCGGCTTCTTTGCGGTGACAGCACGGTCGCCACGGATGTCGAACGGGTGCTGAACGGCGTTTCGCCGCTCCTGATGTGCACAGATCCACCATACGGTGTGGAATATGACCCGTCCTGGCGCAACCAGGCGGGCGCCGCGAAGACCAGGCGCACCGGCAAGGTGCTGAACGATGATCGCGCTGATTGGCGCGAGGCCTGGGCGCTGTTCCCCGGCGATGTCGCCTATGTCTGGCATGGCGCCTTGCACGCAGCGACCGTGGCGGAAAGCCTCGAACTCGCCGGCTTCACCATCCGGTCGCAGATCATCTGGGCCAAGGACCGGTTGGTCCTGAGCCGGGGTGATTATCACTGGCAGCATGAACCGGCGTGGTACGCCGTCCGCAAATCCGGCAAGGGCCATTGGGCAGGCGACCGAAAGCAGACGACGCTCTGGCACATCTCGGGCAAGGACCAGGACGAACAGACCGTTCATGGCACCCAGAAGCCGGTGGAATGCATGCGTCGGCCGATCCTGAACAACTCAAGCCCGGGTCAGGCGGTCTACGAGCCCTTCATGGGTTCGGGCACCACGCTGATCGCAGCCGAAACCACGGGCCGCGTCTGCTACGGCATCGAGCTGAACCCGGCCTATGTCGATGTGGCCGTCCAGCGTTGGCAGAAGTTCACCGGGAAACAGGCCGTGTTGGATGGGGATGGGCGCAACTTCGACGAAATCTCGACCGCTCAGCCGCCTGGTGCGTCAGACGCGGCATAGAAGCGAATGTCGGCAATCGCCACGTCCGCCTCGAACTCCCGGCCAATGGCAACAAGACCCACGCGCCGCAGTCGGCTGAGGTTCAGTGGCCGCTCGGTTCGATGTGGTGCAAAGTTGCCGAACGGCAGGAACACGGTCGTCCATTCGGGGCGGGCATGAAAGCCCTGGCGGTAGGACTCCCACGGGCGGCGGATATCCGACGTCCGAAGATGCAGGTTGTAAGTCTGGTTGTTGCCAAACACATCGAGCCGGATGCCGTCCCAGGCACTCGCATCCACGACACCGCCTGCCTCGCCGAGATCAAGGGCGACCTGGAGAAAGCCGCCATTGTTCTCCAGGCTCACACCGCCGGTCATGCGGATGGCCTCCCGGCCGGCGATGGTTTCCCGGGTCACCGCGCCATTGGAGACCCCGCCCATGACCCGATCGGACACCAGCACCCAGCCATTGCCGGTCACGGCGAGTGGCGGGTCAAAGCGGAGATCGTCGATGATCTCTGGGGCGACGGTCGGGGAAAGCATGTCGTCTTGCATGAATGGGAAATTAGGAATGGCTGACGCCTGCGCAAGTCCCTCGGCGCAGCGACAGTCGCGCCTGATGTCACTGGTTGAGGCCATAGCGAATGTGGTGATCGGCTATGGCATTGCTGTCGTCACGCAAATCCTGATCTTTCCGCACTTCGGTTTGCACACCACCTTGGCACAGAACCTTTCGATGGGCGGGATATTTACGGTCGTCAGCATCGCGAGATCCTTAGCGCTGCGCCGCCTGTTCGAGGCGATCAGGGTATGGACAACAGGGTTCTTGCTGTGGTGAGCGAATTGACAGCTGCACCCAGTGCTTCAGGCATTCCGCGATCCGTATTCGCTCAAGATGCCGACAGAGGCATCAGAGAGGAACATCGTCGTAAGAGCGCGAATAAGCGGATTTTGCACTACCCAGGGCTTGCGCCGTCGAATTGGACATCATTCCGGCAAAGCGGCCTGCCTCTGACAAGTACTGCTCAAAAGCATTCTGAAAATACTCGGATTGCAGCCGAATGAAGTCTTCCGGTTTTTTGCAGGTAAGCAGAGCCTGTTGTGTCTCCAGTGCGTGCTGAAAGCGGGCCGTTGCAAACCGAAAGCTTTCGGTTGTGATGTCATACCAAGTTGTCATGTCGAGTTTGTCTCCATTCCCATCGAACGCGGTCCAAGGGGCGGTGGTAAATGAGGTGACAGTATACAGTTTGCCGACCTCATGATCGGTTTCCTGCCACCTTTCTCACCGAACCTGCTTCGAGCAATCGCGTTCCTCGCGGAATGCTCACGCAGCCTGGTCTGGACCGACATTCTATGTTGCTGGCGTTGATCAGACTTCTTCGGATTCGGCAAGTAGATAGACCCTGCCGCGGCTCTCGACCTTCTCGGAGCTGACGACCGGGCCGAGTCGTTTCTTCAGCATGCAGAAGCCGCCGCACGAGCGGTACATGGTGTCCACTTCAGGGCCGCGGCAATCTCGCTGATGGTCGAGCCGTTTCTCCCTCTTCCGAAAGGCATACGCGCTTTCCACCAAAACCAGGTCGGCCTCCGAAGACGGGCCTACACAAATGACTTCGTCGCTCCTCAGGGGGGAAGAAAAAAGTGCCGGCGCTCGACCGGCCCGGCACTCAGTTGGGGAACGTAATCAACCTTACTTGCAAAACAGTCGAGGAACCACTCACAGTCTCCTCGAGTACTTAGTATCAGGCGTCTTCGCCTCAGAAACCGGCGGTTGCAGACTTCATCCACCAGTGTGGTCCGAGCGCAACGAATACACTCGGCCCCGAGCTTCGATCTTCTCGGAGGTGATGAGCAGCCCGAGCCGTTTCTTCAGCGTCCCGGACATCGCCCCGCGAATTGTATGCGGCGCCCAATCGAGCGCATTTGCGATCTCCTCGATGGTCGCGCCGCCCTCTGCTTGTAGCATCTCGATCAGGGTTTCCTGCTTGGTCCCTTTCCGGCGCTGGCTGGGCGGGGTCAGAGCTTTGGTCTGCGAGGTGTCACTCTGGCCGTCCGCGATCCCGAGCGTGATGTAAGCCAGCGATGTGGCCTGCAATGTGATCGGCCCGCGCTCCTCGTCGTGCCGCCAGACGGAGTCGAGATCGGTGGCCGCGACCTCCTCGATCAGGCCCTGCTTGAGGAGGCTCTTGCAGACATTGCCAACAGCGCCGCCCTTGATATTGGCTGTCACGGGAAAGATGGCGCCGTCATCGCGCGCGCAGGCGGTCGACAGGAGGACTGTCTGGGCTTGGGACAACTGGATCTGTGTCATGTCGGGTCTCCGGCTATCGGGCGACACGGAATGCGCCGCCCACTACCGGTCAAAGCCCGCCAACCGGCGGGCCGACCCGGGGTATTGGTTCGTCACTCGGCGTGTTCGCCCTCGCCGAACAGGAAGTCGGTGATCTGTCCGAGGTCCTCGGCCACGCTGGCGATGGAGCCGACGCTGCCCCAGTTGATGGCGTCCGGGTCGAAGCCGAAGTGGTCATCGCTCAGCGCCTGCAGGCGGGCGAGCATTGCGTCGATCTCGGCCTTTTTTGCGACGAAGGCTGCGAGTGCCGCTTCCCGGTTCCGCCGCGCCTTTTCGGCGTGGAGTTCGTGGCGGGGTGTTGTTTGCGGGTTCAGGCGGGTCATCGGTTTGGCTCCGTCAGGTGTGTCGTTGTCCTGTCACCAGCTTCGCTCTGGCGCGCAGGTGCATCCAGTATAATCGCAGCAATATCATGGCTTTGATCGGAGCGTTGGGATCATCTCATGTCATCGGCGGCCCAACCCATCGGCGTGATCGCGCGGCTCCTCGATCTCTCCGAACGCCGGGTGCAGCAGCTGAGCCGGGAGGGCGTGATCCCGAAGGCCGAGCGCGGGCAATATGACCTGATCGGCTCGGTGCGCGGCTATGTCCGCTACCTGCGGGACCAGGCGCTGAAGGCGCAGGCCGGCGCGCCGGACTATGCGGCCGAGCGGGCCCGCTTCATTCGAGCCCGGGCCGATCTCGCCGAGATGGAGGCGGAAGAAAAGCGCCGGGCGCTGATCGCGGCCGATGAGATCGAGGCGGCCTGGATTGCCGTGCTTGCGCTTCTCAGAACCCGCCTGCTGGCGCTGCCGGACCGGCTGGCGCCGCAGGCTTTTGACCAACCAACCGTCGGAGACACCCGGAACCTGATCCGAACTGCGATCCGCGAGGTGCTCGATGATCTCGCGCAGCCTGACATTGAACTTGAGACCGAGACTGATCTTGATGGGATCGCCGATCCTGAAGCGGACGGTGGAGAAGGCCCTGGCGGTGCTGCGACCACCACCGGATCTGACGATCAGCGCCTGGGCGGATCAGAACAGGCGGCTGAGCTCTGAGGCCAGCGCCGAACCCGGCCAATGGCGCACCAGCCGAGCCGAATACCAGCGCGGCATCATGGAGGCGGTGTCAGACGCGGGCACCGAAACGGTCGTGATCATGTCCAGTTCACAGGTGGGTAAGGCGCTGGCGTTGGATACACCGCTTGCCACACCAACCGGCTGGACAACGATGGGAGAGGTGCAGGTCGGCGACATCCTTTTCGACGAAACCGGCACGCCCTGCCGCGTCACCGCCGCCACGGAGGTGATGCTCAACCGACGCTGTTACCGTGTGCGGTTCTCGGACGGGAGTTCGATCATCGCCGATGCCGACCACCTCTGGGCGGTTGAGTCCGATACCGATGTTCACGCCTGCCACGCGATGGGGGATCTGTTTGATGAACGGCCATCGCATGGTCCTGACGACGAAGGAGATTGCTGAAACAGCGCATTACTTTGGGTCGAAGAAACGAAACCGGTATGCCATCCCAGTGGCGGGTGCGCTGCAGCTTCCCAAGGCCGAGTTGCCCATCCCGCCTTATGCCCTCGGCGTCTGGCTTGGTGACGGGCACAGCTACGGCTCACAAATCACAATGCATCAGGATGATCTGGAAATAGCCGATCATCTGCGCGCTTGTGGAATGGAGGTTGAGGTCAAGTCGAAGGATAAGCGCGTTCCGCATATCCTGACGTTGAAACCGACGCTCCCTTGGCCGGCCCATGTCTGTCGCCGTGGGCATGACACGGATATGCTTGGTCGCCATGGAAACGGCCAATGTGCCGAATGTGGACGTCAGTTTGCGCTGGCTTGGAAAAACGGCTCAACCGTGGATCCTGTGCTCGAGGTGTGGAAACCATTCAGCCTGCGTCTTCGTGAGCTTGGTCTTATCAAGTCGCGGAAAACACCGGCCACCGGGAAGCATATTCCGCCAGCCTATCTGCGTGCGTCGAAAGATCAGAGGTTGACCCTTCTGCAAGGGCTGATGGACACCGACGGTTACATAGCTGAATCCGGCCGCTGTGAGTTCATCACGGTTCATCCGAGTCTGGCCGATGGTTTTGGCGAATTACTGGCCTCTCTCGGCATAAAGTTTTCTGTCGTAGACAAGCAACCGACTGTGGTCATTGATGGCGAACGGCGTTTTGGCAAACCGGCGACGCGGTTCTCGTTCATGATCTATGACGATACGCCGGTCTTCCGGTTGGCACGAAAGCGCGCGCGTCAGGTTGCGCGGCACGGGCGACGGACCTCTGAGACCGAACGTCGCCGCATCGTTGCGGTCGAGCCAGTTGACAGTGTGCCGGTGCGCTGCATTCAGGTCGACAGCCCGAACCGGCTCTATCTGGCCGGTCGAACGATGATCCCGACGCACAACACTGAGATGCTCAACAACGCTGTCGGCTACCATATCGACCAGGACCCGGCACCGATCATGGTGGTGATGCCGACCGAGCGCGATGCAGAGACCTGGTCGAAGGACCGTTTCTCGCCGATGGCGCGGGACACGCCCTGTCTGCAGGACAAGATCGCCAACCCGAAATCCCGCGATGGCAACAACAAGATCCTGCACAAGCGGTTCCCGGGCGGGCATCTGACCATCGTCGGAGCCAATGCGCCCTCGGGTCTGGCAAGCCGGCCGATCCGGTTGCTCCTCTGCGACGAGGTGGACCGCTATCCGTTCAGTGCGGGCGCCGAGGGGGACCCGGTCAACCTCGCGAAGAAACGCACGGTGACCTTCTGGAACCGCAAGATCGTGCTGGTCTCGACGCCGACGAACAAGGGCGCGAGCCGGATCGAGGTGGCCTTTGAGGAAAGCGACCAGCGCCGGTTCTGGGTGCCGTGCCCCGCCTGTGGGGCGGAACAGGTTCTGACCTGGGAGCAGGTCAAATGGGACAAGGCGGAGGATGGCAGCCATCTTCCGGAAACGGCGCGCTACCACTGCGTGGACTGTGGTGCGCCCTGGAAAGATGAGGTACGTTGGTCTGCGATCTCGAAGGGCCGCTGGATTGCGGAAGCCCCGTTTGACGGAACCGCCGGGTTCCATCTGAACGAGATCTATTCGCCCTGGGTGCGGCTCGAGGCCATGGCCAAGGCGTTTCTCTCGGCACGCGCCGGTGGAGACGAGACGATGAAGACCTTCGTCAACACCTCGCTGGGCGAGACATGGATGGAAAGCGGCGAGGCCCCGGACTGGCAACGGCTGCAGGGGCTGAAGGAAGACTGGCGCGCAGGCACGGTGCCAATCGGTGGTCTGTTCCTCACCGCCGGGGCCGATGTGCAGAAGGACCGGATCGAGGTCGATGTCTGGGCCTGGGGCAAGGGCCTGCAGAGCTGGCTCATCGACCACATCGTGATCGAGGGTGGGCCCGGCGATCCGGCCTGCTGGCAGAAACTCTCGGAGCTGCTGGGCCGCACCTGGCAACACGCGAGCGGCACGTCGATGACCATCGCACGGCTGGCGATCGATACGGGCTACGAGACGGCCGCTGTCTATGCCTGGGCGCGCCAGGTTGGCTTTGCGCAGGTTGCGCCGGTCAAGGGCCTCGAAGGCTTCAACCGCGCGAGCCCGGTGACAGGTCCGACCTATGTCGATGCGACCATTGCCGGCAAACGCCTGCGCCGTGGCGCGCGGCTCTGGTCTGTGGCAACATCCACCTTCAAGGCGGAGACATATCGTTTCCTGCGGCTTGAGCCGCCGGAAACCAGCCCGGCG
This sequence comes from Ruegeria sp. SAZD011, assembly GCF_059612545.1. Lineage (NCBI taxonomy): Bacteria > Pseudomonadati > Pseudomonadota > Alphaproteobacteria > Rhodobacterales > Roseobacteraceae > Ruegeria > Ruegeria sp. SAZD011. Next base: position 23,628 of record NZ_JBXWQU010000014.1, on the reverse strand, counting down.
GATGGAGAGCGGTTTCTTCCTGGCGTCATCCATCTGCCGGGCTGGATCGACGCCGAATGGCTGAAACAGCTGACCGCCGAGCAACTGGTCACGGTGAAGACCAAACGCGGCTTCGCGAAACTCGAATGGCAGAAGCTGCGCGAGCGCAACGAGGCGCTCGATTGCCGAGTCTATGCAAGGGCGGCCGCATGGATCCTCGGAGCGGATCGCTGGTCGGACTCCCGGTGGGAGGAACTGGCGGCGCAGTTCGCGGTCAATGATAGCGATCGTCCAGCCAATGCGACGGGTTCACAGCCTGCCCGAAAAGCACAGGTCCGGCGCGTCGCGCGGTCGAGTTACATGGGGTGAGCGCTAGAGGTCAGTGCAGCCGCTTGTTGCGGCTGCGCTCGAAGGCCTTTAGGGACGCCTTTCGCTTCAGCGCGATGGTGCGAAGGTTGGCCGCGATGTGTTCCGCGCCAAAATCCACCGGATTGAACGGACCGCCATACCAGCGGACCATGTCCCGGTGTTGCGGATGGCGGGGCTTGGCCATGGCTTCGACAAAGTCCATGAACCCATTCGGACCGCCAACGTCTTCCGGAGGCGCGGTGCGTTCTCCGTCAACGAAGGTGGGATAGTCGGTGCCGGGAACCGCGTCGGTGACCTCCTCGATCAGGATCCGATGCTGCCAGTCATCGCCGAAATCGTAGGTGTAGAGGAATTCCGCAACCCCGCGATCGACGAGCATGCCGAGGCGCATGCTCCGGGCCTGGTAGATCTTGCGGCCCCAGAGCGCATCCTCGGGATCGGGCTCGCCATAGACACGGTCGCCGATCCGGAAGTCATAGAGATGATAGCTCTCCCAGGGCATGACCGCCTGGATGATCTCGTGCAACGCCCTGAGATTGGTCGTCAGGCTGACCTCGACCCGCCGCCAGATCGTCGGTTCAAGATGCGCGAGCTCGATTCTGATCCTGGCGATTTTCTGGGACATGGCACGACCTGAGCTTGGGTTTGGCGGCAACATAACAAGGTGACGGCCATGGCCACAATCACGGACCTCCGCGCCCGCCGCGACACGCTGACCGCACAACGCTCCTCCGGCGTGGCGCGCGTCAGCTATGACGGCAAGACGGTCGACTATCGCAGCCTGGCCGAGATCGACCGGGCGATCGAGGCGCTCGACCGCGAGATTGCCGCGGCCGAGGGTCGGCGCATGGTGCGCCATGTCCGTGTGACTACGGGGAAAGGGCTCTGATCCCATGGGCCTCTTCGATCGCTTTTGGCGCTGGTCCGCCGGCGGCCCCTCTACCGTGCACGCTCGCCTCGAAGGCGCCATGGCGAAACGACGGCTGCGCGGCTGGAACCCGCCCTTGGAGAACATCAACGCGCTGGTCGCCTCGGGCGGCCCGCGGCTGCTGGCGCGCTCGCGCGAGTTGGTGGTGACCAACGGCTATGCCGCCAACGCCTGTGAGGCCTTTGCCGCGAACCTGGTGGGCGACGGGATCAAGCCCTCCTCGCTGATCGGGGAGGCCGACCTGCGCGACCGGGTGCAGCGGCTGTGGCTCGCCTGGACCGACGAGGCGGATGCGGACGGTCTGACCGACTTCTACGGCCTGCAGGCCATGGTGGCTCGCGAGATGTTCGTGGCCGGTGAATGCTTCGTCCGCCTGCGCCCGCGCCGGGCCGAGGACGGGCTGCTGGTGCCGCTGCAATTGCAACTCCTGCAATCCGAGATGCTGCCCTTCGAGAAAACGGAAACGGCGGCCAATGGCAACCGGATCCGCTGCGGGATCGAGTTCGATGCTACGGGTAAGCGCGTGGCCTATCACTTCCGCCGCCGGCATCCCGGCGACAGCACCGACATGGGCGCGGTCATCCCTGAGACGGTGCGCGTACCGGCCGCGGATGTGCTGCACATCTACCGGCCCATCGACGCGGGCCAGATCCGCGGCCTGCCGCATGTGGCCCCGGCGATGGTGCGGCTCTTCCTGCTCGACCAGTATGACGACGCCGAGCTCGACCGGAAGAAAACGGCTGCGATGTTCGCGGGCTTCATCACCAAGACTGCGCCCGAAGATCCCATGATGGGAGAGAGCGCGGCGGATCTTGATGGGTCGGCCATCGCGAGCCTCGAGCCCGGCACGATGCAGGTGCTGCTACCGGGCGAGGACGTGAAGTTCTCGGCCCCCGCCGATGTCGGCAGCAGCTACGAGGCCTTCCAGTATCGCACCTTGCTGGCGGTCTCGGCCTCGCTGGGTCTGCCCTATCACCTCGTGACCGGTGATGTCCGGCAGGCGAACTACTCAAGCCTCAGAGCCGAGCTCGTCGAGTTCCGCCGCCGCATCGGACAGCTGCAGCACGGGGTCATGGCGCATCAGCTCTGCCGGCCGATCTGGCGGCGCTGGCTGGAAACAGCCGTGTTGTCCGGGGCGATCGACGTGGGCGACACGGCAACCGTACTGCCGGTGCAATGGATCCCGCCGCGCTGGGACTGGGTCGATCCGCTCAAGGACATCCAGGCGCAGGTGCTGGCGATGGAGGCGGGGCTCACCTCCCGGCGCAAGGTGGTCGAGGCCACCGGCTATGACATCGAAGAGGTCGATCGCGAGAATGCCGCGGATGCCGCGCGGGCGGCCGGTCTTGGGCTGCGCTACCGCACAAGCCCGGGCGAGACGCAGGGCGCGCGGGCCACGCCAGTTCGAGAGCCCAATCCAAATTCCAGTGACGGACCGTCCGAAAGTAACCCGGACACCGACATTCAACAGGAGTGATCCCATGAAATCCTGGTACACGATCCGCGCCCGGGCGTCCGGCGCGGAAGTGCTGATCTATGACGAGATCGGCGCCTATGGCGTCACGGCCAAGGGCTTCCTGGCCGAGCTGGGCGCGCTGCCCGAGGGCACGCCGGTCGATCTGCGCCTCAACAGCCCCGGCGGTTCGGTCTTCGATGCGGTCGCCATCTACAACGCGCTGAAGCGCCATGCCGGAGAGATCACCGTCTGGATCGACGGGATCGCGGCTTCGGCCGCAAGCTATATCGCCATGGCCGGCGACCAGATCGTGATGCCGGAAAACGCCTTCCTGATGATCCATGATCCCTCGGGGTTGGTGATGGGCACAGCCGGGGACATGCGCGCCATGGCCGAGGCGCTCGACAAGGTGAAGGGCAGTCTCGTCTCGGGCTACGTGGCCAAGTCCGGCAAGCCCGAGGACGAGATTGCCGTGCTGATGGCCGCCGAGACCTGGCTCGACGCGCAGGAGGCGCTGGACCTGGGCTTCATCGACCGCATCGCCGCGCCCGTGAAACTCGCCGCCGCCTTCGATGTGGCGCGCTTCCGCAATGCGCCGCCGGAACTGGTCGAGGCCGCGGCAGGCCCAATGGAACCCGCCGAGACAGCCGAGACCCCGCCCGAGGGTGTTGCAGACGGAAACACCCAACTGACACCCGCAAGTCCGACGCCCAAGCCCGCAAGCTCCGTTGCAGACGGCAACGCATCTTCCGACGCTGCTGTCGTCCGGGCGGAGGTCATCGCCCATGCCCGCGCCGTAATCGATCTCTGTCGGCTCGCGGGCCAGCCACAGAGGGCGGGGCACTTCCTCGAGGAGGATGCCGGACTCGACGCCGTGCGGGCGGCGCTGCTGGCCGCCAGGGCGCAGACCGACCCCGAGATCTTCCCCGCCCATGCCCAGCCCGGGCCGGGACCATCCGCAAAACCCTGGGGCGATGTGATCGCCCAGACTTTCAAACGCAAAGGACAGTGACACATGCCCATGCTCACCGAGACCACCCATCCCGGCGGCTTTCTCGTCTGGGAGGCCTTCCGCGACTACACAAGGGAAACCATCACCATTGCCGCGGGCACGCTCGAGCCCGGCACCGTGCTCGGAAAGATCACCGCTTCGGGCAAATACGCCGCCCACGACCCGGCCGCCGTCGATGGCACCGAGACCGCAGTCGCCGTGCTCTGGGGCAAGGCGGATGCCAGCGGGGGCGATGTCCCGGCCGTGGCACTCGTCCGAGGCCCCGCCATCGTCAACCGTCACGACCTCGTCTTCGCGGGCACGCCGACCGAACCCGAGATCAACGCCGCGCACACCGCGCTGCTGGCGGCCGGCATTCTCACCCGCTGACCTCACACCCTTCCCCCGAAAGGATCGCACCATGGCCACCATGGACATCTTCGAGGCCGATGCCTTCTCGGTCATCGAGCTTACCCGCGCGCTGGAAAACATCCCGTTCAAGCCCGCACTGCTCTCGGGCTCCGGCCTATTCTCGCCCCGCGGCGTGCGCTCCCGCACCGTTGTGATCGAAAGCCGCGACGGCACGCTGTCGCTGATCCCGTTTTCCGAACGCGGCTCGGCCTATGAGCAACAGGTGCCCGAGCGGCGCAACATGCGCGCCTTCGTCTGCCGCCAGTTCAAGAAGCAGGACGTGCTCTGGGCCTCCGAGATCCAGTCGGTGCGCGACTTCGGCTTGGAATCAGCCACCCAGCAGGTGCAGACCGAGGTGGCCCACCGGCTGCGCCGTCTGCGCCAGGATGCCGAGGCCACCTTCGAATATCACTTCCTGAACGGCATCCAGGGGATCGTGAAGGACCCCAAGGATGGCGCCACGGTGATCGACTATGCCGCCGAGTTCGGGATCACGCCCGTGGCCGAGCTCGACTTCGATCTCGACAACGCGAGCCCGGGATCCGGCGCGCTCAGGAAACGCTGCCAAGCGCTGATCGAGAGCGTCGAGGAATCCTTGGGCGGACTGGCCGCGGGCGCGGTGCAAGTGCGCGCCGAATGTGGCTCGGCCTTCTTCGCCGATCTCGTGGCCCACAAGGAAGTGCGGGAGACCTACCTCAACACCGCCGCCGCGGCCGATCTGCGGGGCCGGGTTGCCGACGAGGTCAGCTTTGGCGGCATCACCTTCCGCCGCTACCGGGGGAGTTCCGCCTTTGGCGTGCCGACCGACAAGGCCTTCTTCTATCCGGAAGGCGTCGAGGGTCTCTTCGAGATCTACCACGCCCCGGCGGATACCTTCGAGACGGTCAACACCCTCGGTCTACCGCTCTATGCGCGCACCATCCCTGACCGGGATCGCGATGAATGGGTGCGGCTCGAGATCGAGTCGAACCCTCTGCCGATCTGCACCCGGCCGCAGGTGCTGCGACAGGCCCGGCGGACCTGATGAGCGCCTTTGCTGCCGCCCTCGATGCGCTCTTCTCGGATGCGCATCTCGCGCGCGATGTTGTCTATACCGCCGAGGGGGGCGCGCCGTCACTGGTCCGCGCCATCCTGCGGCGGCCGGACGACATCACCGCCTTCGGCGAGGCGCGGCTCTGGTCGGAAACCACCCGGCTCGACCTGCGCCTCGCCGAGGTGACAAACCCGCGACCCGGTGATCGCATCGAGATCGATGGCGAGGCCTTCCTCGTCCAGGGCGAGCCCGTTCGGGACCGCGAGCGGCTGATCTGGACCGTGGATTTGCGTCCGATATGAAACTGAAACTCGAGATCGATCCCGACATCGTCGCAATGATGGCGGCAGAGGTGAAAGCGGGCGAAAAGGCCGTCACCGCTGCCATGCGCGAGGCCGGGACCGGACTGAAGACCGCTTGGAGGGGACAGATCACCGGCGCGGGGCTCGGTCGGCGGCTCGCCAACTCGATCCGGAGCCAGACCTTCCCCAAGGCCGGCGAGAGCCTGAACGCCGCGGCGCTGGTCTGGTCGAAAGCCCCGGTCATCGTCGGCGCCCATGACACAGGTCCGCTGATCCGCTCGAAGAACGGGTTCTGGCTGGCGATCCCGCTGCCCGCGGCGGGCAACTCGCTGCGGGGTGGGCGGATCACGCCGGGCGAATGGGAGCGGCGGCGCGGGTTGCGGTTGCGGTTCGTCTATCGGCGTCGGGGCCCGAGCCTGCTCGTCGCCGAAGGACGGCTGAACAGTCGAGGGCTGGGGGTGGCGTCGCGGTCGAAGACCGGCCGCGGGCGCGCGACGGTGCCGATCTTTCTACTGGTGCCGCAGGTCAGGTTGCCGAAGCGGCTGGATCTGGGGCGGGATGCCGAGCGGGCGCTCGACAGTGTGCCGGGGTTGATCGTGGCGAGGTGGGTGGAGGGGAAAATTCGGTGATGGTGGCTCTGCGGACCAAGCAGTCAGACGCGCGACAACCGATCCAGCCAATCCCGCACCAGTGCCTGAAATATTTCTGGACGTTCCCAGCCAAGACCATGGCCAGCGGTATCCAATACTGCGAGCGTCCCTCGCGGATACCTGTGCATCAGATCGATGCCATCGAGATAGCCGCTGACGCTGTCTTGTCTCCCGACGACAATTAGGCTGGGCACCGTAACGGTCGTTGCCTCTTCTTCTTCGGCGAAGCTGAAGTCAAAGGCACTTTTCACACGTGCTTCCTGTTCCACGTCGAAACCGTCGAGACCGGGGATAACGATCTGTCGCCTCTTTTCGACAATGTCCCATCGCTGGACGGCAAAAAGGTTTTCATGTGCCCAGATCTCACTGTCAGACAATTCCGGTCCGATAGATGTGTCCCGTTCAATAACCTGCGCAGGAGGAAGCCTTGCGGGATCGGCGGAAGGGTTGCCGCCCGGGACGATCAATGCCATGCCTAAAATCCGGTCCGGAATGAAATGCATCAGCCCACGAGCAATGTAGCTGCCACGCGACAAACCAACGATGGCAAACGGCTCACCTGGCAATATCACATTCACGAAGTCCAGCACGGAGTTCAGTAGATCATCTTGCGATCTGATGTCCTCGCGTGCGGGGCTTTGCCCATGTCCGGGCATATCCACATAGATGCGCTTCCAGTCACCGCTCCCGCGAAAGCCGGGTTCCATGACGTCCATCATGTATCTCAGGTCCAGCGTCACACCGTGCAGCACAATGACGGGTGTGCCGGTTCCAATAATCCTGTGATGCAGCATGATTTCAGTATCCTGTGGAGCTCCCAAGAACCCGTATCACAAAACGTCGCTCTAGAAGCCATCATTTGCGCCTCATCTAGGAAGGGAAACTTTGCGCTCTGACCAGACCTTGGCTGCCACCGCTAGTTAGCGAATAACAATGCCCACCTCCCGCGAAACCATCCACGCCGCGCTGCACGCGCGGCTTTCGCCACTGCCCTGCGCGGTCCTATGCTGCCCGAGCGCGTGCTGGCCAAAAGCCGCTTGTCTGCACGAAGGTGAGCCGGAGGCTTTCGGTCACAGTTTCCGCAGGTATGCCCAGGATACATACCCCTGGAGCCCACGTGCTTGCTCCAGGGACACGCGGCACCAGCGCATGCCTCCGGTTTGCTCGCATGTGTGGACGCGCAGCACGGTACCGTTCGGCAGACCAAGGATCACGCGGTACCCGGTTCCTGGGCCTGCACGCATCTTGAGCATGTCATCTCCTTCGACGCCGGAAACCTCGAAGCGTCCGAGCGACCCGGCCGTTGCAGGGTTGGAACTCAGTAGAGTTCCGATAAAAACCGCTGCAATTGCGACGAAAATGGCTTTGTGCATCGTCTTCTCCTGTAATCTGCCTCGACGGGGAGCGTAGTTTGTCGGCCCGCTGAAAGAAACAGCGGCACGATTGCAGGGTTCGACTTTCACGACCAATCCGGTTCTCCAAGCGGCTTTGCCGCATGCCGAGCGGGCGCTCGATTGCCTACCGGAGTTGATTCTGGCGAACTGGGCGGAGGGCAAAACTGGTGACGTCGGCTTTGCGGGACAAGTCGGCTACCGCAGACAGATCACATTCGATACCAGTTTTCGACTGCTCGGGCGGCGGCTTCGGGGTCCATGACAGCTTCGATCGCTGCTATCGCGTCCTCGACTTCTCCGGGCTTCGCGAAGATTTCCGAAACGCCACCCTGAATATTGTGGGCTGATCCGCTGCTCGCATAGAACATTTCCACGTGCAGCGCCCGAGCGTTCCGATGCCGGAGCAGATGGTCGAAGAACCGGCGGTACAATGCCGCGTCATACGCGGGCGTGCTTTCGGCGTCCGGCGCTTGGACCAGTCCGAGTTCGATGGACTTCGTGCAGGTCAGCTTCCAGGCCAGGTCCATGGTGGCGGGAGGAGCATCCCTGGCCTCATCCGGGTGCCTTGGGTTCGCGAAGGTCTCTCTTCGGAGGGCTTCCAGCTTTCCCCGCATCTCCCTGGTCGGCACCGGATAAACAAAAACCGTCTCCTGCGATGCCAAGGCGGCCTCAACCTCATCGGGAAGCACTTTCACCAACTCGGAAAACCTGTTTCCGACGATGGGGACCTCCCCGACAAGAAGGTTCGCGTGATCCGGATGCATGTCCAGGCAGCGCGCAACGGCCTGCCGTCCCCATAATCCCGCGGCCTTTCGGACGATCGGGTGGCTTCCGTCCGCGACATCCGGGTAGCGTGCTAGGATTTCATCCGTCTGAAACGAGGCCAGGCCCGCATCCCATCGCATCAGATGGACGCGGCGTCCGGCATTCCCTGCAATCGAGAGGAGCGCACGGAGAAAGAATGATTTGCCGGACGCTGGCAGCCCGGTGAAAAAGATCATGCGGCAGTCTCGGGCCATCCCGGCCAGGATCCTGCCATTCTCGGTCTCTGCGAAACCACGGTCTGTCATAGCCTTTCCTCGCAGGCCGTCATTGCTCGGGCCAGGCCTGTGAGCCACGCGGCTTTGTCTTCCTCTGTCGCGATGGCCGGATCATGATCCCGCAACCTGCGGCGGAGAGGCTGTTTGCCGAAACGCCCAATGCGCAAAAATCGCGAGCAGCATCATCCCGGCACCCAGAACGAAGGCGACGCTCACATCCCCGACGTAATCGGCAAGGGCGCCCGCCAAAGCCGGGGCGATCATCATCAGCACATAGTAGATGGAGTAGAATACGCCGGTCCCGAAGGCGCGCATTTCGGGCGAAAGGATAAGGCCGGGCATGGCGACCACGGGCCCGGGCGCCAGCCCGGCCAGCAGGCCGCCCAACACAAGTGCGGCGAGCAAGAAGCTGTTTGGCAGGTAAAGAACTGCTGGAAATACGAGCATGCCGCCAATCAGACTGACGAGGATGATCCGATCGGGCTGTCCGGTCCGATCCGCCAGCCATCCTCCGACCGGAATCGATATCGCGCCGGCAATGATGTAGAAGCTGATCGCGGAACTGGCCGCGATGACTGGCATGCCGCGGTCGGCGAGAACAAGGGTGCCGAAGCTGAAGATCATCGCGAATGCGCAATTGTAGAGGCCCCACAGAACCGCGGCGAATGCCAGTGGCGTCCAGGGCAGAGCGGAGAAGCTGATCCGCGCATTACCGGGTACCGCACCGGGCGGAACCTTGTAGACGAAGGCGAAGAGCAGAAGCGCCGCCACGGTGAGGATCGTCAGGGCGATCCAGGCTGTCCGCAAATCCGCGCTGGCAGCGATTGGCGGCAGTATCAGCAGACCAAGTGCGATCCCGACCGGCCAGGAGCTGATGAAGATCGCCAGAGCCGTTGAAACATTCCTCCCGGCGAACCAGTCGATCACCATCTTGGTCATCAGAACGTTGAGAACCAGCCCACCGACGGCTGAAGTGATCCGACCGGTAACGGCCCATGCAAGAGTTGTCGTTGTCGTGAAGATCGCTGCGCCGACGACCATGAGCACCAGACTTGCGATGACGGTCCGCTTGTCGCCAAACCAGCTTGCAACCGCACCACCTGCAACCGCGACAATGATACCGGGTCCCGAGAAGAGGCCGATCAGGCTCCCTATCTCCGTGAGCGTTATCGCGAGGCTGTCCATGATGAACGGAGACAGTGCTGCCACGGACTGAAACTGGATGGCCATGACCGTTCGGGCGAAAAACAGCACAAACAGAACGACCCATCGCATCGGCACGAAAGAAATCCTCCAAGACAACGATGCGATGTGAAGTGATCTGCGGCGTGTCTCTGCCACGCTAAGTCCAAAGTCGAGAACCATGCAAGCGTTTTGGCCTCGTGCACTATTGAGGCTGAGTTCCCATAGGTCCGTTTCAGCCTCCGCCCCGACTTTTTATGTCTCTGCAGGTTAGCGAACAACAATGCCCACCTCCCGCGAAACCATCCTCGCCGCGCTGCACGCGCGGCTCTCAGTGCTGCCCGCCCCCGCTCTGCGCGGAGAGGTGCTGCCCGAACGTGTGCCCGCCGATGGACTGCTGATCCTGCGCGACGGGGAGCCGGGCGAGCCCGAGGTGACGCTGTCGCCATTGGCCTACCACTACCAGCACCGCGCCGACATCGAGGCTGTCGTGCAGGGCGACGACCGTGACGCGGCCTTCGACATGCTGACCGCCGGCATCGGTGCCGCGCTCGCAACCGACCGCACGCTCGGCGGGCTTTGCGACTGGGTCGAAGCGGAAGCGCCGCGCCCGTTTGATCTGCCGATCGAGGGCGCGGCGGGTCTGAAGGCGGCCGTGATCCCGGTGGTCCTGCACTATTCCACAGCCGATCCGCTCGGCTGATCCCGACAACCCGAGGAGAATACCATGGCACGAGCCCAGGGGGCGCGGGCGCAGATGGCGCTTGCGTTCGAGACGACCTATGGCACGCCGCCCGCGAGTGGCTACACGAAGATGCCCTTCGCCAGCACAACGCTCGGCGCCGAGCAGCCGCTCCTGAACTCCGAGCTCTTGGGCTACGGCCGCGATCCGCTGGCGCCGATCAAGGACACGGTGACGGCCGACGGGGACGTGGTTGTGCCGCTCGATGCCGAGGCCTTCGGGTTCTGGCTGAAGGCAGCCTTCGGTCAGCCTGTCACCAGCGGTACGGCGCCTGGACCGTTCACCCACGAGTTCCAGTCGGGGTCTTGGACGCTGCCGAGCCTCTCCATCGAGACCGGCATGCCGGAGGTGCCACGCTTTGCCATGTATTCCGGCTGCGTGCTCGACCAGATCACCTGGCAGATGCAGCGGTCCGGCCTGCTGACCGCGACGGCGCGGCTGGTGGCGCAGGGAGAGACGGTGGGCACGGCGTCTAGTGCCGGTGCGCTGGCAGACATTGCCCTGAAGCGCTTCGGCCATTTCAACGGACAGGTCACCCGGAACGGCAGCGCCCTCGGCAACGTGGTCTCGGCCGACATTACCTATGCCAACAACCTCGATCGGATCGAGACCATCCGCAGCGATGGCCGAATTGACGGGGCGGACCCGTCCATCGCCGCACTGACGGGCTCCATCGAGGTGCGCTTTGCCGACAGCACGCTGGTGACGCAGGCCATCTATGGCGAGGCCTGCGAGCTCGAGTTCGGCTACGCGTTGCCCTCGGGCGAGAGTTTCACCTTCACGGTGCACGCTGTCTACCTGCCGCGCCCTCGGATCGAGATTTCCGGGCCACAGGGGGTGCAGGCCACATTCGACTGGCAGGCCGCCCGCGACAGCGTGGTCGGCCGAATGTGCACAGCAACCCTGATCAACGACATCGAGGTATATTGAGAATGCTGACGCTCGACCTGAGTAACGCCCCGCGCTGGCGCGACCTTGCACCCGGCGTTCGGGTGCAGCTGCGCCCACTGACCACCGCGCTGATGGTGGCGACGCGCAGTGATCCAGCCGTGGAGGCGGTGCCCGAGGGCGCATCGGACGAGGAACGAGCCGTCGCCTTCGCCAAGGCGCTTGCGCGCCGCGCAGTGCTCGCCTGGGAGGGGATTGGTGATGTCGACGGCAACGCGATCGCCCCGAGCCCCGAGGCCATCAACGCATTGCTCGACATCTGGCCAATCTTCGAGGCCTTTCAGCTGACCTATGTCTCCAAGGGTCTGTTGCTGGAACAGGAAAAAAACGCCTCCGCGCCCTTGCCGAATGGTCCTTCGGCGGGGGTGAGCGATATTGCCAAGTCTGCGCGCAAACGTGCGAAGACTGCCCCGCGCGCCTGAACCATCCGCTGACCCATGAGGGGTGGCAGGTCTGGGATCTCGTCGGACGCCTCGGCGGCCAGCTGCGGGTGATCCCTGGCGCCGTCGTCGGCTGGGACATGTCGGCAGCACTGGCGCTCGGGGATGCTCTTGGCGTGCCGCCCGCCGTCGCGGCCGAACTTCTGCCCGTCATCGAAGCGGTGATGGTGGCCAAATTCAACGAACAGATGGATCACTCCCATGGCTGAGAAGAGGGTCAGCGTCCGCCTCGCGGCCGTGGGCGGGCGACAGGTTCGCGCCGAACTCGAAGGCGTCGGCGAGGCTGGCGCGCGCGGCTTCGGACGGTTGAGCCGGGAGATGGAAGCGGCCAACGCAAGGCTCGCGGCCTTCTCGCGGCGGGTCCGTGTCGCGGCTGCCGCCGCCGTGGCAGCTGCTGCCGCCGCTGGCGTGGCGATGATCCGCTCCGGCCTGCAGACCGTCGATGCGCAGGCGAAGCTCGCCCAGTCGCTCGGCACCACCGTCGCCTCGATCCAGACGCTGGAACGCGCGGGCGAACTGGCTGGCGTTTCGATGTCCGGCATCGAGCAGGCGACCAAGGATCTGACGCGCCGCCTGAGCCAGGCCGCTGCCGGCACTGGCCCCGCGGCCGACGCGCTCGACCGACTTGGCCTGTCCGCCAGCGACCTGATTGCCCTGCCACTGGACGAGCGTGTGGGTGCCATCAACGCCGCGATCGAGAATTTCGTGCCCGCCGCCGAGCGCGCCGCGGTCGCGGGGCAGCTCTTCGGCGAGGAAGGCTCCATCGCCATGTCGCGCATCGACACCGCGACGCTGCGCCAGGCGACAGAAGACGTGCGCGCCTTCGGGGTGGTGGTCTCCGAACAGGACGCCGACCAGATCGAGCGCACGAACGATGCAATCTCGCGGTTGGGGCTCATCTGGCGCGGGCTGTCCAACCAGCTGGCCGTTGCCGCAGCCCCCGCGCTGGAAGCGGTGACCAACGCCATGGCCGCGCTCGCGAACCGCACCGGGCCGCTTGGACAAGCCATCACGGGCCTCTTCGAGAATATCGGCCGCCTGACCACCTATGCCGTGACCTTCGCGACCTTCCTCGCGGGCCGCTGGGTCGCCGGGCTGGCAGTTGCAGCCCTCTCCGTGCGCGGTCTCGCCACGGCGCTCGTCGTCCTACGCAGCGCACTCATTCGCACCGGTATCGGCGCGCTGATCGTCGGCGCGGGCGAACTCGTACACCAGTTCACCCAGCTGGTCTCCGGCGCGGGCGGCTTTGCCAACGCGATGACGCTGCTCGGCGATCTGGCCGCCGAGGTCTGGGAGCGGATTGGGCTGGGCTTGGCGAGTGTCGTTGCAGCCTTCGAGGCCGGATTTGCCGGGGTCCAGGCCGTGACGGCTTCCGCATTGCAGGGCGCCCTTGAATCGGTGGTCGGCTTTGCCAATGCCGCCGCGAACAGCTTCGAAGGAGCATTCGAAGCAATCAAGGCGATCTGGGGCCTGCTGCCCGCTGCGATGGGCGATATCGCCTTCCAGGCGGCCAACAGCCTGATCGCGGGCGTCGAGGCGATGCTCAACGGTGTCGTTGCCCGGATCAACGGGTTCATTTCCGGTGTGAATGCCGGGCTCGAGGCCCTCGGGGTCGAACGCCGCATCCCGGTCGTGCCCGATCTCGACCTGGGCCGGATCGAGAACAGCTTCGAAGGGGCCGCGTTCAATGCCGCAAGCGTTGCCCAAGCCGCCTTCGACCGTGCCTTTGCCGACAATCCGCTCACCGTGCCCGATCTTGGGCTGGCAGCAACTGCCGATGCGGCGCGCGGACGTGCGGATGCCGCGCGGGCCAGATCCCTCGATCTTGCGAGTCAGGCCACGGCACCGCTCACCGCGCTGGACGCCTTGCGCGCTTCCGTCTCCGGGTCCGGCGAGAATGGCGACGTGACCACCGAGGCCGCAGCGGCCACGGAACGACTGAACGCGGCCCTCGGCGAGACCGAAGCCGCACTGGGGCGGGCGCGATCTGCCGCCGGTGGCGCGGGCGGCGCGCTGAAGCAGGCGGCCGAGGCCGGGAGCAAGGCCTGGGACGGGGCGAAGAGTGCCATCGAACGCACGAAGGAACTGGCCAAGGGTCTGGCAGAGGACATCACCGGTCCGCTGAAAGAGGCGCTCAAGTCCGGCGAGCTCAGCTGGCGCAGTTTCGCGCAGGCGGTGTCCGGCATTGCCCGGAACCTTGCCAACCGCCTGATCGACGCGGCCTTCAAGCCGATCGAGGACGCACTCTTCCGCGCCTTCTCCGGTGGTGGGGTGTCTGGCGGCGGCGGGGGCGGCCTCTTCGGCTGGATCACCAAGGCCATCGGCGGCCTCTTCGGCGGCGGCTTTGCCAAGGGCGGTGTCTTTGCACAATCTGGGCAGATCACCGCCTTTGCCCGGGGTGGGGTTCTGGGGAGCGGCATTGTGGATCGCCCGACCGTGTTTCCCTTTGCTCGTGGCATCGGTCTCATGGGCGAGGCCGGGCCGGAAGCAATCCTGCCACTGCGCCGGGGACCCGGCGGACGGCTGGGGGTGGAAGCCGGGACAACGCAACCCGCGCCGCAGATCACACCACGGATCATCAACGTGCTCGATCCCGGGCTGGTGGGGGACTATCTCGCCACGCCCGCCGGGGAACGCGCCATTCTCAACGTGATCCGCCGCAACCGGGGCGCATTCGATGGCTGATCTCCTCTGGCCCTTTGCCGCGCATGGTCCGGCAACCGAAGTCTTGGAATGGCGTACCGACGTGTTACAGAGCGAGGCCGGTGAACAGCGGCTTTCACTCAGAGATACCCCGCGCGAGGTGCTGACCCTTCGGCATAGGCTGGATGGTCCGGGGTTGGCGCAAGCTGTGGCGCTGGCCCGCCGGGGTCTGTCGGGCGACTGGATCGTGCCGCTCTGGCACATGGCCGACAGCGGCAACGGTGATATTTCCCTCGGAGATACCAGCCTGAGCATCGCGGCGCGCTACACCGACTACCGGGCGCCGGGCTTTGCCGTTGCCGCCAGCGATGGTGGGGGCGCGCATCTGCTTTCCGTGGCCGCGGTGCATCCAGACGGAATTGACCTGACATCCGCAACCGGGGTCGATCTGACCCACCCGGTGATCGCACCGGCGCGGCGGGCCCGCTTGCTGGCGCCGCTGGAAATTGAACGCCGGCATGCGGATCTCGGCTTTGTCACCGCGCGGTTCCTGCTGCAGGAGAGTGCCGATCTCTCCGGACTGCGCGGCACCGCGCTTTACATTGCCATCGATACAAGCACGTCCATGTCGGGGACCAAGATCACCGCGGCCATGGCGGCGGTGCGGGCCTTGGTCGATGAACTGGCCGGCAGTGTGCCACCCGCCTTGCGCAACGACATCTGCATCCTGCTCTGGAACGAAACGGTCGCCGACATGCAGGTGCGACGCGACGCCGATCGCCAGGACCTCACGCAACTATCCGACTGGCTTGCCCAGCCGCCGGCCCTTCGGGGCGGTACGGATTTTGCCATGGCGCTCAGTGAAGCCCAGGGCTTCTTTGCCGGCGCTGGAGCCAAGCGACGGATCATCCTGTTTCTGACCGATGGGGAGCCCTATCCGTTGAGCTCGGCCACGGCTGCCGTGGCCCTGCTGGAGACGATCGCGGATGTGGAGGTCTACGGGTTCAACATCGGGCTCACCAATACCAGCTGGACCGCGACGCTGGACAACACCCCGTCCGATGGCGTGCCGGTGATTGCGCCCGGCGATACCGACAGCCTGCGCGACACGCTGCTCGGTACGCTCTTCGGCAGTCCACGCTACCACGGCCGGGATGTGCTGATGGACCCGAGTGTCCTGCGTCAGCCCTTGGCCGAGACCCTGTCGAAAAGCTTCGAAGGTGTCGACAGCGGGCTGGGGCCAGTCGTGTTCGAACCCCTGCGCGATCTGGTGGAACATGGCTCTGTGCTGACGCTGAAGGACATCGGTCCGAGAAACAGCTGGTCGCGACGCCGCTGGCTGCATCATCTGCGCGGTCGGGCGCGGGCCTTCTGGCTCCCCTCCTGGGGACGGGAATTTGCCCTGCAGCAGGAGGCACTTGCCGGAGACGATGTCCTGATCGTAGCGCCGCGCCTGGATCCCTCCGACTGGATCGGCCGGCATGTTCTCCTGGACCTGCCGGGACAGCCGATCTTCCGCGTCATCATCAGCGCCAGCCTCGATCCCCTCGGCCTGCGCCTCGGGATCGACCCACTCGACCGGGATGTTCCGATCACCACGCCGGGGCATCTCCTGACCCTGGTGCGGCTCGATACCGATCGGATCGAGATGGAGCATCGGCCGGCAGGGACCGAGGTCAGCTTCCCCGTTCTGGAAATCCCCGATCCGATCTGAGCCCATGACCTATGACGACCTCGAGACCTCAACCGCCGAAGGCCGGCCACTCTTTCTGTATCGCTTCGCAGAAGGCCTGCAGACCTGGCGCTTTGTCAGCCGGTCCTCGGATTGGGTCGTTCCCGGTGGCACGCTTGCCGATGAGCCGGGCGATACCGCATGGGCTACCTCGGCGTTGTCCCATGGCAACGTGGTCCAGAGCGGCGATCCGCGCCGGGTCGATCTGAGCCTCACCTTTCCGCTCTCCGATCCCTTCGCCCGCCGCTGGCTCGGGCCGCGGGGATCGTCGGTCACCACGCTCACCATCTTCCGCGGCCATGAGCAGGTGCCGGGCGAGCTGGTCGCGCACTGGAAGGGGCGCATCGTCTCGGCCCGGGTCGAAGGGGTTAGGATCGTTCTCAGGGCGGAGTCGCTCTTCACCGCCATGCGCCGCCAGGGCGTGCGCGCCCGTTACCAGCGGCTCTGCCGTCATGTACTCTATGCCGGCGGCTGCCGGCTCGATATCGAGAGCTTTCTGGTCCCGGCGACGGCGACCGCCCGCTCAGGACAACAGATCACCGTGCCCGAGGCTGCAACACAGCCAGACGGCTGGTATCGTGGGGGCATATTGCGCCACGCAGGCATTCCGGGCTTCATCACCGGGCACACCGGTGTCACCCTGACGCTCTCCGGCCGGATGCCGGCGCTCGAAGCAGAGATCGACGATCCCGGTCTCACCGCCAGCATCCAGATCGCCCCCGGTTGCGACCTGCGCCGCGACACCTGCGCGAACCGCTTCGGCAACCTGCTGAACTTCGGCGGGTTCCCGGATATCCCGGGCAGGAACCCGTTCGGGGGGACGAGTATCATTTGAGGGCGTGTTCGGACCTGAACCGCTTCTTGGGTCACCGCCAGCGGCCGCAGACCCCTTCGGCGATCAGCACCGCGCCAATATCCCGTCCGTCCGGCAAGGCACAGGTTCCGACGACACGATCATAGGACCGTTTCCCGGACGAGGAACAGGTCAGGGTTTCCGAACGGGCGAGTTCTTTCATCCGTGCAGTGGCCCTGTTCCCGGACATCGAACCCTTTTCGGCGCAGTCAAGATTGGCGATGCGGATCGGGGTGCCCGAGACTTCGATCGTATCACCATCCCGCACATGCGTCACAGGACCCGTCAGGCTACGCGCGCCAGAGCCAGACTGCGGCCGGATCCCCGTCCTGGCGTTTCCACCGTTCAGGATACGGACGGTGTTGCGTCCCGCGGATTTGAAGCTGCTGAACGGGTCATCGATATCGACATCGAAAAGGATCAGGGCGCCCAAGGACACGAACATCGCAAACACCATGGCGTTTCGGCGGTAGTACCGCTTGTATCTGATGCTTCTGCCCATGATCCACGACTAGCCCGCGCGCGTGGCGAAAATTCGGCGGGCACCTGATCAGGTGGTGGATTTGGCTCGAGGTTGCGGAAGGCTATTCTAAACTGTCAGAGCCTTTCGACCTGTCAGCCACCATGTCTCCAACGCGCCGATACCCTTGATCACGACCGCCCCACGCGACTCGAAATCATAGTCGTCTTTCAGCGCCTCGCGTGCGGCGTCAGTGACCTGGATGCGGCCTGCGGCTCCGTGGCTTTCCATTCGGGAGGCGGTGTTCACCGTGTCGCCCCAAACGTCATAGAACAGCTTCTGGTGCCCGATCACGCCCGCCACCACAGGGCCGGAGTGGACACCGATGCGAATCTCGGTTTCTTCTCCGATCTCGACCGAGAGAGTGCGCAGGGCGGCGAGCATGTCGAAAGCCATTTCGGCGACGCGGTGGACGGGGCGGTCGACGGGCTGGGGCAGACCGGCGGCGACCATGTAGGCATCGCCGATGGTCTTGATCTTCTCCAGCCCGTGCTTTGCGGCCAGTCCATCGAAGGTCGAGAAGATGCGGTTGAGGAAACTCACCAAGTCCTCAGGCGTCATCCGGGCGGATCGTGGTGTGAAATCCACGATATCGGCAAACAGGATCGCGGTGTGGTCGAGGCTGTCGGCGATGGTCTGGTCGGGGGCGTCCTTGAGGCGGGCCGCGATCTCGGTGGGCAGCAGGTTGTAGAGCAGCGCTTCGGACCGGGCATGTTCGGCTTCGAGCGCGTCTTCGGCGGTTTCGGCGCGCTGAAACGCGACATATCCGAACGCCAGAATAAGCAGGCCGACCCAAATGACTGAAGTTGACATCAGCAGCGCCTGTAGAATCGGCTGCTGTGCCGCTTGAAGTGCTGGTGCGCCGAAACAGAACACACTGAACAGGATGGTTGCGATCCCGGTCAATGTTGTCGAGACAAGATGAAGTGGTTTGTTGGGTCCCAGAACCGCAAGCCAGATTGCAGGTATCAGCAGAAGGTAAAGGTAAAGCCCTGTTTCAGTCCCGACCAGGTAAGTCTGAAACGAAAAGGCAGCGCAGGAAAACACCGTGCTGAGCGCAATTGTTGCATTTGGGTAGCGATCGAAGGCAAACGGCAGAATGAAGAACTGCACTCCCAAGGCCACCGCTACCGCACAAGTTGGCCATAGTTCCGGATCATAGAGGAAAAAGCCGCCAGAATAGAGAACAGACGTGAGAACCGACAAAGCCATTATCACATTGCCCGTGAATTGCCGTCGCTGATCACGCTTTGTTTTTCCTTCAACCCCATACTCAAGATACCACGCCAGCCAGCGCGGCAATCGGGATGTGAACTCGGGTTGAACCTCCGCCAAATCCGGCGCCTCCTTTATTGAATGCGTCCAGCCTAACCCAGTCTCGCTTGGCAAGTCAGGTCTTTTGCGTCAGCCACCAGGTCTCCAGCCTGCCGATCCCCTTGATCTCGACCGGTCCGCGCGGCTCGAAATTATAGTCGCCCTTGAGCGCCTCGCGTGCGGCGGCGGTGACCTGGATGCGGCCTGCGGCTCCGTGGCTTTCCATTCGGGAGGCGGTGTTTACCGTGTCGCCCCAGACATCGTAGAACAGCTTCTGGTGCCCGATCACGCCCGCGACCACCGGGCCGGAGTGGATGCCGATGCGAATTTCGATTTCTTCGTCGATCTCGACCGAGAGAGTGCGCAGGGCGGCGAGCATATCGAAAGCCATTTCGGCGACGCGGTGGACGGGGCGGTCGACGGGCTGGGGCAGACCGGCGGCGACCATGTAGGCATCGCCGATGGTCTTGATCTTCTCCAGCCCGTGTTTCGCGGCCAGTTCGTCGAAGGTCGAAAAGATGCTGTTGAGGAAGCTCACCAGTTCCTCGGGGGTCATCCGGGCCGAGCGCGGCGTGAAGTCCACGATATCGGCGAACAGGATGGCGGTGTGGTCGAGGCTGTCGGCGATGGTCTGGTCGGGGGCGTCCTTGAGGCGGGCCGCGATCTCGGTGGGCAAGAGGTTATACAGCAGCGCCTCGGAGCGGGCATGTTCGGCTTCGAGGGCGTCTTCGGCGCGTTCGGCACGGAGGAAGCCGACATAGCCGGGAATGAGCACCAACCACAATGCCGAAGTGGCTGACACCAACATGAGACCGGTCTGCAAGGTCGGATCATCAGCCGCGGACAGAGCAGGCTCTTTGATCAGGAGCACCGCGCAGCCGACGCCCAGTGTCGACGCCACAATGGACGAGAGCAGCAGTCCCCATCGCTGGGGGCCGAAGATGACCAGGACCGCCGCAGGCGCGACAAACATTAACAAGTGAATGCCCGATCCGATCCCCATCAGGTAGGTCAGGAAAAGAAAACTGGCGCAGCTCAGAATGGCCCCGATGAAGAAGCCGAAAAACTCGCTCTTTCGGTAAAGAAAGGGCAATGCCCCGAACATCACAGCGTTGAATGTCGCGCCAAGTGCGCCCGGCCATAGATCAAGGTCATAGACCAGATAAAACGCCGCATATGTCAGGGATGTCTGTACGGCGAAGAACGCGATCAAATTGAGGGCGAACAGTCTTCGTCTCTGACGTTTTTCGTGTCCTTCCAACCCATACTCCAGATACCACCGCAACCAGCGCGGCAATCGCGATGTGAACTCGGGCTGAACCTCCGCCAAATCCGGCGCCTCCTTGATCGAATGCGTCCAGCCTAGCCGCAATCGAGAATTCTTCAAACGGCAACGACCCTAGCGTCGTACTGCGCCGCCACGTGCACATACCCCAACCCCCGAAAGCCCGCTCCCCATGGTCTGGAACTTTGTCGTCCAGATTGTCGCCAGCCTTGTGCTGACGGCGATCTCTTATGTGCTGGCGCCGCGGCCGAAGACGGTCACTGGCGCCCGATCGAAAGCTCTTCAAGACTGCAGTTCAAAGCTTCCGCGATGCGCGACAACTCCGCTTCTACCACAGGGCGACGGCCCTTTTCGATATTGCTGATCGAAGACGGATGCGCGAAACCCAGCGATTTCGCCAACGCTGTTTGTGTCATGCCTCTACGGAGGCGCAAGTCGCGTAGTCGGCTTCCGAAACCGATCCATTGCTGATAGTCCAGAGTGTCTCGCATCGACTTCTTCCCCGAAGATCTGGACCGGATCAACTCCGCTACGCCTCCGCAAAAAGACCAATCAGTATGCCTGATCGCCCCGGATCTTGTATGACCAGGTCAGATGAGCGTTTTTCCAACCATTCACGGTTCGCGCGCCTTGCGGGTCTTTGTCGCCCTCGAACCCATCGACTACGGAATAGACGTTGGAGTAGCCCAGTTGTGCCAGCAAATTGGCTGCTCGCGCACTGCGACTGCCAGAGCGACACATGAGGATGATTGTGCCTTCCTTCGACAGTCCTTTTTCGCGAACGAGATCGTTCACTTCTGTCGTGAAATTGGAATTCACCGTCATCTTATAGGTGCCCTTTTCGTCGTCGAAGTCCCAGAATTCGTCCATCACCATGTAGGGAATGTTCTTGTCTGCCTCCTCCGCTATGCCGACAAACGATACCTCTGCCCGGGTCCGGATATCGATCAGTAGTGCGTCCTTCCGGACGGAAAGAAACTCCCCGGTCTCCACAGCTGTCAGGTAAAGACCAAGGGTTGTGCGCTTCTCGTCCGGCAGGCTTGCAGGCTTGATTGCCGAGACAAAATGGACTGGGTCATCGGCGAAGGATATCGATGGTACGTACAGAAAAAAGGCGCCAAATATTGCGCCAAGAAAGCGAAAATTATTCATTTTTTGGAACCTCCTGGAACTAAAAGAACGATAGGGCATATCGGATAAGTCTTGGGTCTCAGCATATGCATTGGCTGCGGGCGCAATATGAGGCTTTGCGATCACTCAATCGTGTCGCTTACCTAACGTCATGTCCCAGATTGGACATGACTTTGTCTTATGTAAGAATCCATCTCCGGCAACTGGCCCGGCATCATGGTCCGGCAGGCGGTGCTCTTTCGGAATTCCGTCGCGGGTCAGACCAGCAGAGTTGAAACCGCCTCGAACACCAAGGCGGGTTTTTCAAAAAGAAGGAGTTGCCCCGCCTCGGGCACGGATCGTGTGTGCACGTTGTCGAAACGTTTCGTGAACTCAATCACATCGCGGATTGGATACTGTGGATCCTCGAGACCGTGAACATGGATACTTGGAATACCAGCCGCGCTCACCTGCTGTACGTAGCCAGACCAATCCCTCACTACATGAAGGGTATCAGTAAAGGCTCCTAAATACCCTTGATCTGTAGCGAAATGCACGCTGCGCTTTAACAGATCGCGCAATTCTGGTCGCTGCGCGACTGCGTGATCGCACGTACCTTCTTCATAAAGGGTGGCGAGAAAGGACTGTTCCCCCGCTGCCCGGATTTGTGCAATGCCGGATTGTAGTAAAGGTGGAAGAAGATCCGGTGCGAAGCGCATAAGAAACGCGATCAGTCTCTGAGTCTGTGGCATGGCAGCGAATTGCTTGGTTTTGAGAACCGGTATGCTTGACGCAGCATGCACAAGGCCTGAGAAGCGGTTCGGCACAGCAGCAGCCAAAGCATAGCCGTAAATGGAGCCGACGATATTGGTGAGACAAACGGTCTTCTCGATTCCGAAATGGTCCAAAACGAAAACCAGATCCTCGACTAGTCGGTCCGGCTCATTTTCTGGCACACCCGGCGATGGATCTGACATACCAAAATGCGGCCGGGCTGGCGCGAGGAGCCGAATTCCAAGTTTTTCAATATGATCCATCGCTATTTTCGGCAATTCGCTTCCAAATAGCATGCCATGGATGAAAAGGATGGGTGCGCCACCCTTTGGCCCTTGTTTGCGCACTTCAAGCATACGGCCATCTGGAAGCGTGAGAATATCGAGTTCGGGTACTTTGTCGCTTGGGACACTGTGCAGCGCCGGCGCCCCTGCTACGGTCTCTCCGACCAGCGCGACGATCCGGTTGAGGTTCGCGATCCTGCCAGCTTCTGTCTTTGCGAGAATGGATTTGATCTGGTTGCGGATAGTCCCCTCCGACCGGTCGAATTTTAGAGCAATTGCGCTGATGCTTTCACCAAACGCCAACGGTTGAAGGACCCTCAGCTCTGCTGAGGTGAGGCCGAAAGAGGTCTGCAATACATTTTCAAGTTCTTCGGACCAATCGACCACGAGAGCCTCTAGACACAAGAAATTCTCGCCATCAGATTCACATCGCAATGTTCTCGCAATGATATGGAACGCGTCACCACGCAGAATGCGTATGCCTACATAACGACCGTGTACAACGTGGTCGGTTACCGCTTTGCGAAGCTGTATTGCATCATCAGCATGCAGTCTTCCGGCTAGTACATCCACATTTGGCTGAGCAACACCCAGCGCTGCACACGTCGCGTGGCTAGTGCTGACGATCCTGCCCTTCGAATCGATCAGCATGGCAAGGCCTCGCCGATCAGAGATCCGTTCGCGTAAACTACCAGGGATGATCCGGTTTGGTTGGTTCGCGAGTCGTGCTTTCAAATTTGTGAAGTGTAAGGCAAGTCCTCGATCTGCCTCGATGACATCGATATCAATTTCGGACAGATTGCGGATTTTCCATGCATTTACAGCGGAGTGTTCAAGATAATCCGCGAGCGCGGACACGAAACTGCCATACGCGTTAGGATTGATCGCTGCTTCATAGATCGCGGCGATCAACAAGTCTCTGATAGGCACAGGACAAGTACCGTCCGGGCCTACCTCGCTCTTACCGGTTTCGAGAGGCGAAGCATCCATTCAATAATTCATACATTAATCTTCCCGTTATCCAAACATAAGCGACTTGGACGTAAGCAGCAGAATTTTGGGTGTTAGTTTGCCAACCCAAAAATGAAAATTCCTTCCCCCGTTCGATCCTCTTTGGAACGCTGCCGTCAGGCCAGCTGCACAGAAACCCCCCAACCCCGAAAGCCTCTCTCCCATGGTCTGGAACTTTGTCGTCCAGATTGTCGCCAGCCTTGTGCTGACGGCGATCTCTTATGTGCTGGCGCCGCG
>NZ_JBXWQU010000013.1:0-113214 GCF_059612545.1 Ruegeria sp. SAZD011 | reverse complement strand
ACCCCAACCGAGGCCTTCAGAGAAGAAATGATGAAACTGAGATAGCGGAAACCGTCGCAACGACCCTTGAGCCATCAAGATTGGGCGTTCTTCGACCTAAGCGCAGCAAAGGCATCGTATTGCGACAGGAACACCCGCCCTGTCAGATCCTCAAGAAAATGACTGCGGGCCAGTCGGTCCATCACCGGGCCTTTGACCTCGGACAGATGCAGTTTGACTCCCAGATCGCCCAGCCGCCGATTGATCGCTTCAAGCGATTCCAGCGCGCTGAAATCGACCTCGTTCACCGCCGAACACATCAGGATTACATGGCGCAAAGTATCGCGGTCGCGCAGGACCCGGTTCAGGATCAGGTCCTCCATCCGGCGGGCATTGGCGAAATAGAGGCTCTCGTCTATGCGCAGCGTCACCACGCCGGGATCGGTTTCCACCTTGTGACGCAGGATGTTACGGAAATGCTGGCTGCCGGGCACCTGCCCCACCTCGGCCACATGCGGTCGCGAGGTTTTCCAGACGAACAGCAGCAGAGAGATCAGCACGCCGCTGGCGACACCTATTTCAACACCCGCCAACAAAGTCAGCGCGATGGTGGCAAAGACGGCGGCGAAATCGGCGCGCGAATAGCCCCAGGCCCGAGACAGGATCGACAGATCGACCAGCGACAGCACCGCCACGATGATGGTGGCGGCCAGCGTCGCCTTGGGCAGGAAATACAAGAGTGGCGTGAGAAACAGCGCCGCCACCAGCAGGCCCACGGCGGTAAAGGCGCCGGCGGCAGGCGTTTCGGCCCCGGCATCGAAATTCACCACGGACCGCGCGAAACCTCCTGTCACCGGATAGCCCCCGGACAGCGAAGACGAGATATTGGCGGCCCCCAGCGCGATCAGTTCCTGATTGGGGTCGATGCGCTGTTTGCGTTTGGTGGCAAGGGTTTGCGCGACCGAAACGCTTTCGACATAGCCGATGATCGAAAGCAGCGCGGCCGGGCCGATCAGTGCCGGTATGAGGGCCCAATCGACGCCAGACAGGCCTAGGGGCGGTAGGCCGGTGGGTACTTCGCCCACCACCGCCACGCCAAGTGAAGGCAGGTTCAGCATCCAGGCGGCCAGCGTGGTACCGATCACCGCAAAGATCGGGCCGATCCGTGCCAAAGTCGCGGCCAGAGGTTTCGCCAGACCCAGTTTTGCATGAAGAACCTGCGACAGCCCCTTGCGAACCCAGAACAAAAAGGCAAGCGCGACAATCCCCGTCACCAGCGTTGCCAGATTGACCTGCCCCAGATGCCGCGCCAGATCGAGCAGGATTTCGGGCAGCGTATGCCCATGCACCGGCACACCCAGGATATGCTTCAACTGGCTTGCCGCAATCAGCAGGCCCGAGGCGGTGATGAAACCCGCGATCACCGGATGGCTGAGGAAATTGGCCACGACACCCAGCCTGAGCGCGCCCATCGCCAGCAGCATCGCGCCCGACAACAGCGCCAGCACCCCCGCTGCCGCCACATATTCGGGAACGCTCGACAGGTTCAGCGGCGCCAGCGCCGAGGCAGTCATCAGCGAGATCACCGCCACCGGCCCCACCGCCAGCGCCCGGCTGGTACCAAACAGCGCATAGGCCACCAGAGGCAGGATCGAGGCATATAGCCCCACCTCGGCCGGCAGACCCGCCAGCAACGCATAGGCCAGCGATTGCGGGATCAGCATCACGGTCACGATGACTGCGGCGATCAGGTCGCCGCTAAACTCGGTCCTTCCATAGCTGCGGCCCCAGTCGAGGATCGGCAGATAGGTCCGGGCCAGCCCGCGTATCCGTTGATTCATCCCTACCCCCTGCCCGATCCGTGTCAGTAATACATATTCACTTTGTCTTATATGAAGGAAACACGGCGAATGTGAAGGGGGCGAGATGAAAAAAGCGCGAGGCCTGAGCCCCGCGCCTTTGATTTCAAAACCCGAGGGAGGGTCAGAAAAATGCCTGCAACCCGGTCTGGGCCCGGCCCAGGATCAGGGCATGCACGTCATGGGTGCCCTCATAGGTGTTCACCGTCTCCAGGTTCACCATGTGGCGGATCACCTGGAACTCCAGGCTGATGCCGTTGCCGCCATGCATGTCGCGGGCGTGGCGGGCAATTTCCAGCGCCTTGCCGCAGTTGTTGCGCTTGACGATCGAGATCATCTCGGGCGCGGCATTGGCCTCGTCCATCAGACGGCCGACGCGCAGGCTGGCTTGCAGGCCCAGCGCGATCTCGGTCTGCATATTGGCCAGTTTCAGCTGGAACAGCTGGGTCTGGGCCAGCGGGCGGTTGAACTGTTTGCGGTCCAGACCATACTGCCGCGCACCGTGCCAGCAGGCCTCGGCGGCGCCCATCACGCCCCAGCTGATGCCATAGCGGGCGCGGTTCAGACAGCCGAACGGGCCTTTCAGGCCCGAGACATGTGGCAACAGTGCTTCTTCGCCCACCTCGACACCGTCCATGACGATCTCGCCGGTGATCGAGGCGCGCAGCGACATCTTGTTCTCGATCTTGGGCGCGCTCAGCCCCTTCATGCCCTTTTCCAGCACAAAGCCGCGGATCTTGCCGTCATGCGCGTCCGACTTGGCCCAGACAACAAAAACATCGGCGATCGGCGCGTTCGAGATCCACATCTTGGTCCCGCTGAGCCGATACCCGCCCTCGGTCTTGACGGCGCGGGTCTTCATGCTGGCCGGGTCCGACCCGGCATCGGGCTCGGTCAGGCCGAAACAGCCGATCCATTCGCCGCTGGCGAGCTTGGGCAGGTATTTCATCCTCTGCTCTTCGCTGCCATAGGCATAGATCGGGTACATCACCAACGAGCTTTGTACCGACATCATCGAGCGATAGCCGCTATCGACCCGCTCGACCTCGCGCGCCACCAGGCCATAGGTCACATAGCCCGCGCCGATGCCGCCATATTGTTCTGGGATGGTGGTGCCCAACAGGCCCATTTCACCCATCTCGCGAAAGATCTCGGGGTCGGTATGTTCGGTCTGGAACGCTTGCGTGACGCGCGGTTGCAGCTTTTCCTGCGCATAGGCGCGGGCGGCATCGGCGATCATGCGTTCGTCTTCGGTCAACTGGTCGGCCAGACGGAACGGATCCTCCCAGTCGAAACCGCCCAGATCGGGCTTGTCCTTGTCACGCAGGGCGGGCTTGGCGGCGATATCCATCGGAAAACTCCTGAAATCCTGATTGGCCGCAAGATATCTTTCCTGAACCGCAAAATACAGCAAGACTTTTGCGGGTTTTCATGAGTAAAACGCATACATGCTGACCTCACGCAAGTTCTTTCCGTCGATCTCCTCGCTGCGCGCGCTCGAAGCGCTGGACCGGCTCGGCTCGGCCTCGGCGGTGGCCGAGGAACTGGCGCTGACGCAAAGCGCGGTCAGCCGTCAGTTGCAGACGCTGGAGGGGCAGATGGGGGTGGAGCTGATCCGGCGCGACCGCAAGCGGCTGTCGCTGACACCGGCGGCGCAGGACTACGTGACCGAGATCCGCGAGGCGCTGAACCGGATTGCGCAAGCCTCGCTCAGGTTGCAGGTGGCGCCAGCGGGCGGCACCGTCAATCTGGCGATCCTGCCCACGTTCGGGATGCGTTGGCTGATGCCGCGCCTGCCCGAGTTCTCGCGCCTGCATCCGGATATCACCATCAACATGACCACCCGGCTGCGTCCGTTCAACTTTGCCACAGAACCCTTTGATGCTGCGCTTCATTTTGGCGAACCAGACTGGCCAGGCACCGACAGGCTGCTGCTCAAGTCCGAGCGGGTGCTGCCGGTCTGTGCGCCCGGCCTTCTGCCACATGGCGCGCCGAAATCGCCCGGCGACCTGCTGCGCCTGCCGCTGTTGCACATCCAGACCCGCCCGCGCGCCTGGCAGGATTGGTTTGCCCAGATGGGGGTCGCCTGCCCCGAAACGCTGCCCGGCACGCTTTACGACCAGTTCGCCACCATCGGACAGGCGGCGCTGCATGGGCTGGGGGTAGCCTTGCTGCCAAATTACGTGGTCGAACAGGATCTGGCCACCGGGCGCCTGGTTGCCGCCTATCCCGACGCGGTCGAAACGCTCGGCGCCTATTACCTGGCCTGGCCACGCGCGCGCGGCAACGACCCGTCGCTGCGCGCCTTTCGCCACTGGCTGGCGGCACAGGCCGAGCCCGAGGAGGGCTTGCCGCGCTAGGTGCGCCCTGCCCGCCTCAGCCCAGCGCGTAACCCGCGCCGCGCACCGTGCGCACCGGATCGTCTCCGCCATGCTGGGTCAGCGCCTTGCGCAGCCGTCCGATATGCACGTCGACGGTGCGGGTATCGACATAGATGTCGCGCCCCCAGACCCGGTCCAGCAGTTGTTCGCGGCTCCAGACCCGGCCCGGTTTCTCCATGAAGGTCGACAGCAGCCGAAACTCGGTCGGGCCCAGCTTCAGCGGCTGGCCCGAGCGGCTGACCTTGTGGGTTTCGGCATCCAGCACGATATCCTCGTATTCCAGCCTGAGGCCCACGGTCGAGGGGCGGACCCGGCGCAACTGGCTGCGCACGCGGGCCATCAGCTCGACCACGGAATAGGGTTTGACCACGTAATCGTCGGCCCCGGTTTCCAGCCCGCGCACCTTGTCCACCTCTTCGCTGCGTGCCGACAGCATGATGATGGGGATGCTGCGGGTTTCGGGCCGGGTCTTGAGCCGCCGACAGACCTCGATACCGCTCAGGTTCGGCATCATCCAGTCCAGCACGATGATATCGGGCGTGTCCTCATCCACCAGCAGCATCGCCTCTTCGCCGTTCTCGGCGCGGATCACGCGAAACCCCTCTGCCTCGAGATTATAGGCCAGCACCTCGCGCTGGGCCATTTCATCCTCGACCACCAGAACGCTGGGTTGATCGGCTGACATCTGTCCCGTGCCTCCTTATGCGGTGGTCGAGGTCACATCGCCCTTGGGGCGCATCTCGTCGGGGCGGTTGCCGGTGACGAGATAGACGACCTGCTCGGCGATCGAGGTGACATGGTCGCCCATGCGCTCGACATTCTTGGCGATGAAATGCAAATGCATGCAGGGAGTGATGTTGCGCGGATCCTCGGCCATGAAGGTCAGGAACTGGCGGAACAGCGCGTTATACATCTGGTCCACCTCGTGGTCGCGCTCGATCACATCCGCGCCCAGTTCGGCGTCGCGCTGGATATAGGCATCCAGCGCATCCTTGAGCATCAGTTCGACCTCGCGCGCCATCCGGCGCAGGGCTGCGGCGCTGTCTCCAACCTGCGGCTGATCGACCAGAACCGTGGTCCGCTTGGCGATGTTCTTGGCATAATCGCCGATCCGCTCAAGGTTCGAGGCGATTTTGAGCACCGTCAGCACAAGCCGCAGATCGCCCGCCGTGGGCGCGCGCAGCGCGATCAGGCGCGCGGTTTCCTGGTTGATCAGCTCTTCGAGCGCGTCGATGGCCTTGTCGCCCGCGCGCACCTCGTTTGCCAGTTCCGCGTCGCGGGTTTCCAGCGAGCGGGCCGAAGCCATGATCGCCGCCTCGACCAGGCCGCCCATCTTCATGATATGGGCCTGGATCGCCTCCAGATCCCGGTCATAGACCGAGGTGATATGTTGTTGAGCCATGTGTCCTGCTCCTGTCCTCAGCCGATCCGGCCGGTGATATAGCTTTCGGTCCGGGGGTCTTCGGGATTGGTGAAGATCTGACCGGTTTCGCCGAATTCCACCAACTGGCCGAGGTGGAAAAAGGCGGTTTTCTGGCTGACCCGCGCGGCCTGTTGCATCGAGTGGGTGACGATCACCACCGAATAGTTCTGCCGCAGCTCGTCGATCAGCTCCTCGACCTGGGCGGTGGCGATAGGGTCGAGCGCCGAACAGGGCTCGTCCATCAGCAACACCTCGGGTTCGGTGGCGATGGCGCGGGCGATGCACAGGCGCTGTTGCTGGCCGCCCGACAGGCCGGTGCCCGGCGCGTCCAGCCGGTCCTTGACCTCGTCCCAGATGGCGCCGCGACGCAGCGCCTTTTCGACGATCTCGTCCATCTCGGCCCGGTTGCGGGCCAGACCGTGGATGCGCGGGCCATAGGCGACGTTGTCATAGATCGACTTGGGGAACGGGTTGGGTTTCTGAAACACCATGCCGACCTTGGCGCGCAACTGCACCGGATCGACCCGCTTGTCATAGATATCCTCGCCGTCCAGCATGAACGAGCCCTGGACCCGCGCCCCGGCGATGGTGTCGTTCATGCGGTTCAGACAGCGCAGGAAAGTCGACTTGCCGCAGCCCGAGGGACCGATAAAGGCGGTCACGGTCTTGTCCTCGATATCGACATTCACGTTCTTGATGGCGTGGGTGTCGCCGTAATAGACGTGGCAGTCCCGGCACTCCATCTTGGTTTGCTTGATTTCCACGGCTCTCTCCACTCGGGACATATCGTTCATTGTCTGCCTCCTTCTACCAGCGGCGTTCAAAGCGGCGGCGCAGGATCACGGCCAGCGTATTCATGGTGACGAGGAACACCAAGAGGATGATGATGCCCCCCCAGGCGCGTTCGTAAAAGGCCGGATCGGCCCGTTTGGCCCATTCATAGATCTGGGCGGGCATGGCCGAGTTCGGCGACAACAGGCCCGCCGCGATCCCGTCGGGCGGGTTCGAAGCGATGAAACCCACCATCCCGATCAGCAAGAGCGGCGCGGTTTCCCCCAGCGCCTGCGCCAGGCCGATGATGGTGCCGGTCAGGATGCCGGGCGCGGCCAGCGGCAGCACGTGGTGGAACACCGCCTGCATCTTGGACGCCCCAACCCCCAGCGCCGCATCGCGGATCGAGGGCGGCACCGATTTCAGCGAGGCGCGGGTCGAGATGATGATGGTGGGCAGGGTCATCAGCGTCAGCACCAGACCGCCCACCAGCGGTGCCGACATCGGCAGGTGCATGTAGTTGATGAAGACCGCCAGGCCCAGGATACCGAACACGATGGACGGGACGGCGGCCAGGTTCGAGATATTCACCTCGATCACGTCGGTCAGCCAATTCTTGGGCGCAAATTCCTCGAGATAAATCGAGGCGGCGACACCGATGGGCAGCGCCAGCACCAGCACCACCAGCATCATGAACAGCGAGCCGACCATCGACACGCCCATGCCGGCGGCCTCGGGCCGCTGGTCCGAGGCGTCCGAGCCCAAGATGAAATCGAGGTTGAAGGTCTTCCTGATCATGCCCGCCGCGATCAGCTGATCGACGAAATCCAGCTGCTCGGCGCTGATCGACTTGTCATTGGCGATGCTCTCGCGGGTGACGCGCCCCTTCAAGTAGCCATCAACCCGCGAATTGGCCAGAAAGCGAAAGCTGACGGTCTGGCCGATCCAGTCAGGATCGGCAATGACATAGTCGCGCAGCTGCGCGGCGGCGCTTTTCGACAGGATGGCGGCCTGATCCTTGGGCTTCAGCCCGGTCTCGATCCCGGCCTTGTCCGTGGCGGATTCAAAGGCCGCGTTGATCAGCGGCGCATAGCCGAAGGTCGAGACCTTCTTGATCGCCTCGATATCGCGGGTGCCTTTCTTGTCGAGCTTGCTTTCCAGCAGCTCCACATCCAGCGTCACAAAGGTCTGGGTATAGGCGCCGGTGCCGCGCGAGACGATGGTAACGACCAGCACCACCAGCATCAGAAGGCCGATCAGGATGGCGCCGATGCCATAGGCGCGGAACCGGGCCTCGGCACGGTTGCGGCGGCGGGTGCGTGCGTCCAGCGTCAGCAGCGACCCGCCATGGCGGCGGCCGGGGGCGGCGTCGGGGGTAAGGTCGGTCATTCGTACTGCTCCCGGAATTTGCGCACGATATAAAGCGCCAGGACATTAAGCCCCAGCGTCAGGACAAACAGGGTCAGGCCCAGGGCAAAGGCCACCAGCGTCTCGGGGCTGGCGAAATCCGTGTCCCCGGTCAGCTGGCTGACGATGCGGGTGGTGATCGTGGTCATCGATTCCAGCGGGTTGAGCGAGAATTTGGCAATCGCGCCCGCCCCCATCACCACGATCATCGTCTCACCGATGGCGCGCGATGCGGCCAGCAGGATGGCGCCCACAATGCCCGGCAGCGCGGCGGGCAGCACTACGCTGCGCACCGTCTCGGACCGGGTCGCGCCCAGCCCCAGCGAGCCGTCGCGCATGGATTGCGGCACCGCGTTGATGATATCGTCGCTCAGCGAGCTGACAAAGGGGATCAGCATGATGCCCATCACCACACCGGCGGTCAGGACCGAGGTGGCCCCCGCCATCCAGTCGACCCCCAGCGCGCCGCCCTTGCCAAAGATATCGGCAAGCATCGGCCCCACGGTGAGCAGCGCGAACAGGCCATAAACGATGGTCGGGATACCGGCGAGGATTTCGAGCAGCGGCTTGGCAAAGCTGCGGGTCGCCTTGCCGGCATATTCCGACAGATAGATCGCCGCGAACAGACCGATCGGCACCGAAACCAGC
Source organism: Ruegeria sp. SAZD011 (assembly GCF_059612545.1). NCBI lineage: Bacteria > Pseudomonadati > Pseudomonadota > Alphaproteobacteria > Rhodobacterales > Roseobacteraceae > Ruegeria > Ruegeria sp. SAZD011. The sequence goes on along the minus strand of NZ_JBXWQU010000013.1, from coordinate 104,746 downwards.
AGCGCGATCAGCGAGATATAGAGCGTGCCCCACAACAGCGGCAGGATCGACAACTCGCTGTCACCGCGAAAGTTGGGCGCCCAGGTGCTGCCAAAGAAAAAGTCGCGCCAGTCATGCAGGCCAAAGAAATTGGCGGTTTCGAACAGCATCGACAGCACGATGCCGATGGTGGTCAGGATGGCCAGCGAGGCGGCAAGGATCAGCAGCGCCAGAACCCCACGTTCGACCACGTTGCGGGCGCGGTAATCGCGGTGGGTGCGGGCATAGGACCAGGCCAGACCGGCCAGTGACAGGCCCGCAACCACGGCTGCCATTACCAGCGTGCCCGCATGGCTGAGCGCGCGATAACTGCGTGCCGCCGCCAGGACCTCGGGGCGCACATCCGAACCCAGCGCCACACCGACCTCGCCCAGCCGGGCGCGGATGTCGGAACTTCCGGCCTTCAGCGCACCGACCTCGGCCTCGCTCAGCGCGCCCTGCGCCACGGCGATATCCAGACCCTCGGCCACGCGGCGCACATCGGACATGACCAGTTCGCGGGTCAAGTCGGCGGGAATGCTGTCCTCGGGGAGCAGCGAGGACACGCGGGTGTCGATCAGCATCGGCTGCGCCAGAAGCCAGACCGCCAGCACGCCAAGCGCCGGAACCAGCCCGCTGAGGGCCACGTTCAGCCCGTAATAGACCGGCAGGGAATGCAGCTTGCGGGGGTCGCCACCGGCGGATTTCAACGCCCGTGCGCGACCGGCGAAAAATCCAAGGGTGGAAAGCAGGAGGAGGAACAGCACCAGCCAGAGGGTCGGCATTACAAAGCGTCCGTCATCTGAGGATCAAAAGCCGGGGCGAACATTGTCGCCCCGGCGGGTATCACGATCTGGGTCAACCCTTAGGAGTTGCCGCCCATGACCTTTTCGTCAGCCACGGCTTCCTGGGTCTCGACCAGTTCCGGGTCCGAGACCAGCCCGTATTCTGCCAGCGGGCCATCGGGGCCTGCAATCTCGTCGGCGATGAAGAATTCGGCATATTCCTTGAGGCCGGGGATCACGCCGATATGCGCCTTCTTGACGTAGAAGTAGAGCGGGCGCGACACCGGGTATTCACCGGTTGCAATCGACTCGGTCGAGGGAACGACGCCCGACATGGTCGCCACTTGCAGCTTGTCGGTGTTGTTCTCGTAGAAGGCCAGGCCAAAGACGCCGATGCCGTCCTTGTTGCTTTCGATGCGGGCCAGCGTTTCGGTATAGTCGCCGTCGATATCAACCGACACACCGTCGGTGCGCAGCGCGATACAGGCTTTCTCGGCGGCTTTCTTGTCGTCGCCATTGGCGGCCTTGAAGGCCTCGAAGGCACCGGTTTCCTCGCAACCTGCCAGGATCACCTTTTCTTCGAACACTTCGCGGGTGCCGTGCTTGGTGCCCGGGATGAAGGCCTGGATCGGCTGCGCCGGGAAGGCGGCGTTCACGTCGGCCCAGGTGCTGTTGGGGTTGTCGACCAGCTGGCCGTCGACCAGGATCTTGTCGGACAGGGCGAGGAACCAGTCGGTCGGGGTGAATTCAAACCCGTTGCCACCGATGTCGCTGGCAAACACGATGCCGTCATAGCCGATGCGGACCTCGATGATGTCGGTCACGCCGTTCTCGGCGCAGACGGCGATTTCCTTGTCCTTGATCTTGCGCGAGGCGTTGGCCACGTCGATGGTGTTTTCGCCCACACCCTCGCAGAAGCGCTTGAGACCGGCAGACGAGCCGCCCGATTCCACGACCGGGGTCGGGAAGTCGAAGTTTTCGCCAAAGGCTTCGGCGACGATCGAGGCGTAGGGCAGTACGGTCGAGGACCCGGCCACCTGGACCTGATCACGTGCAGCGGCAGCGGTGGCCGAAACAGCAGCAATTGTCAGGGCCGAAGCCGACAGTTTCACAAAGGACATTGCAGTCTCCTTGACAGCGGTAATCTAGCGATCATCCCCATGATGATCTCGGGCCGACTTCTAGGGGTCGTGCATGAGGCTTTTGTGACGGCTATGTAACAGGGATATGACAAAGCCCGGATTTGTGACGGCAAGTTTGCATGACAGCCATGTAAAGGCCGCATGACAGCCGGAGGCTATCGGCGATGACCGTCCCGGCGCCTGGATTGGCGCTATTTCGGTAGAATCACGGTAAAGGTGGTACCGCTGCCCAGCGTGCTTTCCACCCGCATCCGACCACGATGGCGGTTGACGATATGCTTGACGATGGCCAGCCCCAGCCCGGTGCCGCCCTTCTGCCGCGAGCGGTGGCTGTCGGCGCGATAGAAGCGCTCGGTCAGGCGCGGCAGGTGGACCGGATCGATACCTGCGCCTTTGTCCGACACCTGGATACGGGCGGCGGGGCCGCGCACCGCGGGGTCGCGCTCGGCCTCGCTGAGGGTGACACGCACCTCGCCGCCGCTGCCGCCATATTTGATCGCGTTCTCGATCAGGTTGGTCAGGACCTGGCGGATCTGGTCCTCGTCCCCGGTCACGTTGACCGGCGTTTCGGGGCCGGTGCTGTGCAGTTCGACCCCTGCCTCGGTTGCCAGCGGGCGCAGCGAATTGAGGGTCGAGGCGATCTGCGCCGTCAGATCCAACGCCCCCCGGGGGCGGATCCGCTCTTCGCTTTCGACCCGGTTGAGTGACAGCAGGTCACCCACCAGCCGGTTCATCCGGCCCGCCTCCTGCTCCATGATGCCCAGGAACCGGTCCTGGGCTGCGGGATCGTTGCGCGCCGGGCCGCGCAGGGTTTCGATGAAGCCCATGATCGCGGTCAGCGGCGTGCGCAGCTCGTGGCTGACATTGGCGACGAAATCGCGCCGCATCTGCCCTGCCTGTTCCATCGGGGTGACGTCGGTAAAGCTGACCAGCACCGCGCCGCCCGCCACCGCGCCGATCCCGTTCACATAGCGGCAGGTCACCTCGAACGTGGTATCCTGTGCGCCATCATTGGCCAGGTGGCGGCTGCGGCTGGAGCCCTTGTCGCGCAACGCCCGCTCGATCGCCTCGATCACCTGCGGCTGGCGCAGGATGGTGGCATAGTGCCGCCCGACGATCTGCTGCCCCAACAGCGTCTGCGCCTCGGTGTTGGCGGCGATGATGCGTTCAGACTGATCGACCAGCAGGGCCGCCAGTGGCATGGCGGCCAGGAAATCATGGTTCAGTTCGTCGCTCATGGCAGCGGTCGGGATCAGTCGACCGCGACCAGCGTGTCGCGGAACCGGCGCATGTTGTCATGATAGTGCTTGGCGCTCCAGGCGATACGGGCCACGGCGGCCTCGTCCAGCTGGCGCACCACCTTGCCGGGCGCCCCCATCACCAGCGAGTTGTCGGGGATTTCCTTGTTCTCGGTGATCAGCGCCCCCGCCCCGATCAGGCAGTTGCGGCCGATCCTGGCGCCGTTCAGCACGGTTGCGCCCATGCCGATCAGCGAGTTTTCCCCGATGGTGCAGCCATGCAGCATGACCTTGTGGCCGATGGTGCAATTCGCCCCGATGGTCAGGGGATAGCCCGCATCGATATGCATGACACAGTTTTCCTGCACGTTACTGCCCTGCCCGATCCGGATCTCTTCGTGATCGGCGCGGATGGTGCAGCCGAACCAGACCGAGGCGCCCTCTTCCAGCACCACCTTGCCGATCAGGTTGGCATCGGGGGCGACCCAGGTGTCGGGATGGATCTCGGGGCGGTGTTCGCCCAGGGCATAGATGGTCATGACAGGTCCTCGAATTCGCTTTGCAGCTTGCGCACATGTTCTTGCAGCGCCGGTTGCTGGATGCGGCGCATCCGCTCGGCACTGACAATGGTTTTCAGCCGTTCCTCGGTGGCGTCCAGATCGTCGTTGATCAGGACGTAATCGTAATAGCCCCAATGGCTGATCTCGTCCCAGCTTTTGAGCATCCGGCGCGAGATCACCTCGGCGCTGTCCTGGCCCCGGCTTTCCAGCCTGCGGCGCAATTCCTTGATCGACGGCGGCAGGATGAAGATCGACAGCGCATGCTTGCCCAGATCCGAGTTGCGGATCTGGATCTCGCCCTGCCAGTCGACATCGAACAGCACGTCCTGTCCGGCTTCGATCGTATCGCGCACGGGGCCTGCGGGCGAGCCGTAGAAATTGCCGAACACATGGGCATGTTCCAGCATTTCGCCGCGCCGCACCTGTCCCTTGAACTGCTCTTCGCTCAGAAAATAGTACTCGCGGCCATGTTCCTCGCCCGGTCGGGGCGCGCGGGTGGTGGCCGAGACCGAGAATTTCAGACCCGGATCCCAGGCCATCAACCGGCGGGCGAGCGTGGATTTCCCCGCGCCCGAGGGTGAGGAGAGAATGATCAAGAGGCCACGGCGGTCTGTCATCTGTCTTGCTTCCTGTCTTTATTCCACATTCTGCACCTGCTCGCGCATCTGGTCGATCACCGCCTTCAGCTCCAACCCTACCCCGGTCAGATCAGCGTTTTGTGACTTTGAACAGAGTGTGTTCGCCTCTCGATTGAATTCCTGCATCAGGAAATCCAGCTTGCGGCCCACCGCGCCGCCCTTGGCCAGCAGGTCGCGGGCGGCCTTGATATGGGCGTGCAGGCGGTCCAGCTCCTCGGTCACGTCTGCCTTGACGGCGAGCATGGCCAGTTCCTGCGCCACCCGGTCGGGATCGGCGCTGTCGCTGTTGCCCAGCACGCGGGCCAGATTGGCGCGCAGGGTTTCTGCCACCAGCGGTTTGCGCGCCTCGGCCAGATCCGCCGCCTGCGCGGTCAGTTCCGCGACGCGGGTCAGGTTGTTTTGCAGAATTTCGGCCAGCGCCTTGCCTTCGGTCTCGCGCATTTGCAGGAATGCGGCGATCAGCGGACCCAGTTCGGCCTTCAGCCGTTTCACCAGCGGGGCCGGATCGTCGCCGCCGCCACCGGCCTCCAGCACACCGCGCAGCGCCAGCAGATCGGCCGCGCGCGAGGGCGCCAGCGTCATGCCGCGCGCCAACGCCTGATCCTCGACCTCCGACAGCGCCTCCAGCACCGCAGCCAGCGCCGCGGGGTTCAGAGACAGCACCGCGCCCTCCTCGCCCCGGCTCAGCCGCAGGCTGAGCGTCACGCTGCCGCGCGTCAGCGCCTTGCCCAGATCGGCGCGGATCGCGGTTTCCAGACCTTCGAGCCAGTCCGGCACGCGCAGGCGCAGATCCAGCCCCTTGGCGTTCACGCTGCGCAGCTCCCAGCTCCAGCTGAACGGCGCCAATTCGCCGCGCGCCGAGGCGAAACCGGTCATGGATCTGATCATCGCTGCCCTCTCTGGTGGTTCCGGCCCAGCCGGAAATGCCCCCGCACCTAATGCCAAGCCCGCCCCTTGGGCAAGGCCCGGCCGGATTTTCGTCAAGTTTTACCCAGTTAACCATTCGTTAAGAAATAGGTCCAAGATTGGGGCAACCCGTGGCAGGTTAACGTTTAGGTAACCTGTCTTAAGCTTAGCCCTTGCCGTGCAAGACGCGAGCCAAGGCAGGAGAGCGGCGAGCAACAGGGTAACGATGATGAAGACTTTTTTTGGTAGCAGATCCCGGCCGGGTACCGGGGACAGCGCGGGGAATGTGATCTCGATGGACCGGTTTCGCAGCGGACGTACCGTGTCGCCGCTTCGGCAGGCCGAAGCCTATTGGGCGGCCCTGCGCGACGGTGACGGGGTGCCGAAACGCTCGGATATCGACCCGCGCGGGCTGGAAAACATCCTGGAATACACGTTCATTCTGGAACGGATTGCACCCGGTATCGCCCGGTTCCGCCTGGCCGGCAGCCATCTGAGCGAGATGGCCGGGATGGAGGTGCGCGGCATGCCGCTGACCGCGTTTTTCACCGCCGGTGCCCGGTCCGAGATCGGCGCCACGCTTGAACATGTCTTCGATACGCCGGCCATCGCCGAAATGACGCTGAACGCAGAACGGCGGTTCACCGCTCCTCGGGTCGAGGCGCGGATGATCCTCTTGCCGCTGCAAAGCGATTTCGGCGATGTCAGCCGGGCCTTGGGTATCATGATCTCGGATGGGCCGCTGGGCACTGGCGGGCGCCGCTTCGAGATCGCCGGATCGACCCTGCGCGACCTTCCTGCGGCAGCGGACACGGCAAAGGAACAGGTCTCTGGGCCTGCTGAAACTGTGGGGTTTGCCGAACCACGCACGGGATTTGCGGGCGGCAAGCCGCAGTTGCGCCTGGTTCTGCCCGAGGATTGAAGGAAAACTCGGGGTCACAACGGAAATGGCCCGGGACAATGTCCCGGGCCGCTTTGTCTAAGGTCTGATACTGCTTCAGCCCGCCGCGCGGCGGCGCTGATCGGCGCGCAGCCGGGTCAGTTCCTCGGCCACGAGAAAGGCCAGTTCGAGCGACTGGCTGGCATTCAGGCGCGGATCGCAGGCGGTGTGATAGCGGTCGCTCAGATCCTCGTCCGTCACCGCCCGCACGCCGCCGGTGCATTCGGTCACGTCCTGGCCGGTCATCTCGAAATGCACGCCACCGGGTACGGTGCCCTCGGCTTGGTGCACGGCGAAGAAGTCGCGCACCTCGCGCAGAACCGAATCAAAGGGCCGGGTCTTGTAGCCCGAGGCCGATTTGATCGTGTTGCCATGCATCGGGTCACAGACCCAAGTCACCTTGGCACCTTCCTCCCGCACCGCCTTGATCAGGCGCGGCAGGTGATCGCCCGCCTTGCCCGCGCCAAAGCGTGCGATCAGGGTCAGCTTGCCCTCTTCGTTTTCGGGGTTCAGCTTGGCCATCAGCACCTTGAGATCTTCGGCGGTGGTGGTGGGGCCGCATTTCAACCCGATCGGGTTCAGCACGCCGCGGCAGTATTCCACATGCGCACCGTCCGGCTGCCGGGTACGGTCGCCGATCCAGATCATGTGGCCCGACCCCGCCAGCCAGTTGCCCGAGGTCGAATCAAGCCGCGTCAGCGCCTCTTCATACTCCAGCAGCAGCCCTTCGTGGCTGGTGTAGAACTCGACCGTCGAGAACTGATGCGTGGTATCGGCGGTGATGCCGGCCGCGCCCATGAAGTCGATCGTGTCCTGGATGCGATCGGCGATCTCGGAGTATTTCTGCACATCCTGTTCGTCGGTAAAGCCCAGCGTCCAGGAATGCACCCGGTTCATGTCGGCGAAACCACCGGTCGAAAAGGCGCGTAACAGGTTCAGCGTCGCCGCCGCCTGGGTATAGGCCTGCAGCATCTTCTGCGGGTTGGGGATACGCGCCTCGGGCGTAAAGGCCAGCTCGTTGATGATATCACCGCGATAGCTGGGCAGTTCCACGCCATCGACCACCTCGGTCGGCGCGCTGCGCGGCTTGGCGAACTGACCCGCCATGCGGCCGACCTTGACCACCGGCACCTTGGCGCCAAAGGTCAGCACCATCGCCATTTGCAGCATCACCTTGAACGTGTCGCGTATGCCGTCGGCGCTGAACTGGTCAAAGCTCTCGGCGCAATCGCCGCCTTGCAGCAGAAAGGCCTCGCCGCGCCCGGCTGCGCCCAGATGCCGTTTCAGCCGCCGGGCCTCGCCGGCAAAGACCAAGGGCGGATACTGGGAAAGCTGCGCCTCGACCCGGGCCAGTTCGGCCTGATCGGTATAATCGGGCATCTGGACCCGCGGTTTCGCGCGCCAGGTCGATTTTTGCCACTCGCTCATCGCTCTCATCTCCGCAAGGATATTCACAGGGGGCCTCTATACAAAATGACCCGGGCAGAGACCATATCAGATTTGCGCCTCTTGACGTCGCAAACAAGCTCTGAGCAATGTGAATGACAACCCAGCGCAGACGCCCCCGACGTAGCGTCACATAAGCCAAGGAACGCGCGCATGAAAGAGCAACGCCAAGTTGTCAGAGTGGATACCGGCCAGAAGAAGCCGCAGAGGTTTGTCTTTGTCCTGCTCGACCAGTTCACGATGTTGTGTTTCGCCTGCGCTGTCGAGGCGTTGCGCATCGCCAACCGGATGGCGGGACAGCAGCTGTATGAATGGTCCGTCGTGGGCGAAGGCGGTGCCTCGGCCACCTGTTCCAACGGCACGGTGTTCAAGCTCGACGGCGATCTGGACGAGTTGCGGCGCGAGGATGTGGTGCTGGTCTGCGGCGGCATCGATGTGCAAAAGGCCACCACGAAAAAGGTGGTCAGCTGGCTCCGGCGCGAGGCGCGGCGCGGTCCGGTGATCGGTGGGCTCTGCACCGCCGGTTATACCCTGGCCAAGGCCGGTCTGCTGGACGGCAAGCGCGCCACCATTCACTGGGAGAACCAGGACAGTTTCATCGAGGAATTCGAAGAGGTCACGCTGACCAAGTCGGTTTTTGTCATCGACGGGCCGCGCATCACCACGGCGGGTGGTACCGCCTCGATCGACCTGATGCTGAAACTCATCGCCAATGCCCATGGCGAGGAACTGGCCAACGCGGTGGCCGACCAGCTGATCTATTCCTCGATCCGTACCGATCAGGACACCCAGCGCCTGTCGACGCCGACCCGCATCGGCGTGCGCCACCCCAAGCTGAGCCAGGTCATCCAGATGATGGAGCGCAATATCGAAGAGCCGATCTCGCCTGCGCTGCTGGCCAAGGATGTGGGCATGTCCACCCGCCAGCTGGAACGGCTGTTCCGCCGCTATCTCAGCCGCAGCCCCAAGCGCTATTACATGGAACTCAGGCTGCAAAAGGCGCGCAACCTGCTGATGCAGACGGATATGAGCGTGATCAACGTGGCACTGGCCTGCGGCTTTGCCTCGCCCAGCCATTTCTCGAAATGCTACCGCGCGCATTACAACACCACGCCCTATCGCGAACGCGGCGCGCAAAGCGCGCGACTGTCGGTCTAGCATCACGCGCCGCTTGTGTCGCCGCTACCAGCCAGAGGCTTGTGTTTTCGACACCAGGGCGCGTTCGGGCCCGATGAAAGACACCCGAAACAAGTGGCGAGCAGGGACTAACCCCCCGGCGCCACGCGATAAACCGCGCCCCGACCTTCGGAGATGAACCAGATCGTGCCGTCGGACGCCTCGACGATGTCGCGGACGCGCTCGGTCTCGAGGCCCTCGATCCGCTCGGCTTCGCGCAGGGGGCTGCCGGTCAGCCTGACAATATGGTCGAATTTCAGCGACCCGACAAAGATGTCTCCGGCCCAATCCGGCCAGAGCGCGCCGGAATAGACCAGCAGGCCAGACGGGGCGATTGACGGATCCCAATGGAATTGCGGCTGTTCCATCCCCGCCTTGTGGGTGCCTTCGCCGATCTTGGCCCCTGAGTAATGCCGGCCATATGAGATCACCGGCCAGCCGTAATTGGCACCGGGCCGGATCAGGTTCACCTCGTCACCGCCGCGCGCGCCATGTTCCGACGTCCAGAGCCGCCCCTGTGCATCCAGACCCGCGCCTTGCGGGTTGCGATGGCCCAGCGACCAAATCTCGGGCCGGATACCGCTTTGTCCCACAAAGGGATTGTCGGCGGGAATGCTGCCGTCGGGATTGATGCGGATGATCGAACCTTGCGGGTTGGTCGGATCCTGCGCGCTGGCGTCGTCGCCGCGATCGCCCAGGGTGACGAATAGCGTCCCATCCGGCGCCTCGACCACGCGGCTGCCAAAATGGCGACCGCCCTGCCCGCCCGCTGGAACCTGATAGATCTGGCGAAGGCCGGTCAGGCGGCGGCTGTCCTCGGACAACCGCGCCACCGCCACCGCCGTGCCGGCACCGCCGCCCGCCTGCGGCTGCGCATAGGTAAGGTACAGCCGCCGGCTGCGGGCGAAATCGCCTGCAAGGGTGACATCCAGCAGACCGCCCTGCCCCGCGACGCGTACCCGAGGCAGGCCGGCAACCTCACTCTTGCGGCCCTGTGCGACATGCACCAACACACCGTCCCGCTCGGTGACAAGAAATCCGCCGTCAGGCAGCGGTGCCACCGCCCAGGGCGAATCCAGCCCTTCTGCCATGGCTTCGATCCTGAGCGGCCCCGCCCGCGAGGACAGTTCGGCCCTGGCCTGCCCCGAGGCAAGCAGGCTCGCGATCGTCAGAATCACGCTGCCAAGTTGTACGAATGTCATCCCGTTTCCTCCCGTCCGCCCAGTCTCAATTCAAGACCAGAGTAACCAAAACATCCATGATTTCCGGCACCAAACCACTTTTTCGTTAGGACTTTTCTTTTGGTGACAGCTTGCCTAGGGTTTCGTCAGAACGATTACGTTCCAACAAGGGAGTAACACATGAAAAAGCTTCTCACGGCCACTGCGGCCTCTGCCCTGATGGCGAGCGCGGCCTTTGCCGGTGGTCATGCCAAAGAGGTGAAGATCGGCGTGATTCTGGGCTTTACCGGCCCGATCGAATCGCTGACCCCCTCGATGGCCGACGGCGCCGAACTGGCGATGAAGGAAGTCACCGATTCGGGCCTGCTGCTGGATGGGGCCACCGTGACCTCGGTCCGCGCTGACTCGACCTGCGTCGATGCCGCCGCCGCCACCGCTGCCGCCGAACGTCTGGTGACCTCGGACAAGGTCGACGGCATCATGGGCGCCGACTGTTCGGGCGTGACCGGTGCGATCCTGTCCAACGTTGCCGTGCCGAACGGCGTCGTGATGATCTCGCCCTCGGCCACCTCGCCCGCGCTGTCGACCGCCGAAGACAACGGCCTGTTCTTCCGCACCGCGCCCTCGGATGCCCGCCAGGGTGTCGTGATGACCGAAGTGCTGATGGAAGAAGGCATCAAGGAAGTCGCGCTGACCTATACCAACAACGACTATGGCAAGGGTCTGGCTGACAGCTTCCAGGCCGCGTTCGAGGCCGCTGGCGGCACCGTGACCATCTCGGCCGCGCATGAGGACGGCAAGGCCGACTATTCGGCCGAAGTGGGCGCACTGGCGGCCGCTGGCGGCGACCGTCTGGTGGTTGCCGGTTACGTCGATCAGGGCGGTTCGGGCATCGTGCGTTCGGCCATCGACTCGGGCGCGTTCGACACCTTCCACTTCCCCGACGGCATGATCGGCGCCAAGCTCGAAGAGAATTTCGGCGACGAAATCGAAGGCTCGAGCGGCCAGCATCCCGGCACCGACAGCCCGGGCGTGGCCAAGTTCTCGGAAATGGTGGGCGGCGCGTTCGATTCCACCTCGCCCTTTACCCCGGAATCCTATGACGCGGCGGCCCTGATCATGCTGGCCATGCAGGCGGCCAACTCCAAGGACTCGGGCGATTACAAGGATCACGTGATGCATGTGGCCAACGCACCGGGCGAGAAGATCTATCCCGGCGAACTGGCCAAGGCGCTTCAGATCATCAAGGACGGCGGCGAGGTCGACTATGTCGGCGCCACCGCGGTCGAGCTGATCGGACCCGGCGAAAGCGCCGGCAACTACCGCCAGATTACCATCGAAGGCGGCAAGATCACCACGGCCAAGTACCGTTGATAGGCTACTGATCGCAGATCGGGTCCGAGCGCTGAGCGTTCGGGCCCCTTTTTTTGTCCAACTTCAAAATTTTCCTATCCGAAAATTTTTCTTGTATGATTGGTTTGTTCTGAATTAAGCCTGATCGAATAAAGGTCGCGGTTAAAAAATTCGTATCCAACGCCGCGCAGTTTGATAACGGGAGGACAATGATGATAACCAAAGCACTCGCAATCGGAACGGCAACCGCCGCACTTCTGGCCGGCGCGACGATGGCCGACGAGGTCAAGATCGGTCTGATTGCCGGCTTCACCGGCCCCATCGAAAGCCTGGCTGGCCCGATCGCAGCGGCCTCGGAAATGGCCTTCGAGGAAGCCAGCGACAGCGGCAAGTTCCTTGGCGGTTCGACCATCCTTTCTGTTCGTGGCGACGGTACCTGCATCGACGCCGCGGCAGCCACCGCGACTGCGGTGCGACTTGTCACTGCTGATGGCGTGAAGGGCATCATTGGCGAGAACTGCTCGGGCGTCACCGGAGCAATTTTGTCAAACGTCGCCGTTCCCAACGGTATCGTGCAGATTTCACCGTCGGCCACGTCGCCGGCGCTCTCGACCGCCGAAGACAACGATCTGTTCTTCAGAACCGCGCCGTCGGATGCGCGGCAGGGCGAGGTGATGGCGCAAATCCTGATGGACAACGGCGTCAACACCGTGGCTGTTACCTACACCAACAGCGATTACGGAAAGGGGATTTCGGAAAGCTTCGAAAGCGCCTACACCGCTCTTGGCGGCAAGATCACCATGAATGCCGCACATGAGGACGGCAAAGCCGACTACTCCGCCGAAATCGGAGCACTTGCAGCCGCGGGCGGTGACGTTCTCGTGGTTCTTGGCTATCTTGATCAGGGCGGCGGCGGCATGGTCCGAGCTTCGCTCGACTCGGGCGCGTTCGACACGTTCCACTTCGCCGATGGCATGATCGGCGCCTCCATGGAAGAGCGGTTCGGAGCCGATCTGGACGGGTCTCGCGGGCAGCACCCCGGATCGAACTCGGAAGGTGCGAAGATCTTCGTCGACCTCGTTGGCGGTTCATTCGACGCCGCTTCGCCCTATGCGCCGGAAAGCTATGACGCCGCTGCGCTGATGATCCTTGCTATGCAGGCCGCAGGTTCGACCGAGTCGGCAGACTACAAGAGCAAGATATTCGAAGTCGCCAACGCCCCCGGGGAAAAAATCAATCCAGGCGAACTGGCCAAGGCGCTGGAAATTCTCGCGGCGGGTGGTGACATCGACTATGTCGGCGCCACTGACGTCGAACTGATCGGACCCGGTGAAGCAGCCGGCAGCTTCCGCGAAGTTCTCATTCAGGACGGTAAGTTCACGACTGCGGGCTACCGTTGATCGTCAATAGTGGCTATTGTCCGACAGCCCGGGCCTTGTGTCCGGGCTGTTTCAATGACAAAAGGCCGCACCTCTTTTCGGGGGATGAGGCAACAACCAACAAGGCCGCAGAAAACAAGCGGCCCCGGGGGAACACATGATCGTCGTCGAAGACGTGCACAAGCACTTCGGCGGATTCCATGCCGTCGATGGTGCGACGCTGGAAATCGCCAAGGGCTCTGTCACCGGTCTGATCGGACCGAACGGAGCCGGCAAGACCACCCTGTTCAACGTGATCGCCGGCGTCCTGCCGCCAACCAGCGGCAAGGTCTCCATGGATGGCGAGGATATCACCGGCCTGCCGCCGCACGAGCTGTTCCACAAGGGGCTGCTCAGGACCTTTCAGATCGCGCATGAATTCAGCTCGATGACCTGCCGCGAGAACCTGATGATGGTGCCGGGCGGCCAGTCGGGCGAGACGCTGTGGAACACCTGGTTCGGGCGCAAGCGGATCGCGGACGAGGAACGCGCCCTGCGTGCCAAGGCCGACGAGGTGCTGGAATTCCTGACCATCGAACATCTGGCCGATCACAAGGCGGGCCAGGTATCGGGCGGGCAGAAAAAGCTGCTGGAACTGGGCCGCACCATGATGGTGGACGCCAAGATCGTGTTCCTGGACGAGGTCGGCGCCGGGGTGAACCGCACCCTGTTGATGACCATCGCCGACACCATCCTGCGGCTGAACAAGGAACGCGGTTATACCTTTGTCGTGATCGAGCATGACATGGATTTCATCGGCAAGATCTGCGATCCCGTCATCTGCATGGCCGAGGGCAAGGTTCTGGCCCAGGGCACGCTTGACGAGATTAAGGCCAACGAGCATGTGATCGAGGCCTATCTGGGCACCGGCCTCAAGAACAAGGCACAGCTGGAGGCAGGCGCATGAGCGACAATCCCTATCAGGACGGTCGCGGCAACAAGGATGCCTCGATCACCAACACCAAGGGCATGGGCACCATGACCCCCGCCCATCGCAAGAGCGGCCCGACCTCCAAGGTCGATGGCGGCCCGTTTCTGATCGGTGACACCATGACCGGCGGTTACGGCAAGGGGCCCGATATCCTGCATGAATGCACCATCGCGGTGAACCCGGGCGAGATCGCCGTGATCGTCGGCCCCAACGGCGCCGGCAAGTCGACCGCGATGAAGGCGGTGTTCGGCATGCTCGACGTCCGTTCCGGCTCGGTCCGGCTGGATGGCGAGGACATCACCAAGCTCACGCCGCAGGACCGGGTGGTCAAGGGCATGGGGTTCGTGCCCCAGACCAACAACATCTTCACCTCGATGACGGTCGAAGAGAACCTGGAAATGGGCGCCTTCATCCGCCGCGACGATATCCGCGAGACCATGGAACAGGTCTATGACCTGTTCCCGATCCTGCGCGAGAAACGCTATCAGGCCGCCGGAGAGCTGTCGGGCGGCCAACGCCAGCAGGTCGCCGTGGGCCGGGCGCTGATGACCAAGCCCAAGGTGCTGATGCTGGACGAACCCACCGCAGGCGTCAGCCCCATTGTGATGGACGAGCTTTTCGACCGCATCATCGAGGTCAGCCGCACCGGCCTGCCGATCCTGATGGTCGAGCAGAACGCCAAGCAGGCGCTGGCCATCGCCGACAAGGGATATGTGCTGGTTCAGGGCCGCAACGCCTTTACCGGCACCGGCAAGGAACTGCTCGAAGATCCCGAAGTCCGCAAATCCTTCCTGGGGGGCTGAGACATGGAAATCCTCAACGCCCTTGTGGCGCTTTCGAACTTTGTCCTGATCCCCGCGATCGCCTATGGCAGCCAGCTGGCGCTGGGTGCGCTGGGCGTCACGCTGATCTATGGCATACTGCGGTTCTCGAACTTTGCCCATGGTGACACCATGGCGTTCGGCGCCATGATCACCGTGCTTGTGACCTGGTGGATGCAGTCGCATGGCATTCACCTTGGTCCGCTGCCCACCGCGCTTCTGGCGCTGCCCTTCGGCATCCTGGGCTGCATGGCGCTGGTTCTGGTCACCGACCGCGCGGTCTATCGCTTTTACCGCGAGCAAAAGGCGAAACCGGTGATCCTGGTCATCGTGTCGATGGGCGTCATGTTCATCATGAACGGGCTGGTGCGTTTCATCATCGGCCCCAACGACCAGAACTTTGCCGATGGCACCCGCTTCCTGATCTCGGCCCGTGATTTCAAGAAGATGACCGGGCTGGACGAAGGGTTGGCGATCAAGACCACGCAGGCGCTGACCGTGGTTGTGGCGGTGATCTGCGTGGCGCTTCTGTTCTGGTTCCTGAACCGGACCCGCACAGGCAAATCCATGCGCGCCTATTCCGATAACGAGGATCTGGCGCTGCTCTCTGGCATCAACCCAGAGCGCGTGGTCATGTACACTTGGCTCATCGTGGCGGCGCTGGCCACCACGGCGGGTGTGCTCTATGGCCTCGACAAAAGCTTCAAGCCCTTTGTCTATTTCCAGCTTCTGCTGCCCATCTTTGCCTCGGCCATCGTGGGCGGTCTGGGCAGCCCGCTGGGCGCCATCGCGGGCGGTTTCGTCATCGCCTTTTCCGAGGTGACGGTGACCTATGCCTGGAAAAAGGTGCTGGGCTATCTGGCGCCCGAGGGCATGTCACCCGACGGGTTGGTGCAGCTTCTGAGCACCGATTACAAATTCGCGGTCAGCTTCGTCATCCTGCTGATCGTGCTGCTGTTCAAGCCTACGGGCCTCTTCAAGGGGAAAGCGGTATGACCGAGACAGTGAAAAACACTGCCCTGTTTCTGGGCGTCGCCGTGCTGGTCGTGATCACCGGTTTCATGCAGAGCTGGAACTCGGCCATCCTGATCGTCAACATGGGGCTGATCTCGGCCATCATGGCGATCGGGGTGAACCTGCAATGGGGCTTTGCCGGGCTCTTCAACGTGGGTGTTATGGGTTTTGTCGCGCTGGGTGGCCTGGCCGTGGTGCTGGTGGCCGAGCCGCTTTCGCCCGAGGCGTGGAGCGCGGGCGGCTTCGGCATCGTGCTGGCGCTGCTGCTCGGCGCCGCCACCGTGGTGGCCGCCGTTCTGGTATCACGCCACATGCCCAAGGGACGCGGGCGTAATCTGGCGATGCTGGCGGTGCTGGTGCTGGGCTTTGTCCTCTATCGCGCGGTGTTTGACCCCAACGTGATGGCGGTCGAGGCAATCAACCCGGCCGCGGCGGGCAATATCGGTGGCCTCGGTCTGCCGGTGCTGCTGGCCTGGCCCGCCGGTGGTCTCTTGGCCGCAGGCGCGGCCTGGCTGATCGGCAAGACGGCGCTGGGTCTGCGCTCGGACTATCTGGCCATCGCCACGCTGGGTATCGCCGAGATCATCATCGCGGTGATGAAGAACGAGGACTGGCTGGCGCGCGGCGTCAAGAACGTGATCGGCCTGCCCCGCCCGGTGCCTTACGAGATCGACCTGCAAAACGATGCCGGATTCGTCGAAAGCGCCGCGTCGCTGGGCATCGACCCGGTCACCGCCTCCACCCTCTATGTGAAGCTGGGCTACTCGGTCCTGTTCATGGTGGTGCTGCTGGTCCTTCTCTGGATGGCGCAGATGGCGCTCAAAAGCCCCTGGGGCCGGATGATGCGGGCCATTCGCGACAACGAGGTCGCGGCAGAGGCGATGGGCAAGGACGTCACCCGCAGACACCTGCAAATCTTCGTGCTGGGATCGGCCGTCTGCGGCATCGCCGGTGCGATGATGACCACGCTTGACGGGCAGTTGACACCGGGCACCTATCAGCCGCTGCGGTTTACCTTCCTGATCTGGGTGATGGTGATTGTGGGCGGGTCCGGCAACAATTTCGGCGCCGTTCTGGGCGCGATGCTGATCTGGTTCCTCTGGGTTCAGGTCGAGCCTTTGGGCCTGTTCCTGATGCAGGTGATCACCAGCGGCCTGGCCGAGGGCAGCGCGCTGAAATCGCACCTGATCGACAGCGCCGCCCATATGCGGCTTCTGACCATGGGGATCATCCTGCTCCTGGTGCTCAGGTTCAGCCCACGCGGCCTGATCCCGGAAAAGTAACATCCAGAAAGGCCGCGCCCCTCCCGGACGCGGCCTTTCTTCTCTGGCGCGACGCGCCCCTTCCTCTTGCTCCAAATATCCCCGCCGGAGGCATGGGCGTCAGCCCATATCCCGCGTCAAGACACTCACCGCCCCTTGAACAGGCTGCCCAGAATGCCACGCACGATGCGGCGGCCTGTGGTGCCTTTCAGTTCCTTGATCACCGCCTCGCCCATGGCGCTGGTCAGGGTGTCCTCGCTGCGGCGCCGGCTGCTGGTCTGGCGCGCGGTCGAGCGGCCCACCCTGCTGCCGGAATAGCGGCGGGCCGAGTTGTATTCCCGTTCCCACGGGCTGGCCTCCTCGGCGCGTTCCTCGGCCTGTTCGGCCTCTTTCGCGGCCTCCTCGGCCCGTTTCGCCAGGATCTCGAAGGCCGATTTGCGGTCCAGCGGCGTGTCGTATTTCCCCGCCATGTCCGATATGGTCAGAATCGCCTTGCGCTCGGCCGGGGTGATCGGGCCCAGTTGCGACGAGGGTGGGCGGATCAGGGTGCGTTCCACCACCCCCGGCACGCCCTTCTTCATCAGCATCGAGGTCACTGCCTCGCCCACGCCCACCTCGCGGATCGCCTCTTCGGTGTCGAATGCGGGGTTCTCACGATAGGTCTCGGCCGCCAGCCGCAGGTTCTTGCGGTCGCGCGCGGTAAAGGCGCGCAGCGCGTGCTGGATGCGGTTGCCCAGCTGGCCCAGCACATCCTCGGGTACATCCGCCGGGTTCTGGGTGATGAAATAGACCCCCACCCCCTTGGAGCGGATCAATCGGGCCACCTGTTCCACCTTGTCCACCAGCGCCTTGGGCGCGTCGTCGAACAACAGATGTGCCTCGTCAAAGAAGAACACCAGTTTCGGCTTGTCGGGGTCGCCCACCTCGGGCAGTTCCTCGAACAGTTCACTGAGCAGCCAAAGCAGGAAGGTGGAATAGAGCCGCGGCGAGGCCATCAGCGTATCGGCGGCCAGGATGTTGACCATGCCGCGCCCCTGATCGTCGACCCGCATCATGTCGGCAAGATCCAGCGCCGGTTCCCCGAACAGGCGCGCGCCGCCCTGGTTCTCGATCACCAGAAGCCGACGCTGGATCGCCCCCACCGAGGCGGTCGAGATATTGCCATAACGTAGCGACAGCGACTTGCCATTCTCGCCGATCCAGACCAGCAGCGCCTGAAGATCCTTGAGGTCAAGCAGCGGCAGCCCCTCTTCGTCCGACAGCCGGAAGGCGATGTTCAGAATGCCTTCCTGCGCCTCGGTCAGCTCCAGCAACTGTGACAGCAACAGCGGCCCCATCTCGGCCACGGTGGTGCGTACCGGGTGGCCCTGTTCGCCGAACAGGTCCCAGAAGGTCACCGGACAGGCGCGATATTCATAGTCGGTCAGACCGATCTTTTCGGCGCGCGAGGTAAAGGCCGCGTGCAGCTTGTGATCGGCCGACCCCGGCTTGGCCATGCCCGACAGGTCGCCTTTGACATCGGCCAGAAAGACCGGCACGCCTGCCTCGGCAAAACCCTGGGCCAGGATTTGCAGCGTCACCGTCTTGCCGGTGCCGGTGGCCCCCGCGATCAATCCGTGCCGGTTGGCATATTTCAGGTCCAGCCCCTGCGCCACGCCATAGTCCGGGCCGCCGCCGCCCAGGAAAATCTTTCCGTCCATTTGGTTTACGCCTCGAAATTCATCGTCTCACCGCAACCATACAAAGTTAACCTTTGCCTGCGATAGTCCTTATTGCCCCTCAGACGACTGGTGCTGCGGGGGCACTTCCTCCCTGTCAGACTGGCCGTGCCTTCGGGCACGGCATTTTTCGACCTGACGGTCAAAAATCGTGCATCTCCAATCAATTGCCCCCGAGAGTCGAAAAAACCTGCGATAGCTGTTGACCCGTTGGCGCGCCTCTCGTAACGTCTGCTCACAATACTAAGTCGGCCAGTCCGACGGGGAGACAGATAAGAGGGAATCCGGTTCACGGGTTCCCTTTTTTACTCGGCTCCGCTGTCATCAAATCGCCGCTGATGCGCTGCTTTGTCCCTGACAGCGCCGAACACTCGTGATAGACGGGGCGCGAGCAGCTCATCTTTTGACGAGGCATTCATGACCAAGACCCTGATTACCCTGTCCGCCGCCGCCCTGCTGGCCCTGACCGGCGCCGCGACGGCACAGGACACGACCACACCGGCCGAAACGGCCCCGGCACAGGAAGAGCAGAAGACGGCCGACCAGCTTCTTGATCTGGGCACGCCGGCAGATGGTTCGCCACAGCTGGGACAGCGTTACTCCAAAGAGAAGATCGGCGACTGGGACATGGCCTGCATCAAGACAGAGGGTGAAACCGACCCCTGTTCGATGCTCCAGATCCTGACCGACGCCCAGGGCAACCCGATGGCCGAGTTTTCGATGTTCCGGCTCGAAGAGGGCGGTGTCGCGGTTGCCGGGGCAACCGTGATCGTTCCGCTGGAAACCCTGTTGCCGGCCCAGCTGACGATCTCGATCGATGGGGCACCCGGCAAGCGGTATAACTACTCGTTCTGCAACCCGATCGGCTGCATCGCGCAAATCGGTCTGACCCAGGCCGATATCGACGCGATGAAGAAGGGGGCCAAAGCAACGGTATCGCTGGTTCCCGCCCCGGCCCCGGATCAGACCGTGTCGCTGGAATTGTCGCTGACGGGCTTCACCGCCAGCTATGACAAGGTGGACGTGGTCAGCAACTGACCCTGTTTACCGGATTGCAGAAAGGCCGCCGGTTCGGGGGAACCTGGCGGCCTTTTCATATCCGTCTGATCCGGGGCGCGGGTCAGACCTTGCGCAGCGCCAGCACCGCGTTCAGCCCGCCAAAGGCAAATGCGTTGCTCAGCACCACATCGACCTTGGCCTCGCGCGCCTCGTTCGGGACCACGTCCAGCGCGCATTCGGGGTCGGGTTCCTCATAGCCGATGGTGGGGGCGATCACCCCATCACGCAGCGCCATGATACAGGCCAGCAGTTCCACCGCGCCAGTGCCGCCGATCAGGTGGCCATGCATCGACTTGGTGGACGAAATCATCAGGCTGTCGGCATGACGCCCGAACACATCGGCCACCGCGGCGCATTCGGTCTTGTCATTGGCCGCTGTGCCGGTGCCATGGGCGTTGATATACCCCACGTCACCCGGATTGATCCGCGCATCGGCCAGCGCGCCCGCCATCGCCCGCGACGCCCCCTGTTTCGATGGCATCACGATATCGGAGGCATCCGAGGACATGGCAAATCCCGCAACCTCGCACAGGATCTCGGCGCCACGGGCCTTGGCGTGCTCCATCTCTTCGAACACGAAGATACCCGCGCCCTCGCCCTGGACCATGCCGTTGCGGTTGGCGCTGAACGGGCGGCAGGCATCCTTGGACATCACCCGCAGCCCTTCCCAGGCCTTGACCCCGCCGAAACACAGCATCGATTCCGATCCGCCGGTGACCATCACCGGCGCCATGCCGCTGCGCACCATGGAAAAGGCCTGCGCCATCGCATGATTCGACGAGGCGCAGGCGGTCGAGACGGTAAAGGACGGACCCTTGAGGTTATGCTCCATCGACACATGGCTGGCGGCCGCGTTGTTCATCAGCTTGGGCACGACAAAGGGATGGACCCGGTTCTTGCCCTCTTCATAGACCGAGCGGTAATTCTCGTCCCAGGTACTGACGCCACCGCCCGCAGTGCCCAGCACCACACCCGATTTCGCCGCCAGTTCACCGTGAAAGTTCAGCCCCGACTGGTCGATCGCCTCTTTGGCGGCGGTCAGGGTGAACTGGGTGAACCGGTCATAGAGCGACATTTGCTGGCGGTTGAACCGGCCCTCGGCCTCGAACCCGCGCACCTGGCCGCCGATGCGGATGGCCAGCCGCTCGACATCGCGAAACTCCAACTCGCCGATGCCGCAATGGCCCTCGCGCATGGCGTGCAGCGTCTCGGGCACCGAATGCCCCAGCGCGTTGATGGTGCCGGCCCCGGTGATGACGACCCGTTTCATGGGCGCTGTCAGACCTTTTCCGCCACCAGCTTCTCGATCCCCGCGATGATCGCGGCCACGTTCGAGATGTCGAAATCGCTCTGGCTGGGTTCGTTGGCGTTGAAGGGGATCGAGATGTCGAATTCCTCTTCGATGGCAAAGATGCTTTCCACCAGACCCAGGCTGTCGATGCCCAGATCCTCAAGCGTGCTTTCGGGGCTGACGTCGGAGGGCTCCAGCACGGCCTGCTCGGCGATGATGGCGATGACGCGGTCGCTGATGCTCATGTCGATCCTCTGGGTTCTGTCTGGCGCTGATTTACTCGCTCGGTCCCGGTTTGGAAACCGCCTTTTTCAGTGCCGCGATGTCGCGCAAAAGGCGAGGAAGACGGCGCTGCGCCTTGTAGATCTCGGTGTGCTGGTCCATTTTCACGGCGGGATATCCCATGATCACCCGCCCCGCCGGCACGTTTGACAGGATCTTGGAGCCACCGCCCGCGATCACCCCGTCACCGATAAAGATATTGTCGACCACGCCGGTCTGGCCGCCCAGCACCACGTTGTTGCCGATCTCGACCGAGCCCGACACGCCGGTCTGGCCACACAGCAGACAGTCGCGCCCGACGCGCGTGTTGTGGCCCACATGCACCAGGTTGTCGAGCTTGCTGCCGTCGCCGATGCAGGTGTTGCGGATAGTGCCGTTGTCGACGGTGCAGTTGGCGCCGACCTCGACATCGTCGCCGATCTCGACCGCGCCCAGCGAATGGATGCGGGTCCAGGCCTGCGCCTTGGCTTCGCCCTGATCGCCCATCGTCTTGCGGGCGTTTTCGGCGCCCGACACCTCGGGCGTGACAAACGAAAATCCGTCGCCGCCGATCCGTGCGCCGGGTTGCGCGATGAAACGGGCGCCGATGGTGGCGCGGGCGCCAATGCTGACCATCTCGCGCAGGAAAGCGCCCGGCCCCAGCACCACATCCATGCCGATCACGCAATGCGGCCCGATCACCGAGCCCTCGCCGATCCTGGCCCGCGCGCCCACAACGGTCAGCGGCCCGATGCTGACATTGACGCCGATCTCGGCGCTGGGGTCGATCACCGCCGAGGGATGGATGCCCGCCGCAACACCCTGACCGGGGTCGAGCATGGCGGTCACGCCCGCCATGGCCAGACGCGGTCGGGTGGCAAAGATCGCGGCCTCAAGCCCCATCGCCTGCCATGCGGCGCCGGGCCACAGGATCGCGGCGCGCGCCCCCCCCTGTGCCAGCGCCTCGGCATATTTCGGTGACATCGCCAGCGCCAGCTGGTCGCGCCCCGCATCGCCCGGTTCCGCCGCGCCGGTGACGGTCAGGTCGAGATTGCCTGCGGCCTCGGCCCCGAGGGCGTCGGCGATCTGCGAAATGGTATAGGTCATCTGGGGCCTGCTTCTTGTGGTTGGCCCCGTGGATTTAACCCTGAACCGCGCTCAGAACCACCCCTGCCCGACTGAGCGCGTCCCAAATCTTTGCGTCACGCCCATAAACGTCGCGCCGATAGCCGGGCTGCCCCCGGTCATCCACCACCGCCGTGCGATAGATGATATGTACCGGCACATGGCGTTCCAGATCGACCTTGGTTTCGCGGCCGGTATTCAGCACGTTGTGAAAGAAGGCTTTCGGATCGGTTTCTTGCAGAGCGAGCAGCGCGTAAGCGAATTCAAAGGGTTGCGCCAGCCGGATGCAGCCATGCGAATAGGCGCGGACCTCGCGGGCGAACAGGTGTTTCTGCGGCGTGTCGTGCAGGTAGATGTTGTATTTGTTCGGGAACATGAATTTCACCAGCCCCAGTGCATTGCTCTTGCCCGGCGGCTGGCGCATGGCAAAGGGAAAGCTGCGGCTGGAGAACTGGCTGAAATCCACTGCACCGCGATTGACCTGACGGCCACGGCTGTCGGTGATTTCCAGATGCCGGACCGCATTGGGGTTCGCCCGCAGCTTCGGCAGATATTCCTTGGTGATGATCGAGCGCGGCACGTACCAGCTCGGGTTGATCACCATATGCTCCATCTCGTCCGAGAATTCGGGGCTGCGCCGGTCGCTGACATTCTTGCCGATGACCGAGCGGGTTTCAAAGGTGACGCGGCCATGATCCACGATCTTGGCGGTGAAATCGGTCTGGTTGACCAGGATATGCCGCTCGCCGCGATCACGCGGCAGCCAGCGTTCGCGCTCCAGCCCGACGATCACCGATTTCAACCGGTCGGCCACGGATTTGTTGATTTCGTCCAGGGTGCCGTCGCCGGCAACCCCGTCGGGCTCCAGCCCATGGGCCAGTTGAAACGCCTGAACCGCCTTTTGCAGCGTGCCGTCATAACTCGCCACCGCGCTGCGCTCCATGTATCCCATGGCGATCAGCCGGTTGCGCAGCGCCACGACCCGCGGGCCGCTGTTGCCCGGTTCCAGCTTGCCGCCCGAAACGGTCGGCCCCCAGCCACCATTGGCCAGAGCGTGTTCGAGGTCGAGCTTGAGTTTCAGAAGCGCCCGGTACTGCGCGGTATCCGGGGCCAGTCCACGCATGTAACGCGCAGGTTGTGCCGCCTGCAATTCGGTGAGATACACCTCGGCGCCCCGGCGTTCGACCTCGCGCACCAAGCCGTCGTCGATCTTCGAAGGTGTCAGCAGGCCGGTTTGCAGGTCACGGGCAAAGCGGGCGAATTCGCGGCTTAGTGCGACTTCGACCAGACCCATGTCACGGGTGGTGCGCGCGGACGCCATCTGCGCCCTTAGTGCCTCGATGTCATAGCGTCCAGCGGGCAGGCCATGCACCTCGGCCATGCTCAGCGCCTCGATCAGGGCGGCGCGACGGGCGGTGAATTCGGCCCCCTCTCCGGTCCAGACCGGTTGATAGCCGTTCTTGCGGTAAAAGGCGGCCACCCCGTCATCGCCATAGCTTGCCTCGGCAACTGCCTGTTTATATGCGGTAACTTGCGCATCTGCCGCGCCGACTGACCCGAACGCCGCGACTCCGGCAAGCAGCAAGGCTGTCAGCGTGAGACGAAGGCGGGGGCGTTTGAGATGCGGCATGTTCGGGTCCTGGTCAAATACGGTTAATCACGGGCAATGATGTGAATCTCTGAAAAACTTCGTGAGAACCAGGGGGAAAAGTCCATTCACAATTGCATCAGATGCCAACATGGCGGTCCGGATGATGCGCGGATGCATCGCCCTTCCGCGCCGGGGGCGCATTGGCTAGCGGCGAATTGCTGCATATGCATCACCTGTTTGGGCGAAAATCTGCCGAAAATTCCCCCTTGGATGACACATTCTGAAAGAAAACTTGGCGAACGAATCCCCCTGTGCCATACAAATGCGCAACCGGGGGATGGTTATTAACAATGTACACGTAACATCGTGTGCAGGCAGGACGACGTACGGGACGAAACAGTCACATGACTCACAACACCTCGACGGGCCTTACTCGGCGCGCACTTCTTCGGGCATTCACCGCAACCGCAGTGGCGGCCGCTCCCACCTACTCGATGGCCGCAGGGTTCCTGCGTGGCGGCGGCGACATCCGCCGCATCCGAATGTATTCTGGCCGCACCGGCGAACGCATCGACATGGTGTATTGGATCGACGGCGACTACATCAAGGACGCGGTGAAGGAGATCAATTACTTCATGCGCGACTGGCGCGTCGATCAGGTCAAGACCATGGATCTGCGTACCATCGACATCATGGCCGCCGCCCACAACCTGATGGACGTGAACGAGCCCTATATGCTGCTGTCCGGCTATCGCAGCCCGCAGACCAAT
This sequence comes from Ruegeria sp. SAZD011, assembly GCF_059612545.1. NCBI lineage: Bacteria > Pseudomonadati > Pseudomonadota > Alphaproteobacteria > Rhodobacterales > Roseobacteraceae > Ruegeria > Ruegeria sp. SAZD011. The sequence continues at coordinate 80,102 of NZ_JBXWQU010000013.1, read as the reverse complement.
GCCATGCTGCGCAGCCGCTCGCGCGGGGTGGCCCGCAACTCGCTGCACATGCAGGGCCAGGCCGCCGACCTGCGACTTGCCTCACGCTCGGTCAGCCAGATGGCAAATGCCGCGATTTCCTGCCGCGCTGGCGGTGTCGGCAAATACTACCGCTCGAATTTCGTGCACATGGATTGCGGCGAGGTCCGCTCCTGGGGCGGCTGACCGCCCCTAAACAGGAAAAAGACCGGATGTCCCCCGTGCCGCAGGCTCGGGGGTTTTTGTTTTACGAGTGCATCCGCCTCGTCATCCGCTCTAGCAGGATGGGCCGCGAGCCGTAGTATGGAGAGGGCCGCGCATTACCCAAAGGCTCATCCCCTTCGGAACCACCACCCCAGTCCTTAGCATTTTCATGCCGGAACCGCCATCCGCCCCTGTTCCAGAAACTGACCCGCAAGTACAGTCGGTTCGGGCGCGTCCGTTTGAGCGCGGAACCGGATACCGCCCCCGGGATCAATGTGTTCGAATTCGCCCGAGGTACCGGCCTCCCGCTCAGTCCAGCACCTCGGTCAACGGAACCCCGGTCGCGCCAGAGGGCAGCTTGGTGCCCAGATAGGCGGCGATGGTCGGCGCCACGTCCACCGTTTCGACATGGCGCGCAATGCGTGCCGGGGGGATGCCCGGGCCGTGAAAGATCACCGGTACATGGGTGTCATAGGTCCACGGCGACCCATGCGCCGAGGCCACCGTCAGCCCGTCAAAATCGGCGATGAACCAATGCGGTTCGAACACGACATAGATATCGCCCGACCGGTCGCGGTGAAAGTTGCGGCGCACCGCGTCCACCACCTTGCCCTCGCCGATCTGCCCCTCGCGCAAGCGGCGGCTGGATACGGCAAGGTCGATGCCGGGCAGCAGGTCGAGTTCACGCGCAACCGAATCCTCGACCGTCGCCGGATCGAGCCCCTTCTCTGCAATCAGCTCGCGGTTGAGATAGACATAGGGGCTGGAAAAGTTGCGGATCAGCGCGCGCGCCTCGCCGAACTGCGCGCCCAGACGCACGAAACCGGGCTCTGTATCGACACGCTCGAAATCGAAAGTGCCCGCCTTGATGCCATGGGTGGCAAGGTAGCCCGGGTTCTCGGGAGAGCCATGATCGGCGGACAGCACAACCAGCACCTGATCCAGCCCGACCCTGTCATCCACGAAATCCAGGAGATCGGCCAGCGTCCGGTCGAGGCGGCGAATGTTGTCTTCGGCCTCAAGGCTCGACGGTCCGAAGACATGCCCGACATAGTCGGTCGAAGACAGCGAGATGGACAGGTAATCGGGCACCGCGTCCTGCCCGATGCCCTCGGCCTCGATAAGCGCCTTTGCGAAATCCACGGTGATCTCGTCGCCTGCCGGGCTGAGCGTCAGGCGGGTGGTGTAATACTTGTCATCCGCCTCTCCCCAGGGATGGGGAAAGCTGCGCCCGAAACCGGGAAAGTCGGTCTCCCACGGCTGGTCGTCGCGGGTGCCGAACATGTAGCTTTCGGGCGCGTCCGCGAGCGTCCAGCTTGTCCCGGCATACGAGGCAACCATGCCCGACCCGTTCCAGTCGCGCACCCAGCCGGGGTAGTCGTCGCGGTAAAAGGTCGAGGTTACGAACCGCCCCTCGGATTTCGAGAACCAATAGGCCTGACCGGTATGGCCAGCCATCGAAATCGCGCCCCGATCCTTGATCGACACGCCAAAGACCAGCGCCTCGGGACCAAAGAACATGCCGATCTCGTCGGCGATGGTCGAGGTAAGGATGTTGCCGGGCGAGCGGCCATCGGTGGTGGCGGCGCGCTGGGTCGGGTCGATCTCGGTCGCCGCATCAACGCCGGCGGCGCCCACCAGCGGATAGTCGGGATCCTGCACGTTATAGACCTGACCGCCCTCGACCCGGTCGAACCAGACATTGGCGACCATCCCGTGCACCGCCGGATCGGCACCGGTGGCCAGCGTGGTGTGGCCGACGATGGTTTCGGTATTGGCATGGCCGTGATGGGCCTGGGTGAAATGGACACCGCCCCGGATCAGGCGGCGGAACCCGTCCTCGCCAAGTCCGGCACCGAACCTCTCGATCAGGTCGCCGCGCAATTGATCGACGGTGATCTGCAAGACCAGTTTCGGACGTTCCTGTGCCAGGGCGGGTACGGCGGGTGCAATGCAGGCTAGTGCCGCAACCAGCGCAGGCGCCGTCATTCTTGGGCTGCTGTTCACCATCTTGTTCCTCCTCCAAGTCAATTGTCCGGACCGCACGCGCCGCCGCTACTGTTCGGCAACCGAGCGTTTCATCTCGTTGAGCGCTGCGCTTTGCGGCAGCTTTCCCAATGCCTCGTCAAGCAGTTCAAGCGTCGCCTCGCGTCCGTCCATCGCTGCGGCGATGCGTGTCAGCATGATCCAGGCCTCTTCGCGCTGCGGGTCCATCGCGACCACCTGCCGGAACGCACCGCGCGCGGCGGGAATGTTGCGCATGGTCAGCGCCATGCCCGCCATCACCATATGGGTTTCGGGAAAATCGACACGTGCTGCAAGCGCCCTGCGCCAGTCGGTCATCGCTGCCTGCATCTGCGCCTCGATGCGGGCCGGCAGCCGCGCAATGGGAGCGTCCAGCATCGCCTTGGCAGTCTCGATCCGCACCATGCGCACCGGATCCGCCAGCAGCGGGATCAGCCGCTGCACACGTGTCTGCGGGGGCGCCGCGCGCTGAACCCCGATCGCCGCAGCGCGCACGAGGGGATCGTCGTCCTCGAGCAGCCCGGCCAGGAACTCGGCACTGTTGGCATCGCCCCCCTGAGACAAGAGCCAGAGTGCCGTCGCGCGGACCAGCCCGGCCTGATCCCGATCCTGGGCCAGAATGCGCAGCCCCGGCCCGGCCGCGACCGGATCGGCCCGCCCGGCTGCCAGCACCGTGCCGTAATGCGGACGTTTGGCCGCATCGGGATACCGCTTGGCGATTTCGGCCGCCGCCCAGCCCGCATCCTGATCCGCATGGCAATCGGTACAGGCATCGGGCCCGCCGGTCACCGCCGCCAGATCCGGTCGCGGGGTGCGGAAACTGTGATCGCGCCGTCCGTCTATCCCCATGTAATCGCGTTCGATCATGTGGCAGGACTTGCAGTCGGCCCCGGCAGAGCCCGCGGGGTGGAAGGTATGCGCGGGATCGTCGTAAAGCGCTGCTTTCAGGCTGGGAAAGCGCGGGTTCGCCGCCGGGGAATGGCACTGGGTACACAGGCTGTTATCCTCGGCCCGCAGCGTCGCGCCATGTGGGTCGTGACAGTCCAGACAGCCCACCCCGCGCTGATACATCTTCGATTGCAGGAACGAACCATAGACATAGACCTCGTCCAGGATCTGGCCGTCGGCGTGATAGAGACCCGGCCGCAACAGCGACAGCGTATAGGCGTCGTGATAGGGCGTTCCCGGTATCGGGTTGCCCTGCCCCATCGGCTCGCGCCGGGAATGGCAGCCGGCACATTGCTGGATCATCGCCTCGGTGCCGGCGGTGTTGAAGTCCATGGCAAGCCCATAGCCCTCGGGTGGCAGCAGCGGGTCCTGCGGGCTTCGCTCGCGGGCGGTTTCGGCCCAGGTCACATGCGCGGAACCGGGGCCATGGCAGGCCTCGCAGCCCACGCCGATCTCGGCCTGTTGCGAGTGGTAGCTATCACTGGCCGCATCGTAATTCTTCTCGAACCCGGTTGCGTGGCATTCGGCGCAGCGTGCGTTCCAGTTCTTGTAGGGGCCGGTCCAGTGCAGGCCGTCGCCCGGCGGCAGGTCCTGTTCGGGGTAAAGGTGGTACCAGCGGGCGCCGTCGACATCCCAGACCACGTCGAAGCTCTGAAGTCGCCCCGGTTCGGTCTCGATCAGGTATTGCTGAAGCGGCGCGATCCCGGCGACCGAGTGGATTTCATGGGTCTTTTCGCTGCCGTCGGCCTCGGTGATGGTGACGCGAAACTGTTCGCCCGCGCGGCTGAACAGATAGCGTACCCCGTCATGGTTGAACTCGCTGTCGTCGAAATCGGCCAGCACGGTCTCGGGCGTCGGCAGGGTCCAGGCCAGCGCGTGATGCGAGCCTTGCCACGCCCTGGCCTCGCCCTCGTGGCAATTGGCGCAACTGGCCGAGCCGACGTAATCGACGCTTCCGGTCTCTGTGTCACCGATCTGCGCCAAGGATGGCATCGCCAGGCTGATACAGGCCAGAACCGCGACAAGGAGGGAACGAAACATGGGCGACTCCGGTTTGCGCGGTCAGCGCGGATTGAGCGGGGGCAACCCGGCCAGTTGATGATGGCCCGCGCGGTCGGGGCTGTAAACCGCAAGTGCCCGGTCAAGCGCGCTCCAGTCCGCCAAATCGCCTCTGGGTGCATGTCCATAGAGCGCCGCGCCGAGCGCCCTGAGCGCGCTGGCGATGGCCGGATCGCGGCGCGGGTCCGGGGCGCCAAGCCGCGCCGCCCAGAGATCGAGCGCGGCCAGCGTCGCCGACAGATCGCGCCGCCGCGCCGCGTCGATGGTCAAGCTGCGCGCATGCGCAGGCGAGGCAAGATAGCGGCTAAGTCGGGTCGCGCGCCAGCGTTTCCAGCGCCGCAGCGCTGGACGGACGGCAAATGCGACGACACCCAGCACCAGCACCAGCACCAGTGCACCCAGGATCAGTAGCTGTGGCGAAAGCGCGGGCACACTGCGCGCGACGGGCGCGTCCACGGTCAGATCGACCCCCGGCACCGAGGCCGTTTCCACCTGACCGGTTTCCAGGTTGTACCAGTCGAGCGTGACCGGCGGGGCGGCGCCGCTTCCGCCGCTTTGCGCCAGATAGGTCACCCGCTCGACCCGGCTGCCGCCCGGTTCGCCGCGCGTTTCGGTCTCGCTCAGCACCGGTTCGGACGGGTAGACTGTCAGCCCGGTGACCGGTTCGACAGCTAACAACCCCGGCAGCAGCATCGCCGGTCCGCCCTCGATCGTGGCGGTCACTTCACGGATCACGCTGTCACCGGGGCCAAGGGGCGCTGTTGCCCCGGTTACCTCTTGCGTCAGCGTCACCGCGCGGGCGGCGATGAACGGGTCCAGCCCCTCGGCGCCATCGGGCAGGATGCCGGTGATCGTGAGCGCCTCAATTGGCACGACCTCTTCACGGGGGGCAGAGCTGTCGGGATCGGCCCAGGTCACGATCAGTTCCTGCGGCGGGATCACGAAGCGGCCCGGCACCAGCGGCGTGATCCGGTAGCGCCGCGAGACCCCGGACCAGGTGTCGCGGTCAATCCGTTCGCTGATCGGGTTTGTCGCCCGTTCGGGCAGGCGAACCATCAGGTTCGGCGCCTCGAAGGTGGGAAAGACCACCGGTTTGGGCAACCATGTGGGCACCAGAACCGTGATGCGCAGGTCAAGCGGCTGGCCCGGTATCGTCTCGGCGGTCTCAAGCTCCACCGTCACGCGGGGCGCGTCCTGCGCGCTAGCCGGTCCCGTCATGGCCAACGAGAGCACCGCAAGGACCAGGAACAGCGCGCCTCTCATTGACCCGCCCCCGATGCCTCGAACCGGAAGCGATAGCGCAGGAAATCCCCCGTTCGGGTGTCGACCGTGTTCATCCACTGGTCACTGGTCAGGATCGCCTCCTCACCGCGCGGTTGCCGGTCGGTCTGGGTGTCGACGCCCCGGTTGGCCTCGTTGTCAAACACCACGTCATCGGCGCCGATGCCGGTTTCTTCGCCCGTGTCCGAGGCCTCGCGGGCATCCTCGACATAGGTCACGATGCGCCGCGCGGTTTCCAGATTCTCTGCCGCGCCGGGAAAGTCCGGGTCGCGCTCCAGCGTGGTTTCAAAGGCGCGCACGCCATCGCGATACTGGCGGTTCTTGATATGGGCAAGGCCCTGGGCAAACGAGGCCTCGGGCGTCTCCAGCCGGTTCAGCACCTCGATCGCCTCGTCATAGCGCCCGGCCCGATAGAGCGCGTGACCCTTCCACATCGGATCGGCAAAGAGGTCACTCGCGCCGGTGAAATCGTTCCGGTTGAACGCGCGATAGCCCTGCTGGTCAGGTGTCAGGAACCAGTCGGCCAGCCCGTCGGCCCGTGCGGCACCAGGGTTGAGACCGACCGAGGCGACAAGGCAAAGCGCGCCCCAGCGCATGGTCCATCCCTGCCGGAACCACAACAGCGCCAGCAGCGCAGCAGGCACCGCCAGCCACCAGCCGCGATCCTCCCAGGGCTGGCTGTCATCGTCCAGCAGCGCGCGGCGGTAATCCACATTCAGGATCCTGTCCAGCCGCTGCACGTCGCTGTCGTCCGTTGTTGCCCGGACCACCGGCACCGTGCCAAGCCGGTCCAGCCCGATATCCGAAACGCCATCGGGCAGCATCGCCAGAACGGTCGTCGCCGCACCGGCCCCGGCGGAGTCGAAGGCTGCTACATCGGCACTGTCCAGCCCGTCCGCCACGACCAGCACCCCGCCTACGCCTTCGGCGGCAAGGATCTCTTGCGCCAATGCCAGCGCGGCGGTGGCATTCGCGCCCTCCTGCGGCATCACATCGGGCGTCAGCCCCTCCAGATAAGGCAGCATCACCTGCGCGTCCTCGGTAAAGGGCAAGACCCGGTGCGCCGTCCCGGCATAGGCCACAAGCGCGGTGCGCGCCCCGGCGCGCAGGTCCAGCAGGTCGCGGATCTTGAACTTGGCGCGCTCCAGCCGGCTTGGCGCCAGATCTGGCGTGGTCATCGAAGGAGTGACCTCGAGCACGATGACCACAGGTCCGGTCTGGGCCAGGAAAGGATCGGCCTGCCGGGTCCAGGACGGCCCCGCAGCGCCGATCACCGCCAATGCCAGCAGCGCCGAAACATGGTCGATGGGCAAGAAGCGCCGGGCCGCGCCACCGCCCACGGTCAACGCCGCAAGCAGATGCGGCGCGATCCCCTCGGGCAGCGGCGGCTTGCGGGTCGCCGCGCGCCGGTTCATCCACCACAGCGCCGCCAGCGGCATCAACAGGAGCAGGAACAGCGGGCGCAGGAAGTGGAATGCGTCAACCACCAGCCCGAGTTCGGAAAGCAGGATCTCGCTCATGCCGCCCTCCGCCCGCTGCGCGTGGCAGTCAGCAGCGTCAACGCCCCGATCCCAAGCACCGCCACCAGCCCGAGAAGCCATGAGGACAGAACCCTGCGCGGACGATACGTCACCTGTTCGACCAGCCGGGGGGACAGCGCGTCGATCCGCTGATAGACGCCGGCCAGCGCCTCTACGTCCGAGGCGAAAAAGGCGCTGCCGCCGGTGCGGCTGGCGATATCGGCCAGCGTGCGGGTGTCGACGCGGGTGTCACCGCTGGCCTGCGGGTCGCCCACCGCAATCGTGTGGATCTCGACCCCGCGCGTGCGGGCGATTTCGGCCGCGTTGAGCGGGCTCATCCGGCTGCCGGTATCGGCGCCGTCCGAAAGCAGGATCATCAAGCGCTGCTCGACCTCGCTGATTTCAAAGGTGCGAATGGCCAGACCGATCGCGTCGCCGATGACGGTATGTGGCCCGGCCATGCCGACCTCTGTTTGCTCGACCAGTGCGGCGATGGTGGCCAGATCCTCGGTCAGCGGCGCCTGGAGAAAGGCCTGGGTGCCGAACACGATCAGCGCGATCCGGTCACCCTCGCGCTCGGCCACGAAGCGGCTCACCACCTCTTTGACCGCATCCAGACGTTGCAGACGGGTGCCATCGGGGGCGGCGAAATCGACGATGTCCATCGAGCCGGAAATGTCGATGGCCAGAACCACATCGCGGGCCGAGCGTGTCATCTCGATCGGGGCGCCCAGCCGTTCGGGTCGTGCCAACGCCAGCACCAGCAGCACCCAGACGGCAATCGCCACCGTCATCTGGAGCCGCGTTCGCCGCAGGATCACCGCCCCCTCGCCCGGTGTCGCCTCTGCCGCGCGCACGATCTGGCGAAAGAAGGGAAAGCGCAGTGCCGAGACCTGCTCGCGCCGCGCAGGCAGAAAGCGCCAGACCACAAGCGGCAGCGGCAGGAGCAACAGCGCAAGTGGAAAGCCAAGGGCGATCATCGCGACACCTCGCGCCGATGGCGGCGGATCCAGCGTGCGGCCAGATCGGCGAGACCGGAGGGCGCGGTACTGCCCGACCGATAAGGCGCGCTGGCCAGTGCCATTCCCGGTCCCTGGGTGAATGCAGTGCCGCCGTCGTTAGTCCGGTCCAGAAAGGCCAGCCATTCGGTCCCGCTCAGGCTGGCCACCTCGTGTCGCGGAAAGGCCACCAACGCGGTGCGCCGCAGCACTTCGGCGATCGCCACTGGGTCGCCGCCCGCGCGTGCCAGCGCGGCCAGCGCCGCGCGCCGGTAGCGATTGGCGTGATAATGGCGCCACCAGCGCCAGAGGCCATAGACCACAGCAACGCCCGCAAGAAACGCCAGCACCGCCCAACCGGCGGTTTGCGGCAGCATCGACACTGGTGGCGGTGGATCGGGTGGCACCAGCTGCTCGATCAGATCGACCAGCGTGACCGGCGGGTCCTGCCCCTGCTCGCTCATCTCGGGCCAAGCCCCATCAGACGTTTCATCTGGGTCAGGCTGTCCTCGGCCGCGCTCAGCGGCAGCACCGGCACGCCATAGCGGCGCTGCCAGTCCAGCACCTCGGCCAGACGCCCGCGCGACATCTCGCGCAGGTCGCCGTGCACGGTCTTGTCTCCGGTGTCGATCTCGGCCTGAAGCTCACCATCCGAGATCACCAGTTTCAGCCCCTCGGGAACATCGTCCGCGATTGGGTCGGTCACCAGCCCCAGGATCAGGTCGTTCTGGCGCGACAGGGCATTGACCAGCTTCTGCGTCAGCCCGTCGATCACGTCGAAATCGGAAAAGACAAGGATCAGGTGATTGCGCGGCGCGATCCGTCCCACCGCCTGCAACACGTCGTTCAGGCCGACCGGCGCCACCTTGGGGGCATCGGCCCGCAACAGCGCATTGGCCCGCGCGATCGCCAGCAGCAACCGGTCAAGCGCGGCGCGGCTGCGCTGGGGCCGGATCTCGGCCAGGGTTTCGTCGCCAAAGACGATGCCGCCGACCCGGTCGCCCTGATCGAGAATGCGGAAGGCGGCAAGTGCTGCGCATTCCGCAGCCGTGACCGATTTCATGTTCCGCACCGAGCCGAAGAACATCGACATCCGCTGATCGACCACGATCAGCGTCGGGCGGTCGCGCTCTTCGGTAAAGACCCGGACATGCGGCTTGCCGGTGCGCGCCGTCACCTTCCAGTCGATCGAGCGGATATCGTCCGAAGGCAGGTAATCGCGCAATTCCTCGAAATTCAGCCCGCGCCCGCGCATCCGCGACGCATGGCGACCGTTCAGCGCGCTGCCGGCGGGTTGGCGTGGCAGAAAGCTGAGCGTCCGGGCGCGGCCTTCGAGCTTGCGCAGATGCACAAGATCCACATGCACGCGCGGGTCGGTTTCTGCCCCTGCCGGTGGCAGGGCGGGCAGTGTACCGGTCCGTATGCGGGCGGCCCTGTCGAACATCGTGACGGTCCTAGGTCAGCGCAACTTGCGCGATCATCTCAGAAATCACCCGGTCCGGGGTGATCCCGTCGCCCATCGCCTCGTATGTCAGTCCCAGCCGGTGGCGGAACACGTTGGGCGCCACCGCGCGGATATCGGCGGGATCGACATAATCGCGCCCTTCCAGCCAGGCATGGGTGCGCCCGCATTTATCAAGCGCCAGCGAGGCGCGCGGGCTGGCGCCCACCCCGATCCAGCGGCCCAGATCGGGCCCGAACCTGTCCGGCACCCGTGTCGCGTTGACCAGATCGGCCATGTAGCGTTCCATCGCGTCCGAGACGTGAATGCCGACGATCTCGCGCCGCGCCTCGAACACCGCCTCTTGCGAAATCGCGGGCGGGCGTTCCTTTGCCACCTTGTCCCTGGGCGGATTGGCCGCGGCCTCTTCGCCACGCACAAGGCGGATCACCTTCACCTCGTCCTCGACCGGGGGATAGGTGATCATCACATGCATCAGGAACCGGTCCATCTGCGCCTCGGGCAAGGGATAGGTGCCCTCTTGTTCGATCGGGTTCTGGGTCGCCATCACCATGAACAGCGGCGGCATCTTGTGCGTGGTGCCAGAAACGGTCACCTGACGCTCTTCCATCGCCTCGAGCAGCGCGGCCTGGACCTTGGCCGGGGCGCGGTTGATCTCGTCGGCCAGCACGATATTGGCAAAGATGGGTCCGGGTTCGAAGCGGAACTCCGACCCCTTGTCCGTCTGGTAATACACCTCGGTCCCGGTCACGTCCGAGGGCAACAGGTCGGGCGTGAACTGGATGCGGCTGAAATCGGTCTCAAGGTTCTTGGCCAGCGCCTTGATCGCCCGCGTCTTGGCCAGCCCCGGCAGGCCTTCGACCAGCAGGTTGCCATTGGCCAGAAGCCCGATCACCAGCATCCGGATCACGTCCTGCTGGCCGATGATCGCATCGCCCATGCGCGCAATCAGGGTGTCGATGTCATCGCGTGGCGTGCTGCCCATATACGGCTCCGTCGTTCTCGGGATTCGTGGCCTTCCCCCTCGCGGGGGCCGACACGGGTGGCGCCCGCCTGCCCGCCTCGGCAAGACAAGACCGGCGGGAATACACCCGCCGGCCCAGATGGTATCAGATCAGTTCGAACTGGTGTTCGATGTCAGTTTCTCCAGCGCGGCACCCAGGTTGAAGCTGCCCGGCGACTGGCGCGGCGGGTAGTCCTTGTAGGTTTCCAGATGCTGGGTCACATAAGCCACTGCCGGCAGCACCATGAACGCTCGGTCGAACCGCCACATGTCGTAATTGGCCGATTCGTGATCCGCCCGCTCGAACGGGTCGCCCAGCAGATCGAACAGCTTGGGCAGACGCAGTTCAAAGAACGGTTCCTGCCAGACCTCGAAGCCGTGGCCGCGCTGCTCCAGGAACACCATCTTCCACCGGCCATAGCGCAGGTTGGCCAGATCGCCGTCATCGGTCCAGTAGAAGAACTCCTTGCGCGGGCCTTCCTCGACCTCGCCCGAGAAATAGGGCAGCAGGTTGTAGCCGTCGAGATGCACCTTGTACTCGCGCCCGATCGCCGAATGACCGGTCAGGAGCTTGTCCTTGACGTCGGTCTCGCCCACGGCCGCGAGGATGGTCGGCAGCATGTCCTCGTGCGAGAAGATGTCATTATAGATGGTGCCCGGTTCGATGACGCCGGGCCACTTGATCAGGGTCGGCACACGATAACCGCCTTCCCAGTTCGAGTTCTTCTCGTTGCGGAAGGGGGTGGTGCCGCCATCCGGCCAGCTGAACACCTCGGCCCCGTTATCCGAGGAATACATGATCACCGTGTTGTCGGCGATGCCCAGCTCTTCGACCTTATCGAGAACCTGGCCCACGTGACTGTCATGCTCGACCATGCCATCGGCATAGATACCCAGCCCGGTGACGCCATCGGATTCCGGCTTCAGGTGCGTGTTCACGTGCATCCGGGTGGTGTTGTACCACAGGAAGAACGGCTTGTCGGCGGCCACCGCGCGTTCCATGAAGTCGATGGCCGAGGCGGTCACCTCTTCGTCAACCGTCTCCATCCGCTTCTTGGTGAGCGGGCCTGTATCCTCGATCTGGCCATCCGAGGTTGCGCGAATGACGCCGCGCGGGCCGAAATTCTCGCGGAAACCGGGGATCTTCGGATAATCGGGATGCTCTGGCTCTTCCTCGGCATTCAGGTGATAGAGATTGCCAAAGAACTCGTCAAAGCCGTGATTGGTCGGCAGATGCTCGTCCAGGTCGCCCAGGTGGTTCTTGCCGTATTGGGCGGTCATGTAGCCGTGATTCTTGAGCAGGCCCGCGATGGTCGGGTCCTTCTCGGACAGACCTTCCTTGGCGCCTGGCAGCCCGACCTTGAGCAGACCGGTCCGAAGCGGGCTTTGCCCGGTGATGAAAGCCGCGCGCCCGGCGGTACAGCTCTGCTGGCCGTACCAGTCGGTGAACAGCGCACCCTCGGAGGCGATCCGGTCGATATTCGGCGTCCGGTATCCCATCATGCCCCGGTTATAGGCCGACGTGTTCATCCAGCCCACGTCATCACCCCAGATGATCAGGAAATTTGGTTTCTGATCCTGCGCGATCGCGAAACTTGGCGCGATCGCCAACGTTAGTGCAACAGCGGCCTGCACCGCGCGTTGCCTCATACTCAATGTGGCAGCCACGAACCTTCTCCTTTTTGAACTGACCGGATGTCTCAAAATGGTATCAAGAAACGAGTGGACAAAAGTATCAATTGATTGCTTTGTGAAAATTCTCTCTTATTTTCTAGGGGTAACGGAAGACGTCAAGGAGTGCGCATCATGCCTGTCGATCCGGCTCTCTTTGGAGACAGCGGGTGGTTCGCCGCGTGTCCCGAGAGCCTGCGCGACGCACTGGTAACAAGGGGGCAGTGGCGCAAATACGCGCCGGGGGAACGGGCCACGGGCGATGTCGAGGCGCCGCAGGCCGGCATGTTCGGTGTCTATCAGGGGACCTTTGACATCAAGACTCCGCGCGCGGATGGTGAACTTGTCACCTTTCATTCCCTTTCCCGCGGGCACTGGATCGGCGATATCTCTATCCTGTCGGAGCAAAACCAGCTTGCCGTGATGGAGGCACGAGTCGCATCTGAAGTGCTGTTCGTTCCGGCCCCGGTGGTTCTCGACATCGTTACACGGACCCCAGCCCATTATCGCGATTTCTACCGGCTGACCCGGCGCAACATGAACATCGCGATCGAGGCGCTGATTGGTCTGGTCGCTTCGGATGCCGATCACAAGATCGCCTTTCGCCTGCTCCAGCTTGACCGCATGAACTATGTTCCCGGCGGATGGCTGGACATGTCCCAGAACGACCTGGCCGAGATGCTTGGCCTGTCCATCGCCTCGGTACGTCGCGGACTGGCCGAGCTTGCCGGGGCAAGCGCGATAGAACTCGGCTATGCCCGGATGCGTGTTCACCGGGCTAAGCTGGCTTCGTGGATCGAAACACACTGACTCCGGGGGGGAACCTGTTCCAATCCGCTAAACCGCCTTGCGGTTCAAAGCGTTGGCTCGGGCATAAACAAAAAAGGTTTGATATGGCGCACCCGAGAGGATTCGAACCTCTGGCCTCTGCCTTCGGAGCGGGTCTAATGGGCTTTCCTAATCATGCGATAGAGCCCTCTAGAACACTATAATCATTGGATAATTATAGACACGGCCAAAGGCCGCGCCGAAAGCTCTATCCGAGAATACGCCTTGGTTTCCGGCCGCGTGGTTGCGTCCTGCTTTCGTGAAACCGGGCGCAAAATGAGGGTATGAGCATGCCGAAGCTCACTAAGCGATTTGTCGAAGCGGTCAAGCCGGGACCCAAGGGCACAGCGGTCTGGGATGACGAGGTCGCCGGGTTCGGGCTCCGTGTCTACGCCACAAGCCGGAATCGCCCGGACGGAACATCGTTCTCGGTCGTCCAGGAGTGGATCAGCTGGTGTGGTCTGGCGGCCTTCACGACCGCACTGTCGTCCCGCACATACTTGCCCTTTAGGTATCTGAGCGTGACCCGTTCAGACATTTCGACGAGCGCAACACCGATGGGAACTTCGCCGATATAGGCGACGGTCGGACGGTGGGGCTCCCAGATCTTCCCACAGGAATAGCGCCCGTATTTGCGATCATTCTCAGGAACCTCCCGCTCTTCGATCTGCGCCCGAAACAATGGTTGATCAGGCGGCGCGAAGGTCACACGATACCCTTTTCGCTCGAACGCATCGTAGAGCCCATTCGCGAGATCCAATGCGCGTGTCAACTGCGCCTCGGACGTCACGATGTCCGGCAGAAGGAGTTTGTAGGGACGGAGAAACTCGTACTCGTCGATCTTGCGCGTCTTGCGGTAGTGCGGCTCGACGCCGCGAAGGATTGGGTGCCGGGCATCCTCGCGCTGCCTGCCACGACTTGGTGACGACACCGAAGATCTGGTGGCAGGCGTCACGGGACGCGCAAGCGGCGTGTCCGCCGACCAGATAAGCTGATCGCCTGGCTTTGCAAGGGAAAGTGGAGGTCGTGGAGAGGCCTTTCCGACCGCCTTCTTCTGCCAATAGCCAGCGGGAGGCCGAGGCACAGCCAGCGCCGTACAGACCCGGGCGAGATAGGAACCAGAGACACCGTACTCAGCCGCCAGGTGGCTGATCGGTGTTGACCAGACCTTTTCGTAAAGTTCTTCTCGCGTGACTTGTCTGGAGCGGGGCAAGTTGGTGTTGATGTCGTGGGGCAACTCTTTGTTCTCATGCAGCAATCAGGATTCATCAGGATTCACGGTCCAATGCGGTAGAGTGACCGATATCGCAACACAGTTGTTGGCGAAGCCGTGCAGAGGTTGATGTTGCCCTTGCGTTCCGAACCCAGGATCACGGCATAGTGGGTTATGTCAAAGCTGGAGCTACCCAGCCGGGATTGCACACGAAACGCACCTCGCCACCCCCTACCCGCCTCAAATCACTACGGAGTCGGTTCGATCCTCCATCGGCGCAAGAAGCGACTGAGTCTCAGAAAGACCTCAGCAAAGACGTTGCGACGACTAAGCGACAAGAAAAATCATCGTTCTTTGATGGGGCAGGCGCTGCGTGACCCGCATGCCAACGTCGGCGCCGGGAACAGGCGTAGCGTTTTGTTGGACGTAGGGACACCGCTTCTCGGTCCCGCTGGAATTCCGCTCAAGGCCTTTTCATTTCCGCCATGATCCGGGCCTGCAGGTCGGCCGGCAGGGCGGCTATCACGCGTGCCATGGTCGCGAGATCCTGCCGCGCGGTGTGCAATTGGTCAATGAGCGAGATCACGATGCCCAGGCCGGTCTCATCCAGATCGAGGTCTTGGGACAGATCGCACAAAAGCTCCAGCCGCGCGAGATCGATGCGGCGAAAGACATACGCGCCCGCTTCGCGCTCTGGCCGGACGAAATCACATTCGATGAAGGTGACAAGCTGGCTGCGGGTCAGCCGCGTCACGCTTGCAACGACGTCGTCTTCGGAATAGCGGTCTGTCATGTCCCGGCCCCTTTCATCAGATCGGCGCGCGGGTCGTAGGCATGGGTCTTGCGCCATTCCGCAAGGAACTCGCGCAGTCCAACGTCCACGTCAGGCGGCGCGACGATCTTCAGCTCGACCCGCTGGTCGCCCTTTGTCTGGCGCCCTGCCCGTGCGACCCCGCGCGCCCGCAGACGCAGAACCTGGCCAGAGCTTGTCCCCGGGGGAATGGTGAGACCTACGGGGCCGTCGATGGTCGGTGCTGTGACCTTGCCGCCGAGAACAGCCTCGTCGATGGTGATCGGGAGCGTCAGGAGAATGTCGTCGCCGTCACGACGGAACACCGGGTGGGGCCGCACCAGAACGGTGACGAGCGCATCCCCTGCCGGACCACCACCGAAGCCGGGCGCGCCTTTTCCGCGCAACCGGAGCGTCTGGCCGTCCTCGGTGCCCCTTGGGATCTTGACGGCGAGGCTCTGGCCATCCGGCAGCGTGATACGGGTCTCGGCACCTCGTGCAGCATCCAGAAACGGCACCTCAAGCGTATAGCGCACATCCGGGCCATGGGCTGAAAACCCACGGTCAGAAAAGTCGCCACCGGACGACCGCGAACGATTACGCAGGATCTCCGCGAAGATGTCCGCCGGATCGGCATTCTGCCCAAACCCGCGCGTTTGCTGGTAGGCGTTGTCCGACGCGTCTGCGAAATCACGATAGTACTGCCGCTGTGGGCGCTCTGCGCCGAGCCCGTCGATCTCTCCCGCATCATATCGGGCGCGGGTCTCGGGATCTTTCAGGATCTCATAGGCAGCAGAGATTGCCTTGAACCGCGCCTCGGCCCCGGCATCGTCGGGATGCAAGTCAGGATGGCTTGTCCGCACCAGTTTCCGATACGCCTTCTTGATGTCGTCGGCCAATGCGGCCTTGGTCAGGCCAAGCACCTCATATGGATCGTCGGGCATCGGGGCCTCCCATTGGACAACCGGCTCAAGGCCGGGCGACGCGCGCGCAGGTGGCCTCTTCCCTTTCTAAATGCCATGGCGATGCCGGTGGCGTCCCTGATCCATGTCAGGGCGCGGTCGCGCTGGCCGGATATCTTGTCCCGGCCGCTGTCTGATCGGAGCCATCACTCCGCCCATGCGGAATGACGTTCGGAAAGGATCCAGCTTGGCCTCGGCAAACACCATGGAGACACGGGATAACCCCCGCGCCGGAACGGAAAACGAGGCTGCTTCCGCGCCGCGCGTGCCAGCCCTGCGCCCGGTCGCGCCCGCGCCTGTCAAAAGGCGTCGCCGATGGCTTTGGGGGATTGCGGGCCTGCTGGTCCTTGCAGTTGGCGGCCTGGTCTGGTCGCAGGTCTGGATGGCACGGCCGACCGTTGTCACGGTCGAGATCGCCACCCTCGCCCCGGTCACGCGCGTGCTTGCCGTGAATGGCCGGATCGCGGCGGTCCGGTCCGTCGATGTCAGATCGGTGGTTTCCGGCACCCTCGCGACGCTTCCGGTGGCAGAGGGCGACATGGTCGAGGCAGACCAGGTCCTCGCGCAGCTCGATGCGGGCGCGCAGACCGCCGCCGTCCGGCAGGCCATGGCCGCGCTCGAAGCTGCGCTCGTGACGCAGCAACAAGTGTCGGAGGCCTATGATCGCGCTGTCGTGCTGGGCGACAACGTCGCAAGGACAGTGCTGGAGGCGGATGCCTTCGCCCTGCGATCCGCAGCACAGGAGGTGGCGCGCCTGACCGCGCTGCTCGACCAGGCGCAGATCGTGTTTGGCACCTACACGATCCGGGCGCCCGTTGCGGGCACCGTCCTTGAGCTTGACGCCGAGGCCGGGCAGATCGTCGGCCCGTCGGAACGGTTGCTGACCTTGGCCGATCTCACGGAACTGGTCGTCGAAGCGGATGTGGACGAGGCCTATGCGACACAGATCGCGGTCGACCTGCCCGCCATCGTGCAACTGGCCGGGGAATCCACTACGCGCGAGGGTCACGTCAGCTTCGTGTCGAACCGCGTGGACGAGGCCACCGGGGGCCTAGCCATCAAGATCGCCTTCGACAGCCCGGTTTCGGCCCCCATCGGCCTGACCGTGGCGACGAATATCATCGTCGAGCAGCGCGAGGCCGCGCTGACCGTGCCGCGCACCGCCTTGCTGAACGACGACGGGGTTTTCGTGGTGTCGGACGACGTGGCGGAGTTGCGGCCCGTGACGGTGGTGGACTGGCCAGCCGCGCGCCTGATCGTGACCGGGGGCCTTGAGGCGGGCGAGGCGGTGATCGTGGACGCCACAGGCATCGCGGATGGGCAGACGCTCGCGGTGGATCAACCCTGATGCTCTATGCCCTGAAGATTGCGACCCGGTATCTGACGGCGAGCAAGGCCCAGACGGCCCTGTTGGTCACAGGCGTGGCGGTGGGCGTGTTCATCTTCATCTTCATGTCGGCCCTGATCGGGGGGCTGGCCGAATTCATCTTGTCGCGCACCGTGGGCGACATCAGCCATATCACAATCGAAGCCGAGACCAACGACCCGTCCGTGCTGATCTCGCCCGAGGGCCATGTGCTGGTTGTGGCCGAACGGGGGCGCACCCGCACCGCGACGCTGTCCGAGGCCGCGACCTGGCTGCCCCTGATCGAAGGGGTTCCGGGGGTCAGGGCCGTCTCGCCGCAGATCAGCGGCGCGGGGTTCGTCACGCGCGGGGCGCAGGTCGCACAAGTCAGCGTGACCGGTGTGGAGCCGGGTCGCGAATCCGCCATCCTCGATCTGGCGGGCTACATGGTCGAGGGGGATGTGCGGCTTGGGTCGGGCCTGATCGTGCTGGGTCGCGATCTGGCCGATGATCTGGCGCTGTCGATCGGCCAGACGCTGCGGCTGGAAAGCTCAAACGGTGTCACGGCGGCGCTGACGCTCAGCGGTATCTTCAAGACCGGTAATGGCAGCATGGACAGCGCGCGGGCTTTCGTCAGCCTGTCGACCGCCCGGACACTCTATGCCATGCCGCAAGGCGTCACGCGGATCGAGATCAAGCTGGACGATCTGAACGCGGCCGATGCCACGGCCCTGCGGATCCGCGCCCTGACGGGCCTTGACGCGGTGCCCTGGACGGACGGGGCGGAGCAACTGATGGAGGCGCTGAACGCACAGGCGCAGACCGGGTATTTCCTCAAAACCTTCGCGCTCATCACCATCGTGATCGGCGTCGCCTCGGCGCTCTTGCTGTCGACCTACCGCCGCCGCCCCGAGATCGGGATCATGCGCGCGATGGGGGCCGGGCGCGGGTTCGTCATCTTCGTCTTCGTCACGCAGGGCGCGCTGATCGGGCTGATGGGGGGCATCATGGGCGCGGCGCTGGGATACCTTGCACTCTTGCCCTTCCCCTCGCGCGATGCCTTCGAGCCCGGCACCCTGCCAATGGACATCACGCAAGGATCCTATGGCCTGGCCATCACGCTGACCGTCATCGGCGCGATCCTCGCCTCGATCCTGCCCGCACGTTCGGCCGCCCGCGTGGATCCCGTCACGGCGATAGGCCAATGAGCGCGCTTCTGGAAGTAACCGACCTGTTCAAGACCTACGGGACGGGAGAGGCCGCGACACGGGTCCTGCGCGGCTTGTCCTTGCGCCTCGACACCGGAGAGATGGCGGCGCTGCTGGGGCCGTCGGGGTCGGGCAAGAGCACGCTCTTGACGATACTGGGCACATTGATGAAGCCTACATCGGGCAGCTACGTCATGCTGGGCGAGGACATGATTTCCGCCGATGACCGGGCCCTGACCGAGTTTCGCAATGCCCACATCGGCTTCGTTTTCCAGTTTCACAACCTTCTGCCGGATTTCACTGCGCTGGAAAACGTGATCTTCCCCACGGCCGTACGTGAAGGGCGCGAGACGCCTGCCGCCCGTGCACGTGGCCGCGATCTACTGTCCCGCATGGGGCTGGCCGACCGCATCGAGTTCCCCTCGGCCAACCTTTCGGGCGGACAAAAGCAACGAGTCGCAGTTGCCCGTGCCTTGATGAACAGTCCGGAACTGGTGCTGGCGGACGAGCCGACCGGGAACCTCGACCGAGACTCGGCAAACCAGGTGATGGACCTGATCGGACAGATCAACCGCGAGGAGGGCACGACCTTCCTGATCTCGACCCATGACGAAAAGATTGCCGGTTTCTGTCGGCGACAGATCGTCGTGGGTGATGGGGTTGTGACCGGTTAGGCCCACGCAGCGGGTGTTTACTGCGCGGTATAGCCCCCGTCGACGAGGTGGTAGCTTCCGGTGATGAAACTGGCCTGATCCGAGAGCAGAAAACAGGTCATCGTCGACACCTCCGCAGCCTCACCCAGCCGCCCGATTGGGTGCAGGGCGGCGATGCCGTCCAGCGCCGCTGCGTCGAGGTTCTTTTCCAGAAGCGGCGTCGCGATGAAGCCCGGACCAACCGCGTTGACCCGAACCCCGGCCTTGGCGTATTCGATGGCCGCAACCTTTGTCAGGCCAACAACCCCATGTTTCGCGGCGACATAGGCACCGGCCGTGGCAAAACCGACCGACCCGAGGATAGACGCCATATTGACGATCGCGCCGCCGCCCGCCTTGACCATTTCGGGAAGGCCAAAGCGCATGCCATGAAACACACCGGTCAGGTTGACGTCGATGACCTGCTGCCAACCATCCAGAGGATATTCCCCAACCGGATGCGCGGGGCCACCGATACCGGCATTGTTGACAAGAAGATGCAATCCACCCGTCTGCGCCACTGCGAACGCGACAAGGGCCTCCACCTCAGCGGCAACGCTTGTGTCGGTCTTGTGGATGAAAGCCTTCCCACCGGATACCTTGATCTGTTCGGCCACGGCAGACATCCCTGCCTCGTCCATATCCGCCAGAACGACCCGTGCCCCGTAGCGTGCCAGATCCTGCGCGATTGCGGCGCCGATGCCGGAGGCGGCACCTGTCACGATGGCTGTCTTGTCACTGAACTCAATGGTCATTCTCAGTCTCCTGCAAATGGATAATTCTGGGAGAGGCTTCGCAGATTGAATCGTAGCGCGCCAACTTGGGTGAACCGGGCCAATTTCAGTCCCGCCTGCCCTCGCCCAGGGATCGCGCCAGAACAAATGCTGCCGTGAACGCAACCTGAGAGGCTAAACCGGTTTCGCCGGTTGCAGGTGCCGCCGGTTGTGAGACCGGTGGGTCGGTCAGAGCCCTTTTCGCAAATCGGTTTCTGGCGAAGACCAGAAGGACCGCAGCCAAAATTGTTAATCCGAGGCCGATCAAGAGGGACGCCGGACCTTGCCCTACCGCAATACTGAGCGTGAGATACGCCCAGGCCGTCAGGAACGCCATTCCTGCGGCTGCGGTCAGACCCCCGGCCAGAGCAAGAAAGACCGGCAATAGCATTGGTCGCACCTCCCTTCGGATGTATCGGCCAATGCTGTGCACGATGTCATCGACAATACCCATCAGCGCCGCGACAGGGCGCCAACCAAAAAACCCGCGCCCGCGGCGAGGCCAATTGTCATGAAAGGGTGGGCCGCAACGGACGTTTCCAGTTGCGCCTCTGCAGAGCGGCCCTTGCTTGCTGCATAATGTTTCGCTTCGTCAAAGCCTTCCGCGATGTCCGCGGCCATGCGGCTGCCGCGCCGTCCCGCGATCCCGCTGACAGTCTCGGTGAGCCGCGACAAATCCTCTCGCAGGGCGGCCAATTGATGGGTTACTGCTTCGATATCAGTTGCGGCGGTAGCTTGAGGGTTCGTCTTGCTATCAAGTGACATTTTGATTTCCTTTGTTTGTTGGGGAGTGGGGTATTGTGCCGCCTGACCTTCTGTCCGAGAGCGGCCTGAATGCATCGCGCATCATGTTTGGGCCGATACCCGGACCACCTCTGCCGTCTGCTCGGTGGCTTCTCCCGAGAAAGCCTCGTCGGATGCATCCGCCTCGGCCTTGGTCTTTTGAACCAGTTGGTCCTCGTGATGCGGTGGACCGTAAAGGGTATAAAGCTTGAGCGCCTCATGGCCCGTGCAGATCACGTTGTGATGCGCACCTGCGGGCACAACCACACCATCGCCGGGGCCAACCTTGTGCGGCGTGCCATCGATCACGACACGTCCTTTGCCGTCTTCGATGCGAAAGAACTGGTCCGTGTCAGCGTGTATCTCGCCACCGATTTCAGTCCCCGGCTCGAGTGACATCAGAACCAGTTGCAGCTTTGTTCCTGAATAAAGAACACGCCGAAAGTCGGTGTTTTCTTCCGTCAGTTCCTCTATATTCGCAACATAACCGATCATGACGCCTCTCCGTTCATTTCATCGTCTGGCTAGACGACACGAACGTGTGTGCCGCAGATAAATCTTCACCGCACTGATCGGCGTTAGCAGCGTGCTCCGTTTATCTTCACTGCGGTGCGGTTGGCGGAAATCGGCCTTTGGTCGAGCGTCCTCACCCCGGGCGTCATGAATCGCGCCGCTTCGTTTCATGGCCCAATGACGCGTGCACTTACTGCGGCCTACCACCGCCAAAAGCGGGCGTGGGATCAGGTTTGGTGAACGTAGGCGCCAGGCGCCGCCACGATCGGACCCAAGCCCTTGTCCGGCGCACCGATGAAGGGTGCCGGCACGAAGCCGCTGCTATTTCCTTCCAGCCAGGTCGTCCGCGCGGGCCACTCGGAACTGGATGTCGCGCACTTTTCTTACGCCCTGTGTGGCAAACGACCGTGGTGGTCGCATTGATGCAGATCAGCGCCCACCGTCGCTGAAAATTCTATGCTGCTTTCAAGTGTTCCCCGCAGGCTGTTGTTTTCTGACTGGCTGCCCGCGACAGGCAAACTAAGAGGCCCCGTTTGACACCCAAAAGCTCAGATCAGACACCGAACATGGACACTACCCGGGTCGGGAACGGCGCACAGGTGGATGATTGCGGCTTGCCTCTCGACGGTGTTGTGCATGCCGTCAGAGGGGCGGTTGTAGATGTTGTCTTTGCCGGGGCCGAGCTGCCACCGATCAATTCTGCCCTGGTCGTGAAATGGGACCGCCCGACCGTCCTTACTCTCGAAGTCCACAGCCACCTCGATCAAAAGACAATACGCGCGGTGGCGTTCCAATCCACCGCGGGCCTTGCCCGTGGCGTTTTGGTTCATTCCAGCGGCGGGTCGGTTACCGTGCCCGTGGGCGAAGCCGTTCTTGGAAGGCTTCTGGATGTCGTGGGCAACGTGCAGGACGACGGGCCTGCCCTTCCTGACGATACACCGCGACGGTCGATCCACGCCCTGCCACCGCTTCTGAAATCCCAGACTGGCGCCACCGATGTGTTCGAGACGGGGATCAAGGTGATCGACCTGCTGACGCCGATGGCTCAGGGCGGCAAGGCCGCGATGTTCGGCGGCGCAGGCGTGGGCAAGACCGTTTTGGTGATGGAACTGATCAGCGCCATGGTCGAGAAATACGAAGGTATCTCGGTCTTCGCGGGCGTCGGTGAGAGATCACGCGAAGGGCATGAGCTACTGACTGAAATGCAGGACTCGGGCGTGCTGGAGCGCACCGTGCTGGTCTACGGCCAAATGAACGAGCCACCCGGAGCGCGCTGGCGGGCTCCGCTGACAGCCTTGACGATTTCGGAATACTTCCGCGACCAGAAGCACAAGAACGTCCTTCTTCTAATGGATAACGTATTCCGCTTTGTTCAGGCCGGGGCCGAGGTATCGAGCCTTTTGGGCCGCCTTCCCTCGCGCGTGGGCTACCAGCCGACGCTTGCGACCGAAGTGGCGGGCCTGCAAGAGCGTATTGCCTCTGTGGCAGGCTCTGCCGTGACCGCCATTCAGGCGGTCTATGTGCCTGCCGACGATTTCACGGACCCCGCTGTGACCACGATTTCCGGGCACATGGATTGCGTCATCATGTTGTCCCGCGCCCAGGCGTCCGAGGGGTTTTATCCGGCGATTGATCCGCTGGGCTCGTCATCGATGCTGCTCGATCCGCTGGTTGTCGGTGACGCGCATTACCAGACCGCCGAGGCGGTCCGGCAGGCGCTGGCAAGGTTCCGCGAGCTTACCGACATCATTTCGCTGCTGGGAGTCGAGGAACTGGGCACCGCCGACCGCTTGATCGTCAAACGCGCAAGGCGGTTGCAGCGGTTCCTGACCCAACCCTTCATGGTGACCGAGGCCTTTACTGGTACGCCGGGCGCCAGCGTGCCCCTCACCGAGACCCTCTCGGGATGCCGCGCCATTCTGGACGGCGAAGCCGACGCGTGGTCCGAAAGCTCGCTCTACATGGTCGGCACGCTGGAGGACGCAAGAAACAAAGAGGCCGCTGCAAATGCCTCGGACGCCGCCGACGCCGAGGAAGCGGCATGAGATTGCGCATCGTGACCCCCCTGTCCGTCGTTGTGGACGAGGATGCCGAAAGCTTGCGGGCTCAGGACGCCAGCGGAAGCTTCGGCATTCGGCCCGGCCACGCCCCATTCCTGACCGCGCTCGCGGTTTCCATCCTCAGTTGGAAGACCGCCGGTCTCGAGCGGTTCTGCGCATTGCGCGGCGGGGTGCTGACCGTGACTGCCGGTAGCAGTGTCGCGATCGCCACCCGCGAGGCCGTGGCGGGCGACGATCTGGCCACGCTGGACGCGGAGGTTCTGACCCGGTTTCAGACCGACGCCGACGAAGAACGGGTCGAACATGTCGAGACGATGCGACTGCAGATGAACGCCATCCGCCAGATGATCAGCGGGTTGCGCCGGGGCGCAGACACGGGAAAGTTCCGGTGACCGAAGACCCATCTGAGCCCCCAGAAACCGATCCTCTGATCGAGGAAATCCGCAAGCATCGCAGCCGGCGCGAGCAGTGGTTGCGCGAAGGTAACATGTCCGTCGGTCGACGTTTGGCGCAGATCGGCGTGCTGGGCTGGATTTTCGTGGTGCCGACTCTGGCGGGCCTGTTCTTCGGACGCTGGCTCGATGCGCAATTTGAGACGGGCATTTTCTGGAGCGCCCCGATGATGCTGCTCGGGCTTTGCATAGGCGGCTGGACCGCTTGGAAATGGATGAACGCACGATGACCGATCCCTCCACTCTCCCGCTAATCGTCCTTCTTCCGATCTGCTTTCTGGGTGGGCTCTTCATCGGATGGGGCTATTTCCGTGCGCTTCGCGAGACTGCCAACCTGATCGTGGGCGGAGGCAAACCGCTCAGGGCGATCGTCCTGACCCTCGCACGCATCTCGCTTCTGGCCACTGGGTTCTTCATCGCTGTGCTGGCAGGCGGCCTTGCCCTGTTGGCGGCCCTTGCAGGGGTCCTCTGCGCAAAGTGGATCATGCTCCGCAGGATGGGGGATATCCAAACATGAACTCTCCCCTCGACTCTACCGTCCTGTTCCAGATCGGACCGGTTCAGATCACGCAAGCCATTGTCACGACATGGGCGATCATGGCGATACTGGTGATCGGGGCGTTCCTCTTGACCCGGCGGCTTGACCTCAGACCAACCCGGCGTCAGGCAGCGCTGGAGCTGATGGTCGCTACGCTCGATACCCAGATCACCGAGACAACGGGCGCGGCACCCGCCCCCTATCGCGGGTTCATCGGCACGCTCTTTGTGTTCATCCTCGTGGCGAATTGGTCCTCGCTTGTGCCAGGGATCGACCCTCCAACCGCAAAGCTTGAAACCGATGCCGCCCTCGCCGTTCTGGTGTTCCTGTCCGTAATCTGGTTCGGCATACGCGCGGGCGGTGTTGGCGGCTGGCTGAAAACTTTCGCCGCGCCCAATCCGGTGATGATCCCGCTGAACATCCTGCAAAGCCTGACGCGGGTCTTTTCCATGTTCGTCCGGCTGTTCGGCAATGTAATGAGCGGTGTCTTCGTCATCGGCATCGTCGCCTCATTGGCTGGCCTGCTGGTACCGATCCCATTGATGGCGCTCGATCTGCTGACCGGGCTGGTGCAGGCCTACATCTTCGCGGTGTTGGCGATGGTGTTCATTACCTCTGCGGTCGAGGACGGCGCGCGAACTCAACCAAATATCGACCTTGCCCTTTCCACAACGAAAAAGGATTCATGATGGACTATGCTCCGCTTGCCAGTATCTTCTGTGCGGCCTTTGCGGTTGCCTTTGGCGCTATCGGCCCCGCCCTTGCAGAGGGTCGCGCCGTTGCCGCGGCGATGGATGCCATCGCCCGTCAGCCCGATGCCGCAAATACGATTTCGCGCACGCTGTTCGTCGGGCTTGCGATGATCGAGACGACGGCAATCTATTGTCTGGTGATTGCGCTCCTGCTGCTCTTCGCCAACCCGCTACTGGCATGAGCGCATGACCTTCGATTGGTGGGGACTGGGTCTTCAGGCCATCAACGTCCTGATCCTCGTCTGGCTGCTCAGCCGCGTGTTCTGGCGGCCGATAGCCGGGGCCATCACCCGGCGACAGGACGCGGCGCAGGCCATGCTGGAGGAAGGCAAGACAGCACAAGCGAAGGCCGATGCTGCGCTTGCAGAGGTCGCTGAGACTCGCGCAGGCATCGCGGCCGAACGCGAGGCCATACTTGCTGAGGCCAAAGCGACAGCAGACACAGTAGCGAAAGCCGCGCTGAAGGATGCTCAAACCAAGGCGGACGCCATGATCGCTGCCGCGCGCACCGCCATTGACCGCGACAGAAACACAGCGCGGAAAGAGAACGCAACGAGGGGCGCCGAATTGTCGGTCGAGATTGCAGCCCGGCTTCTGGGCCGGTTCAACACGCCTGCGGTTCAGGCGACGTTCCTTGCGCAACTTGTCGAGGCGATCGCGGGCATGTCCGCCTCCGACCGAACGGCGCTGATAGCCTCGGCAGACGACATCGAGATCATCACCGCGACAAACCCGGAGGACGCGGAAAGGGCCAAGATCGAACAAGCGGTAAAGGATGCGTTGGACGGCACGCCCAGCGTTCGTCTTGTCACCGATCCCGACCTGATCGCCGGACTGGAACTCCGCAGCGGGCATTTCGTGCTTCACAACAGCTGGCGGGCCGATCTGGAGAATATCCTGAAGGAGGTCGAGAATGCCGCCTGACGCGCCAGACTGGTTCGCCTCGGCGCAAGGCGCAGTGCGTCGCGCGGCACTGGGTCCGCGACCCGAACACAGGGGCCGTGTCGAGGAGATCGGGGACGGTGTGGCGATGATCTCGGGCTTGCGCGACGTGCGGTTGGACGAGGTTCTGCGGTTCGAGGGCGGCCAGTTCGGGTTCGCCCGGGTTCTGGACCCCGATCTGATTGGCTGCGTGTTCGTTGACGCCGCGACCAAGGTCGAGGCGGGCGATGCCGTTTTCGGCACCGGCGAAGTGGTAAGCGTGCCTGTCGGAGAGGCGCTGCTCGGGCGCATCGTCGACCCGCTCGGCCGCCCGCTGGACGGAAAGGGGGCAATTGAGGCCGAAGAGCGGTGGCCGATCGAGCGCCCGGCGCCGTCGATCATCGAACGAGATCTCGTGACCCAGCCGGTGCAAACCGGGATACTCGTGATGGACACACTGTTCGCGCTTGGCCGGGGCCAGCGCGAGTTGATCGTCGGCGACCATTCCACCGGAAAGACGACACTGGCCACCGACACGATGATCGCGCAGCGCGACAGCGACATGATCTGCGTCTATGTCGCGGTGGGGCAAAAGACATCCAGCGTACGCCGCGCCATCGACGCGCTGCAGGCGCATGGGAACTTCGCGCGCTGCATCGTGATTGTCGCGGGCTCCGCCTCGGCGCCGGGGCTGCAATGGATAGCACCGTATGCGGGCATCACGATGGCGGAGTATTTCCGCGACCAGGGCGGTCACGCTCTCGTGGTGATCGACGATCTGTCCAAACACGCCGCCACCCACCGCGAGATCGCCCTTCTGACCCGGCAATCTCCGGGGCGCGAGGCCTATCCGGGGGACGTGTTCTACATACATGCCCGCCTACTAGAACGGGCTGCCAAGCTGTCCAAGGCGCGTGGTGGCGGATCCTTGACCGCATTGCCGATCGCAGAAACCGATGCGGGGAACCTGTCGGCCTATATCCCGACCAACCTGATCTCGATCACGGACGGACAGATCGTGCTGGATGCGGCTCTGTTCCATCAGGGGCAGAAACCGGCTGTGGACGTGGGACTGAGCGTCAGCCGTGTGGGCGGCAAGACCCAAGCGCCTGTGCTGCGCGAGGCGGCCGGCACGCTACGGCTCGACTATGCGCAGTTTCTGGAACTCGAGGTCTTCACCCGGTTCGGCGGCATGCCCGAAGGTCGCGTGCGCGATCAACTCAGGCGCGGGAAAAAGATCCGCGCGATCCTGCGTCAGCCGCAGAATGCACCCCTTCGCCTGGCCGATGAGGTGGCGCTCCTGCTCGCCGTGCAGTCAGGGCTACTGGACCCCCTATCGCTCGATGCTGTTGCCACCTTTCGGGACAAACTGCCGGAAAATCTTGATCAGGATGCCGGCGATGCCCTGCGTGCCATTTCAGAGACCGGGGAACTGAATGAGACGGCGCGGGCCGCCCTGATGGCCGCGATGACCCGCCTTGCGATGCAGCTTGGCGATACGGAACCCGCGACATGACCGAACGGTTGGCCGATGTCAGCGCTCGGATCGACGGCATCCGCCAGTTAGGGGCCGTGGTGAACGCGATGAAGGGCATCGCCGCGGCGCGCGCCCACACCGCCCGTGCCGAGCTGGAGGCCGTCGACAGCTATGCCGCAACAATTGCCGCCGCCATATCCAACGCGCTAGGACCCGCAGGTCCTACGTCACCGGCCGAGACCTCTCGCGGCCGAACCGACGGTCGCATCGGTCTTTTGGTGTTCTGCGCCGAACAGGGCTTCGCCGGTGCCTTCAGCGAACGCGTTCTGGACAGCATCCAAGACGACCTGCCGGCCACCAGCCTGTTTCTGATCGGCACCCGTGGTCTGTCGATCGCTGCCGCGCGCGGTCTCCATCCGGTCTGGTCCGCGCCGATGTCCTCGCACACGCCTGGCATCCCGAGACTGGCCGATCAGATTGCCAAGGCGATCTACCGCGCCCTGGGCGAGGGTCGTTTTGAGCGTATGGATATGATCCATGTCGGATGGGCGTCCGGGCGACCTCAAGTCCTCCGGCAGGTTCTGTTGCCGGTCGATCTGTCGGCCCTGCCGCCGCCTGGAACGACACGTCCGCTGACCCAGCTGCCCACCGACGCCCTGATCAATAGTCTCAGCGGGGACTATCTCCATGCCCTGGTGTGCAAGGCGGCGCTTCATGCCTTTGCCGCAGAGAACGAGGCAAGAATGGAGGCCATGTCCGCCGCGGGCAGCCAGATCACGCGCGAGCTGGGCGAATTCGAGGCGACTCTGCGCCAGGTACGACAGGAAGCGATCACAGCCGAAATCATCGAACTGGGGACCGGCACGGCGTCCGCGCGCGGCGCAAGGTGAGCGCTACGGGGCTAACATAGGCTCCTATTGATCTGGGTCAGCACAAGCTGGCGCGGTTTGCGTCATGTTGGTCGTTAACCAAGGTGTGGCACCCGCCCGCTTTGGTTCGACCGGCGTCATGACATCGGCCAATCCGGCCCATGCAAACGGCGCCAGCAAGGATCCTGCAATGGCACACGCTGCGATGCAACTTGGACAAGACCCGCAATTCGAGCCGTTTCTGCACGCACCCTTGGGTGAAGATCGACGCGGAAGCAGCGTCACCGTTCTATCGATGCTCGCCTGGCTCGGCGTTGATCCCTGGAGCGAAGCCTCGGAGCTTTCCAGATTGCCCGCAGCGGCGGCAAGGCAAAGGTTGGAGGCGCTGATGACACGTTTCCATGACGTACCGACCCCTGTTCCGGATCGGAGCAGGATTGTCTCGGGCCTTCTTGCCCTGCTGCCGAGGCGGGCGACGACCGCAATTTCACCCCAGGACGGCACTTCGGCCAAGCTTGCACTGCCACCGCAGGGATCCCCATTCTACTGGATCATTGCTGCAGCCCTGTTCGTTGGCTGGGTCGCCATGCTTGCACAAGGCCAGTGAGATGAACCCCTGCGCGAAACAGCCATCACCCAGCACAACCGCCAATCTTGAAAGGAGCCTTGAATGACTGCAGATGACACCCTCTGGGATCTGGAAGAACGCTTCTGGACACAAGGTGCCGAGAGTGCGCGTCACGCGACCGGAAAGGGCGCTGTCTTCGTCTTGCCCTATCCTGCCGGCATTCTTCAGGGCGATGCGCTCTGGAGAGAAAAAGACGTCGCCCAAAGGTGGCGTTCGGTCGAAATGAGCGAGCGTTATCTCTCATGCCAGAACAACATTGCCGTATTGGCCTATCGTGTCTCTGCCGAACGGAGCGACGAACCGATCTACGAGGCACTCTGCACCTCGACCTACCTGAACGACGACGGCAAGTGGCTGCGGCTGGCGCATCAGCAGACCCCGCTGAGTTGATCGCGAGAGTTGTCTGGCGCGGGTTCCTTAGGGCGGCAAGGTTCAGGCCATGCATCGGCGCGGTTCGCGTTCCGATCCATGGCCTCTGTGATGCGCGCAGCCTAACCTCGGTCAGTCCGCGATCTGCGATCCTGGATCAAGATGAGGGTGGCCGCCGGTTCTTTTCAAAAACCGGACAGGGAAAGGACCTCATTATGCCACCCACCAAAACGACATCTGCCGAACGCAGCCCCCGTTTCCACTTCCCCTCAGCCTATACCATTCTTTTCGCGCTGATCGTGATCATCGCAGGGCTGACGTGGGTGATCCCAGCCGGTCAGTATGAGCGCGCTGCGTCCGAGGCCCTTGGCAAGGATGTTCCGGTGGCGGGAACCTACGCGCCCACCGACGCCAATCCGCAAGGCTTTTTCGACGTCATACTCGCTCCCATCGCAGGCTTCTACGATCCGGGAAGCTATTCTGCCAATGCCATCGACGTGGCGCTGTTCGTTCTGATGATCGGCGGGTTCATCGGAGTGGTCACGGCAACTGGGGCCATCGATGCGGGCATCAAGCGCGCAATGGTGCGGCTCGAAGGGCGGGAAAAATGGATGATCCCGATCCTCATGGCGCTCTTTGCGGCGGGCGGCTCAACCTATGGAATGGCCGAGGAAACTCTGGCCTTCTACGTCATCCTGACGCCGGTGATGATCGCGGCGGGCTATGACGCGCTGACCGCCGTGGCGGCGATCCTGCTGGGTGCCGGGGTGGGCGTGCTCGGCTCGACCGTGAACGCCTTTTCGACCGTGATCGCGTCGGACGCCGCCGGAGTGCCCTTCACCGACGGGCTGACGCTGAGGCTGGTCCTGCTTGCGCTCACTTTCGCTGCGGCCGTCACTTACGTCATGCGCTATGCCGCACGTGTCAAGGCCGACCCGTCCCGGTCGCTGGTCTTTGACAGAAAGGCCGAGAACGAGGCGCATTTCCGCAGCACGGCCGAGGCCGGACTCAGCGACTTTACCGGACTGCACAAGATCGTCCTGCTACTTTTCGGCGCGACCTTCGCGGTGATGATCTGGGGAGTCTCGCTGGGCGGCTGGTGGATGGCCGAAATGAGTGGGCTGTTCCTGTTCGCCGGTATCGCCATAGGGATCATAGGACGGTTAGGAGAGAAAGGGCTTGTCGACGCCTTCGTTGGCGGTGCGCGCGACCTTTTGGGCGTGGCGCTGATCATCGGGTTGGCGCGTGGCATCGTCGTGATCATGGACGCGGGCCACATAACAGACACGATCCTTCACTGGGCCGAAGGCACCGTCGCGGGCCTCAATGAGGTCGTGTTCATCAACGTGATGTACTGGATCCAGGTCGTCCTGTCCTTCTTCGTGCCCTCCACCTCCGGCCTTGCCGTCCTGTCCATGCCGATCCTTGCCCCCGTCGGCGACTTTGCGGGGGTATCTCGCAGCCTCGTGGTGACAGCGTTCCAGTCGGCAGAAGGCGTGGTCAATCTGGTCACACCCACCTCCGCGGTGGTCATGGGCGGGCTCGCCATCGGGCGGGTGCCCTATGAGCGCTGGCTGCGCTTCGTCTGGCCGGTGCTTCTGGGTCTCACGATCATCGTCATGGCTGCCCTCAGCCTTGGCGTTCTTTTGCAAGGAACACCGACATGAGCATCACCTACGGTGTCCATTCCGAGGCGGGCAAGCTGCGCCGTGTCCTCGTTCACAAGCCCGGCGCCGCGATGGCCCGGCTGACGCCCGCCAACTGCACCGAACTGCTGTTCGATGATGTGATCTGGGTGAAGCAGGCGCGGATCGAGCACATGACCTTCGTCGATGCGATGCGCAATCGCGGCGTCGAGGTCGTGTTCCTGCGCCAATTGCTCATGGAAACGCTGAAAGACATGGACGCCCGCAAATGGCTGCTCGATGCGCGGATCAGCGACAACACCGTCGGCGTCGGTCTGGCCGATGACCTCATGGCCCACCTGATGGAGGTCGACGCCGATCTACTGTCGACCATCCTGATCGGCGGCATGAGCAGGGCCGAACTGCCGATCCCGGAAAAGGGTGTGCTGGCCCCCATGCTGGAGCCCGCGGATTTTATCCTGGCGCCGCTGCCCAACCACATCTTCACCCGCGATACGACATGCTGGATCTATGGCGGCGTTACACTCAACCCGATGCACTGGCCCGCGCGGCGGCTGGAGACGCTGAACCTCGCCGCCATTTATCGCTTTCATCCCAACTTCAAGGACGCGGGCTTTCCCGTCTGGTGGGGCGACCCGATGGCCGATCATGGACCGGCAACGGTCGAAGGCGGGGATGTCATGCCCATCGGAAACGGCACCGTTCTGATCGGCATGGGGGAGCGCACGACACCACAGGCCGTCGGCCAGATTGCCCGTGGATTGTTTGCCGGTGGCGGTGCGACACGTGTCATTGCCTGTCAGTTTCCCCGTGCGCGCGGGTCCATGCACCTCGATACGGTCTTTACCTTCTGCGACCGCGATCTGGTCACGGTCTTTGCCGAGGTGACCGATGCCATCCGTTGCTACAGCCTGCGCCCCGGCAAGGGCGAGGACGTCGTCGTGGAGGCCGAAACGA
Organism: Ruegeria sp. SAZD011; assembly: GCF_059612545.1. Classification (NCBI taxonomy): domain Bacteria; kingdom Pseudomonadati; phylum Pseudomonadota; class Alphaproteobacteria; order Rhodobacterales; family Roseobacteraceae; genus Ruegeria; species Ruegeria sp. SAZD011. The sequence continues at coordinate 48,137 of NZ_JBXWQU010000013.1, read as the reverse complement.
AACCGTTTCTGGCGGTCGTGGCCGACGCCCTTGGCCTCAAGAAACTGCGTACCGTGCCCACGGGCGGCAATGCTTACGAATCCGCCCGCGAACAATGGGACGACGCCAACAACGTGGTCTGCCTCGAGCCTGGCGTCGTCGTCGGGTACGAACGCAACGTCTATTCAAACACCCTTCTGCGCAAGGCGGGTGTCGAGGTCATAACCATCCCCGGATCAGAGCTTGGGCGCGGGCGCGGCGGGTCACATTGCATGACCTGTCCGCTGATCCGCGACCCCATTTGAGGAACATCCAATGCCACAGAACCTGCACGGACGCAGTTTTATCAAGCTGCTCGATTTCACTCCGGAGGAGATCCGGCACCTGTTGCAACTCGCCGCCAGCCTCAAGATGGCGAAAGCAGGCGGATATGAACAGCAAATGCTTCAAGGTAAGAACATCGCCCTCATTTTCGAGAAGGACAGCACGCGCACCCGCAGCGGGTTCGAGGTGGCGGCCTACGATCAAGGCGCGCATGTCACCTATCTGGGACCATCCGGCAGCCATATCGGCCACAAGGAAACCATGAAGGACACCGCGCGGGTTCTGGGCCGGTTCTACGATGGCATCGAATATCGCGGCTTTGGCCAAAAGGATGCCGAGGTGCTGGCGGAGTTCTCCGGCGTGCCGGTGTTCAACGGGCTGACAGATGATTTTCACCCGACACAGATCCTCGCCGACCTGATGACCATGCGCGAGTTCACGCACAAGCACCTGTCTGATATCGCCTTTTGCTTCATGGGGGATGCAGGCAACAACATGGGCTCAAGCTTGATGGTTGGCGCCGCCCTGATCGGCATGGATATCCGCCTTTGTGGTCCCCAAAGCTGCTGGCCCGACGATGACCTTGTCGCGCAATGTCGCACCATCGCCGAGACCACGGGTGCGCGGATCACGCTGACCGAGAAGCATGCCGAAGGATTGGAGCGGGCCGATTTCGTTTATACCGATGTCTGGGTCTCCATGGGCGAACCTGACGAGGTCTGGGAGGAACGGATCGCTCTGCTGTCGCCTTACCGCGTGACAACCGAGGTCATGGAAAAGACGAAAAATCCCTACGCCAAATTCCTCCACTGCCTGCCCGCATTCCACAATAGGGATACCGAAGTCGGCGAAGCGACGTTTCAAAAATTCGGGATCGATTCCATGGAAGTGACCGAAGAGGTGTTTGAAAGCGCAGCGTCAGTCGTTTTCGATCAGGCAGAAAACCGGATGCACACGATTAAGGCGGTCCTCGTCGCCACAATGGGGGCCTGAGATGCGCATCGTTGTGGCCCTTGGCGGAAACGCATTGTTACGCAGAGGAGAGCCGCTGACCGCAGCCGTACAGCGTACGAACGTGAGGATCGCGGCACTTGCACTTGCAGATCTCGCGCGTGACCACGAAATCATCGTGGCCCATGGCAACGGACCACAGGTTGGTTTGCTGGCCCTCCAAGGTGCGTCCTTTGATCCTCAAAAACCATGGCCGCTGGATGTACTGGGCGCCGAGACAGATGGCATGATTGGCTACCTGATCGAACAGGAATTGATGAACGCGCTCCCAAAGGGTTCGCACTGTGCAACTCTTCTCAGCCGTGTGGAGGTGGACCCGAACGACCCTGCCTTTGGCACTCCCAGCAAGCCCATCGGTCCTGTCTATACCGATACAGAGGCTGCGCAGGCGGCCAGCGACCACGGCTGGCAGATGGTCCAGGAAGCAAACGGCGGCATGCGCCGCATTGTGCCGTCGCCAATGCCCCTTCGCATCATAGGTTTAGACGCCATAAAGGCTCTTTTGGACGCTAAGCATATAGTCATCTGCGCTGGCGGCGGAGGCATTCCGGTTATTCGAAATGCGAGCGGTGACATGGAGGGCGTCGAGGCGGTGATCGACAAGGACCGAACGTCAGCCCTTCTCGCCCTTGGCCTCGGCGCAGACGCGCTCTTGCTTCTGACTGACGTGCCTGCCGTCTACCGAGATTTTGGCGCTCCAACTCAGAGCGCTATCAGCACGACGACGCCGGCAAAACTTGGGAACCTTGACCTTCCGCCCGGTTCGATGGGTCCAAAGGTCGCTGCTGCGGTGGCCTTCGCAACAGCCAGCGGCAAACTCGCCGGTATTGGACAGCTGACAGATGCCCGCGCCATCCTAGAGGGTCGTGCCGGGACCCGGGTGCTGGGAGAGCAGCCCAAAGCCGGGCGACGTGCGACAGATGAAACGTCAGCACAGCAATCATTCGTATCTGACGTTCGAGGCAACGCGTGAAACTCACCACCTTCAAAACAACCCTCAAGAACGGCGCCACCGTTCTCGTAAGAGAAGTGACACCGGCAGATCGCCATCTGTTGGAGATTGGTTTCGCGCATTTGTCCGGTCGTGCCAGGTACTTCCGGTTTCTGGGGGCGCACAAGAACCTCACAGAGAAAGAACTGGACAGGTTCACAGCCACAAACGACCCGGACCACGTCGCGGTCGGAGCTTTGCTCGGAGATGGACCAATACAAAAACCGATTGGTATCGCTCGATATATACGGCTGCCCGATCAAAAGCATATTGCTGAGATTGCGGTCACCATTGCGGATAGCCATCAACGTCAGGGGCTGGGCAGTCTTCTCCTTGGAGTGCTGGCGGAATTCGCGAAGCGGGGCGGAATTACCGAATTTAATGCCCTGGTCCACAGCGAGAACACAGCAATGCTGGGGCTTCTGGATCAATTCGGCGGAACCCAGACAGAACTTGGCGGTGAAGATATCGAGGTAACATTTCCCGTATCCGCCATTTCTGTGCCTGTTTCCAAGTCGTCGGCTGCCAAGCGCGAAACACTGAGTGGAGCGGCGCGGAAAATCGTCAGGCTGACCTCGGCCAAACTCCACCGTTTCGTTAACGTTCCTACAGAAACAGCGGAAATTGCGGCTCCAGACCAACCTACATCAGTATGGGAGAACGAGGGTGGTGCCATAGTCTGAATGTCCGCCGGATCTCGGTAGACATGTACCAGTCCGAGTGAGCCAGAGACACGTGGGGCAAACTGTCCCAACTTTCCCATGCCCTGCGTGTTTCTCGTTTTCGGACCGTCCACGAAAGGACAATCCAATGACACCCGACACAAACAAATCCGCCAACGTCGCCGACAAGATGAAAACCGTGAAAGCCGCGTGGGACAAGGCGCCCTCCGGCCCGAAGAAGGACGCGGCGCTGAAGCACTATCGGGCTGCGGAAAAGGCCCATACGGCCAAGAACGACGCCGAGACGCACAAGGAACTGGACGCCACGACCCACGCTCTGGCGTGACGTCACCGCATGTCTGCCCGGCAATACATGCCGGGCAGGTGTACTCGGAAAACCAGTTCAGGAACTCCCGCTCAAGCGCTCACGCCATTTCACGAATAGCTGATCTAAAACCTTCGGGTGGCCGGTTTCTTTAGCCGTGCCGCCCTTATTCCGTTTCGTGACGCCCAAAGGCAATCAGATCACGGTTTTTCTTCATGGAGTGGGTCTGACGACTCAACAGCATTCTTTTCCATAGGCTAATCGGGGTTAGTGCGGCTCTTGGGACGACAGACGAAAAGGGTTCAATCGCTGAGTTCGGAACATGGCACCACGTCATCTTCTGGAAAGGTTCGCTCCAAAAGGACAAGTTCCATGATCAAGATTACTGGAATTCTCTCTGCCGCAACCGTCATCACCCTGGCGGGCTGCACCTACAACAATGGCACGCCGAACCAACCTGCAACGGGTGCGGTTATCGGCGGTGTGACAGGGGCGGCTATAGGCAACGCAATCGGCGATGACACGCGCTCGACCATCATCGGCGGCGCGATCGGCGCTGCGGTGGGCGGCGCCATCGGGGCCGACATAGCCCGACAGGAACGTGAGTTGAATCAACAACTGGCGGGCAGCGGCGCGGTACCCACCGTCAACCATCTTTCGCGCGTCGCGCAGCAAGGCCATGACGGCGAAGCGCTCCGGCGCGCTCTGCCACTCGTCCCGGCTGACCCGGGATAGCCGAAAGATCGCTTCGGCTATCTCGCGCTGCGACGCGCCAGCCAAGCGGCCATCGCCGCGCTCTCCACCGTGCGCGTCCGGCTCCGCTCCGCCCGGGCCTTGACCGAGGCGAAAAGGTCGTCGAGCGACAGATACCGCTCGTCATCCGGTCGCGAGAACCACTCCGACGACACGCGGTCCACATTCTCGCCGCGCGACACATCCACCTTGTAGCCGCGGCTCATGTCACGCCCGGCATCGATGATCTCGCTGTTCATTCGGAAACCTCCGCGACGGGCGCCGGAGGCCTCTCCTCCAACCCTCAACCCGTCACGGCCCTCCCTGCCCGCCTCTGGCTCTCAAGACGTCGAAAAGCAGGGGCCAGCGACACCGGCGCAGCGTAGAAATTCGCAAAACTTGGGGGGAAGTGGCGCACCCGACAGGATTCGAACCTGTGACCTTCGCCTTCGGAGGGCGACACTCTATCCAGCTGAGCTACGGGTGCAAACTGCTTACGCAGTGCTTACTTCAATTTTGCGCGGGATTAAAGCAAAGATCGGTAGCCCCGCAAGCCACTGATCCGAAACGTTTATTTTCACTCGTCTTCACACAAGGGACCCTTGACATCAGCCTTCGGAGGGCAGCGCTCTATCCAGCTGAGCTACGGGTGCCTGTGACCCGGGCTATAAGGTATCGCCGCGGCCTCTGCAATCGTCAATCTGCGGATTTTTCTTGCCTTCGTCACAACAGCTTCGCCAAATGCGCGGCATGGCTCGTACCCCATCTTTGATGTTGCTGATCCTGCTTCAGGTCACCGTCTCCGCCGCCTCGCTGGTGGTCGAGATCGTGGCCGGTCGCATGTTGGCGCCCTATGTGGGCATGTCACTTTATACCTGGACTTCGGTCATCGCGGTGGTGCTGGCAGGGTTTTCTTTGGGGCACTGGATCGGCGGTGTCCTGGCCGAGCGTCCCTCAGCACGCGCGCTAAGGCTGACTGGCTGGACACTTGTCGCGGCCGCCCTCACCACCGCCGCTGCGGCGCTTCTTTTGCGCAGTCTTTCGGAACCGGTGCTGGAACTGGTCGCGCATCCTGTCTGGGGGATCGCGCTGCTGACATTGGCGGTGTTCTTTCTGCCCTCCTGCTTTGCCGGGGTGCCCGCACCGGTATTGGCCGCGTTGTCGGTGCAACGCGGCACGGGCGCAGGCCGCGCCCTGGGGGCGATGTTTGCCGCCGGGGCCATCGGCGCCATAGCCGGAACCTTGCTGGCGGGGTTCGTTTTCATTTCCTGGCTGGGTTCATCGCTCACGCTGATGGCGGTGACGGCGGTTTATGCCCTGTCGGCGCTGCTCTGTTTCCGCCTCGGTGGCGGGCGCTGGCTGGCGCCTCTGGTCGCTCTGGGGCTGGTTTTGTCGCTGGCTGTCGCGGCGCTGGCCGCACCCGATCCCTGCACCCGCGAAAGCCGCTACTACTGTATCCGCGTGATCGAGCTGGGCACGCCCGAGGCGCCCGAACGGCTGATGGTGATCGACCATCTGGGCCACGGGATCAGTGCCCGCGATATGCCGCTGACCATGTATACCGACCATGCCGCCATGTTGGACGCGCTGGCCCGCATCCGCGCGCCGCGCCCCGATTTCTCGTCCTTCTTCATCGGCGGCGGATCCTACTCGATCCCGCGCGCCTTTGCGCTGCGCGGCACCGGCCCGCGCGTGGTGGCCGAGATCGACCCCGAGGTGACCCGCATTGCCGCCGCGCAATTCTGGTTCGATCCCGCCAGTGCCGAGATCCTGCACGAGGATGCCCGCCGGGCGCTGCTGACCCGGCCCGAGCGGCGCTATGATGTGATCCTGGGCGATGCCTTTACTGATGTGGCGGTGCCCGCCCATCTGGTGACGCGTGAATTCTTCGAACTGGCGCGCGACAGGCTGACCCCCGAAGGCACCTATCTGATGAACGTGATCGACTATCAGGATCGCTTGCAGGCACTGGCCGCGCTGGTGCACACGCTGGGCGCCGTCTTTCCCATGGTCGAGGTCTGGACCAGCACCACCCCGCCTCCACCGGGCGAACGCGCGGTCTTTGTCCTGGTCGCGGGCAGCAGCCCCACCCCGCATTCGCGTTTCGTCACCCGTGCGCCCGAGCCCACCGAATATGGCGCGCTCGCCCCGGACTGGGTCGCGCAACTGGCCGCCATGGGCACGCTGCTGACTGACGACTTCGCGCCCATCGACCGGCTGATCGGCCGGCCCGACTAAGCCCCTTCATTCCGCCAGAAATACTCCGGGGGGAGGTGACAAAATTCGCCGAATTTTGTCAGCGGGGGGCAGAGCCCCCCGACGCCCTTGCCGATCAGCGATCAGGCAAACAGCTCATGGGCCAGTTCCAGCGCCTCGATCAGCGTGTCCACCTCGGCTCGGGTATTGTAGAGGCCAAAGCTCGCCCGGCAGGTCGCGGTCACGCCCAGATGTTCCATCAGCGGACCCGCGCAATGATGGCCCGCGCGCACCGCGACGCCCTTCTTGTCGAGGATGGTCGAGATGTCATGCGCATGTGCCGCACCCTCAAGCGTGAAGGAAAAGATCGCCGCCTTGCCCGGCGCATGGCCCTGCACGTTCAGCCAGTTCAGCCCGGCGAAACGGCCGGCCGCATAGTCGCGCAACCCGGCCTCGTGGGCGGCGATGTTCTCCATCCCCAACGCCATCATGTAATCCAGCGCCACACCCATGCCGATGGTCTGTACGATGCCCGGAGTACCGGCCTCGAACTTCATCGGTGGATCGTTATAGATCACCATGTCCTTGGTGACCTCCTTGATCATGTCGCCACCGCCCATGAACGGCCGCATTTCGGCCAGCCGCTCGGCCCGGGCATAGATCGCGCCCGAGCCGGAGGGACCATAAAGCTTGTGCCCGGTGATGGCGTAGAAATCGCAGCCCATATCCTGCACATCGACCGGCATATGCACCGCGCCTTGAGAGCCATCGACCAGAACCGGCACGCCCTTGGCCCGGGCGCCCGCGCAGATGGATTTCACATCGACAACGGTGCCCAACACGTTGGAACACTGGGTGATCGCCACCAGTTTCGTCCGGGGGCCGATCGCGTCCAGCACCGCCTGCGGATCCAGCGACCCGTCGGGTTCGGGGTCGACCCATTTCAGCACCACGCCCTGGCGTTCGCGCAGGAAATGCCAGGGCACGATATTGGCGTGATGTTCCATGGTCGACAGCACGATTTCGTCGCCTGCCTGCATAAGCGGCATGGCCCAGCCATAGGCGACCATGTTGATCCCCTCGGTGGTGCCCGAGTTCAGCACGATCTCGTCCTCGGAGCCTGCGTTCAGGAACCGCGCCACGATGCCGCGCACCGCCTCGTATTTCTCGGTCGCGAGATTGGACAGGAAATGCAACCCGCGATGCACATTGGCATATTCCTCGGCATAGCCGCGGGTCACCGCGTCGATCACCGCCTGCGGTTTCTGGGCCGAGGCGCCATTGTCGAGATAGGTCAGCGGTTTGCCGTTCACCTGACGGGACAGGATCGGAAAATCGGCGCGGATGCGGTCGACGTCATACATAGGGGGTCGCTCCGGGGATTGGCCCTCCGACGAAGGACAACAGGACAAGTACGCCAACGGCGATGGCCAGTACCGACAGGATCAACACCGCCGCCGCACGCATGAGGGAATTCAGGCGATGGGCCTGATCGATGAAATGCAGGGTGACATACAGCGCCACCAGATTGGCAGCCAGCGCCAGCAAAGCCGACAACAGCGGTACGGTCAGCGCCAAGAGCAGGGTGGCGGCCTGCACCACCACCAGCACCAGCTGGATCCAGACCATAACCGCCATCACGTCCCAGAAAGAGCCCTCGCCACCCAGCAGCCGCCCGATCCGGTGGATCGCCGCGATGGTCAGGACCAGCCCACCGCCCATCAAAGCGCCATAGCCGACCACGGATTGCGGAATGCCGGGCATGGTCATCGCGCCAAAGGCCATGTTGGACAGCCCGTGCAACAGGCTCGCCAGCGCCACCGAGAGAGCCAGCGAAAGCCACAACACTTCGCGTCCCGGCTCGCGGCTGAGAATCACCCGCGCCGCATTGGCCGGATCGGTCACGGTAAGGGCGGCAAGCGACCGCAGCTCGGCAGATGTCATGGGGCGGGCCTCTGAGCTTCTCTGAGATTGGTTAGCCAGAACCAGGCAAAGACCGCAACCCATATCAGCCCGACCAGGCTCAGCGCCGGGCCGGGGCCGATGAAGCCCGCCACCAGCCCGTTGAGCAATACCAGCGGGGTCGAGGCCAAGAGCGACCAGAACAGTGCCAGCCGCGCGCCATAGGCGCTGCCCTGCCCGCCCAGCATGCGCGCGACCCAATGGGACAGCAACGCGATGACATAGAAAAGCAGCGGCAGCAGAAAGACGCTGCCGAGCAGCGCGCCGCCCATCAGCATGTTCAGATCGGCCTGTTCCAGATGCGCCCGCCGGGCCAGCGCCGGCAGCTGCGCGACAAAGGCGATGACACAGAACGCCATCACAAAGGCCAGCGCGCGATCCTCGCGCTGGCCCATGTCCAGCAGGTGACGCATCACCCGCGCCGGCCCGCGATAGCTGGCCGCGATATCGCTGGTGACCGGCATCAGGCCCGCCGCGCCAGCCAGCCTTCGAGCCGCGAGACGATATCGGCAGCCAGAGCCTCGTCCTCGATCTCTTCGACGGCCTCTGCCAGAAAGGCGAGCGTCAGCAGATCGGTGGCCTCTTTTTGAGGCACGCCGCGCGAGCGCAGGTAGAACAGCGCGGTTTCGTCGATAGCGCCACTGGTCGAGCCATGCGAACAGGCGACGTCATCGGCATAGATCTCCAGCTCGGGCTTGGCCAGGAACTGGCTGTCATCGTCCAAGAGCAGCGACTGGCTGATCTGATAACCGTCCGTTTTCTGCGCGCCGGGCTGAACCAGGATCTTGCCCTGGAACACGCCGGTGGCGCCATTGCGCAGCACCTTCTTGAACACCTGACGGCTTTCGCAGTTCACCGCGTCATGGGTCACGAACACGGTGTCGTCATGGTGAAAGTCGCCATCGCCCACGCAGGCGCCGGCCACATGGGCCACGCCCTCGTCGCCGGTCAGCTCGACCACCTGTTCATTGCGGGTCAGAACGCCGTTCACGGTCAGGGTAAAGGACTTGTAGACCGAACCCGCGCCCAGCCGGGTGAACATATGCGTCACCGCGCGGCGTTCATGGTCGCGGCCCTGGGCGCGCACATGATGCAAGGTGCCGCCATCAGCGATGTCGATCTCCATGCATTTGTTGAAGCGCGATGCGGCGGGGCCGTTTTCCAGGATCGTCACCTCGGCACCGCTTTCCACCCGGATCACGTGATGCAGCAGCGCGTCCGAGCTTTCCGAGGCATGGCGGTAGATCAGACTGATCGGTTTCGACGGTTTGCCGGTCACGTGAATGGCGATGCCATCACCGGCAAAGGCGGTGTTCAGCGCCGCCAGCGGGCGCGGCACCGGCGACTGGCCACGTGCTTCAAGAACGCCGTACAAGTCCTTGGCCCAATGGATATCCTTGCAGCAGATATCCTCGATCCGCTCGATCCGCACGCCCTCCATCTCCAGCGCATCCGACGCCTCGGCATCGAAAACCCCGTCGACAAAGACGATCTTGAGCCGGTCGATGGCGTCGAACATCATCGGTTCGTCGGTGTGGAATGTCGCGGCGCGCGGCGCCTCGGGGGCAATCAGCGTATCGGGACGGGTGTATTTCCAGTACTCGTCGCGCCGTCCGGGCACGCCCATTTCCCGCAGCCGCGCCAAAGCGGCCTCGCGCGCGGACTGGGTGCAGCCGGCGGTGGGCAGCGTCAGCGTCGCCAGCAACGCCTCGGTCACACTCTGTTTCTGTGCAGGAACCCCCATCAGTTCACCTCGGCCAGGATATCGGCGTAACCGTTGTTCTCGACCTCCAGCGCCAGCTCGGGGCCGCCGGATTTCACGATGCGGCCATCGGCCATGATATGCACGACATCGGGTTTGATGTGATCCAGCAGGCGCTGGTAATGGGTGATCACGAGGAAGCCGCGCCCGGCATCGCGCAGCGCGTTCACGCCCTCGGCCACCAGTTTCATCGCATCCACGTCAAGGCCCGAGTCGGTCTCGTCCAGGATGCACATCTTGGGCTCCAGCATCGCCATTTGCAGGATCTCGTTGCGCTTTTTCTCACCGCCCGAGAAGCCCACGTTGACCGGGCGTTTCAGCATGTCGGCGTCGATCTTCAGTGCCTTGGCCTTGGCGCGCACTTCTTTCAGGAACTCGGCGGCGCTCAACTCTTCTTCGCCACGCGCCTTGCGCTGGGCGTTCACCGCGGTGCGCAGAAAGGTCATGTTGCCCACGCCGGGGATCTCGACCGGGTATTGAAAGGCCAGGAACAGGCCCGCGGCGGCGCGTTCCTCGGGCTCCATTTCCAGCAGATCGGCGCCCGACAGGGTGGCGGCGCCCTCGGTCACCTCGTACCCGTCGCGCCCCGACAGAACATAGCTGAGCGTCGATTTGCCCGACCCGTTCGGCCCCATGATTGCATGCACCTTGCCCGCCTCGACGGTCAGGTCCACACCTTTGAGGATCTGCTTGTCCTCTTCTTCAAGTTTCACGTGCAGGTTTTTGATTTCAAGCATGGTTTCCTCGTCTCAATTCGGTTCCGCCAGAGTGGCGGAGGCAGGGGTTTGGGCGCGCATATGCGCCGGGAAAGCGGTCAGCAGATCGGCGCGGGCGCGGGCGATGCCCTCGGCCCAGGCCAGTCCGTCGTCGTCCTTGAGGCCACGCAGATGCGCGGCTACCTCGTCCAGCCTCAGTGGCATGTCCAGCGGACGGCCCACCGAGGCGGCATAGTCGTAATATTTCAGATGCTGCTGCCCGCCCGGCATCAGCCAGGTCGAGGGCACGCCGCAGGCATCAGCAACGATCAGCCCGTGCAGGCTGGCCGAGATCACATGCCGACAAGATGCGATGCGGCGGCAGACCTCCAGCGCGTCACCCGCGACGTCGATCAGTTCCAGCGCCGGTTCTGCATCCAGCAGTGCCGCCAGCGCCGGATCAGCCAGCATCGAGTGATGCGGCACCAGCGCGAACCGGTCATCGCGCGCGGGCAGCTCACCCAGCAGGTCGCCCACAAGCAGGCCGGGATCGCCAAAGGCGCGCATCCTCAGCCCCAAAAGATCGGCGCTGAGCGGTCCACGCAGCAGCGCCACCTCGACATTCTCAAGAAACCCGATGGAACCCACCGGATGCAACAGCCCCGCGCCCCAGATCACCGGGCGGCGCCCGTCGGGTGCCGGGTCGCCATAGTTGCGGCGCATCACCTGGATCAGCGAGCCGATGGCCAGCATCTCGCAATTCTTGGGCCCGGCATGGCGCACCGCACGGCCCGACACATGCGCCACCACCAGCGCCGACAGGGCGTCGCCGAAATTCGGCACGCCCTTCCACCAATAGAGGCGGATCGGTTCTGTGGGCAGCGCGCGCATCCTAACTCCCCTTCAGCATCCAGGCCGGCAGCGTGTCGACGAACTGCCCCGGCACCTCGGGCGCCGCGAGGCCGCGCCGCACAAGTTCGTCCAGGCAGAACACTGTAAGATCGAAGCTGGAGAACACGCAGGACGAGACCACAGCCAGTTGCCGCACCTGTTCAGCCGACCACCCCCCGATCGTTTCCGGGTCACGGATATAGATCGCATCGCCATCCATCATCTGGCTGCGGATGGTCTTGTAGGGCAAGCGCGCACTTTGCGAGTTGATCACCTGCCGCGACTTGGTGAACTGGAAGGTGTGAAAGCGAAACCCCTGATCGTGCAACTCCACGTCCAGCGGCCCGAACAGCGGCTCGTCCTCGTAGATGCGATAGAACCGAACCTCGGGAATGATACAGATCGCCTCGGACAGTTTCTGGCGGCCGGTGCGGATCACGTCCAGCTCGCCCCCCTGAATGTCGATCTTGAGCACATCCGGTCGCGGCAGCACCTCATCGTCGAGATCGTCCAGCGCGATCAGCTCCATGTCGATCGGCTCGCGTCGCGAGTCGTGCCACTGCGGCTTGCCCAGATAGGTGACCGATTCCTTGCGGATCGGAAACAGCGACCCCAGACCGCTCAGCCGATGCGGATGGAACCGGCCCGGACCGGTCACCCCCACCGCCTGTTGCAGGTAATGCGTGCCCGGACGCGGCTCTGCCATCAGCGCATCGAACGAGGCCTGATCGGGTTCAAAGCCCCAGACCTCGCACCCGCCGAGGGTCAGCAACCGGTCATAGTCGGGCACGTTGATCGGGTTGGCCCCCACATCGGTGATGCGCAGCGGTCGTTCGGGCGCGATGGCATCGGCGAGGAACGCATAGCGGCGCGCCAGCATCTGGTCTGCGCGGCTCAGCTGTGCGGCGGGTGCGATATCTTCGGTACTCACGTCGATCCTCCCACAATCAGTCCAGCACGACGGCGGTGCCCGAGGCCGAGACCATCAGCATCGACTGCCCCACCACCTCGTAGTCCAGATCGACACCAACGACCGCATTGGCCCCCAGCGCGGCGGCGCGGCCCTCAAGCTCGGACAGCGCGGTTTCACGGGCATCCTGCAACTTGCTTTCGTAGGCGCCCGAACGGCCGCCCACGATATCGGTGATCGAGGCAAAGACGTCGCGCACCACATTGGCACCCATGATCGCCTCACCCACCACGATCCCCTTGTAGGCGGTGATGCGGTGGCCTTCGACACTTGGTGTTGTGGTCACGATCATGGGTCGGATCCTCGTTACGGTTTCGGGTCAGGGGCTGGTCATGGTGCGGATCACCCGCAAAAGCGCCGCGGGGGGGATCGGCTGCGGCTCGACCTGAAAGGCAGCCATGCGGCCGATCATCAGCGGCGCGCCCAGAAACTCCTCGACCTGGTGTTGCCAGCGTCGTTGGCTGTAATCGTCAAACAGCAACGTCACCGGACGGGTGATCGAAAAGGCGGTGGCCAGCGCACAGCCGACCCGGAACCGCCCATCCACCAGCACCACATCGGGATGGCGGAACCCGTCTGCCCGCCAGACCGCCAGCGGATATTCGGGATAGCTGCGCCATTTGCTGTCCGAGACCGGATGCCCCCAATCGCCGGTCGGGCCGATATCGGTCCAGACGATATTGACCTCGGTCCCCTCGGCGGGCGGGTTGGCGGCCAGCCAGGCCTCCATCATCCGTGCCCAGGCCCGGTCGCTTTCGATCGAGGTGACATGCTTGCCCGGCAGTTCCGAGGCCAGAACGGTCGAGCCGCCGGACCCGTATTCCAGGATCACCCGCGCCTCTTCATAGGCCGTGCGCAGCGCCTCTGCCTCTGCCGGGGGCATGGTCAGCTCTGGCCGCATCTGTTCACCGGTCTGGTCGTCCACTGGCCTGATCCCTGCCGCAATGGCCCCGAAAGGGCCTTAGCCCACCGAGCCTTCGAGGCTGATCGCCACCAGTTGCTGCGCCTCCATGGCAAACTCCATCGGCAGCGCCTGCAACACGTCCTTGCAGAACCCGTTCACCACCAGCGCCACCGCCTCTTCCTCGTCCATCCCGCGCGAGCGGCAATAGAACAACTGATCCTCGTCCACCTTGGACGTGGTCGCCTCGTGCTCGCAGCGCGACGAGTTGTTCTTGACCTCGATATAGGGCACCGTATGCGCCCCGCATTTGTCGCCGATCAGCAGGCTGTCGCACTGGGTATAGTTGCGGCTGTTCTTGGCCTTGGGATGCATCGAGACGAGGCCGCGATAGGTGTTCTGCGCCTTGCCCGCGCTGATCCCCTTGGAGACGATGCGCGATTTGGTGTTCTTGCCCAGATGGATCATCTTGGTGCCGGTATCGGCCTGCTGCATGTTGTTGGCGATGGCAATGGAATAGAACTCGCCTTGGCTGTCATCGCCGCGCAGGATGCAGGAGGGGTATTTCCAGGTCACGGCCGAGCCGGTTTCAACCTGCGTCCACATCACCTTGGACCGGTCGCCCCGGCAATCGGCGCGTTTGGTGACAAAGTTGTAGATGCCGCCCTTGCCGTTCTCGTCGCCCGGATACCAGTTCTGGACGGTCGAGTATTTAACCTCGGCGTCTTCCTCGACGATGATCTCGACCACGGCGGCATGCAGCTGCGCGGTGTCGCGCTGGGGGGCGGTGCAGCCTTCGAGATAGGACACATAGCTGCCCTTATCGGCGATGATCAGGGTGCGTTCGAACTGGCCGGTATTTTCCGCGTTGATGCGGAAATAGGTCGACAGCTCCATCGGGCAGCGCACACCGGGCGGCACATAGACAAAGGAGCCGTCCGAAAACACGGCAGAGTTCAGCGTGGCATAGAAATTGTCGCTGACCGGCACCACGGTGCCCAGATACTTCTTCACCAATTCGGGATGCTCGCGGATCGCCTCGGAGATCGAACAGAAGATCACGCCGGCCTTTTTCAGTTCGGCCTGGAACGTGGTGCCGACGGACACGGAATCAAACACCGCGTCCACGGCGACCTTGCGACCCTCGGCGGGGGCGTTCTCGGCGCCTTCGACACCGGCCAGGATCATCTGTTCCTTGAGCGGAATGCCCAGCTTTTCATAGGTGGCCAGCAGCTTGGGGTCGACCTCGTCCAGCGATTTGGGCTTTTCGGTCATGCTCTTGGGGCGGGCATAGTAGTACTGATCCTGAAAGTCGATTTCGGGATAGTTGACCATCGCCCATTTCGGTTCGCTCATGCCGGTCCAGCGTTCGAACGCGGCCAGCCGCCATTCGGTCATCCATTCGGGCTCTTCGTTCTTGCCCGAGATCAGCCGCACGATATCGGGGTTCACGCCCTTGGGGGCGTATTCCATCTCGATCTCGGTTTCCCAGCCGTATTTATAGGTGCCCGCCTCTCGGACGGCATCCACCGTCTCCTGATCGACGCCTTCTTTTACCTGGGTCTGGTCCAATGCGGCCATAAGAGCCCTCCTTCGCGCTGAGCGCGCTGTTTGTTCTGTGTCACGCGGCGCGCGCGCGATGTTTCTTTTCTTTGTCCAGCCACGCTTCGGCAAAGCGCAGCACATCCGTTTCGGTCGTCTCGGGCCCCAGTGACACGCGGATCGCGCTTGTCGCCGTTGCCTCGTCAAACCCCATCGCCTGAAGCACCGCACTGGCGCGGACCTTGCCGCTGGAACAGGCGCTGCCGGCGCTGATGGCAAATCCGGCCAGGTCCATCTGCATCACCTGCGTCTCGCCCTTCCAGCCCGGCGTGGCCAGGCAGAGGGTGTTGGGCAGGCGGGGCCGACCTTTCCCGACAAAAATAGTAGATTTAGCCCCGGCCTCAAGAGCATTTTCTAGAATATTTCTAAGTTTCTCGACACGGCTCCACACGCCATTCGCCAGATCGCGCGCGGCGGCCTCGGCAGCAGCGCCGAAACCGGCGATGCCGATCACGTTCTCGGTGCCCGAGCGGCGCCCCATTTCCTGCCCGCCACCCTTGATCTGCGCCGCAAGATCGGTGCCGCGCCGCAATACCAAAGCGCCGATCCCCTTGGGGCCGCCCAGCTTGTGCGCCGAGATCAGCGCCATCTCGACCCCAAGCCAGTTGAAGGCGACCGGCAGTTTACCAAACCCCTGCGTCGCATCGGTCACCGCCAGCCCCTGCGGCAGGTCCTGAAGGAGACCGGTCTCGGAATTGGCCAGTTGCAATGTCGATCGCGCCGGATCCGAAACCGCGACCAGCCCATCGGCGGACACGGGCAAATCCTCTTTGATCCAAGCCCTTACCGCGTCATGCTCAAGCGCGCATCCGTGCAGCCCACGATCCTTGAGCGCAAGTGCCGCGGCCTCTGTCGCGCTGGAGGTAAAGACGATATCCGCCCCCTCGGCGCCAAAGGCGGCGGCGACCTGCGCGCGCGCCTTTTCCACCACCGCCTTGGCCGCGCGCCCCTCGGCATGGACCGAGGACGGGTTGCCGCAGACATCCATCGCCGCGATCATCGCCGCCCGCGCCTCGGCGCGCAGCGGTGTGGTGGCATTGTGATCGAGGTAAACGCGCATCAGAGAGTCATCATTTCTTGGCGGTTGGGTCCAGATAGACGGACCCGGCAAAAATGGCAATCAGGGGTCCAGACAGGGCTAGTCGTCAACGACCGAAAACAGATTGGGCACCGCCGGACACGGCGCCAGGTCGTTCTTGACCACATCCGACAGCCGGGTCTGGTGCAGGAACACATAGACATGCGCGCTCAGCCCCTCCCACAGCCGGTTGGTCAGCGATTGCGCGCGACTGCCAGACGACGCACCCGAGGCGCCCGCCCCCTTGTGCATCGCGTTCACCGTCTCGTCCACGGCGGCGAGAATATCGACCACCCGGATATCCGAGGCCGGCCGAGCCAGACGATAGCCCCCACCCGGACCGCGCACCGAGGCGACCAGATCGGCCCGCCGCAGCTTGACGAACAGCTGTTCCAGATAAGGCAGCGAGATATCCTGACGCTCGGAAATGTCACCCAGCGTGACCAGCTTGTCCGCCGGTTGCAGGGCAATATCGGTCAGCGCGACCATCGCATAGCGCCCCTTTGTCGATAGCTTCACGCTCCTGCCCTCCTCAACCGCGCCCAGATGCGCGAAATCATTGACCTTATCGCCCTCAGTGCGTATCTCCCACTGACAGCGTTGCCGGCAAGCGGCACGTTACTTAGAACCATTCTAAGATGCCCGAGGGAATTCGTCAAGTTTAGCCCGGCATCTCAGACCGCGAGACAGGACGAAAGCACATATGCCCGAGGTGATTTTTCCCGGACCCGAAGGCCGCCTGGAAGGCCGCTACCACCCGCAAAAGGAAAAAGACGCACCCATTGCCATCGTGCTGCACCCGCATCCGCAATTTGGCGGCACCATGAACAACAAGGTCGTCTATAACCTGCACTATGCCTTTTACAATCTGGGTTTCACCGTGCTGCGGTTCAATTTCCGCGGGGTCGGGCGCAGCCAGGGCGAGTATGACCAGGGTATCGGCGAGCTGAGCGATGCGGCATCGGCGCTCGACTATCTCCAGTCGATGAACAACAACTCGAAACATTGCTGGGTCGCGGGCTTTTCCTTTGGCGCGTGGATCGGCATGCAACTCTTGATGCGCCGCCCCGAGATCACCGGGTTCATCAGCGTGGCCCCGCCCGCCAACATGTATGATTTCTCGTTCCTGGCGCCCTGCCCGTCCTCGGGCCTGATCATCAATGGCACCTCGGACCGGGTTGCGCCGCCAGCAGATACCCGCTCGCTGGTCAACAAACTGCACGAGCAGAAAGGCATCACCATCACCCATACCGAGGTCGAGGGCGCCGATCACTTCTTTCAGAACCAGCACATGGACACGATGATCACCAGCGTGACCGATTATGTGAAGCGTCGCCTGACCGAGACCTCGCGCTGATGGCAGGCACGATCGAGACGCTGGCCGCCAAGCTGGCCGAGGACACGCTCAAGGCGATGGACGCGACCGGCGACGAGCGGCTCTATATGGAGATCGGCACGCAACTGGCCGCCTCTTCGCAATCGCTGGAAGAGGCGTTTCTGACCGAGGTGCGCGTGCGGCTGGCCGAGCGCGGCGCGCGACGGGTGCTGATGCGCCGCGTTGCCGAATTGAAGGCCAAAGCAAAGGACAGCGAATGAGCGCGCGGCTTGACGCCCAGATCGCCTTTCTGAAACAGGCTGACAGGTTGAAAACGGTCGAGCGGGCCAATGTGCTGCTTGATTTGTCGCGGCCTGAAAATTCCGCCGAACACAGCTGGCATCTGGCGCTTTGGGCGCTGGTGCTGGCGCCTTTTGCGGCACCGGATGTGGATGTGGACCGCGCCATTCGCATGCTCCTGCTGCACGATCTGGTCGAGATCGAGACCGGCGACCACCCGATCCACGAGGTGACCGACTGGCAAGCGGTGGAACGGGCCGAGCGGGCAGCGGCGCGCAAGCTGTTTGGCCTGTTGCCCCCCGATCAGGCGGCGGATTTCCACGCGCTCTGGACCGAGTTCGAGGCCGATGAAAGCCCCGACGCCCGCTATGCCAAGATGCTGGACCGCTGCCAACCGATGTTCCAGGTGCTCTGCGCCGACACGCCGCGCCCCGACCATGTCGAGGTGGTGCGCGAGAATCTGAGCAGCGGGCGCGCCGCCTATCTGGCCGAGGCTTTCCCCGAGGCGCATGCGCACGCGCAGGCGCTGCTTGACGGGCGCGCCCCCGCTGCGGGTGGTTTTGCCCACCGGCTGGCGTTTCTGGCCGAGGCGGATCAGCTGAAAACCGTGCTGCGCGCCTCGCGTCTGATGGATGACAGCCGGTTCGAAAACTCGGCCGAACACAGCTGGCACATCATGCTATACGCTTGGGTGCTGGGGGAATACGCGGCCCATCCGATCGACACGGACCGGGTTCTGCGCATGCTGCTGCTCCACGATCTGGTCGAAATCGACGCCGGCGACAACCCGATCCACGGCGATGTGGACCATGCCGCGCAAGAGGCGCTGGAGGCCGCCGCCGCCGAACGCCTGTTCGGCCTTCTGCCCGTGGAGCAAGGCGCCGCTCTGTGCGCGATCTGGCAGGAATTCGAGGCCGCCGAAAGCGCGGATGCGCTGTTCGGCAAGGCGGTTGACCGGGTGCAGACCCCGATCGCCAACCTGGAAAATGGTGGCGGATCGTGGATCACCTATGATGTCAGCCTGCCGCAACTGGTGGCGCGGGTGGGCACCCCGGTCAGCCGGGGCGCGCCGGGTCTGTGGGGTTGGCTGCACCCGCAGCTGAGTGAATGCTTCACCCGCCTGGGCCTGCAGCTCTGACCGGATCAGACGCCGCGTGCGGGCCGGGGCTGCTCCAGTTCGGCGGCGGGAAGGGTCACATCGGCGCGCGGGGCAAAGCCCAGACCGACCCCGACAACAAGCAATGCGGCAATGACGATGGCTTTCGCAAATGGTGTAAGCATGATGAACCTGAAAAAAATAGGTGTGGTTGGAATAGGGTCAGGGTAACCCGCCCTGAACCATCGCACCAGTCAGGTTTTCATCACCCTAGGCTCAGGACCCATTAATCCTGCGCCACTGGCGCCAAATCCGCGAATTATCAGGGGTTTGGCGCGCGCCGGGCATATTGGCGCTATTCCCAAGCGCGCCAAGCCGCTGAGATGAGATGGATTTGGCGTTCTTCGGATTTGGCGGATTTGCCGCCTGACGTCCTTTCAATGCCTTGAAATAGAACCACTATTCCTGCGGCATTGGACGTCGTCAGACAGCAAATCTGTCAAACCAGTGGCGCAGGATGAATGGGTCCTGAGTCTAGGCCGCCCGGCCAATATCCGCCGGTGCAAAGTCACGTTCCTGCACGCCTGAAGTGCCGATGCTCAGCATCCGACCCGGACGCAGTTCGGTCCAGTCGCCTTCGTCCTGCTCCAGCGGTTCCGAGACCACGGCCCAGCCCTGCCGGGCATTGCTGTAGCGGTAATAGACCGAAGGCGCGATATGGTCCGAGGAATAGCGCGCGGCATAAAGGGTCTGGCCGTCGCTGAAGGCCGCCGACAGGCGCATATGCGGCGTGGTGCCATGGGCCCGGCTCAACGTTTCGAGTCGCGCCACCGCGCGTTCAAGCGCACCATGCGGATCGCTTTCCAGCCCCTCGCTCAGCGCAAGCAGGAACAGCACTTCGGAATCGGTGCTGCCCTTGCGATAGGTATAGAACTCGTCAGCGATGGCCATGTCCGCCTGTTTGCGGAATGCCTCGAACCCGCCGACCTGGCCGTTATGCATGAACGACCACCGCCGCGCGGCAAAGGGATGGCAGTTGTTGCGGCTGATACACGACCCGGTCGAGGCGCGCACATGGCTGAGAAAGAGCCCCGAGCGCACGTGATGGGCCACCGCCCGCAGGTTCGGATCGGACCAGGCCGGATAGACATCGCGATACAGCCCCGGTTCGGGCCGGGCGTCATACCAGGCCACGCCGAACCCGTCGCCATTGGTGGCGGTCTTGCATTCCTCGGCATGAGCGCTTTGCGCGATCAGCGAATGCCCCGGACGGGAAATGACATCTTCGAGAAAGATCGGGGTTCCATGATAGGCGGCCCAACGGCACATGGTTCGCTCTCCGGCTGGGGCGACTGCTCCCGCGCCCCACGGGTCCGGGACACCGGCCCCGTCTGATCGCTCTCATTATCGTGAGTACGCCTTTCCGTCGAGTGAATCGCCGAACAGGTACCTGTGCGAATTTTCGCCTTTTGCGCCCCCCTGTCCCGAATCCGGAATTTGCGCTAGTCCGGGTCTGACACCCGGTTTCGACCGATTCACCTGCCCGGAGACCGGCCATGCCCCTGCACTATATCTACCTGATCCTTGCCGTCGCGGCCGAGACCGTGGGGACCACCGCGCTGCAGGCCAGCCAGCAGTTCACCCGGCTGGTGCCCTCGCTGATCGTGGTGGGCGGCTATGGCATCGCTTTTTTCCTGTTGTCGCTCACGCTGCGCGTCATGCCGGTTGGCATCGTCTACGCGATCTGGTCGGGGCTGGGCATCGTGTTCATCGCCGTCATCGGGCTGGTCGTGTTCGGCCAACGGCTGGATCTGCCTGCCATTCTGGGGATCTCGATGATCATGGCCGGCATCCTTGTCATCCACCTGTTCTCGGGCGCCTCGCCGCATTGATGCCGCGCCGCGGCGTATATCGGCGTAAAAGATGCATTTCCTCTGGCCTTTGGCCGGATCTCGGGCTATGCGCCGGGCCAACTCCCTTACAAAGGCGGACCTCATGGACCTGCGCAACATTGCGATCATCGCTCACGTGGACCACGGCAAGACGACGCTGGTGGATGAACTGCTGAAACAATCCGGTGCCTTTCGCGAAAACCAGGCCGTGGCCGAACGCGCCATGGACAGCAACGACCTCGAGCGCGAACGCGGGATCACCATCCTGGCCAAAGCGACCTCGGTCGAATGGCGCGGCACCCGTATCAATATCGTCGACACCCCCGGCCACGCCGATTTCGGCGGCGAAGTCGAGCGCATCCTGAGCATGGTCGATGGCGTTGTGCTGCTGGTCGATGCCGCCGAAGGCCCGATGCCGCAGACCAAGTTCGTGACATCCAAGGCGCTGGCGCTGGGCCTGCGCCCCATCGTCGTGCTGAACAAGGTCGACAAGCCCGATGCCGAACCCGACCGGGCGCTGGACGAATGTTTCGACCTGTTCGCCAATCTGGGCGCCAATGACGAACAGCTCGATTTCCCGCATCTTTATGCCTCGGGGCGTTCGGGCTGGGCCGACACCGATCTGGACGGACCGCGCAAGGATCTGACCGCTCTCTTCGAACTGGTGGTGCGCCATGTGCCCGCCCCGGCGCAGATCGCCCGCAAGGACGAGCCGTTCCGCATGCTGGCCACTACGTTGGGCAGCGATCCGTTCATCGGCCGCATCCTGACCGGCCGGGTGGAAAGCGGCACGCTCAAGGCGGGCGAGAGCCTGAAAGCGCTCAGCCGCGACGGCACCCAGATCGAAAGCTTCCGCGCTTCGAAGATCCTGGCCTTTCGCGGCCTGGGCCAACAGCCCATCGACGTGGCCGAAGCGGGCGATATCGTCACCATCGCCGGCATGAGCAAGGCCACCGTGGCCGACAGCCTGGTCAATCCTCAGGTGACCGAGGCCCTGCCCGCCCAGCCGATCGACCCGCCGACCATCAGCGTCACTTTCGGCATCAATGACAGCCCGCTGGCCGGCCGCGACGGCAAGAAGGTGCAAAGCCGGGTGATCCGCGACCGCCTGATGAAAGAGGCGGAATCGAACGTCGCCATCCGCGTTACCGACACGCCCGGCGGCGAGGCCTTCGAGGTCGCGGGCCGGGGCGAACTTCAGATGGGCGTTCTGATCGAGAACATGCGCCGCGAAGGGTTCGAGCTCAGCATCTCGCGCCCGCAGGTCCTGTTCCGCGAGGAAGACGGCCAGCGCATGGAGCCGGTCGAGGAAGTCACCATTGACGTGGATGACGAATATACCGGCGCGGTGATCGAGAAGGTAACCGGCCCCCGCAAGGGTGAACTGGTCGAGATGAAACCCGCCGGCGCCGGCAAGACGCGGATCATCGCGCATGTGCCCTCGCGCGGGCTTATTGGCTATCACGGCGAGTTCCTGACCGATACGCGCGGTACCGGCGTGCTGAACCGGGTGTTCCACGGCTGGACCCCACATAAGGGCGCCATCCCGGGACGGCGCGCGGGCGTGCTGATCTCGATGGAAAACGGCCAGTCGGTGGCCTATGCGCTGTGGAACCTCGAAGAGCGTGGCCGTATGTTCATCGGCCCGCAGACCGATGTCTACGAGGGCATGATCATCGGTGAACACAGCCGCGACAATGACCTGGAAGTGAACCCGCTCAAGGGCAAGAAACTGACCAACGTGCGTGCCTCGGGCACCGATGACGCGGTGCGGCTGACCCCGCATATCCAGTTCAGCCTGGAAGAGGCGATTGCCTATATCGACGATGACGAACTGGTCGAGGTGACCCCGACCACCATCCGCCTGCGCAAACGCTATCTCGACCCGCATGAACGCAAACGCATGGCCAAGGCAGCCAGCTGATAGAAAAAGGGGCGCCCGGCAGGGCGCCCCTTTTTGGTCCGGTCTGAGATTATTCGACGAATAATCTCAGACCCCGAAAATTCGCAGAATTTTCTTATTCGTTGGTCTCGACCACCATCAATTCGCGTTCCGATGCGCCGCGCGCATGGTCCAGCGCCGCCTGATATTCGGGCGAGTTGTAACAATCGACCGCCGCCTCGACGCTGGGAAATTTGGCGACCACGTTGCGCGGGCGCTCCTTGCCCTCAAGCTGAACGAAACGGCCACCCCGCGCGACAAATGTGCCGCCGTGTTTGGCAATGGCGGGCCCGGCCAATTCGGCATATTTTCCATATGCTTCGGCGTCTGTCACCGTCACATGTGCAATCCAGAGTGCACCCATCGTCTTATCCTCCCAATACCTGTTCCGCGGCCTTGATCGCCGCATCCGCTTTGCCTGCATCCTGACCGCCGCCCTGGGCCATGTCGGCACGGCCACCGCCGCCCTTGCCACCCAGTTCGGTCACGGCCGCGCGCACCAGATCGACCGCCGACACCCGGTCGGTCAGATCGGCCGTCACCCCGGCAGCCACCGCCACCTTGCCGCCGGTATCGGCGATCAGCAGCACCGCACCCGACCCCAGCCGGTCCTTGTGCTCGTCGATCAGCGCCGGCAGATCCTTGCCCGATACACCCGACAGAACCTGCGCAAGGAAAGGCACACCACCCACTTCGCGCGTCTCGGCGCCGCCGCCCTGCCCGGCCCCACCGGCCATGGCCAGATCGCGGCGCAACTGCGCCACCTCGTTCTGGAGCGCCTTGCGCTCGTCCAACAGCGTCCGCACCCGCTCGGCCACCTCGGCTGGTTGCGCCTTGAGCATCGCGGTCACCTCGGACAGACGACCAACCTCCTGCGACAGGTGTTCGAACGCGGCCTGCCCGGTCAGCGCCTCGATCCGGCGTACCCCGGCGCTCGACGCGCTATCGCCCAGGATCACGAACATGCCGATATCGCCGGTCTGCGCCACATGGGTGCCGCCGCACAGCTCGATCGACCAGGTCTTGCCATCGGCACCCTTGCCGGTCTCGGCCCGGCCCATGGACACCACCCGCACCTCGTCGCCGTATTTCTCGCCAAACAGCGCCTGCGCGCCGATGGCGCGGGCATCGTCGGGTGTCATGATCCGCGTCTCGACACGCGAGTTCTGCCGGATGAACCGGTTCACCTCGGTGCCGACCCGGGCAAGTTCCGCCTCGCTCAGCGCCTTGGCATGGCTGAAATCGAAGCGCAGCCGGTCGGCGGCGTTCAACGAGCCGCGCTGGGCCACATGATCGCCCAATGCCTCGCGCAGCGCCTCGTGCAACAGGTGCGTGGCCGAGTGGTTGGCCCGGATCGCGCTGCGGCGGGCATGATCCACTTCCAGCTCGACCGCGTCGCCCTTGGCCAGCGTGCCGCGCTCCATGGTCACCTTATGGGCATAGACCTTGCCATCGGCGAACTTGCGCGTGTCCTCGACCAGGGCCACGTGATCGCGGTTCTCCAGCCGGCGGATCACGCCGCTATCACCGACCTGACCACCGGATTCGCCATAGAACGGCGTCTGGTTGGTCACCACCCAGCCGCTGCCGCCCTCGGCAATCCTGTCGCTGACCGCACCATCGACCACCAGCACCAGCGCCTGACCCTCGGCCTTTTCGGTGTCATAGCCCAGGAAATCGGTCGCGCCCGCAACATCTAGCACGTCGAACCAGACGGCATTGTCCGCCGCCTCGCCCGAGCCCGCCCAGGCGGCGCGCGCCTTGGCCTTCTGTTCGGCCATCGCGGCATCGAACCCGTCGGTATCGACCTTGCGGCCCTTTTCGCGCAGCGCGTCCTGCGTCAGGTCCAGCGGAAACCCGTAAGTGTCATAGAGCTTGAACGCCGCCTCACCCGGCAGCGGCGCGTCCTCGGGCAGCGCGCCCAACTCGTCATCCAGCAGTTTCAGGCCCCGGTCCAGCGTCTGCTTGAACCGGGTCTCTTCCAACAGCAGAGTTTCTTCGATCAGCGCCTGCGCCCGGCCCAGTTCCGGATAGGCCGCGCCCATCTGGCCCACCAGCGTGCGCACCAGCCGGTGCATCACCGGATCCTTGGCGCCCAACAGGTGGGCATGCCGCATCGCCCGTCGCATGATCCGCCGCAGCACATAGCCGCGCCCGTCATTGCTGGGCATCACCCCATCCGCGATCAGGAACGAGGTAGACCGCAGGTGATCGGCGATCACCCGGTGGTGCACGTTCTGATCGCCATAGGGATCGACACTGGTGGCATCGGCCGAGGCCTCGATCAGCGCCTTGAACAGGTCGGTGTCATAGTTGTCATGGCTGCCCTGAAGCAGCGCGCCGATCCGCTCCAGCCCCATGCCGGTGTCGATCGACTGCATGTCGAGATCGACCATCGAGCCGTCCTCGAATTTCTCGTTCTGCATGAAGACGATGTTCCAGATCTCGATGAACCGGTCGCCATCCTCTTCCGGGCTGCCCGGAGGGCCACCCCAGATATGGTCGCCATGGTCATAGAAAATCTCGGTGCAGGGGCCGCAGGGGCCGGTCGGGCCCATCTGCCAGAAATTGTCCGAGGTGGCGATGCGAATGATCCGGTCCTCGGGCACGCCCACCTTCTTCCAGATCTCGAAGGCCTCGTCATCGGTGTGATAGACCGTGGTATAAAGCTTGTCCTTGGGAATGTCGAAATCGCGGGTGATCAGTTCCCAGGCAAAGGGGATCGCCTCGGATTTGAAATAATCGCCAAAGGAGAAGTTGCCCAGCATCTCGAAAAAGGTGTGATGCCGGGCGGTATAACCCACATTGTCGAGGTCATTGTGCTTGCCGCCCGCCCGCACGCATTTCTGTGCGGTGGTGGCGCGGACATAGTCGCGCTTGTCTACCCCGGTAAAGCAGTTCTTGAACTGCACCATGCCCGAATTGGTGAACATCAGCGTCGGGTCGTTGCGCGGCACCAGCGGGCTGGACGGGACGATCGTATGCCCCTGCTTCGCGAAATAGTTCAGAAAGGTCGATCGGATATCGTTCAGGCTGGGCATTCTGGCTCTCTCGGCGCGAATTCGACAAGGTCTGAGCCGGTTTAGCCGCAGCGTAAGCGATAGTCCACTCCTCGCAGCCGCAGCGCAGAAAAATGGGGCGCCCGCCATTGGACGCCCCTGTTGTCAGATTGCCTGGCCTCGGGTCTGTTCAGGCTTCGAGGATGTCCTCGCCATCCTCGGTCATGTCGAACTCCAGCCCGTGCGCGGCGCGGATCTTGTCTTCGATCGCCAGCGCAATCGACTGGTTTTCCTTGAGAAAGGTCTTGGCGTTCTCGCGGCCCTGGCCGATCCGCTCATCCCCGTAAGAGAACCAGCTGCCGGATTTCTCGACCACGCCGGCCTTGACGCCCAGATCCAGCAACTCACCGGTTTTCGAGATGCCCTCGCCATACATGATGTCGAACTCGACCTGCTTGAAGGGCGGTGCGACCTTGTTCTTGACCACCTTGACGCGGGTGGCGTTGCCCACAACCTCGTCACGGTCCTTGATGGCGCCGATACGGCGGATGTCCAGGCGGACCGAGCTGTAGAATTTCAATGCGTTGCCACCGGTGGTGGTTTCCGGGCTGCCGAACATCACGCCGATCTTCATCCGGATCTGGTTGATGAAGATCACCATGCATTTCGAGCGGCTGATCGAACCGGTCAGCTTGCGCATGGCCTGGCTCATCAGACGGGCCTGCACGCCGACACTGGAATCGCCCATGTCGCCTTCAAGCTCCGATTTCGGGGTCAGCGCGGCGACCGAATCGACCACGACCATGTTGACCGCGCCCGAGCGCACCAGCGTATCGGTGATCTCCAGCGCCTGTTCACCGGTATCGGGCTGGCTGATCAGAAGTTCATCCAGATCGACGCCCAGCTTGCGCGCATATTGCGGGTCAAGCGCATGTTCGGCATCGACGAATGCACAGACGCCACCGCGTTTCTGCTGTTCGGCGATGCAATGCAGGGTCAGCGTTGTCTTGCCCGAGCTTTCCGGCCCGTAAATCTCGACAATCCGCCCCATCGGCAGGCCGCCGATTCCCAGCGCGATATCCAGCCCCAGCGAGCCGGTCGAACTTGCCTCGATCTCCTGAATGGCGTTCTCGCCGCCCAGTTTCATGATCGAGCCTTTGCCGAACTGCCGTTCGATCTGGGCCAGAGCGCTGTCCAGCGCCTTTTGCTTGTCCGCGTTCTGTTTGCTGCTCATCGTCAGAAGATCCGCCATTGTCCTGTCCCCTTCCTTTTGTCACACGCCGTCACGGGCGGCAATCGGGTCTTTGTTCACCTCTTGTTCCTTATGGGGCCAAAAGGAGAACATTTCAAACAAAATCTTTCTTATTCACTCTTTTCCAATTGTGTTAAGGAGTGGTTTACGCTGAACAGGTTTCATGGGTCAGGCAGGAGGGTTGGAGAGCAGATGCTTGTTTTCTTTAAGGAAAGACTCGTACTTCTCTCTGTCCCCAAGACCGGAACCACCGCTTATCAGACCGCGCTGCGTGCCCGCGCTGACATTGTCGTGTCCGACCCGCCCGAGTTGAAACATGCGCCCATTTACCGCTATGACCGGTTTTTTCGACCGATTTTCGAGAAGATGTTCGGGGTCGAGATGGAGATCATGGCGGTGGTGCGCGAGCCGGTCGACTGGCTTGGCAGCTGGTATCGCTATCGCCAGCGCCCTTTCATGCAGGGCAAACCGAACGCGACCCATGGCATCAGCTTCGATGACTTCGTGAGCGCCTATATGCAGGGCAAGCGCCCAGGGTTTGCCAATGTCGGCTCCCAGGCGCGGTTTCTGACCCCGCGTCCCAATGGCTGTACCGTCAGACATCTGTTCAAATACGAGAACCAACCGGGCATTCGCGCCTTTCTGCAAGATCGCTTGCAGACCGAGATCGCGCCAGCCCGGGAGAATGTCTCGCCCGATCTGCCGCTTGAGCTGTCCCCCGACATCGCCGAGCGGCTGCGCCGCAAATGCGCCGACGAGTTCGAGTTGCACGCGCGCGCGATCTGATCTGCCTCAATGAAGCTGCTGGTGCACCGTTTCGGTCAGTTGTGTCAGCGAAAAGGGTTTCGGCAGAAAGACCGAATTCGGCAACGCGCTGTCTGTTTCGCCAAACGCGCCCTCGGAATAACCCGAAACAAACACCACCCGCACGTCGGGACGCTCTTCGCGCGCCTGACGCACCCAGGTCGGCCCGTCCAGCCCCGGCATCACCACATCGGTGACAAAAACATCGACGGCCAGATCGGGATCTTCAAGCAGGCGGAGCGCCTCTTCGGCCGAATCCGCCTCGATCACCGTATAGCCGCGCAGTCGCAGTGCGCGCGAGGCAAAGGCGCGCACCGGTGCCTCGTCCTCGACCAGCAAAACCACGCCCGCGCCATGGGTGGACACCGGTTTCTCGGTGCGAAGCGGCGCCGGTCGCACCTCGTCCGCCACCGCCTGATAAGCTGGCAGGTAGAGGGTGAATTCGGTGCCCTTGCCCAACACGCTGTCGACAAAGATGAACCCGCCGGTCTGTTTGACGATCCCGTAGACGGTCGAAAGACCCAGACCGGTGCCCTCACCGGTGCGCTTGGTGGTATAGAAAGGTTCGAAAATCTTTTGCAGCTTGTCCGGCTCGATCCCCACCCCTTCGTCGCGCACCTTGACGGTGACATACTCGCCGATCGGCAGCGTTGCGCGGTCGCGTTCCAACGGTTCGTCCAGCGTCATCACTTCGGTCTCGATCCGAATCTCACCACCCTGGGGCATCGCGTCGCGCGCGTTCACCACGAGATTCATCAGCACCTGTTCCAGTTGCCGCTTGTCGGCGCGCACCGATTTCAGCACCGGATCATGGCTGAGTGTCAGCGTCACCTTTTCCCCAACCAGCCGGTTCAGCAGGTGGATCAGATCAGCCAGCGTATCGCGCAGGTCCAGCACCTCGGGGCGCAGGGTCTGTTTTCGGGAAAAGGCGAGCAACTGGCTGACCAGCGCCGCAGCGCGATTGGCGTTCTGGTTGATCTGCACCAGATCGCCATAATCCGGGTCACCCTGATCGTGCCGCAGCAGCAGCAGATCGCAATGGCCCGAGATCGCCGTCAGAAGGTTGTTGAAATCATGTGCAACACCACCGGCAAGCTGGCCCACCGCCTGCATTTTCTGGCTTTGTACGAACTGCGCCTCAAGCGTTTTCAACTCGGTCGCGTCGTTCAGGACAGCGATCAGCCCGGTCTGGCCACCCTCATTGATCGGGCTCAGCGTCACCTGCACGAACATCTCGCTGTCACGCCCGCTGAGCCGGAGAAACTCTGACCGGGGCGCCCCCGCCTCTTCGACCGTTTGCCGCAGCCAGTCGGGGATCGGCCGGCCGAGACCCAGCATCAACTGGTCCAGCATCGTATCCGGTTCGACCGGACCACCCAGCAGGTCCTGCGCCAAGCGGTTGACCTCCAACACCTTGCCCGATGCCGTCAGACGCATCATCGCGACCGGCAAAGTGGCGAAATCAGGCGCCTTGCCCTGCCCCATCTCGCCCTTGACCGGGATCAGGAACAGTTCTTGCCGACCCGGACTGTTTGAGATCTCGACCACGATCGCGGGCGCGCTACCCTCGCCCGTGCTGACATGATTGATTTCACCGGGCCTGTAAGGCAGTTGCAGGAACAACCGGTCGAGCGATTTCACCCGCGAGCCGATAAACGCGCGCGCCGCTTCGTTCATGAACAGCACCGCGCCCGAGCGCCCGATCGTCAGCATCGGCAATGGCAGGTTGTCGGCGCGGCTGCTGGCGGCGGTGCGGTCGGTGACATCCTCGACCCGCCAGAGATAGCCGACCGCGCCCAGCACATGCACAGACAGGCGGATATGGCCGCGCCGGGTCACCACGTCCTCGCGTGCGTTGCCATCGACCCGTGCCCTGCACTGCAACCGGTACAGCACCGCCGAGGGGTTGCCAAAAATCGACCGCAGCGTGGCGGCAAGCGTTTCATCGCTGGCGCCGGAAAACCGGATCGAGGCCGCGGCGTTGCGCGCCTGAATGGCCCCCTCTTCATCGGTGACAAAGCTGGGAGTTGCGTCCTTTTCGATAAACCCCGCCAACATCTGGCGCATCTGTCCCTCGACGCCACGGGCACGGCTACTTTGGTAGAGCAGCAATCCGGTAACCAGGATCGAGGCGCCCCCCGCGGCGAACAGCGCCTTTTGCACGAAACCGGACAGGTCCCAGAACACCGCCGCACCAAAGGCCGCCAGCGCCAGCAACAGCATCGCCGCCACCCGCGCGCGGGTACTGCGCGGCTTGTTCGGCGCAGGTGAGATCGAGGCGGTGAATTCGGTCACATTCCGGCTCCGGCATCTGAGTCGTCAGGACTATGTCATCCATCAAGAGTTAAGCCCGCTTTAACACGACCAAAATCTCTGCGCCCCAACTATACCTATAGTTGCTAAAGCCCGAACTCCAATCTCGTCAAGAGTGCAAGATAAAATCCATCCGTTCCCGACAACACATTCCAGCGGTGGCTTTCGACCACCTGCCAGCCGCCCGCTTGCAGGAACGCATCGACCGCGCCTTCGTTTTCCTCGGCCAGCATCGAGCAGGTGGCATAGGCCAGCACCCCGTCCGACGCGGTCAGCGCGGCGGCGCGATGCAGGATCTCGCGCTGCACCGTCAGCAAGGCGGTGAATTTCTCTTCGGTCAGGTCCCACTTGCCAGCGGGCGCCCGGCGCCACGAGCCGCTGCCCGAACAGGGCGCATCGGCCAGTACCAGGTCGAAAGGCGCCGCTCGTGTCGCTTCGGCGGTATCGAGCAAGCGCACCCGCGCCCCGGCCCGAGCCGCGCGCGTCGGCAGGTCGCGCATGCGCTGCGGGGCGGCGTCATGGGCGAATACCTCGACCCCCGGAACCGCCGCCAGCGCCAATGTCTTGCCCCCGCCCCCGGCGCAATAGTCGAGCACGCGCATGCCCGGCGCCAGCGGCAGGGCAGCCACGATAGCCTGGCTGGCGGCGTCCTGCAACTCGACCAGCCCGTTCAGATAGGCGGTCGAGCGGGCGATACCTCGGGCGCCTTCGGTCACTTCCAGCGCGGTGTCGCAGGCGGGATGGGGTTGGGTAGCGATCCCTTCACCCGCCAATGCCGCGATGGCGCCGGCGCGGTCGGTGCGGGCGGTATTGACCCGCAGATGCACCGGCGCGCGGCTCTGCATGATTTCGCCCGCCTGTTGCGCCTGTGCGCCCAGGCTGGCCTGGAACCGGGGCCAGAGCCAGTCGGGAATATCCGCCGCTTCGGCCCCCGGCGCGGGGGCGCGTCCACCGGCCTGTTCCTCGGGTGTCAGCGGCGCGGGCGCATGGCCGATACCGGTAAACAGATCCGCAACGGTCAAGCCCTGTTCCCGGCACAAGCCAAGGATCAGGCCGCGCCCGGTCTCGGCCCCGCCGCGTGCCGCAAAGGAGCGTCGGGCGCGCAGCGCGTCGAACACGTGGTCGCGCAGCGCCGCGCGATCCTTGGACCCGGCAAACCGCGAGCGCCGCGCCCAACCGGTCAGCGCCTGTTCGGCGGGTTTTCCGGCCAGGATCTCGTCCAGAACCTCGATCGCGGCCTGAAGCCGGGCGGCGGGGGTCATCTCTCAGGTCTCCAGTTTCGCAAAGCCGTCACCGGCGCGATCTAACCGGGCGAATTTGGCGCCGATCAGGTGGCTGCCCGACCAGACAAGGTTGCGCTCGGCGATCTCGGCCAGCGCCGCGCGGCGGCTGGCAAGGGCCTGCGCCGGGTCCACGTCGAATTGGGTGGCGTTTTCCGGATCGGGCAGTTGCAGCGCCTCGGAATGCACGATGTCACCGGCCAGCACCAGATCGTCGCCGATCCGCAGGCCGAAATGACCGGGCGTGTGCCCCGGCAAGGCCCAGACCCGGACATCCGCGCCCAGATCCGCATCCGAGCCGACCAGCCGGAGGCGGTCGGCGCAGGTCTTGAGCACCTGGGCGCCGGGCGCCTCTGTGTCGCGCCAATGCGCAACCTCGTCGGGATGCAGCAGGATCTCGGCATCGGCAAACAGCGCCGCACCCGGCCCCAGCAGCCCGCCGCAATGATCGGCATGCAGATGGGTCAGGATCACCCGGCTGATATCGCCGGGCGCGATGCCCGCGCTTGCCAGCCGGTCGGGCAATTGCCCACCCTCGGGGCCGCAAATGCTGCCGCAACCGGTATCGACCAGCCAGATGCGACCATCGTCATGGCGCATCAGATAGGCGTTGAACTCGGTCACCGCCGCGCTCAGGCCCGCCGCGCCCAGCAACTCGGCCTGCAGGGCGGGCGCGACATTGGCAAACACATCCGTTCCGAATGTCATGCCGCCATCGACCAGACAATCGACCCGCCACGGGCCGCTGTGGACGCTGTCCACCGGACCCATCACCCGATCCGGTAGTTGGGGCTTTCGCGGGTGATCTGCACGTCATGCACGTGGCTTTCCTTGAGCCCGGCACCGGTGATCTTCACGAACTGGCAGTTCTGGCGCATCTCGGCCACGGTGGCGCAGCCGGTATAGCCCATCGCGGCCCGCAACCCGCCCACCAGCTGGTGGATCACCGCACTGGCCGAACCCTTGTAGGGGACCTGCCCCTCGATCCCTTCGGGTACCAGCTTGTCGCTGGCCGCGTCCTTCTGGAAATAGCGGTCGGCCGAGCCGCGCGCCATCGCGCCAAGGCTGCCCATGCCACGGTAGCTTTTGAAGCTACGTCCTTGATACAGAATGACTTCTCCCGGGCTTTCATCGGTGCCCGCGATCATCGAGCCGACCATGGCACAGGACGCGCCCGCCGCGATCGCCTTGGCGAAATCGCCCGAGAACTTGATGCCGCCATCGGCGATCACGGGCACGTCGCCCGCCGCCTGGGCGCAATCCATGATCGCGGTCAGCTGCGGCACGCCGACACCGGCCACCATCCGCGTGGTACAGATCGAGCCCGGCCCGATACCCACCTTGACCGCATCGGCACCGGCGTCGATCAGCGCCTTGGTCGCGTCTGCCGTGGCCACGTTGCCCGCGATCACCTGAACCATGTTCGACTGTTGCTTGATCCGGCGCACCGCGTCGATCACACCCGCCGAATGCCCATGTGCGGTGTCGACCACCACGAT
Organism: Ruegeria sp. SAZD011; assembly: GCF_059612545.1. NCBI lineage: Bacteria > Pseudomonadati > Pseudomonadota > Alphaproteobacteria > Rhodobacterales > Roseobacteraceae > Ruegeria > Ruegeria sp. SAZD011. The sequence goes on along the minus strand of NZ_JBXWQU010000013.1, from coordinate 15,364 downwards.
ATCGACGCCCGCGTCGATCAGCGCCTCGGAACGGGCAAAGCCGCTGTCGCCGACCGAGCTGGCCGCCGCCACCCGCAGGCGCCCCAGATGATCCTTGCAAGCGGTGGGGTTCAGCACCGCCTGTTCGGTATCCTTGAGCGTCAAGAGGCCCGTCAACCGCCCCTGCCCGTCATGCACCAGCAGTTTCTCGATCCGGCGCGCGCGCATCAGGCTTTTCGCCTCGTCCAGATCGGCGGGTTCGGCAAGCATTGCCAGGTCGCTCGTGGTCATCACCGCGCTGACCGGCATGTCATCGCTGGTGGCAAAACGCATGTCACGGTTGGTGACGATGCCGACGATGTGACCGCGGTCATCCGTGACCGGGAAGCCGGTGAAATTATACCGCTCCACCAAGGCCTTGGCGTCGGCAATGGTCTGATCCGGACGCAGGGTGACGGGGTTGTAGACGATGCCGCTCTCGAACCGTTTGACCCGGCGCACTTCGCGCGCCTGCTCATCCACGCTCAGGTTCTTGTGGATCACGCCCATGCCACCGGCCTGGGCCATGGCGATGGCCATGCGCGCCTCGGTCACCGTGTCCATGGCCGAACTCAGCAGCGGTATGTTCAGCTTGATCTCGCGCGTCACGCGGGTTCTGGTGTCGGCGGTCGACGGCAGCACCGACGAGGCCGCCGGAACCAGTAGAACATCGTCAAAGGTGAGAGCCTCACGAATCTGCATTTGCGGTCCCCATGCATAATCCCGTTTGGCGGTGACCCTATGGCACAGTTATCCACCGGGTAAAAGGGCCAGCGCGCAGAAAACGGACGCGCCCGACCCTGATCTGTGTCAAGGCAGTGTCACGCGGGCGCGCTATCCCTGCCTCTTGCGCGAATGAAGAAAGGAAACGCCCATGCCCGGTCCTCTCAGCGGCACCCTCGTTCTGGACCTGACCCATGTTCTGGCGGGGCCCTTTGCCAGCATGACACTGGCTGATCTGGGCGCGCGCGTGATCAAGGTCGAGCGCCCCGGACAGGGCGATGACACCCGCGCCTTTCCCCCGTTCAAGGGTGGCAAGAGCGCCTATTTCGCCACTATCAACCATGGCAAGGAAAGCATCGCGCTGGACCTCAAGGCGCCTGAGGACCGGGCCATTTTCGACCGGTTGCTGGCGCGGGCCGATATCCTACTGGAAAACTACCGCCCCGGCGTGATGGAGCGGCTGGGTTACGGCTGGGAGGCGCTGCATGCGCGTCACCCGAAGCTGATTTATGGCGCCGTCTCGGGCTTTGGCCATACCGGCCCCGAGGCGCAGCGCCCCGCCTATGACATGGTGGTACAAGCGCGCGGCGGGGTGATGTCGATCACCGGCGAGCGCGACCGCGAACCGGTGCGCGTCGGCGCCTCGATCGGCGATATCGTGGCGGGCATGTATCTGGTGCAAGGCGTGCTGGCCGCCCTGTTGCAGTTAGACCGCGGCGGCGCGGGGCAAAAGATCGATGTGGCGATGCTCGACAGCCAGTTGGCGCTTCTGGAACATGCCATCGCCATCACCAGCGTCACCGGCGAGCCGCCGCGCCCCTCGGGCGCGCGGCATCCCTCGATCACCCCGTTCGAGACCTTTCACGCCGAGGATGGGCTTTTCGTCATCGCCGCCGGCAATGACGGCCTTTTTGCCCGCCTCTGCGACGCGCTGGACCTGCCGCTGGCGGATGATCCGCGCTTTGCCACCAACCCGGCCCGCTGCCAGAATGCGCGGCTTTTGAAACGGCTGATCGAGGCGGTGACCATCGACCGGCCCAAGGCGCATTGGATCGACACCCTGACCCGCGCGGGCATTCCCACCGGCCCGATCCAGAACGTGGCCGAGGTGCTGAACGATCCGCAGATCCGCGCCCGCAACATGGTGGTCGATGTGCTGGGACCCGATGGCGCCCCGGCCTATACCGCTGCTGGCAACCCGATCAAGATGACCGACTTGCCCGACTCGACCACCCGCGCCACGGCGCCGGATCTGGATGCGGATCGGGCCGCGATTCTGGATTGGCTCGACAAAGACGCAGCCGACTGAACCCACATCCAGGCCACATCTTTTTGCGGTAAATGCCGCCACCGGACAGGAAAATGCCGCGCGTCGCCTTTCCGTCGGCTCAAAACACAATATTGTCGCGCACAATCGGTACTCCGGAAGGCAGAAAGTCATGAGCAGCGATCCCCTTGTCGTATTCACCCCCTCGGGCAAGCGCGGGCACTTTCCCGTAGGCACTCCCATTCTGACCGCGGCGCGGCAGTTGGGAGTCGATCTCGATTCGGTCTGTGGCGGGCGCGGCATCTGCTCGAAATGCCAGATCACCCCATCCTATGGTGAATTCCCCAAACATGGTGTCACCGTACGTGACGGCGCGCTCAGCGAATGGAACGCGGTCGAGCAGCGTTACAAGGACAAGCGCGGGCTGATCGACGGGCGCCGGCTGGGCTGTCAGGCAACCGTTCAGGGCGATGTGGTGATCGACGTGCCGCCTGAAAGCCAGGTCCACCGCCAGGTGGTGCGCAAGCGGGCCGAGGCGCGAAAGATCACCATGAACCCCTCGACCCGGCTGTTCTATGTCGAGGTCGAAGAGCCCGACATGCACAAGCCCACCGGCGACATGGAACGCCTGATCGCGGCGCTCGCCGAACAATGGCAGCTGACCGGCGTACAGACCGACCTGCATATCCTGCACCAGTTGCAGCCGGTGCTGCGCAAGGGTGGATGGAAGGTCACCGTGGCGGTGCATCTGGGCGATGCCAGCCACCCGCCCAAGATCATGCATATCTGGCCCGGCTATTACGATGGCACCGTCTATGGGCTGGCGGTCGATCTCGGCTCGACCACCATCGCCGCGCATCTGTGCGACCTGCACAGTGGCGAGGTGGTGGCCTCGTCGGGTATCATGAACCCGCAGATCCGCTTTGGCGAGGATCTGATGAGCCGGGTCAGCTACTCGATGATGAACAAGGGCGGCGACCAGGAGATGACCCGCGCGGTGCGCGAAGGCATGAACGCCCTGTTTACCCAGATCGCCGCCGAGGCCGGGATCGACAAGGCGCTGATCGTGGATGCGGTGTTTGTCTGCAACCCGGTCATGCATCACCTGTTCCTGGGGATCGACCCGTTCGAACTGGGCCAAGCGCCTTTTGCGCTGGCCACCTCGGACGCGCTGTCGCTGCGGGCCTGGGAACTGGATCTGAACATCCATCCCGCCGCGCGCGTCTATATCCTGCCCTGTATCGCGGGCCATGTGGGCGCCGATGCCGCCGCCGTCGCCCTGTCCGAGGCGCCCGACAAATCCGAGGATCTGGTGTTGGTGGTCGATGTGGGCACCAATGCCGAGATCCTGCTGGGCAACAAGGACAAGGTGCTGGCCTGCTCCTCGCCCACAGGCCCAGCCTTTGAAGGCGCACAGATTTCCAGCGGCCAGCGCGCCGCCCCCGGCGCCATCGAACGGGTCGAGATCGATCCGGTCACCAAGGAACCGCGTTTCCGCGTAATCGGTTCGGAGATCTGGTCCGATCAGGAAGGCTTTGCCGAAGCGATCGCAACCACCGGCATCACCGGCATCTGCGGCTCGGGCATCATCGAGGTGGTGGCCGAGATGCGCATGGCAGGCATTCTGGACGCCTCGGGCCTGATCGGCTCTGCTGAACAGACCGGCTCGGCCCGCTGCATCCGGGACGGGCGCACCAATGCCTATCTGCTGTGGGATGGCTCCGCAGACGGCGGCCCGACCATCACCGTCACCAACCCCGACGTGCGCGCCATCCAGATGGCAAAGGCGGCGCTGTATTCCGGCGCCCGCCTGCTGATGGACAAGCTGGAGGTCGACAAGGTGGACCGGGTGGTGCTGGCCGGGGCCTTTGGCGCCCATATCTCGGCCAAACACGCGATGGTGCTGGGCATGATCCCCGATTGCCCGCTGGACAAGGTCACCAGCGCAGGCAACGCGGCGGGCACCGGTGCGCGGATCGCGCTGCTCAACACCGACGCCCGGACCGAGATCGAGGCCACCGTGCGCGCCATCGAGAAGATCGAGACCGCGGTCGAACGCCGGTTCCAGGAGCATTTCGTGAATGCCTCGGCAATCCCGAACTCGGCCGAACCCTTCCCCGAACTGGCCAAGGTCCTGACCCTGCCCAAGGTCTCGTTCAACACCGGGGGTGGTGACGACGAGGGGTCTGGCCGCCGTCGCCGCCGCAGGGCATGATACCTTCCCAAAGGGAGGTATCATGACAGAGACAAACCAGGAGCAGGCCGAGTATTGGGGCAAATCCGCCTCGGGCATGAAATGGCTCACCTTCGAGGAGCAGATCGCGGCCTCCTTCGCGCCGGTCGTAGAGCTTCTGCTTGATCGCGCGGAGTTGAAGCCGGGTCAGCGCGTGCTGGATATCGGTTGCGGTCTGGGCGACGTCACCCTGGCGGCAGGTCGGACGGTCGGGCCGAGCGGCCATGTGTTGGGGGTCGATATCTCGGCGCCGTTCCTTGAGCGGGCCCGGGAGCGGGCCGAGGGTATGGCGAATGTGGGTTTTGCCCGCGCCGATGCCCAGACCGAGCCATTTCCGCCGGCTGCGCGCGACGCGATGATCTCGCGTTTCGGCATGATGTTCTTTTCCGACAATGTCGCCGCGTTCACCAATATCGCCGGTGCATTGAAACCCGGCGGGCGCATGACCTTTGCCGCCTGGGGGCCACTGGCCGGAAACCCCTGGTTCTACATTCCCCACCGCGCGGCCACCGACCGGCTGGGCCAGATGCCCAAGGCAGACCGCAACGCACCGGGACCTCTGGCCTTTCACGACATTGACCGCGTCACCGGCTTCATGGCCGAAGCCGGTCTTGCCGATATCGAGGCCCATGCGGTTGAAGTTAAGCTGACCCCTCCCGGCGGGCTGTCAGGGGCCTCGGCCCTCTGCACCAGATTGGGACCAGCCGCGCGGGTGCTGGCACATTTCGACGGGTCCGAGGCGGACGAAGCCGCGATCCGCGACGCGGTCAGCACTGCGCTCGAACCTTACGTCGAGGACGGCCGGATCCTGATGCCCGCCACCATCAACCTGTTCCAGGCCCGGCGCGCCGGAACCGCTTGACGCGGCTCCGGCCATTGCGTATTCGAACCCGGTGAGCGCGGGTATGGTGTAGTGGTAGCGCGCCGGCTTCCCAAGCCTGAAGTGCGGGTTCGATTCCCGCTACCCGCTCCAATCTTTCCGTCAGAGAACCCGACGCAGCTGTTTTCCGGCACGGAAAACAGCCCGGAAAACATATGTTTTCCGGGCCGGAAATCCCCGATTTCCGGTTCCACCCGGCTCAGCCGGTCAGCACATCCCTGAACTGCTCCCGCAGCGTCCGCTTCAGCACCTTGCCGGTGGCATTCAGTGGCAGCGCGTCCACAAAGACGACGCGGTCGGGCACCTGCCATTTGGCGATCTTGCCGTCGAAGAAGGCCAGCAGCTCCGCCTCGTCGGGCGTCTCTCCCTCGGCGCTCACCGCCACCAGAAGCGGGCGTTCGTCCCATTTCGGATGCGGAACACCGATCACCGCTGCGGTGGCCAGTTTCGGATGCGCCACGGCGATATTCTCCAACTCGACAGAGCTGATCCATTCCCCGCCCGACTTGATGATATCCTTGGACCGGTCCCGGATCGTCATGTATCCGTCGCGGTCCAGCGTTGCCACATCGCCGGTGGCGAACCAGCCATCCAACAGAATCGGCTGGTCCTGCAACTGGAAATAACTATCCAACACCCAATGGCCCCGCACCATCAGATCGCCCTGGGTCTGGCCGTCATTGGGCAACTGGTTGCCGTCGTCATCGACGATCTTCAGCTCGACCCCATAGGGCGGCCGGCCCTGATTCTCACGCAGCTTGTGCTGTGCCTCGACCGGCAGTGCGCCATGTTTCGCCAATGGCTGGTTGGTGGTGCCCAGCGGGCTCATCTCGGACATGCCCCAGGCATGCACGGTGTCGACGCCGTAACGGTCGCGGAATTCGGCGATCATCGAGGGCGGACAGGCCGCGCCACCGATCACCGTACGGGCAAGGCTTTCCAGTTTGCTGCCCTTGGCGCGGGCGGTGGTCAACAGCCCCTGCCAGATGGTCGGCACCCCCAGCGCGATGGTGACGCCATATTGGTCGATCAGCCCCACCAGCGCCTCACCATGCAGGTCCGGCCCCGGCAGCACCATGCAAGAGCCCGACATCGCACAGGCATAGGGCGTGCCCCAGGCGTTGACATGGAACATCGGCACCACCGGCATCACCACGTCGCGCGCCGAAAAGCCGATGCAATCGCGGGTGTTCGACCCGAAACTGTGCAGTACCGTCGAACGGTGAGAATAGAGCACCCCCTTGGGGTTGCCCGTGGTGCCCGAGGTATAGCACAGGCTCGAGGCGGTGCGCTCGTCCAGATCGGGCCATTCAAAACCCGCATCGCCCGTGGCGACAAACTCGTCGTAGAATTCCAGCCCCTCGATCCGTGCCGCCGCCGCTTCGTCACGCGGCCCCATCAGCACCAGCCGCTCGACCGTGGTCAGATGCGGGCGAATCCCCTCGACCAGCGGCAGAAAGGTGGCATCGAAGAACAGGATGCGATCCTCGGCATGGTTGAGGATATAGACCAGCTGTTCGGGGAACAGGCGCGGGTTGATCGTATGCAGCACGAAGCCGGCGCCGGACACGCCGTAATAGATCTCCAGATGCCGCCGGTTGTTCCACGAGAGAGTCGCCACCCGTGACTGTGGCGCCAGGCCGACCCCGGTCAGGGCCGAGCCGAGACAACGGGCATTGGCCGCGATCCCGGCCCAATTGGTCTCCTCGACCCCACCTTCGGTACTGACCGACCAGATCGGCGCCTCGCCGTGATAACGCGCCGCATGGTCGATCAGCGACGAGATCAGCAGCGGCTGATACATCATCTGTCCCAGCATTCTTGGGTTCCTTCCCTGTTCTTCCGGTGACGGCCGCGCCCTGTGCGGCGTCACATGTCTCCTCTCCGTGGCCGCGTCGACGCGGCCCCGCCCAATGCCGGACCCTGCCAATCAGCGGGCCGCGTGACAATAACTTTGTGTCCCTGTGACGGACCGGAACCCTACGTCAGCCCGTGGTCACGATGACGCAGCACATAGGCCACCAGCGCGGCGGTCGAGCCATCCTTGCCGGTGGCGGATTGCGTGCCCTCGACAACGGGGCCCAGAGAGGTGGCCAGTTCCTTGCCCAGCTCGACACCCCATTGATCGAACGAGTTGATGCCAAGGATCACGCCTTCGACAAACACCCGGTGTTCGTAAAGCGCCACGATCCGGCCCAGCATGTTGGGCGTCAGTTGCGGATAGATCAGCGTGGTCGAAGGGCGGTTTCCCTCGAACACCCGATGACGGGCCTGTCGGTCCAGCTCGGCATCGTCATGACCCCGGCCCGCGACGATGGCGCGCGCCTCGGACAGGGACCGGCCCCGCATCAGCGCCTCGGACTGGGCCAGGCAATTGGCCAGCAGCAGGCGGTGGTGGTGGTCCAGCTCCGGCTCGTGCCCGCGGGCGGCGACCATGAATTCGCAGGGAACGATCTGCTTGCCCTGATGGATCAGCTGATAGAACGCATGCTGGCCATTGGTGCCCGGCTCACCCCAGACGATGGGACCGGCGGCCTGATCCAGCGCGGTGCCGTCCATCGCAACCGATTTGCCGTTCGATTCCATTTCGAGTTGCTGAAAATAGGCCGGCAGACGCGCAAGACGCTGGTCATAGGGCAACACCGCGCGGCTGGGATAGCCGCAGACCTGATGATGCCAGATACCGGTCAGGGCCAGCATCACGGGCAAGTTCTCGGCCCAGGGCGCGCTGCGGAAATGATCGTCCATCGCCTGCCCGCCGCGCAGGAAGGCGTCGAAATCGTCCGGGCCGATGGCAATCATCAGGCTCAGCCCGATCGGGCCCCACATGGAATATCGCCCGCCGACCCAATCGGCAAAGCCAAACACATGTGCGTCCGGGATACCGAAATCGGCGGTCTTGTCCGTCGCGCTGGAGAGCGCCGCGAATTGCCGCGCCGGATCGCCGCCGCCGCGCTGCATCCAGTCGCGGGCGGTGCTGGCATTGGTCATCGTCTCGATGGTGTTGAAGGTCTTGGAGGCGACGATCACCAGAGTGCGCGCCGGATCCAGCCCCCGCAGGGTATCCGCGATATGGGCCCCATCCACATTCGACACGAAATGGCAGCGTGGCCCGTCGTGATAGGGCGCCAGCGCCAGCGTGGCCATGGCCGGACCCAGATCAGAGCCTCCGATGCCGATATTGACCACATTGGTAAAGGCCCCGCCTGCCCCGCTCAGCGTGCCGGTCCGCACCGCATCGGCAAAGACCCGCATCCGTGCAAGGGTCGCGCGCACCTCGGGCATCACGTCGTGGCCCTCGACCAGAACCGGCCCGCCATCCAGATTGCGCAGCGCCGTGTGCAGCACCGCGCGGCCCTCGGTCTCGTTGATCGCGTCGCCCGAAAACATCGCGGCGCGGCGCGCGGCCAACCCGGCCTGTTCGCAGAGCGCGATCAGCGCGGCCCGGATATCCGCGTCGATCAGGGTCTTGGAGTAATCCAGCCGCATCGCACCCAGATCGGCACTGAACCGTTCGGCCCTCCCAGGCTCGGCGGCGAAAAGGTCGAGGATGCGGCGGCCCGACCGGTCAGCGTGAAGCGCGTGCAAATCTTGAAACATGGAAAAACCTATTCCGCCCAATGGACCGTGATACCGTCCAGAACCGCCGCCACCGGCGCCTCTTCGGGGGGCAAGGACATCGCCCGTTCCAGCGCCTTGCGTTTGGCGGCACCATAGATGATCAGGTGTTTTGACAACGCCCCGTTCAGCACCGGGGCGGTCAGCGTGATCCGGGCCTCGGGCTGGGTTTCAGGCCGGGCGACAGCCAGAACCGGCGCGTCCCCGTCCAGCGCCGCCTCAAGCCCCGGCATGCCGGGAAAGAGCGAGGCGGTGTGCATGTCCTCGCCCATGCCCAGCACCAGCACCGACAGCGGCAGCGCCGGGGTCAGCAGCGTCTCGACCTCGGCCAGACAATCCTCGGGGTCGGCGCCGGGCAGGTAAAGCGGCAGATAGCTGGCGTTTGCGGCGCGGTTGACCAGCAACTGCTCTGTGATCAGCCGGGCATTGGCGCGCGGATGGTCCTGCGGCACGCAGCGTTCGTCGGTCGGCAGCACCATGACCCGGTGCCAGTCCAGATCGGCGGCGCAGAGCACGTCGAAGACCGGGCCGGGCGTGGTGCCGCCTGCCACTGCCAGCGTGGCGCGGTCATGGGTCAGCAGTGTCGCCTCCAACTCTCCGGCCAGGTGGTTGGCGAGGTCGATGGCGAGCATTTCTCGGTCGGGATAGTCTTGGATATTCATGGGTTTATCCCCTGCCAGCGGCGACCGTCGCGTCTCATAAGCAGCTCGGCGTCGCCAGGGCCGGTGCTGCCGCAATCATAGGGTTTGGGCACATCGCCACGGGCCTGCCAGCCCGCGATGATCGGGTCTGTCCAGGCCCAGGCCGCCTCGACCTCGTCGCCGCGCATGAACAGGGTCTGGTTGCCCCGGATCACATCCATGATCAGCCGTTCATAAGCATCGGGCGGGTTCTGGTTCTCGGGCCCCAGCGCCTTGGCGAAACTCATGTCAAGCGGCACCTCGACCAGGCGCATGCCGCCCGGCCCCGGTTCCTTGATCGTCACCTTGAGCGTGATGCCCTCGTTGGGTTGCAGCCGGATCGACAACACATTGGCATGCCGCCCGGCCTCTTCGCCGAAAATCGAATGCGGCGCGTCCTTGAACATCACGTTGATGACAGAGGACCGCGCCACCAGCCGCTTGCCCGTGCGCAGGTAAAAAGGCGTGCCCGCCCACCGCCAGTTGCTGATATGGGCGCGCAGCGCGATATAGCTTTCGGTGATCGAGCGGGCATCGCCCACCTCGTCGCGATAGCCCTGTCCGGCACCGCCCACCGGCACCGCGTATTGCCCGCGCACGATATGGTGCGGCTTGACCGGGTCCAGTGCCCGGATCACCTTGAGCTTTTCATCGCGCACCGCGTCGGGGTCGAACTTGGCCGGCGGCTCCATCGCGATCAGACACAGCAGTTGCATCAGGTGATTCTGCATCATGTCGCGCATGGCGCCGGCCCGGTCATAGTAATCGGCCCGGCCGCCGACACCTACCGTCTCGGCCACGGTGATCTGGATATGGTCGACATACTGGCTGTTCCAGAGCGGTTCGAACAGCATGTTGCCAAAGCGCACCGCCATCAGGTTCTGTACCGTCTCCTTGCCCAGGTAATGGTCGATCCGATAGATCTGGCGTTCATGGAAATGCGCGGCCAGAGTGGCGTTCAGCGCCTGCGCGCTGGCCAGATCGTGACCAAAGGGTTTCTCGACCACGATGCGGGTATCCTGGCTGACCAGCCCGTGCTGATGCAGCCGCTCGGTCAGCGCACCAAAAAGACCCGGCCCGACCGAGAAATAGAAGGCACGAACGCCCTGCCCCAACGCCGCGGCCAGTCCGTCCCAGCCCTCGGGCCGGGTGGCATCCAGCGCCATGTAATCGAGCCGGGCCAGAAACCGGTTGAGCGCATCTGGCGATTGCACCGCCTCGGGCCACAGCTCGCGCAGGCCCTGCGCGATCAGGGCGCGATAGGCCTCGGCGTCCATGTCCTGACGCGCGACGCCGATGATGCGGGTGCCCTCGGGCATCTGCCCCGCCACCGAACGCCGAAACAGCGCCGGCAGGATTTTACGACGGGCCAGATCACCGGTGCCGCCAAAGACGACCAGATCAAAAGGCTCTACCGGGATGATACGCGATACCATGGCTGCTCCTTATCGCCTTGCCGGGCTTCTGTCCACTGTTAGCGCAAACATTTCCAAGCTCTCCCGGCATCACAAGCCCGTCAAACCATCTGATCCCGCTTTCTTTTCCCGTTACGTTGCTGCTAGATCAAGCCCATATGCAGGCACAGGCAGGATTGATGAAGGATCACGCGCAACAGACCGCCAATATCGGCAAGTTTCAGGACAGTTTCGTGACAGCGAACGGACAGCAACGGGCCAGCGTCGCCCTGAGCCGACCCGAGACGCTGTGGTTCAACACGGGCACCCTGTGCAATATCGAATGTGCCAATTGCTATATCCTGTCGAGCCCGAAAAACGACGCGCTGGTCTATACCACCGAGGATGAAGTCATCGGATATCTGGATCAGATCGCGGCGCGCGGCTGGCCGGTGCGCGAGATCGGGTTCACCGGTGGTGAACCCTTCATGAATCCCCAGATCATCACCATGGCGCGTGCGGCGCTGGAACGCGGGTTCGAGGTGCTGATCCTGACCAATGCGATGCGTTCCATGATGCGCAAGGCGATGCGGCAGGGGGTGGCGGCGCTGGTGCGCGAATTCGGCGACAGGCTGACCCTGCGGGTCTCGGTCGATCATTACAGCGCACAATTTCACGACGCCGAACGCGGGCCGGGCAGCTTCGCCAGGACGCTGGCCGGGATGGCCTGGCTGCGCGATGCCGGTGCGCGGATGACCGTCGCTGGCCGCACCGTCTGGGGAGAGAGCGAGGCAGAGGCGCGTGCGGGATATGCCGCGCTTTATGCCGAACACGGGTTTGCGATCGACGCGACCGATCCCGGCCAGACGGTCCTGTTCCCCGAAATGGACGAACGGGTCGAGGTGCCCGAGATCACCACCGCGTGCTGGGGCATCCTGGGCAAATCCCCCGACACGCTCATGTGCGCCAGTTCGCGCATGGTGGTGAAACGCAAGGGCGCGGCGCATCCTGTGGTGCTGGCCTGCACCCTTTTGCCCTATGCGCCCGAATTCGAACTGGGCGAGACCCTGGCCGAGGCCGAACGCCCGGTTCAGCTGAACCACCCCCATTGCGCCAAGTTCTGCGTGCTGGGCGGGGCCAGCTGCTCGGCCTGAAGCTGCCGAGGTGGCACGGCTCAGTGCAGCCGGAACTCGCCCACGACATTGCGCCATTCACCCGGCGAGATCATCTTGCGGTGGGTAAACCGCACCGAATGCAGCGGGCCGTCGATCTCGCGCTGCCAGAATTCGATGAAGCCGAACAGCCTGGGATGGTCCGGCGCAAGGTCGTAATCCTGCCAGACAAAGGTATTCAGCACATGGATATGGTCCGGCATGTGATAGAAGAATTCCGCCGTGGTCAGCCCATACCCTTTCAGCATCAGCTCGGTTTCTGTTGCGCCCATTTTGAACCTCCAGTTACCCCCGGTTCAATCAGGATGCCTGATTCTAATAAAAAATCCATAAAAACAGCATGTTGTCACTGTGGCGCCGTGGCTGCCAGCCTAATTTCGCTCTATGCATTGCACCTTATGTACGGGGTCTGTTAAGATGCGCCCACAATATATAGAACCTGCACAAGAAACGGGCAGTTTACGTGAGCGATACGCCAGAAACCCCTGAAAACGAAGACGAAACCCCCATAGCGCGCAGCGCCTATGTGGGGCCGACCGTTTCCATCGAATCCGAGATGCGCACCTCGTATCTCGACTATGCGATGTCGGTCATCGTCAGTCGTGCCATCCCCGACCTGCGCGACGGGCTGAAACCGGTGCATCGGCGCATCCTCTACGCCATGCACGAGACCGGCAACAGCCATGACAAACCCTATCGCAAATCGGCGCGTCCGGTGGGTGATGTCATGGGTAAATATCACCCCCATGGCGACAGCGCGATCTATGACGCGCTGGTGCGGATGGCGCAGGATTTCTCGATGTCGCTGCCGCTTCTGGACGGTCAGGGCAACTTCGGCTCGATGGACGGCGATAACCCCGCGGCCATGCGTTATACCGAAGTGCGGATGGACAAGCCCGCCGCCTTTCTGCTGAGCGATATCGACAAGGAAACCGTCGATTTCCAGGACAACTATGACGGCAAGGACCGTGAACCCACGGTGCTGCCAGCGCGCTTCCCCAACATGCTGGTCAATGGCGCCGGCGGCATCGCCGTGGGCATGGCCACCAACATTCCGCCCCATAACCTGGGCGAGGTGGTGGATGCCACGCTGGCGCTGATCGACGACCCGGACCTGACCAGCGAGCAGCTGATCGACTATGTGCCCGGCCCCGATTTCCCCACCGGCGGCGTGATGCTGGGACGCTCGGGCGCGCGCAAGGCCTATCTGGAGGGGCGCGGCAGCGTCATCATCCGCGCCAAGACCCGCGTCGAAGAGCTGCGCAAGGACCGTTATGCGATCATCGTGGACGAGATCCCCTATCAGGTGAACAAGGCCGCGATGATCGAAAAGATCGCCGAGGCGGTGCGCGAAAAGCGTATCGAAGGCGTCGCCCATGTGCAGGACGAAAGCGACCGCAACGGCGTGCGTGTGGTGGTGGAGCTCAAGCGCGACGCCACGCCCGAGGTGGTGCTGAACCAGCTCTATCGCTTTTCACCGATGCAGACTTCGTTTGGCTGCAACATGCTGGCGCTGAATGGCGGTCGGCCCGAACAGCTGACCCTGCGCCGCTTTCTCACCTGTTTCATCGACTTCCGCGAGGAAGTGGTCGCCCGCCGAACCGCTTACGAGCTGCGCAAGGCGCGCGAACGCAGCCATATCCTGTGCGGCCTGGCGGTTGCGGTGTCGAATGTCGACGAGGTGGTCGCCACCATCCGTTCGTCTGCCGATGCCGCGGACGCGCGCGAGAAACTGATGACGCGGCGCTGGCCCGCCGCCGAGATCGCCGGATACCTGCGATTGATCGACGATCCGCTGTCCAAGATGAACGAGGACGGCACCTATAACCTGACAGAGGTGCAGGCCCGCGCCATCCTTGACCTGCGCTTGCAGCGCCTGACCCAACTGGGGGTCAAGGAAGTCACCGACGAGCTTGAGGTTCTTGCCGGCAAGATCAAGGAATACCTTGAGATTCTGGGGTCGCGCGAGCGGATCATGGGGATCATCGCCGACGAGCTGCGCGAAGTGCGCGAGCAATTCGCGGTGCCCCGCCGCACCGAGATCGTCGACTGGGCCGGCGATATGGACGATGAGGACCTGATCGAGCGCGAGGACATGGTGGTGACCGTGACCTCGGGCGGCTATATCAAGCGTACCCCGCTGGCCGATTTCCGTGCCCAGAAACGCGGTGGCAAGGGTCTGAGCGGCATGCAGACCAAGGAAGAGGACGTGGTCACCACCCTCTTCGTGGCCAACACGCATACGCAGCTCTTGTTCTTTACCACCGATGGCATGGTCTACAAGCTCAAGACCTGGCGCCTGCCGCAGTCGGGGCGCACCGGCAAGGGTAAGGCCATCGTCAACATCCTGCCGATCCCGACCGGGGTTTCAATCGCCGCGATCATGCCGGTCGATGTGCCGGACGAGGAATGGGAAAACCTGCAAATCGTGTTTGCAACCACTGGCGGAGACGTGCGCCGAAACCGGCTGTCGGATTTCACCAATGTGCGCCGCAATGGCAAGATCGCGATGAAATTGCCCGAAGACGGGTCAATTCGCCTGGTCAATGCGCGCATCTGCTCCGAAGACGATGACGTGTTGCTGGTGACCAACTCGGGTCGGGCGATCCGCTTCCGTTCCACCGATGTGCGCGTTTTCAACTCGCGTGAATCCACCGGTGTGCGCGGGATCAGGCTGGTCAATACGGGGGATGAGGTCGTTTCCATGTCCGTCATCCGCCACTTCAGCGCCGAACCGTGGGAGCGCAATGCCTTCATCAAACGGTTCCGGGGCGAACTGGGCAACGATGTGACCGAGGACGACGCCAGCGATGACGCCGAGGGCGAAGTCGCCGAAGGCACCCTGTCCGAGGAACGCTATCAAGAGATGCTGGCCGCCAACGATCTGCTGGTGACCATCAACCGCGCGGGCATCGGCAATCTGACCTCGGCCCATGATTACCGCGTCAGCGGGCGCGGCGGCCAGGGGGTCGGCGCGATGCGGGGCGGCGCCATTGTCGCCACCTTCCCGGTCGAGCTTGAGGACCAGATCATGTTGGCCACCTCCAAGGGCCAGTCGATCCGCTGTCCGGTCAAAGGCATCTCTTTCCGCTCGCGCGGTGCCGGTGGTGTCCGGGTCTTCAACACCGGCAAGGGTGAAGAGGTCGTCAGCGTCGCCTGGATCGCCGAGCGCGACGACGAGGAAGAGGACGGCGCAGAGTAACCACGCCGAACAAGGTGAAAAAGGGCGCGGGACACCGCGCCTTTTTGCCTTTTAACCTGTTGGCAATTGCTTATGCGGCAATCTGGCCCGAACGGTCACATAGGCTCCAGACCCATTGATTTTGGTCATCTGCCGTGATTCAGGGCTCGCAAGGAGACCTGAATGATGAGCAACCTT